>NZ_JBICZE010000017.1:0-223316 GCF_043201735.1 Kitasatospora sp. NPDC048286
AACGGATCCGCCGCGTAACCGACCTTCGCCAGCGCGCGCTTGGTGAACTCGTCGGTGTTGACGATGATCTCCGCGCCGCGCGGCAGGTCCGGCAGGTTCGCCTTCAACGCCGCCGGATTCATCGCGACCAGCACGTTCGGCGCGTCACCCGGAGTCAGGATGTCATGGTCCGCGAAGTGCAACTGGAAGGAGGAGACACCCGGAAGAGTCCCGGCAGGCGCCCGGATCTCCGCCGGGAAGTTCGGCAGCGTCGACAGGTCGTTACCGAACGACGCCGTCTCCGAAGTGAAACGGTCACCGGTCAGCTGCATGCCGTCACCGGAATCACCGGCGAAACGAATGATCACCCGATCGAGTCTGCGGATCGGCTTGCCCGGCTTCACCGGAGGGCCGCCCGTGGCCGGCGGTCCCGCGGGAGCAGCCGAACCCGAGCGGACACCACCGCTCCCGGCGCGGGTCTCGTCGCCGTCCGGTCCGTCCACTGCCTCTGACTGATCGACCTGACTGGTCACTGCCGCGGACCTCCTCGTGGGCGCACCACCGCGGGCGCGGCCCCGTGCCCCGTCCGCCTGGTGCACCTCTCGCATCCTATGCGGGCCGACTCGACGGCGGCCGGAGCCACGGCAGTTAATTCACCGGCCCGCGGCAACACAGCACACAAGCGTCAACACCCGCCTGCCGGAGATCATTCCGGCTCGGGCGGGCGGGCGCGAGACACCTGGCGAACCTTGGCCGAGATGCGCTCAACGAGGCGGGTGTCAGGAGTTGAGGTAGGTGAGCACGGCCAGCACCCGGCGGTGGTCCTCGGCGCTCTGCGCCAGACCCAGCTTGAGGAAGATGTTGCTGACGTGCTTCTCCACCGCGCCGTCCGAGACCACCAGCTGCCTGGCCACCGCGGCGTTGGTGCGGCCCTCCGCCATCAGCCCGAGCACCTCACGCTCGCGCGGCGTGAGATTGGCCAGAACGTCGCCCTTGCGGCTGCGGCTGAGAAGCTGCTGCACCACCTCGGGGTCCAACGCGGTGCCACCCTCGGCGACCCGGACCACCGCGTCGGCGAACTCGCGCACCTCGGCGACCCGGTCCTTGAGCAGGTAGCCGACGCCCCGGGTGGAGCCGGCCAGCAACTCCGAGGCGTAGCGCTCCTCCACGAACTGCGACAGCACCAGCACGCCCAGCTGCGGGTAGCGGCCGCGCAGCTCCACACAGGCGCGCAGGCCCTCGTCGGTGTGGCTCGGGGGCATCCGCACGTCGGAGACCACCACGTCCGGCAGGGCGTCGGCCGCGGCCAGGTCGTGGATGGTCTTCACCAGGGCGTCGCCGTCCCCGACCCCGGCCACGACCTCCAGGCCGCGATCGGTGAGCAGCCGGGTCAGTCCCTCCCGCAGCAGTACGGAGTCCTCGGCGATGACGACGCGACGCATAACGACCTTCCCGGCAGGCGTGGGCTGACGGGAGTCAGTCTCCCCCATCCCCGGACGCGCCGAGGGGGCGGGCCCGGCCACATCGCGGCCGGGCCCGCACGGCCCCCGTCGGGGCTCACATGGTGCGGATCGCCACCGCGTCGCAGAGGCCCTCCAGGGCGGCCTTCGCCGCGCAGTCCGGCAGCGGGGCCAGCAGCGCCCGGGCCTCCTCGGCCCGGCGCAGGGTCTCGGCGCGGGCGCGCTGCAGCGCGGGGTGGGCACGCAGCAGGCGCAGCGCCTCGGCGTGCAGCTCGTCGTCGGAGAGGTCCTGGTCGAGCAGTTCGCGCAGCCGGGCGTCGTCCGGGTCGGCCGGGTCGGCGGGCATCTGCTGCAGCAGCAGGGTCGGCAGGGTCGGCACGCCCTCGCGCAGGTCGGTGCCGGGGGTCTTGCCGGACTCGTGGCCGTCGCTGGCGATGTCGAGCACGTCGTCGGCCAGCTGGAAGGCGATGCCGATCCGCTCGCCGAACTCGCCGAGGGTGTCCACCAGCTCGCGCTCGGCACCGGCCATCAGCGCTCCTATCCGGCAGGAGACGGCGATCAGCGAGCCGGTCTTGCCCTCCAGGACGTCCAGGTAGTGCAGCAGCGGGTCCATGTCCTGGCCGGGGCCGCGGGTCTCCAGGATCTGGCCGGTGACCAGCCGCTCGAAGGCCTCGGCCTGCATCCGCACGGCCTCCGGGCCGAGGTCGGAGAGCACCTGGGAGGCGCGGGAGAACAGGAAGTCGCCGGTGAGGATCGCGACCGAGTTGTCCCAGCGGGAGTTGGCGCTCGGGGCGCCCCGGCGCACCGGCGCCTCGTCCATGACGTCGTCGTGGTACAGCGTGGCCAGGTGGGTCAGTTCGACCACCACGGCGGCGGGCACCACGCCGGGCGCCCCCGGGTCGCCGAACTGGGCCGCCAGCAGCAGGAGCAGCGGACGGAAGCGCTTGCCGCCGGCCTCGAGGAGGTGACTGGCGGTGACGGTGATGAAGGGGACGTCGCTCTTGACGGCCTCACCGAGCGCCGCCTCCACCGCGTCCAGTCCGGCCTGGACATCCCGGGTCAGGTCGCGGTCCTGCACGCTGAGCCCGAAGGGTTCCACGACGGTCACGAAGACCACTCCTCTGTCCCTGGTCGATCTAGCGGCCTGGTCCCTGAGTGCCGCCGCTGGCCATACAGGCAGGGTATCCGGTCGCGAGTGGATCACTGCACGGGCGTGCGGATCCTGTCATGATCGGGCCTGATGCCCTGGTCAGGGCGGCTGTGCGGGCCGGACGGCGGTGGGGGCGAATTCGGCTGGAAATAAAGGTGGGAGAGCTCCCGGAACTCCCCCGGCCCCCGTACCCGACAAAGACCCGTCCGGGCCGCGCGAACTGGGCGCGGCCCGGACGGGGCCCTGGTCGAGAGCGGGGGACGTAAAGGTCAGCGCACGAACAGCGAGGCCTTGGACGCGAGGTCGAGGAAGTACTGGGGCAGCAGCCCGAGACCCAGCGTGACCAGCACCCCCACCCCGATCGCGGTCGCCGTGAAGGCGCTGGGGATCGCCACCGTGGGGCCGCCGGGCTGCGGGTCCGAGAAGAACATCAGCACGATGACCCGGATGTAGAAGAACGCGGCCACCGCCGAGCTCAGCACACCGACGACCACCAGGGGCGTCGCCCCCCCGCTGGCCGCGGCCTGGAAGACCGCGAACTTCCCGGTGAACCCGGAGGTCAGCGGAATTCCGGCGAAGGCCAGCAGGAACAGCGCGAACACCCCCGCCACCAGCGGCGAACGCCGCCCCAGCCCGGCCCAGCTGGACAGGTGGGTCGCCTCGCCCTTGGAGTCGCGCACCAGGGTGACCACCGCGAACGCCCCGAGCGTCACGAAGGCGTACGCCAGCAGGTAGAACAGCACCGAGGAGATGCCCTGCTTGTTGACGGCGATCACGCCGGTCAGGATGAACCCGGCGTGCGCGATCGAGGAGTACGCCAGCAGGCGCTTGACGTCCTGTTGGGTGACCGCGAGCACCGCGCCCACCACCATGGTGAGGATCGCCACGCCCCACATGACCGGCCGCCAGTCCAGCCGCAGGCCCGGGAAGGCCACGTAGAACAGCCGCAGGAAGGCTCCGAAGGCCGCGACCTTGGTGGCCGCCGCCATGAAGCCGGTCACCGGGGTCGGCGCGCCCTGGTAGACGTCCGGGGTCCAGGAGTGGAAGGGCACCGCGGCGACCTTGAACAGCAGGCCGACCGCCAGCATCGCCAGGCCGGTCAGCACCAGCGCGTCGCTCTGGGTGGTGCTCAGCTGCGCGGGGGTGGTCATCGCCTTGCCGGAGATGACGTCCCCGATGTCGCCGAGCTTCACACTGCCCGCGTAGCCGTACAGCAGCGCCGTGCCGAACAGGAAGAAGGCCGAGGCGAAGGCACCGAGCAGGAAGTACTTGACCGCCGCCTCCTGGGAGAGCAGTCGGCGGCGCCGGGCCAGCGCGCACAGCAGGTACAGCGGCAGCGAGAAGACCTCCAGCGCCACGAACATGGTCAGCAGGTCGTTGGCGGCGGGGAACAGCAGCATGCCGCCGACCGCGAACATGGTGAGCGGGAAGACCTCGCTGGTGGCGAAGCCGGCCCGGACCGCGGCCCGCTCCTGCTCGCCGCCGGGGGTGGCGGCGGCCTGGGCGGCGAAGGCGTCGGCGGGCAGGCCGCCGGCCTTGGGCTCCAGCCTCCGCTCGGCGTAGGTGAGCACCGCGACCACCGAGGCCAGCAGGATCACGCCCTGGAGGAACAGCGCCGGGCCGTCCATCGCAACCGTCTCCATGGCCAGCAGGTCGATCCGGGTGAAGCCGTGACTCTGCACGGCCAGCACCACCACGGCGACGAAGGCGCCGCCCAGTCCGGCCAGGGCGAGCGTCACCTGGGTCCAGTGCCGGTACCGGCGGGGTACGAAGGCCTCCACCAGGACGCCGGCCACGGCGGCGGCGAACACCACGAGCATCGGGGACAGCTGCCCGTACTCGATGTGCGGCGCCGGGATGCTGGCGGTGTTGCCGCCGGCGGCGGCGAGCACTGCGGTGGCGCTCACTTCTGCTCACCTCCTGAGGTGGCGGCGACCGGGTGGGCCGGCGCCGGGTCGGTCTGGTGGATCTGCGAGAGCGTCGCGTTCACCGACGGGTTGACCAGGTCGGTGAGCGGCTTGGGGTAGACGCCCAGCAGGATGGTCAGCGCCACCAACGGGCCGACCACCGCGAGTTCGCGGAGCTTGAGGTCGGGCATGGTGCGCACGCCCTCCTTCACCGGGCCGGTCATGGTGCGCTGGTACAGCAGCAGGGCGTACAGCGCGGCCAGCACGATGCCGAAGGTGGCCACGACGCCGATCGCCGGGTAGCGGGTGAAGGTGCCCACCAGCACCAGGAACTCGCTGACGAACGGGGCGAGCCCGGGCAGCGACAGCGTCGCCAGGCTGCCGATCAGGAACGTCCCGGCGAGCACCGGAGCGACCTTCTGCACACCGCCGTAGTCGGCGATCAGCCGCGAGCCGCGACGGGAGATCAGGAACCCGGCCACCAGCATCCACGCCGCCGTGGACAGGCCGTGGTTGACCATGTACAGGGTGGCGCCGCTCTGGCCCTGGCTGGTCAGGGCGAAGACACCCATGATGATGAAGCCGAAGTGCGAGATCGAGGCGTACGCCACCAGGCGCTTGATGTCCTTCTGGCCGACCGCCAGCAGCGCGCCGTAGACGATCCCGACCAGCGCGAGGACCAGGATCGCCGGGGCGAAGGTCTTCGAGGCGTCCGGGAACAGCCCGAGGCAGAAGCGCAGCATCGCGAAGGTGCCGACCTTGTCCACCACGGCGGTGATCAGCACCGCGGTGCCGGCGGTGGACTCGCCCATCGCGTTCGGCAGCCAGGTGTGCAGCGGCCACAGCGGGGCCTTCACCGCGAAGGCGAAGAAGAAGCCCAGGAACAGCGCCTTCTCGGCGGTGCCGGTCAGCTGGAGCCGGCCGTCGGCGATCGCCGAGGTCAGCGTCGGCAGGTCGAAGGTGCCGAAGCCCTGGTCCTGCGCGATCACGTACAGGCCGATCACCGCGGCCAGCATCACCAGGCCGCCGAGCAGGTTGTAGAGCAGGAACTTCACGGCCGCGTAGGAGCGCTGGCGCGCCGACTCGGGACCGCCCGCGCGGTCCCCGAAGCCGCCGATCAGGAAGTACATCGGGATCAGCATGGCTTCGAAGAACACGTAGAACACGAAGACGTCGGTGGCGTAGAAGGAGACGACCACCATCGCCTCCACCGCGAGGATCAGGGCGAAGAAGCCCTGGGTGCGGCGCCTGTTCTCGAAGCTGCCGTCGGGCCCGGCCGGCCCCGGGTCGGCGTCGTGCCAGGAGGCGAGGATCACCAGCGGCACGAGCACGGCGGTGAGCAGGGCGAGCACGGCTCCGATGCCGTCCACGCCGAGCGAGAAGTTGACGCCGAAGGAGCGGATCCAGCTGTACGACTCGTTCAGCTGGAAGCGGGTGCCGTGCGGGTCGAACCGGGTCGCCACCACGGCGGCCAGCGCCAGGGTGACGACCGAGACGCCCAGCGCGACGGCCTTGGTGGTCCTGCGCCGGCTCTCGGAGGACCCGGCGGGCAGCGCGGCCGTCAGCACCGCGCCGGCCGCCGGGACGGCACAGGTGGCGGTCAGAAGGACGCTCATGCCCGCTCCCCCCAACGGATATCAGGACGAGTCATCACGTGGACCTCATCAGGAGAGTCGTGGCGACCAGCACCAGCGTGCCGCCGAACATGGAGAGCGCGTACGAGCGGACGAAGCCGTTCTGGATCCGCCGCAGTCGGCCGGAGAGCCCGCCGATCGCGGCGGCCAGGCCGTTGACCACGCCGTCCAGGCCGCGGCTGTCGAAGAACACCAGCGCCGCGGCGAGCGCCGAGCCCGGCCGCACCAGCACCGCGTGGTTGAAGTCGTCCTGCAGCAGATCGCGGCGGGCGGCCCGGGTGAGCGGGGAGCCGACCGGAGGCACCACCGGGACCGGCGAGCGCCCGTACATCAGGTACGCGAGGCCGACGCCGGCCAGCATGCAGGCCGTGGTCAGCAGGGTGACGGTCAGCGGGGCGAGCGGGGAGTTGCCCTCCTCGTACCCGGTGACCGGCTCCAGCCACCTCAGGAAGGAGTCGTGGAAGGCGAACAGCCCGCCCGCGAAGACCGAGCCGAAGGCCAGCAGGACCATCGGGACGGTCATCGTCCGGGGTGACTCGTGCGGGTGCGGGGCCTTGCCCTCGCCCGCGGCGGAGCCGCTGGTGTCGCCAGTGGGCTGCCAGCGCTTCTCCCCGAAGAAGGTCAGCACCATCACCCTGGTCATGTAGAACGCGGTGACGGCCGCGCCGACCAGCGCGCACAGCCCGAGGATCCAGCCCTCGGTACCGCCCTTGGCGAAGGCCGCCTCGATGATCTTGTCCTTGGAGAAGAAGCCGGACAGGCCCGGGAAACCGATGATCGCCAGGTAGCCGAGGCCGAAGGTGACGAAGGTGACCGGCATGTACTTGCGCAGGCCGCCGTAGTGGCGCATGTTCACCTCGTCGTTCATGCCGTGCATGACCGACCCGGCACCGAGGAACAGCCCGGCCTTGAAGAAGCCGTGGGTCACCAGGTGCATGATCGCGAAGGCGTAGCCGATCGGGCCGAGCCCGGCCGCCAGCACCATGTAGCCGATCTGCGACATGGTCGAGCCGGCCAGCGCCTTCTTGATGTCGTCCTTGGCGCAACCGACGATCGCACCGAACAGCAGCGTCACCGCGCCGACCACCACCACGGCGGTCTGCGCGTCCGGCGCCAGGTCGAAGATCGCCGAGGAGCGGGTGATCAGGTAGACGCCGGCGGTCACCATGGTGGCCGCGTGGATCAGCGCCGACACCGGGGTCGGGCCCTCCATCGCGTCCCCCAGCCAGGACTGCAGCGGCACCTGCGCCGACTTGCCGCAGGCCGCCAGCAGCAGCATCAGGCCGATCGCCGTCAGCTTGCCCTCGCTCGCCTCGTGCGCACCGCCGAAGACCGGACCGAAGGCGAAGGAGCCGAACTCGGCGAACATCAGCATGATCGCGACGGACAGGCCGACGTCACCGACCCGGTTGACGATGAAGGCCTTCTTCGCCGCCGTCGCCGCACTCGGCTTGTGCTGCCAGAAGCCGATCAGGAGGTACGAGGCCAGGCCCACGCCCTCCCAACCGAAGTACAGCAGCAGGTAGTTGTCCGCGACCACCAGCAGCAGCATGGCGGCCAGGAACAGGTTCAGGTAGGCGAAGAAGCGGCGTCGGCGCTCGTCGTGCGCCATGTAGCCGACCGAGTAGAGGTGGATCAGCGTGCCGACGCCGGTGATCAGCAGGACGAAGGTCATCGACAGCTGGTCGAGCAGGAAGGAGGCGTCGGCCTGGAAGCCGTTCACCGGGATCCAGCTGAACAGGTGCACGCCGACCGCCCGGTGCTCGGCGTCACGGCCGAGCATGTCCGAGAACAGGGCCAGGCCGAAGCCGAACGAGAGCGCCGCGAGCGCGGTGGCCAGCCAGTGGCCGTACCGGTCCAGCGCCCGGCCGCCGAGCAGCAGCAGGGCGGCGCCGGCCAGTGGAGCCGCCACCAGCAGCGGAATGAGAGAGTTCACCGAAGGCCCTCCGCCTACAGCTTCATCAGGTTGCTGTCGTCGACCGAAGCGGAGTGCCTGGTCCGGAAAATGGAGACGATGATGGCGAGGCCCACCACGACCTCGGCCGCCGCGACCACCATCGTGAAGAACGCGATGATCTGACCGTCCAAGGTCCCGTGCAGCCGGGAGAACGTCACCAGGGCGAGGTTCGAGGCGTTCAGCATCAGCTCCACGCACATGAACAGCACGATCGCGTTGCGCCGGATCAGCACCCCGGCCGCGCCGATGGTGAACAACAGGGCCGCCAGGTAGAGGTAGTTGACCGGGTTCACTCCGTGCCCTCCTCGCCGGCCGGGTGCTTCACGTTGTTCGCCGCCACCGGCTCGCCGTTCGCCGCGGCCCGCTCGCCGTTCGCCGGACCGCCGTTCGCGGTCCCTCCGTTCGCGGGCACCGGCTCCAGCGACTTGCGCGGGGACGCCACCGCCGGCCGCTCCGAGGACGGACGGCCCAGCCAGTCCGCCGTGCTGTTCTCCAGCTCCGCCATCCGCTGCAGCATCGCCTGACTGACGTCCCGGACCTGGCCGCGCTCGCGCAGCGTCGCCATCACCGAGTCCTCGGCGACCGTGCCGTCCGGCAGCAGCGCCGGGACGTCCACCGCGTTGTGCCGCGCGTACACGCCCGGCGCCGGCATCGGCGGCACCTGGATGTTGTCCCTGATCCGCTGCGCCGCCAGCTCGCGCTGCGTCTTCGGCGCCTTCACGTGCTCCCGGTGGGTCAGCACCATCGCGCCGATCGCCGCGGTGATCAGCAGTGCACCGGTGACCTCGAAGGCCCACACGTACCGGGTGAAGATCAGCCGGGCCAGACCCGGCACGTTGCCCTCGGCGTTCGCCTCGGACAGCCCGGTGAAGTGGTTCAGCTTCGCGTTGGCGATCCCGGCGATCAGCAGCACGCCGAAGCCCAGGCCGCACAGGGCCGCGGCGAACCGCTGGCCCTTCAGCTGCTCCTTCAGGGAGTCCTCGCTGGTGACGCCGACCAGCATCACCACGAACAGGAACAGCATCATGATCGCGCCGGTGTAGACCACGATCTGCACCACGCCCAGGAACACCGCGCCCTGGGCCATGTAACAGACCGCCAGCGCCAGCATGGTGGCCGCCAGGCAGAGCGCGCTGTGCACGGCCTTGCGCATCAGCACCATGCCGAGCGCACCGCCGACCGCGATCACCGCGAGCACCCAGAACTGGAAGGCCTCACCCGTCGAGGTCGTCCCGGTCGCCTCCGCCAGCCGCGCGATCACTGCCGCACCTCCTTCTCCCGGTCGGTGCGCTCCTGCTGGACCGTCCCCGGCGCCGCCGCGGTGACCTCACCCCGGTAGTACGCGCCCTCGTCGGTGCCCGGGAAGATCGCGTGCGGGGTGTCGACCATGCCCTCGGACAGGCCCACCAGCAGCTGCTCCTTGGTGAAGATGAGGTCCCGCCGGGAGGAGTCGGCCAGCTCGTACTCGTTGGTCATGGTCAGCGCCCTGGTCGGGCAGGCCTCGATGCACAGCCCGCACAGGATGCAGCGGGCGTAGTTGATCTGGTACACCGCTCCGTAGCGCTCGCCCGGGGAGTAGCGCTCCTCGTCCCGGTTGTCCGCGCCCTCCACGTAGATCGCGTCGGCCGGGCAGGCCCACGCGCACAGCTCGCAGCCGACGCACTTCTCCAGGCCGTCCGGGTGCCGGTTCAGCTGGTGGCGGCCGTGGAAGCGCGGAGCGGTGGGCTTCTTCTGCTCCGGGTACTGCTCGGTGAGCCGCTTCTTGAACATGGCCTTGAAGGTCACGCCGAAGCCTGCGGCCGGGCCGAGGATCGACGGACGGTCGGCCCGCTCGGGGCGGCCCGCACGATCGGACTGGTCGGACATCTCGGTTCAGCTCCCTTCGGAATGGTCGGCCCCGTTGAGGGCGTCCTGGAGTTGCTTCGGGGCACGACTGCGCCGGCGCGGCACCGGCGGGAGCACCTGACCGGGCATCGGCGGGACCGGGTAGCCGCCCGCCATCGGATCGAACTCGCCCTTGGGAGGCGCCTCCTCGACCTCCGGCTGCTTCCTCACGAAGTCCCGCAGCAGCGCCAGCAGCAGCAGCACCCCGACCGGGGCGCCCACGTACAGCACCACCTGGCCGAAGCCGTAGCCCTCGTTGCGCAGCGCCCGCACGCTCGCGATCAGCACCAGCCACACCAGCGAGACCGGGATCAGCACCTTCCAGCCCAGCTTCATGAACTGGTCGTAGCGGAACCGGGGCAGCGTGCCGCGCAGCCAGATGAAGAAGAACAGCAGCAGCTGGATCTTCAGCGTGATCCACAGCATCGGCCACCAGCCGTGGTTGGCGCCCTCCCAGAAGGTCGACACCGGCCACGGGGCCCGCCAGCCGCCCAGGAAGAGGGTCGAGGCCACCGCCGAGACCGTCACCATGTTCACGTACTCGGCCAGCATGAACATCGCGAACTTCAGCGAGGAGTACTCGGTGTTGAAGCCGCCGACCAGCTCGCCCTCGGCCTCCGGAAGGTCGAACGGGGCCCGGTTGGTCTCGCCGACCATCGCGATGACGTAGACGATGAACGAGACCGGCAGCAGCGCCGCGAACCAGGTCGGTTGCTGGTGCGCCACGATCTCCGAGGTCGACATCGAGCCGGAGTAGATGAAGACCGCCGCGAAGGACAGGCCCATCGCGATCTCGTAGCTGATCATCTGCGCGGACGAGCGCAGCCCGCCCAGCAGCGGGTACGTCGAACCCGAGGACCAGCCGGCCAGCACGATGCCGTAGATGCCCACCGAGGCCGTCGCCAGGATGTACAGCAGCGCCACCGGGAAGTCCGTCAGCTGGAGCGGCGTGCGGGTGCCGAAGATCGACACCTCGTTGCCGGCCGGGCCGAACGGGATCACCGCGAAGGCCATGAACGCGGGGATGGCGCAGACGATCGGGGCCAGGATGTAGACCACCTTGTCCGAGCCCTTGACCACCAGGTCTTCCTTCAGCGCCAGCTTCACGCCGTCCGCCAGCGACTGCAGCAGGCCCCACGGGCCGTGCCGGTTGGGCCCGATGCGCAGCTGCATCCAGGCCACCACCTTGCGCTCCCAGACGATCGCGATCAGCACCGTCAGGACCAGGAAGGCGAAGCAGAACACGGCCTTCAGCAGCACCAGCCACCACGGGTCCTGCCCGAAGAAGTGGAGCGTCTCGTACGGCTGCGAAGTCATCGGTCCTCCCCTTCGCCGGCGGTGTGGTCCGCGGTCTCCTGGGCCTTCGCCGCCTTGGCCTGTGTCGCCCTGGCCTGTGCCGCCCGGGCCTGTGTCGTCGGCTCGGGATCGGGTTCGGTCTCGGTCTCGGCCGCGGGTTCGGCGGGTTCGGTCTCCGGTTCGGGTTCGGGTTCGGAGTCGAGTTCGGCCGCGGTGATCGTGACCAGGTGGCCGACGGTGGTGCCGAGCGCGCGGTGGGCGCCGCCCGGGGTGGAGTCGAGCGGGATCCAGACCGTGCGGTCCGGGATCGAGTCGGTGACCTCCAGCGGCAGGGTCAGCGATCCGGCCGGGCCGGTCAGCCGCAGCGCGGCGGCCGCCTCGGCGCCGACCTCCTTGGCCGTCTCCGCCGAGATCCGGACCACCGCCCGGTGCCGGGTGCCCGCCAGGTGCGGGTCCCCCTGCTGCAGCACGCCGTTGTCCAGCAGCAGGCGCCAACCCGCCAGCACCGCCTGGCCGGCGGCCGGCCGGGGCAGCACGCCCGGGTGCGCCGCCGGGTCGGCCGCGCGGCCGCCCTCCCAGGGGGTGAAACGGTCCAGCTCCAGCCGGGCCGCCCGGACGTCCGGCAGGCCCAGCCGGTGGCCCAGGGCGTCGGCCAGCATGCTCAGCACCCGCAGATCCGACTGGAGGTGCCGGCCCATCTGCTGGTCCGGCTTGAGCGCGGACTCGAACATCCGCACCCGGCCCTCCCAGTCCAGGAAGGTGCCGGCCTTCTCCGCCACCGCCGCCACCGGCAGCACCACGTCGGCGCGCGCCGTCACCGCCGAGGGCCGCAGCTCCAGCGACACCAGGAACGGCACCGCCGCCAACGCCTCGTCGGCCAGCGCCGGATCCGGCAGGTCGTCCGGGTCCACCCCGCCGACCACCAGCGCCTCCAACTCGCCGGCCACGGCCGCCGCCAGGATCCCGTCGGTGTCCCGGCCCGGCCGGGACGGCGGCTCGGCCCCGCCCCACACCGCGGCCGCCTCCGCCCGGGCCGCCGCGTCCGCCACCGGACGGCCGCCGGGCAGCAGGCCCGGCAGCGCACCCGCCTCGACGGCCCCGCGCTCACCGGCCCGGCGCGGCACCCAGGCGAGCTTCGCGCCGGTCGCGTGCGCCAGCCTCAGCACCGCGGTCAGCGCGCCCGGGACGGCGGCCAGCCGCTCGCCCGCCAGGATCACCGCACCCGGGGTGCGCAGCAGTTCGGCCGCCCGGCCCGCCTCGTCGTTCAGCGGCTCGTCCGCCGCCAGCGCCGCGAACCACTCCGGCTCGGTGCCGGGGGCCGCGGGCAGCAGCGCGCCGCGCAGCTTGGCCAGGCCCCGGGAGCCGAACGCGGCCACCGAGAACACCTTCAGGCCCGTCGCCCGGGTCGCCTTGCGCAGCCGCAGGAAGACGATCGGCGACTCCTCCTCCGGCTCGAAACCCGCCAGCAGCACCGTCGGCGCCCGGTCGAGGTCCTCGTAGGCCGGCCCGGTGCCGTCCAGGTCGACGCCCCGCCCGGCCACCGCGGCGGCCAGGAACTCCGCCTCCTCACCGCTGTGCGGGCGGGCCCGGAAGTCCACGTCGTTGGTGCCCAGGGCCACCCGCGCGAACTTCCCGTACGCGTAGGCGTCCTCGACCGTCACCCGGCCGCCGGCCAGCACCCCGGCCCGGACCCCGCGCAGCCCCTCGGCCGCCCGGGCCAGCGCCTCCGGCCAGGAGGCCGGCACCAGTTCGCCGTCCACCCGCACCAGCGGGGTGGTCAGCCGGTCGCGCTGCTGGGCGTAGCGGAAGGCGAAGCGGCCCTTGTCGCAGTTCCACTCCTCGTTCACCGCCGGGTCCTCGCCCGCCAGCCGGCGCAGCACCTTGCCGCGCCGGTGGTCGGTGCGCTGCGCGCAGCCCGAGGCGCAGTGCTCGCACACGCTCGGCGAGGAGACCAGGTCGAAGGGGCGCGAGCGGAACCGGTACGCCGCCGAGGTCAGCGCGCCCACCGGGCAGATCTGGATGGTGTTCCCGGAGAAGTACGACTCGAAGTCGTCGCCCTCGCCGGTGCCGACCTGCTGCAGCGCCCCGCGCTCCACCAGGTCGATGAACGGGTCCCCGGCGATCTGCTGCGAGAAGCGGGTGCAGCGCGCGCACAGCACGCAGCGCTCGCGGTCCAGCAGCACCTGGCTGCTGATCGGCACCGGCTTCTCGTAGGTGCGCTTCATCCCCTCGAAGCGGGAGTCGGCGGCGCCGCTGGTCATCGCCTGGTTCTGCAGCGGGCACTCGCCGCCCTTGTCGCAGACCGGGCAGTCCAGGGGGTGGTTGATCAGCAGCAGCTCCATCACGCCGCGCTGGGCCTTCTCGGCCACCGGCGAGCTGAGCTGGGTGCGCACCACCATGCCCTCGGCCACCGGGATGGTGCAGGAGGCGACCGGCTTGCGCTGGCCCTCGATCTCGACGATGCACTGGCGGCAGGCACCGGCCGGGTCGAGCAGCGGGTGGTCGCAGAAGCGCGGGATCTGGGTGCCGATGGTCTCGGCGGCCCGGATCACCAACGTTCCCTTGGGGACCCGCACTTCGACGCCGTCGATGGTGAGCGTGACCAGTTCGACCGCGGTCTCGGAGGCGGTTGGCTCTGTGATCGTCACGCGTGCACCTCCCTTTCGGTGGCGGACTGGTGGCCGGGGCGGGGGCCGTCGGCCCAGACGGTGGAGGCGGCCGGGTCGAACGGGCAGCGGCGCTCGGCCAGGTGCTGCTCGTACTCGGCCCGGAAGTGCTGGAGCGAGGAGACGATCGGGCTGGCCGCGCCGTCGCCCAGCGCGCAGAAGGACTTGCCGTTGATGTTGTCGGCGATGTCGAGGAGCTTCTCCAGGTCCCCGTCGACGCCCTCGCCCGCCTCGATCCGCTTGAGCAGCTGGACCAGCCAGTAGGTGCCCTCGCGGCAGGGGGTGCACTTGCCGCAGGACTCGTGGGCGTAGAACTCCGTCCAGCGGGTGACCGCCCGCACCACGCAGGTGGTCTCGTCGAAGACCTGGAGCGCCTTGGTACCGAGCATCGAGCCGGCCGCCCCGACGCCCTCGTAGTCCAGCGGGACGTCGAGGTGCTCGTCGGTGAACATCGGGGTGGAGGAACCGCCCGGGGTCCAGAACTTCAGGCGGTGCCCGGCGCGGATGCCGCCGCTGAGGTCGAGCAGCTGGCGCAGCGTGATGCCGAGCGGGGCCTCGTACTGGCCGGGGTTGGTGACGTGGCCGGAGAGCGAGTAGAGCGTGAAGCCGGGGGACTTCTCGGTGCCCAGCGCCTTGAACCACTCCTTGCCGCGGGACAGGATCGGCGGCACCGAGGCGATCGACTCGACGTTGTTGACCACCGTCGGGCAGGCGTACAGGCCGGCGATCGCCGGGAACGGGGGCCGCAGCCTGGGCTGGCCGCGGCGGCCCTCCAGGGAGTCCAGCAGCGCCGTCTCCTCACCGCAGATGTAGGCGCCGGCGCCGGCGTGCACGGTGATGTCGAGGTCGGTGCCGGAGCCGAGGATGTTCCGGCCCAGCAGCCCCGCCCCGTACGCCTCGGCGACGGCCGCGTGCAGCCGGCGCAGCACCGGGACGACCTCGCCGCGCAGGTAGATGAAGGCGTGGTCGCAGCGGATCGCGTAGGAGGCGATGATCATGCCCTCGATCAGCGCGTGCGGGTTGGCGAACAGCAGCGGGATGTCCTTGCAGGTGCCCGGCTCGGACTCGTCGGCGTTGACCACCAGGTAGTGCGGCTTGCCGTCGTTCTGCGGGATGAACTGCCACTTCATGCCGGTGGGGAAGCCTGCGCCGCCGCGGCCGCGCAGGCCGGCGTCCTTGACCAGGGCGATCACGTCGTCCGGCGGCATGGCGAGGGCCGCCTTGAGGCCCTCGTAGCCGTGGTGGCGGCGGTAGGTGTCGAGCGTCCAGGGGCGGCTGTCGTCCCAGGAGTCGGACAGGACCGGGGTGAGCATCTTCTCGGCCGGCTCGGCGGAGGTCATCACGCCTCGCTCCCTTCCTGGCCGTTGGTCGCCTGGCCGCTGCCCGGTTGGCCGTTGGCGGGCTGACCGTCGGCGGGCTGGCCGTTACCCGGTTGGCCGTTGGCGGGCCGGCCGTTGGCTGCCCGGCGGGGGGACTCGGGGCGGGGGGAGACCACCTTGGTGCCGGGGGTGCCGGGCAGGGCCTCGCCGCGGGCCAGCCGCAGGCCGGCCAGGGAGGGCGCGCCGCCGGCGCCGGACTCGTCGTTGGCGCCCGGGCGCTCGTCGGGGAAGCCGGCCAGGATCCGGGCGGTCTCCTTGAAGCCGCACAGCCTGGCGCCGCGGGTGGGCCTGACCTCGCGGCCGGCGCGCAGGTCGTCGACCAGCTGCCGGGCGCTCTCCGGCGTCTGGTTGTCGAAGAACTCCCAGTTGACCATCACCACGGGCGCGTAGTCGCAGGCCGCGTTGCACTCGATGTGCTCGATCGAGAGCTCGCCGTCCTCGGTGGTCTCGTTGTTGCGGATGCCCAGGTGCTCCTGGAGCTCGGCGAAGATCTGGTCGCCGCCGAGCACCGCGCACAGGGTGTTGGTGCAGACCCCCACGTGGTACTTCCCGGCCGGGCGGCGCCGGTACATGGTGTAGAAGGTCGCGACCGCGGTGACCTCGGCGGTGGTGAGGTCCAGCTGCTCGGCGCAGAAGCGGATCCCGGTCGGGCTGACGAAGCCCTCCTCGGCCTGCACCAGGTGCAGCAGCGGCAGCAGCGCCGAACGGGGCTGCGGGTAGCGGGCGATCAGCTCGGCGGCGTCGGCGGCCAGCCGGGCGTGCACCTCCTCGGGGTACGGTGCGGCCGGCAGCGCCGGCAGTCCCAGTTCGACGTTGGTCACCGGTCCACGCCTCCCATCACCGGGTCGATCCCGGCCACCGCGACGATCACGTCGGCCACCTGGCCGCCCTCGCACATCGCCGCCATCGTCTGCAGATTGGTGAACGACGGATCCCGGAAGTGGACCCGGTACGGGCGCGTCCCGCCGTCGCTGACCACGTGCACGCCCAGCTCGCCCTTGGGCGACTCGACCGCCGCGTACGCCTGGCCGACCGGGACCCGGAAGCCCTCGGTGACCAGCTTGAAGTGGTGGATCAGGGCCTCCATCGAGGTGCCCATGATCTTGCGGATGTGGTCGAGGGAGTTGCCCATCCCGTCCGGGCCGACGGCCAGTTGGGCCGGCCAGGCGATCTTCTTGTCGGCCACCATGACCGGGCCCGGCCGCAGCCGGTCCAGGCACTGCTCGACGATCCGCAGCGACTGCTTCATCTCCTCCAGGCGGATCAGGAAGCGACCGTAGGAGTCGGCGCTGTCGGCGATCGCGACCTCGAAGTCGTAGTCCTCGTAACCGCAGTACGGGTCGGTCTTGCGCAGGTCGTGCGGCAGGCCGGTGGCGCGCAGGATCGGGCCGGTGGCGCCGAGGGCCAGGCAGCCCGGCAGGTCCAGGAAGCCGACGTCGACCAGGCGGGCCTTGAACACCGGGTTGCCGGTGGCGAGCTTGTCGTACTCGTGCATCCGGGAGCGGAAGACCTTGACCGCCTCGCGGATCTGGTCGACGGCGCCGGGCGGCAGGTCCTGGGCGAGGCCGCCGGGGCGCACGTACGCGTGGTTCATGCGCAGGCCGGTGACCAGCTCGAAGACGTCCAGGATCAGCTCGCGGTCCCGGAAGCCGTAGATCATCAGCGTGGTGGAGCCGATCTCCATGCCGCCGGTGGCCAGGCAGACCAGGTGCGAGGCGATCCGGTTGAGCTCCATCATCATCACCCGGATGACGCTGGCGCGGTCCGGGACGTCGCCGGTGATGCCGAGCAGCTTCTCGACCGCCAGGCAGTAGGCGGTCTCGTTGAACAGCGGGGTCAGGTAGTCCATACGGGTCACGAAGGTGGTGCCCTGGACCCAGCTGCGGAACTCCATGTTCTTCTCGATGCCGGTGTGGAGGTAGCCGATGCCGCAGCGGGCCTCCTTCACCGTCTCGCCGTCGATCTCCAGGATCAGCCGCAGCACGCCGTGGGTGGACGGGTGCTGGGGGCCCATGTTGACGATGATGCGCTCGTCGTCGGCCCGGCCGACCGCCTCGACCACCTCGCCCCAGTCGCCGCCGGTGACGGTGAAGACCCGGCCCTCGGTGGTCTCGCGGGCGTCCGCTTCCTCGGTCTCTCCAAAGTGCTGGGTGTTCATCAGCTGTACGACCTCCGCTGGTCGGGAGCCGGGATCTGGGCGCCCTTGTACTCGACGGGGATGCCGCCGAGCGGGTAGTCCTTGCGCTGCGGGTGGCCCAGCCAGTCGTCCGGCATCATGATCCGGGTGAGCGCCGGGTGGCCCTCGAAGACCAGGCCGAAGAAGTCGTAGGCCTCGCGCTCGTGCCAGTCGTTGGTCGGGTAGACACTCACCACGGAGGGGATGCGCGGGTCGGCGTCCGGCGCGGTGACCTCCAACCGGATCAGCCGGCCGTGGGTGATCGAGCGCAGGTGGTAGACCGCGTGCAGCTCGCGCCCCTTGTCGCCGGGGTAGTGAACGCCGCTCACTCCCAGGCACAGTTCGAAGCGCAGCGCCGGGTCGTCGCGCAGGATCCGGACCGTCCTCAACAGGTGGTCGCGGTCGACGTGGAAGGTGATCTCGCCGCGGTCGACCACGGTCTTCCCGATCACCTCGACCGGGTCCAGGCCCTGCTCCTCCAGGGCGCCCTCCAGCTCGTCGGCCACCTCGTCGAACCAGCCGCCGTACGGGCGTTCGCTCGGACCGGGCAGCACGATCGGGGCGGCCAGGCCGCCGAAGCCGGAGGTGTCGCCGCTGTCCTTGGCGCCGAACATGCCCTGGCGGCGGCCGACCACCTCGACCGGGATCTCGCGGACCGGCTGCTCGCGGCGGGTCTCGGGTACCTGGTCGTTCATCGCAGCTGCCCCCGCATCTCGCTGATCGGGGTGGCCTTCAGGGCGAGCGCCTCACCGAGCTCCTCGGCCCGGCGCTTGTTCACGCCCAGCGGCTCGTGCTGGATCTTGTCGTGCAGCTTCAGGATCGCGTCCATCAGCATCTCCGGACGGGGCGGACAACCGGGCAGGTAGATGTCCACCGGGACGATGTGGTCGACGCCCTGGACGATCGCGTAGTTGTTGAACATCCCACCGGACGAGGCGCAGACGCCCATCGAGATGACCCACTTGGGATTGGGCATCTGGTCGTACACCTGGCGCAGCACCGGGGCCATCTTCTGGCTCACCCGGCCCGCCACGATCATCAGGTCGGCCTGCCGGGGGGAGCCCCGGAAGACCTCCATGCCGAACCGGGCCAGGTCGTAGCGGCCCGCCCCGGTGGTCATCATCTCGATCGCGCAGCAGGCCAGACCGAAGGTGGCCGGAAAGAGTGACGCCTTGCGCACCCAGCCGGCGGCCGTCTCCACGGTCGTGAGCAGAAAGCCGCTCGGCAGCTTCTCCTCGATTCCCATCAGATCCCTCTCAATGCCCTCAAGTCCTCTGATACGTGGGCCGGTTCTGGCTTGTCCGCTCGTTCACAAGCGGGCGCGCAGCCGGCGGACGGGTGGAGTTGCCACCCCGCGCTCGGACCGCCCCGCGCTCAGTCCCACTCCAGGCCGCCGCGCCGCCACACGTAGGCGTACGCGACGAAGACGGTGGCGATGAACAGGAGCATCTCGACCAGCCCGAAGATCCCCAGGGCGTCGAAGGTCACCGCCCAGGGGTAGAGGAAGACGATCTCGATGTCGAAGACGATGAAGAGCATCGCCGTCAGGTAGTACTTGATCGGGAACCGACCGCCGCCCACGGGCTGCGGGGTCGGCTCGATGCCGCACTCGTACGCCTCCAACTTGGCCCGGTTGTAGCGCTTGGGGCCGGTGAGTGAGGCCATCACGACGGAGCCGACCGCGAACGCCGCCGCGATGGCACCGAGTACGAGGATCGGCGCGTAGGCATTCATAGCCCCCGCTCCCTCCGTCCAGTCGTCCTTGACTGCAGATCGGAACCGGCGGGTCACGCTGAGGTGAACCCGCGTTCCGGTTCCCGAGATCCACCTCATGTGAGGCAGTTCACAAAGCCTGGAACGAGCGCATCCTATGCCCGTCGGCTTGTGATCTGCGACACGCAGTTCACCGTCTTCTTTGTGATCTACGACACCATGCGAATGGGGTCGAATACGAACATGCCCAAATTTGTCGACGCAAAGCAGTCGAATGATCACAAGCTGTCGCATTTGCTCGTGAAGCGGCTGGTCAGGGGCGTGTTCCTATATCAACTATGCGTCGCCTGGAGCAAATTTCCGGGCGTCATGTTGACGTGTTATAGCGGCTCACTCGCAGGGGTGGCGGGGGGCCGAACGCTCGCTTGACCCTTCGTTCACAAGCGCTCGAGGCGGTCTTCGGCGGTGCACCGGTGCTGGTCGCAGTGGGCCAGGCGCCGGGCGCCCGGGCCCGCGCTCCAGGCCGGGGGCAGGGTGCCCGGGGCCGCGCTCCAGGCCGGGGCCGGGTGCCCGGGGCCGCGCTCCGGGCCAGGGGTCGGTCGGTTACTGGTGGCCGGCCGTCTGCTCCCAGATCCAGGCCGCGATGCCCACCCGGTTACGGGCTCCGATCTTGCGCTGGACGTTGGCGAGGTGGTTCTTCACCGTTCCAGGTGAGATGAACAGCCCGGCGCCGATCTCGGCGTTGGTCGCGCCGTCTGCCACCAGCTCGGCGATCTCCCTTTCTCTCGCGGTCAGTTCCTCCGTCGGCCCGGCTGTCGGTTGCGCCGCAGCGGCAGCCGACGTGACGCCCGGCCCGGGCTTCGGCTCCATGCCGGGGATGGCCATGTGGCGCAGGAGCCGTACGGTGATCTGCGGGCTGATCAACGCGTCCCCGGCCATCGCCGCCCGAACCGCCTCGATCAGCAGCACCGGCCCCGAGCGCTTCAGCAGGAACCCCGCCGCTCCGTGCCGCAGTGCCGTGTGCACGTACTCGTCCAGGTCGAAGGTGGTCACCACGATCACCTTGCACTGGTCGGCCAACTGGCGTGTGACCTCCAGCCCGTCGAGCTTCGGCATCCGGATGTCCGCGAGCACCACATCCGGCCGCAGCCGCCTTGCCTCCTGCACGGCTGCGGCACCGTCCGCCGCCTCCGCCACCACCACCATGTCCGGCTGGACGTCCAGGATCATCCGGAACGCACTGCGAACGTCCGCCTGGTCGTCCGCGATCAGGACCCGAACCGGCCCTTTGCCACTACCCATCCCCGTACCTCCCCGTCACCGATCCGCCGGCGATCCGCTGGCGATCCGCTGGCGGCCGCTACGATCCCGCCGGCCCCGCGCCGGCCTCCTCCAGCGGCAGCACCGCCCTCACCTGCCAGGCCTCCCGCTCGTACGGGCCGGCCTCCAGCGAACCACCGAGGGCCTCCACCCTGGCCGCCAGCCCCGGCAGTCCGCTGCCGCCGCCCCGGCGAGACCGCCCCGCCGGGCCCGGTGCCCGACCGTCGTTGGTCACCGTCAGCTCCAGCCGGCCACCGCAGCGGCGGGCCCGGATCTCGACCACGCGCGCGGCCGGAGCGTGCCGCCGGACATTGGTCAGGGACTCGACCACAATCCGGTGGACGGTGCCCTCCACCTCGCGTGGAACCGACTCCTCCGGCAGCTCCAACCGGACTTCGGCGCCGCCGGTCGCGGTGAACCGCTCGGCCACCCCGAGGAGTTCGGCGAGCCCGGGCTGCGGGCCGCGGCCGCCGCCCTCCTCGCTGCGCAGCAGTTGCACGGTCCGGTCCAGCGAGGCCAGCGCCCGCTGCCCGGCCTGCTCTATTCGCTGGAACATCTCGGCCGCCCGGGCCGGATCGATCCCCGCCAGATAGGCCCCCGCCTGGGCCTGGGCGACCATGCCGCTGACGTCGTGCGCCACGAAGTCGTGCAGGTCGTGGGCCAGTTCGAGTCGCTGTGCCCGCCTGGCCTCGGCCACCGCCTTCCTGCGCCCCTCGTCCAGGCCCCGCAGGTAGAGCCCGACCAGCACGGCCGGCAGGGAGAGCATCGACCCGAACCCGAAGAGCGTGAGCGTGTCCGCGGGCCCCTCTACGAACGCGAACCGGGACGGCCAGAGGGCGACCGCTCCGCATGCCGTCCAGGCCGCCGCCGCACACCGCGGGCCGTCCTCGGCGCGCAGGCTGACGACCACGGCCAGCAGCAGGACGGCCAGCTCGGCCAGGCCCGCCAGCCCGGCCCAGCGCTGCCCCTCCGCCCAGCGGCCAAGGAGCCAGACGGCGACCGTGACCACGACCGACGCCGCCCCGAGCGCCAGCGTCACGGCCACCGGCCCGTACCGCCGCCGCGCCGCCCAGGCCGGCGGCACCAGGACCAGGACGATCCCGGACAGGATCTGAGTCATCGTCACCACCTCTCCCCGACTCTTCGACTGCCGTCACACTACGACGCCACCCAGGCGGCGCGCCTGTGCCGATCGGCATATTTCAAAGGCTGGTTGAGCAGGAGGAACAGCCCGATCGGCATCTGCCGCGAACCCCCGCCGGGCCTCCAGTCTTGAGTCATCGCACCGGCCACGGAGGCCGGAGCCGAGAGGAGGCCACCACCGTGTCGAAGCTCGTGATCAATGCCCGCGCCACCACCCACCGGGCCGGCGCCACCGCCCCGGACGTCCCGCCCGCGCCGCGCTGGGCCCGGCTCGCCGCCAAGGCCGCCGTCCTCACCACCGTCCCCTCGGGGCTGTGGCGGATCGCCTTCGGGTTCGGCGCCCCGCTCGGCTTCACCGGCGCGACGGCCGCGGCCTACGCCGAACACCAGCCGGGCTGGGGCACGGTCTACTGCGTGGCCCTGAGCGCCCTGGCCGAGTCGCTGGCCTTCCTGACGCTGGGCCTGGTCCGGCCCTGGGGGCTGGTGGCGCCCCGGTGGCTCCCGCTGATAGGCGGCCGCCGGGTCCGGCCGCTCGCCGCGATCGTCCCGGCGCTGCTGGGCTCGGTGGTGCTCACGTTCCTCGGCATGGAGGGGCTGTTCGGCGGCTGGGCCCACAACCTGGCCGACCCCGACTCGCCGCAGGGCTTCGCCGCCGTCGTGATGACGCTCGCCTACCTGCCCCTGGTCGCCTGGGGCCCGCTGCTCTGCGCGGTCACGCTCGACTACGCCCGCCGGACGCTGCGGCGGCGCCGGTGACGAGGGCGGCCGGTCACACCGGAGTCGGCTCCGGGCTCGGCCCCGTCGCATCGGTCTCGTTCGGGCCCTCGCCCCCGGCCGGGCCGGGCACGGGTTCGGGCGCGGGCGCGGGCGCGGTGCGTCGGCCCCACTCGGTCGCGACCAGCACCAGGGCCCCGCCGAGCAGGGCGAGCGGGCCCATCCGGTTCCCGGCCACGGTGATGCCGAAGACGGCGGCCCACAGCGGCTCGGTGCCGAGCAGCAGGCTGACGCGGGAGGGCGAGGTGGCCCGCACGGCCCACATCTGGACGAAGAAGGCGAACAGGGTGCAGAACAAGGACAGATGCAGCAGCCAGGCCCACTGGTCGGCCCCGTACAAGCGCGCGACCGTCCAGGGCGCGGGCCCCGCCAGGAGCGCGACGACGGCGAACACCCCGGCGGCCACGGCGAGTTGGACCCAGGTGATGGCGAGCATGTCGGTGTCGCGGACGGCCCGGGTGCGGGCCATCGCGAGGACGTACGCGGTCCGGACGAGGGCGGCGCCCAGCACCAGCAGGTCGCCGAGCGCGGGAGGGCGCAGCCCGCCGTCGCCGGTGAGCAGGGCGACGCCGAGGACGGCCAGTCCGGCGGCCGCGAGGAAGGCCTTCGGTGGCGCGGTCCGGCCGAGGGCGCTCTCGCCGAGCGGGGTCAGCACCATCGCGAGGCTGATGATCAGCCCGGCGTTGGTCGCAGAGGTGTGCACGGCTCCGTAGGTCTCCAGCAGGAAGATCCCGCTGAGCACCAGCCCCAGCGCGGCGCCGCCGAACCACTCGGCGCGGCTCAGCCTCCGCAGGGCGCGCCAGGCGACGGCCCCGAGCAGTGGCAGCACCAGCCCGAACCGCAGCACGAGCATCGCCACGACCGTCCCCGGCTCGGCCACCCGCTGGACGGCGAGGAAGCTCGACCCCCACACCACGGCCACGAGCAGGACCGGAAGATCACGAAGGACCGACGAGGACGACCTCTTGGGCAGGTCGGACAAGGAGGCTGGCATGCGAAAGAACCCTCCGAACGGACGGAACCGGCAGGCGCGAGTACCGTACGGCGTCGGACGGACCCAGGAGCCGGGCGAAAGGCCCGGCGGTGGACGGGGTGGAGCACGGAGCAAGGGTGCGCCATCTTCGCGCACCGGGCCGCCGGTGATCAATGCCCTTCGGGGGCGCGGGTGGATCAGACGGCGAGCAGACCGTTCGCCGCGGCGATCGCCTCGATGTCGGCCGGGGTGCCGGACATGATCGCGCGGACGTGTTCGGTGACCAGCTCGGTCGGCCAGTCCCACCAGGCCGCACGGAGAAGGCGCGCGATGTCGGCCTCGTCGAAGCGGCGGCGGATCGGGCGGGCCGGATTGCCGCCGACGACGGTGTACGGCTCGACGTCGGAGGTGACCATCGCTCCGGCCGCGATGATCGCGCCGTCGCCGATCCGGACGCCGGGCAGGACGGTGGCCCCGTGGCCGAACCAGACGTCGTTGCCGATCACGGTGTCGCCCCGGCTGGGCAGGCCCGCGACGATGTCGAGGGTCCGCTCCGTCCAGCTGCCGCCGAACATGGTGAAGGGGAAGGTGGAGACTCCGACGGTCGGATGAGCGGCGCCGGCCATCAGGAACCGGGTGCCGGTGGCGATCGCGCAGTACTTGCCGATCACCAGCCGCTCGGGGCCGTACGCGTAGAGGACATTGCGCTCCTCGAAGCGGGTGGCTCCATCGGGGTCGTCGAAGTAGGTGTACTCGCCGACCTCGATCCGCGGGTCGGTGACGAGCGGGCGCAGAAGGACGACCCGGTCGTGACCGGCGAGCGGGTGGAGGGCGGTGGGGTCGGGAATGGCGGTGGCGGACACGCAGGCTCCTCTCGTAATGCGACACAAGTCGCATTACGATAAGCATCGCATGGCCTCCACCCCACGGCAAGCTTTAACGCGACTGGAGTCGACTTTGACTGAAGCAGCCCACCCCGAGCCGGAGCCCCGCACCCCCACCCCGCGCCCCGGCGGCCGCAGCGCCCGGGTCCGGGCGGAGGTGGTCGCCGCCACGCTCGCCGAGGTGACGGCCAAGGGGTACGACGGCCTCACCGTCGAGGCGGTCGCCACCCGCTCCGGCATCCACAAGGCGACCCTCTACCGGCGCTGGGGCGGGGTCGACGGCCTGGTTGCCGACGCCCTGACCGCCTCCGCCGATCAACCCTGGCCCCTGCCCGACGCCGGAGATCTCCAGGAGGACCTCCGGCGGATCACCCAGGAGGTGTTCAGCGTCTTCACCGACCCGGAGCTCAGCCCCACGCCCACCGCGCTGATCTCCGCGGCCCAGCGCTCGGACGTCGGCGCGGCCGCCCTGCGCGCCTTCTTCGCGGCCCGCCACCGCCAGGCCGCCGAGGTGGCCGAACGGGCCGTCGCCCGGGGCGAACTGCCCGCCGGAACGGATGGCGCCGAGGTGGTCCGGGCCGCCACCGCACCGCTCTACTACCGGCTGTTCGTCTCCGGCGAGCCGCTCGACGCCCGCACCGCCGAGCGGGCCGCCGACGCCGCCGCCCTGGCCGCCCGCGCCGGACTCTTCGCACCCACCACGACCGCCCCGGAGGTGAACTGACGAGCCCTCACGCTTCTGCCGCCCGGGGAACCACGGCCGCCCCACCCCCTACCGCATCCCCGCCCGGCCGTGGATGATGCACCCATGACAACCCCGCCGTCCACCACCCCCCGGAAGGCCCGTCACGTGAACCGCAAGCGCTGGGCGCTGGTCGCCGCCGCCACCGTCCTCCCGCTCGTGGCGAGCACCGGCACCGCCATCGCGGACGCCCCCGTGGCCGCCGCCCCCGCCGCGGGCTGCACCTACACACCGGCCATCCCGGCGGACAACTTCAAGGGCATCCCGGTGTTCGACGCCAAGAAGGCGGCGAAGCCCTACCGCGCGACACTGCGGACCACCCAGGGCCAGATCACCTTCGAGGCCCTGACGGACAAGGCGCCCTGCACCACCTTCTCGTTCCGGTTCCTCGCCGAGCACGACTACTTCGACCGCAGCCACTGCCACCGCCTCACCACCCAGCGGATCTACGTCCTCCAGTGCGGCGACCCGACCGGCACCGGCAGCGGCGGTCCTGGCTACTCGTTCCCGGACGAGAACCTGACCGGCGCCACCTACCCGGCCGGCACCGTGGCCATGGCCAACGCCGGCCCGAACACCAACGGCAGCCAGTTCTTCTTCGTCTGGAAGGACACCAAGCTCTCCCCCGCCTACACCCCGTTCGGCCGGATCACCGCCGGCCTGGACGTCCTCCAGAAGATCGCCGCCGGCGGCGAGGACGACCAGAACAACCCGGGCGACGGCTTCCCCAACCTCCCCGTGAACATCCGCAACGTGAAGATCAGCACCCACTGATCGGCACCCGCCACCCGTCCTGCCGCCCGCCCATGTCCGCCCGCCCCCGCTCCCGTACGGTGGCAGCACCAACGACACCGCATGGGAGCAGGAGCAGCGCCGCATGGACAGCCGGATCTGGGAGAGCGTCGACCACCTGGTCGCATGGCTGGACGAGCAGGGCACGCAGTCGCCCCAGGAAGAACGGCTGCTGCGGATCCTCAAGCTCTCCGAGGAGATCGGCGAGGTCGGCGCGGCGGTGATCGGCGCCACCGGTCAGAACCCGCGCAAGGGCGTCACCCACACCTGGGAGGACGTCCAGCACGAACTCTGCGACGTCGTCTTCTCCGCCCTCGTCGCCCTCCGGACCCTCACCCCCGACGCGGCCCGGGTCTTCGCCGAACGCCTCGCCTACGTCGAACAGCGCTCCGCCGCCTCCCGCCGAACGACGGACGCCGCCCCAGCCCCGGCAGAGACACCCGAAGAGGCGTAGCCGACCGCTCCGTCCGGGGCCGAGCGTCTCCGTGGCAGGAGTCAGGCCTCCGGTCGGAGCGCGGCGAGGAGGCTGCCGCGGTGGGCTTCGGCGCCGCGGTCCACGGGATGCCGGTCCCGAGCCGAACGTCCGGGGCAAACGTCCGGGCGAACGCCCGAACCGAACGCCCGGGACGAACGCCCCGGGCCCCGGGTCAGGCGTTCGGCGCGACCCTGGCGAGGCCGTTGATCACGCGGTCCATCGCGTCGCCGCCCTGCGGGTCGGTGAGGTTGGCGAGCAGCTTGAGGGTGAAGCGCATCAGCATCGGGTGGGTGAGGCCGCGCTGGGTGGCGATCTGCATCACCTTGGGGTTGCCGATGAGCTTCACGAAGGCCCGGCCCAGCGTGTAGTAGCCGCCGTACACGTCCTTGAGGATGCGCGGGTAGGCCTGGAGGGCGCGCTCGCGGCCACCGTCGGTGACCCGGGCGAGGGCCTGCACGATGACCCCGGCGGCGATCTGGCCGGATTCCATCGCGTAGGCGATGCCCTCGCCGTTGAACGGGTTGACCATGCCGCCCGCGTCGCCGACGAGCAGCAGGCCGCGGGTGTAGTGCGGCTGCCGGTTGAAGGCCATCGGCAGCGCGGCGCCGCGGATCGGCTCGGTCATGTTCTCGGGGGTGTAGCCCCACTCCTCCGGCATGCTTGCGCACCAGGCCTTGAGCACCTCGCGCCAGTCCAGCTCGCCGAACGCCGGCGAGGAGTTGAGGATGCCGAGGCCGACGTTGGAGGTGCCGTCGCCCATGCCGAAGACCCAGCCGTACCCGGGCAGCAGCTTGCGGTCACCGTCGCGGGTGTCCCACAGCTCCAGCCAGGACTCCAGGTAGTCGTCGTCGTGGCGCGGCGAGGTGAAGTAGGTGCGGTAGGCGACGCCCATCGGGCGGTCCTCGCGCCGGTGCAGGCCCATGGCGAGCGAGAGCCGGGTGGAGTTGCCGTCGGCGGCGACCACCAGCGGGGCCCGGAAGGTGACCGGCCGCTTCTCGTCGCCGAGCTTGGCGGTAACGCCGACGATCCGGCCGGTGCGCTCGTCCAGGACCGGGCCGCTGACGTTGCAGCGCTCGTAGAGCCGCGCGCCGGCCTTCTCGGCCTGACGGGCCAGCAGCTCGTCGAAGTCGGCGCGCTTGCGGACCAGGCCGTAGTCGGGGAAGGAGGACAGCTCGGGCCAGTCCAGCTCCAGCCGGACGCCGCCGCCGATGATGCGCAGGCCCTTGTTGTGCAGCCAGCCGTTCTCGGTGGAGACGTCGATGCCCATGTCCACCAGCTGCTTGGTGGCACGCGGGGTCAGGCCGTCGCCGCACACCTTCTCGCGCGGGAAGGCGGTCTTCTCCAGCAGCAGCACGTCCAGCCCGGCCTGGGCCAGGTAGTAGGCGGTGGTGGAGCCGGCCGGGCCCGCGCCGACCACGATGACGTCGGCCGTGCTCTCCACGGGGCTGTCCGGCTTCGTCAGATCGGCTGCGGTCTCGGACACGTGGACACACTCCTGGAACTGCGGCTGGGGGACGGCGGCTTTGCCTCCGGCAGTCTAGTTCCGCTCACGCCACCGACTGCGCCCCCGCCCCCGACCACCCGCCGCGAACCAGCCCCGACCACCGGCCGCGAACCGGCCCTGACCACCGGCCGCGAACCAGCCCCGCCCCCGAGCAAGGTGGCCGCCGCGTCCGTCACGTCCGCCGCGTCCACCGCCCGGCTACGCGATCTTGTACGCCCGGTGCAGCGCGACGATCCCGCCGGTCAGGTTCCGCCAGGCGACCTTCGACCAGCCGTTGTCCTGGAGCCTGGCGGCCAGGCCCGGCTGGTCCGGCCAGGCCCGGATGGACTCGGCGAGGTAGACGTACGCGTCCGGGTTGCTGCTGACGGCGGTGGCCACCGGCGGCAGCGCGCGCATCAGGTACTCGGTGTAGACCGTCCGGAACGGCGTCCAGGTCGGGGTGGAGAACTCGCAGATCACCAGCTTGCCGCCGGGCTTGGTGACCCGCAGCATCTCGCGCAGCCCCGCGTCGGTGTCCTGGACGTTGCGCAGCGCGAAGGAGATCGTCACCGAGTCGAAGGTGTCGTCTGCGAACGGCAGCCGGGTGGCGTCGCCGGCGGTGAGCGCCAGCTCGGGGTGGCGGTGCTTGCCCTCGGCGAGCATGCCGACCGAGAAGTCGCAGGGGACGACCTTCGCGCCGGCCTCGACGAAGGGCAGCGAGGAGGTGCCGGTGCCGGCCCCGAGGTCGAGCACGATGTCGCCCGGTCCGGCGTCCACCGCCTCGGCCACCGCCCGGCGCCAGGCGCGGGCCTGGCCCAGGGAGAGCACGTCGTTGGTGCGGTCGTACTTGGCCGCGACGTCGTCGAACATGGCGGCGACTTCGTGCGGCTGCTTGTCCAGAGAGGCTCGGGTCACGCCCCCCATTGTTCACCCTCGCACGGACACCCCGACCAAGGGGGCACGCCGACCCTCGGGGCGCACCTGGAGCACCACCCGCCGGGCCACGCCCACGGGCCCGTCAGCGCCGAGCTCTCCGCCCGTCAACACTGAGCCCGCCGCCCGTCAGTGCCGAGCCCGCCGCCCGTCAGTGCTGAGCGCGCCGCCCGCCCGCGCGGCGCCGCCGGCGGGACCGCTTTCCGTGCGTTATCGCGGGCATCCCGTCCGCCAGCGCCCCGGTCGCCAGGGCGAGGTTGGCGGCCAGCTTCCCCTTCCCGCTGCGGACTGCGAGGGCCTTGTGGTGCCGCCGGATGCGCAGCACGCAGATCAGGAAGAGCACGACTCCCACCGGCACGCTGAACCGGGCCAGGCCCACGCCGACCGGCTGCGGGTAGGTGTCGCCGCAGATCCGGACCGCGCCCGGGTCGTCGGCGGCGTGTTCCAGGCAGACCTTGTCGCCGAGCCTGACGCCGTCCGAGAGCGGAAGCGCGGCCGCGGTGTGCGGTTCGCCGCCGGCCCGGTAGCTGACGGCGCTGTAGGTGCCGCCGCCGGTCGGGAGCTGGGTGACGACCCCCTCGACTCTCACCGGGTGCGCCTCGATCCGGTCGGCCTGGTCGGCCTGACGCCAACCCAGCAGGCACATGCCGACGGCCAGCACGGCGCTGAGCACGGCGGCGAGGTACCAACCACGGCCCAACCGCGGGATGCGCGGCGGGGGAACGGTCGCGGGTCGCATGGTTCCTGTCCTGGCTTGCCGTCGGGGCCGGGGACACGGCCCCGCCGCCCGCGGGCGCGGGCAGTGGTGTGGTGAGGGTACGGAGTGAGCTGTCCGGGATCGTATCCGCTGGCGGGCCCTCAGGTCACGATGAAAGGGCAATCACTCTCCGCAACCAGCACCGGAGTTCGGGTGCACACGAAGGAAGTCCCGTACACCACAAGGGATTCCGGCTACTGGCGGGTACGTCGCGCCCGCCGTGACGGTCGTCTCACCGCCGGCGGTACACCAACCGCCCGCCCAGAACCGTGGCCAGGCACCCGCCCGCCGCCGGTTCGACGGCCGCGGCACCCGCGGCACCCGCGAGGCCCACGGCACTCCCGACACCCGCGACCGCGAACACCGCGAAGTCCGCCCGCCCCCCGGCCGCCACCCGCCCGTACACGGCCTGCGCCAACGGCAGCACCGCCAACGGATCCAGCGGCCCCACGCCCCCACCCGAGGAGCCGGAAGAGCCGGAAGAGCCAGAGGAGCCGGAGGAGCCAGAACCGGAAGATCCGGAGCCAGGCAGCCCCACCACCCCCGACCGCGCCACCGCCGTCCGCACCGAGGCCCGCTCGAAGGGCCCGGCCACCGCCGTCACCCCGTACCCGAGCATCCGCTGCAGCCCCCGCCGCGCGCTGGCCCCGCAGCGCGTCTCGTCCGTGGATCCGGCCAGCCCGTCGGCGACCGGTTCGAGGCCGACCTCCTCCCGCGGATCCGGGTGGTACGCCCGTTCCAGCAGCCAGTGCCCGTACGGATTGCGCAGCCCGGGGGCAAGCACGGCCGCTCCCCAGTCCCGCACCCGCGCTCCCGGGTGCGCGGCCGCCAGCGCCTCGTACGGCCCGACCGCCTCCACCAGCTCGCCACGCACCACCACCGCCCCGTCGGCGATGGACGGGGCGGTGGGATCGGCCGGGTCGGGCAGCAGGAACGCCGCCCGGTGCAGGGTCAGCATGACGGGGTCAGCGCACCGTGGGGAGAGGGGTCAGTTGTCCAGGATCTTCAGCTCGGGGTGCGCGGTGCCGCCCTCGATCGCCGTGGAGGCGATGTGCGAGGCGACCCGCGGGTCGACCGGGTCGTTGGCCGGGTCGTCCAGCACGCGCAGGTGCTCGTAGGTGGTCGAGCGCTGCGCCGGGACGCGGTCGGCGGCCCGGATGAGGTGGATCAGCTCGGTGAGGTTGGAGCGGTGCTTGGCGCCCGCCGCCGAGACGACGTTCTCCTCCAGCATCACGGACCCGAGGTCGTCCGCACCGTAGTGCAGCGACAGCTGGCCGGCCTCCTTGCCGGTGGTGAGCCAGGAGCCCTGGATGTGGGCGACGTTGTCGAGGAACAGGCGGGCGATCGCGATCATCCGCAGGTACTCGAAGACGGTGGCCTGGGTCGAGCCCTTCAGGTGGTTGTTCTGCGGCTGGTAGGTGTACGGGATGAAGGCCCGGAAGCCGCCGGTGCGGTCCTGCACGTCGCGGATCATCCGCAGGTGCTCGATCCGCTCGGCGTTGGTCTCGCCGGTGCCCATCAGCATGGTGGAGGTGGACTCCACGCCGAGGCCGTGGGCGATCTCCATGATCTCCAGCCAGCGCTCGCCGGACTCCTTCAGCGGGGCGATCGCCTTGCGCGGCCGCTCCGGCAGCAGTTCGGCGCCGGCGCCGGCGAAGGAGTCCAGGCCCGCCTTGTGGATCCGGGTGATGGCCTCCTCGACGGAGACGCCCGAGATCCGCGCCATGTGCTCGACCTCGGAGGCACCCAGCGAGTGGATCACCAGCTGCGGGAAGTCGGCCTTGATCGCCGAGAACGCGCGCTCGTAGTACTCCACGCCGTAGTCCGGGTGGTGGCCGCCCTGGAACATGATCTGGGTGCCGCCCAGCTCGACCGTCTCGGCGCAGCGGCGCAGGATCTCGTCGAGCTCGCGGGACCAGCCCTTGTCGCTCTTCGGCGGCACGTAGAAGGCGCAGAACTTGCACGCCGTCACGCAGACGTTGGTGTAGTTGATGTTGCGCTCGATGATGTACGTCGCGATGTGCTCGGTACCCGCGTAGCGACGGCGGCGCACCGCGTCGGCGGCGGAGCCGAGCGCGTGCAGCGGCGCCGAGCGGTAGAGCTCCAGCGCCTCCTCCGGGGTGATCCGGCCGCCGGCGGCGGCCCGGTCGAGCACGGCCTTCAGGTCGGTGCTGGACGCATCGAGGGTGGTCGCTGCGAGCTCGGTCACCTGGCGGCCTTCTCTCTCTCAAGTGCTACTGGGGTACGGCCGAACCAGCCTACGCCAGCACATTCGGCCGCCCACCTCCGCTGTCACTCCCGGCGACGACGCCGGTCACCCCGGCGGCAGGACCCGTCACCCCGGCGACGACGCCGGTCACCCCACCGGCAGGGCCCGTCGCCCCGCGGCAACGCCCGTCACCCCGTCGGCAGGACCGGTCACCCCACCGGCAGGGCCGCCGGCTCCAGCAGCCGCACCGCGACGTCCGGGGCGAACCCGCTGTCGTGCGCGACCCGCCGGGCGAACTCGGAGACGCCGGCCAGCTGCCGCTCGCCGAGCGAGAAGTCGAGCGCCTCGCTGAAGTACCGCTCCAGCACGTCAGCCCCGAAGGACTCCCAGCGGGCGGCCTGCTCGGCCACCTTGGTGGCCTCGACCAGCGACAGGTCGCGGGACTCCAGGAAGGCCCGGTGCACCGCGGCGGTCAGTTCCGGGGCGCGCTCGGCGAACTCGCGCCGCACCGCCCAGACCGCGAAGACGAACGGCAGGCCGGTCCACTCCTTCCACATCTCGCCGAGGTCGTGGACGGTCAGCCCGAGGTCGGCGGCCTGTCCGAGGTAGGCGCGCAGGGCCGGGTCGCCGATCAGGACGGCGGCGTCGGCCTCGGCGAGCATCGCGCTGAGGTCCGGCGGGCAGCTGAAGTAGTCCGGGCGCACGCCCTCGCGCTCCTCCAGGAGCAGCCGGGCGAGCCGCACGGAGGTGCGGCTGGTGGAGCCGAGGGCGACCCTGCGGCCGTCGAGGTCGGCGAGCGGCACCTTGCTCACGATCAGGCAGGACATCACCGGGCCGTCGCTGCCGACCGCGATGTCCGGCAGGACCAGCAGGTCGTCCGCGTTGCGCAGGTACTCCACGCAGGTGATGGGGCCGATGTCGAGGGCGCCGCCGACGAGCTGGTCGCTCAGCTTCTCGGGGGTGTCCTTGGTGAGGTCCAGGTCGAGCAGGTTGCCGGTCCTGGCGAGCCCCCAGTAGAGGGGTACGCAGTTCAGGAACTGGATGTGGCCGACCCGGGGCCTGACCGGGGTGTCCGGGGTGTTCTGTCGGGGCTCCCGCGTCCGCGCGTCCGGGGTTCGTGCTTCCGGTGCTGCCACTGCGCCGCTCCCTTGCTGTTCGTGCCTCCCCGCAGCGTATGCCTGCTGTTCGCGGCGGCCCGCACCGGCCACCCGACACGCCCTCACGCGCCTCCGGCACGCCTTTCCGCGACCGCTCCCGCCCTTACGACACGCGCCTTCCACGCCGCAAGTGACCTCTGGTCGTCACAGCGGCCGCATGCTAGCGTTGCCCTCAGTTGCAGTTTGATTCCCCTTGCAGTACTTGAAGCCTGCGGAGCATGTAACCGCAGGCTTTTTGTAGTTTTTCAGCAATATCGAAAAATTTCGGACACGTCCGGAGGCAGGGCGATCAGCGCAGCGGACCGGGTGTCACACGGTGTGGCCCCCGACACGCATCGCAAGGAGAACGGCATGGCTCAGGGAACCGTCAAGTGGTTCAACGCTGAGAAGGGCTTCGGCTTCATCGCCCAGGAGGGCGGCGGCCCCGACGTCTTCGTTCACTACTCCGCCATCAACGCGAACGGCTTCCGCTCGCTGGAGGAGAACCAGCAGGTCACCTTCGACGTCACCCAGGGCCCGAAGGGCCCGCAGGCGGAGAACGTCAGCGCTGTCTGACCATCCTCTGATGATCTGATCGCTCGGGACCCGAACGGGTCCGTCGGCGGCTCCCGACAGTCGCCACCGTGAGCACAAGAGCAGTACCCAAGGGGGCCCGCCCATCCGGCGGGCCCCCTGCCTTTTCGAAAGCCGCGAACCGGACGGAAGTTCGGGTGCGGAACGAAGGAATGCGGAAAGGGCCCTCTCCCGTCACCGGGAGAGGGCCCTTTCCGTCGCGGATCGAACACCCCCTCTGACGTCCGATCGGACATCCGACCTCCGGCCGAGCGGCCGGGCCGGAAGGCCGGACGGGCCTCAGGCCGCGACCGGGGCCGCCTCGCCCTGACCTGCGGCGACGGCCGGCTTCGCGTCCTCCTCGTACAGGTCCCCGGAGGGGTTGTTGTACGCGGCGACGTCCAGGATCCGCTCCCGGGCGGCGACCACGATCGGCACGACGACCTGGCCGGCGACGTTGGTCGCGGTGCGCATCATGTCCAGGATCGGGTCGATGGCGAGCAGCAGGCCGACGCCCTCCAGCGGCAGGCCCAGGGTGGACAGGGTCAGCGTCAGCATGATGATCGCGCCGGTGAGGCCCGCGGTGGCGGCCGAGCCGACCACCGAGACGAAGGCGATCAGGATGTAGTCCTTGATGCCCAGCTCGACGTTGAAGACCTGGGCGACGAAGATCGCGGCGACGGCCGGGTAGATCGAGGCGCAGCCGTCCATCTTGGTGGTGGCGCCGAACGGCACCGAGAAGGACGCGTACTCGCTCGGGACGCCGAGGCGCTCGGTGACGCGGCGGGTGACCGGCAGGGTGCCGACCGAGGAGCGGGAGACGAAGGCCAGCTGGATCGCGGGCCAGGCGCCCTTGAAGAAGTGCACCGGGTTGAGCCCGGCGGCGAAGCGCAGCACCAGCGAGTAGACGACGAACAGCACCAGGGCGCAGCCGAGGTAGATGTCCAGGGTGAGCGTGGCGAAGGGCTTCAGCAGGTCCCAGCCGTACTTCGCGACGGACTTGCCGATCAGGCCGAGGGTGCCGAGCGGGGAGAGCCGGATGACCCACCACAGCGCGGTCTGGGTCAGCTCCAGCACGGACTCGCTGAGCTTGAGGACCGGCTCGGCCTTGGCGCCGAGCTTGATGATCGCCGCGCCGACCACGACCGCCAGGAAGACGATCTGGAGGACGTTCACCTTGGCGAAGGAGTCGACGATGTTGGTCGGGAAGATCCCGGTCAGGAAGTCGACCCAGGTGCCCTTGGAGTCGAGCGCCTTGAGGCCCTCGGTCTTCAGGTTGGTGCCCTCGCCCGGGTTGGTCAGCAGGCCCAGGCCGATGCCGATGCCGACCGCGATCAGCGAGGTGATCATGAACCAGAGCAGCGTACGGGTGGCCAGGCGGGCCGCGTTGGTCACATTGCGCAGGTTGGCGACGCTCACCACGATCGCGGTGAACACCAGCGGCGGGACGGCCAGCTTGAGCAGCTGGACGAAGATCTTGCCGATGGTCTCCAGAGTGGTGGCCAGCCAGGAGATGTCGGCGGCGCGGGCCAGGTAGCCGAGGCCGACGCCGAGCACGAGGCCGGCGACGATCTGCACCCAGAAGGGCGTCTTGCGGATGCGGGCGAGCACGGACGGCGACGTGGTCGCCTCGGGCGCTGTGGACATGGGGGAGCGTCTCCGGGGAGGGCGTTGCTGACGGTGAGGTGGGGGCGGAGCAGGCGGCACGGCGCGGGGCCGGACGGGAGAGGTCGGGCCCCGGTCAGGGGCGTGCCGCCGCGGTACAGCACAGGGCGGTACAGCGCGGGGCGCGACAACGGCGCGGGCTGTCCACAGCACCGGCCAGAGCACACGGGCGGGCGGCGCCGGGCAGCTGGCCCGGGCCGTGCATCCGCAGTGCGTCTGAGGCTGTCATGGCCGATACGTTAGCAGCAAAGGTTTGAGATGTTCAAAGTACTTGTTTGAGGTCACGCAGAATTCCTGCCCTCTTCGGGCGCACCGCGAACTCGAACTCCGGGCACGAACGAAGCTGACGCCCCATCAGGTCAGCTCGGCGGTCCGATTGACCACTGAGCGGTTATACGTATAACTTTGTCGGCGTCCCCGCCCCTGCCTGCCCACCCGGAGAGGACGCCGATGGGCTACCTAGCCCTGCTCCGTGCCCCGCACGTCACCCGCCTGCTGCTCGGCACCCTGCTCGGCCGTCTGCCCGCCGGCATGACCGCCCTCGTCATCGCCCTCGCCCTGCGCGACGCCGGGGTGCCGTACGGCCGGGTCGGACTGGCCACCTCCGCCTACGCGTTCGCCGCCGCCATCGGCGGGCCGGTGCTCGGCCGGATCGTGGACCGCACCGGGCAGCCGAGGGTCCTGCTCGCCTCCGCCGTGGTGGCCGGCGGCGGGTACGCGCTGCTCGCCCTCGCCCCCGGCTCCGCGATCGGCGCACCGGTCGGGGCCGCGATCGCCGGTCTCGCCATGCCCCCGCTGGAGCCCTGCCTGCGCTCGCTCTGGCCGGACGTGGTCGAGGAGAAGCAGCTCGACACCGCGTACGCCTTCGACTCCGCCTCCCAGCAGACGCTCTACGTGGCCGGGCCGCTGGCCGTCGCCGCCATCTCCGGACTGTTCAGCCCGGTCGCCGCGCTCTGGGTGGCCGCCGGGCTCGGGCTGGCCGGCGCGCTGATCGTGGCCACCACCGGGCCCGCCCGGGCCTGGCGCGCCCCGGCCCGGGAGCAGTCCGCCGGACTGCTCGGACCGCTGCGCTCCCCCGGCCTGGTGCTGCTGCTGATCGGCCTGGCCGGGGCCGGCTGGGCGGTCGGCGCCCAGAACGTGCTGTTCATCGCCTACGCCGAGCGGCACGCCGGCGAACTGCCGGGCGGCGGGAGCACCCTGCTGGCGCTGGCCGCGCTCGCCGGCCTGCTCGGCGCACTCGCCTACGGCGCGGTCGACTGGCGGCAGAGCACGGCCACCCGCACCTGGGTGATGGCGCTCGCGATGGCCGCCTCCTACCTGCCGCTGGTCACCCTGCCCGGGCCGTACCCGATGGCCGCGCTGGCCTTCCTCTCCGGGATCATGCTGGCCCCGCTGCTCGCGGCGGCGTTCGTGCTGGTCGCCGAACTGGCCCCGACCGGCACCGTGACCGAGGCCTTCGCCTGGCTGGTCACGCTGTTCGCCACCGGCAACTCGCTCGGCTACGCCGTCTCCGGCAAGCTCGCCGAGGACTCGCTGCGCCCGGTGGCGATGTGCGCGGTGGGCGGGATCGCGCTCGGCGGACTGCTGCTGTTCGGCGCCCGGCGCTGGTTCCACCCGGCTCCGGTGGCCACCGCCGCGCAGCCCGTCCCGGTGGGCTGACCCACCCCCACAGACGACTGTGCCCGCCGGCGGTCTGGCCGGCGGGCACAGTCTTTGTCCTTCGGTTACGGATGATCAGCTGTGACGGCCCCGACGGCGCCGGGCGATCACCGTGAACAGCACACCGAAGCCCAGGGCGACGGCACCCAGCACGGCCGGCAGCAGGCCGGGCCCACCGGTGTGGGGCAGCTCGCCGCTCCCCTGCCCTGGGGACGGCCGCTGCGGATCCTGCGACGGGGCACCGGGCTCACCCGTGCTCGGGGGCTCGGTCGACGACGGGCCGTTCGACGGGCCGTCGGTCGGGGTGCCCGACGGGGTGCCGGTCGGGCTGCCCGTCAGCGAGGGCGAACTCGTCGGCATCGGCGAACCCGTCGGCGAGTTCGTCGGCGTCGGCGAACCCGTCGGGGACGGCGAGTTCGTCGGGGTGGGCGTCGACGACGAGGTCGGAGACGGGGACGAGGTCGGCGTCGGCGAACCCGTCGGAGTCGGCGTGGGAGTAGGCGTCGGAGTGGGAGTAGGCGTCGGCGTCGGCGTCGGCGCATCCGCCGGCACCAGCCCCAGGTCCAGGCTCAGGTCCCGCGCCCCGCCCGACAGCCGCACCGTCTGGGTGGTCCCGGTGGCCGGGTCTGCGTCCGAGTCCCGCGCCGGGTCCTTCCCCGCGTGCCGCACGGTGACCTTGGCGTCCGCCGGGACGGTCGCCAGGTCGAAGCGCACCGCGTACTCCCCGTCGGGCAGCTGCTCGAACAGGTAGTTCCCGTCCGCGTCCGTCACCGTGGTGACCGGCTTGCCCAGCTTGTCGCGGACCGGCTGTCCGGCCGCGTCCAGCAGCTCCACCCGGACGCCCGGGACCCCGCTCTCGCCGGAGTCCTGGATGCCGTTGCGGTCGCGGTCGATCCAGACGTGGTCGCCGAGCGCGTTGTTCGGCGGCACGGGCGCCTGGACGCCGACGCCGACCTTGGCGGGCTCGGCCGGCAGCAGCGGGCTGCCGGTGGAGTCGGTGGCGGTGTAGGCGAAGCTGTTCCACGCGAAGTCGGCGTTGCCGGCGTCCACCGAGGCGACCATCGGCCAGGTCAGGGTGAACAGCCCGCCCGACGGCAGGGTGCCCGGCCGGCTGACCTTGAACCAGGTGGCGTTGCCGGGACCGGGGAAGTCGGTGCTCCACCGGGCGTTCGCGTCGCACGGCCCGGGCACGGTGATCGCTCCGGACACGCAGGGCTTCGGCGAGGTGGTGTACTCGATCACCACGGTCGGGTCACTGGAGGTCAGCGGCTGGGCCAGCGAGGGCGTCCAGGCGGAGCCGCGCGCGATGTCCGGCCGCAGCACGTACGAGTCACCCGGGGTGGACAGCTTGTCGTACGCGACGAAGTCGGTGACCGGGTCGGGCGAGTCGTTGCGGACGGTCAGCCGGTAGGAGATGCCGCCGCCGGGCGTGGTGGTGCCGGTGGTGGCGTAGTCCTTGTCGAGGTCGCCCCTGACCTCCTTGAAGGAGCGCAGCACGGCCGGGACCTGCACCTCGACCTGCGAGGAGGCGTGGCACATGGTCTCGGTGGTGTTGCCGTTGCCGTTGAGGTCCTTGCTGTCGGGCACGCCGCTGTCGGTGCCGAAGTAGGAGCAGGTGACGGGTGCGGTGGCGCCCTCGGTGGTGACGTACACGTCGTTGGTGAGGGTGCCGGGCTTGGCGCTGCCCGCGACCTGGGCGTCGATCAGGATCCGGTACGCCTTGTCGTCGTTGAGGTACGCCATGTCGGGCGCGCCGGCCGGCCAGGTCATCTTGAGCAGCTGGCGGCCGTCAGGTCCGGGCAGCACCTGGACGGACTTCGGAGCGACGGACTGCGAGTAGCCCGGGTCGGGGCGGGCGCTGCCGTCCTGGTAGACGAGGCCCTGCGGCAGCAGGTCGTACAGGACGAGCGGGGTGCCGAGGTCGCGCCCGGTGCGGTTGTACGGGGCGATCCGGAAGGTGGCGACGCCGCCGGGAGCGAGGACGGCGCCGGAGGTGGTGGTCTTGGTGGCGCCGAGGTTGGTGGCGGCGCTGACGGTGGAGTCGGCGCAGGCACTGGCCGAGGCGGTCTTGCCGGAGGCGTCGGTGCCGGTCACGTCCACGCAGTTGTGCAGGGGGGTGGGTGCGGTGCGGCCGTCGTGGCCGGTGGCGACGACCTGGGCGAGGACCTGCACGGCGTTGCCGGGGCTCCAGCCGGTGGGAATGGGGCCGTCCCACTGGAAGCGCAGCCCGTCGAGCCAGCGCCCGGCCGGGATGCCGAGCACGTCGCCCGCCGGGTCGCCCTTGCCCTCGGCGAAGGTGATGCGGCGGGTTTCGGAGCCGTTGAGGGGTTTGCCGGGGGTGAAGGTCTTCCAGGTCTGGTCGCCGTTGAGGCGGTACTGCAGCTTGAGGCCGATGCTGGTGGGGTTCCAGGGCTCCATCTGGACGGCCTGCGGTATCAGCCAGTTGTAGAGGTCGGCAGTGGTGCCGGAGCCGGGGTCGGTCATCACCAGGCTGGTGGCGGGGCCGGCGGTGTTGCCGGCGTGGAGGCTGAAGGAGGCGACGTCGCCGGAGACCACCTTGCCCTGCCACATCTTGGAGGCGGCGACCTTGATGCCGGTGGTCGGCGGCTTGAAGGTCGGGGACTGGGCGGTGGCGTTGGACAGGTCGCGCATGCCCTCGGGGCCGAGCGGGTCACCCTGCAGGACGACGGAGTTGGTGGCGGTGGTGCCGCTGGGGAAAGTCGGGTCGGGGAAGTTGACGACCAGCACACCGGGGATGCGGCAGCCGGCTTGGCCGTTGCCGGCCCGGAAGTCGCCGATGTCGTACATCCAGCGGTTGGGGTTGTTCGGGTCCCGGGTCCAGCCCGGCGAGCGGCCTGTGTCGACGACGGCACCGGGCGGCAGGGTGTCGACCAGCCGACTGGCGTCCAGGTCGACGTTGGGGACGCCGCTGGTGGAGCACGCGCTGAACTGGTAGGTGACCGAGCGGCCGTCCTGACTGCTGGTCTGGACGCCCTTGGTGACCTTGTAGTCGGGCTGGACGACGGCCGTGGTGGTGGCGGAGCCCTTCTGCTCGGGCTCGCCGTCGGAGGTCAGGGTGGCCGAGTTGACGGTCTTGGTGTTGTTGGGGGTGGTGAAGTTGGGGAACTTGAGGACGACCTTGATGGTCGCGGTGGTCCCCGGGCTGAGGGGGAGGAGCTTGATGCCGAGGGTGCCGCCGACGCTGCCGGCGGCGGGGACAGTCGAACCCGCCACGTCCACCGTGGAGTTGTCGGGGCTCCAGCCGACGAACTCCATTCCGGCGGGCAGGGTGTCGGTGATGCGCCCGTTGGCGCAGTCGGTCACCGAGCACGTGTAGTGCAGGGTGTAGGTGACGTTCTCACCGGGCGCCACGGTGGCCTTGTCGACCGTCTTGGTGAAGCTGACGGCCGCGTCGGCGGGCGGGGCGGTGAGGGTACCGGTGAGCAGCGTGCCCGCGAAGAGGCCGAAGGCCGTGGCCATTCTGGCCGCCCGGGACAGGCGTGGAGAACGTGAGGGTAGCGTCCGCATGCCGTGGATCTCATCGTTTATTCATCCGAAAGGAGGCACGGCACGAGCGGTTAAGACGATTTTTCACCCGTTTGGGCTAGTGACTCGGGCAGCCGAATCGCGATAACGCAACAGGACGGTCACCCGGGGTCATCACGCCCGGGCAGTCGAGGAGCGCAGCACCAGCGAGGTGGCCAGCGGTGCGACCGACGCCACCCGCTCGCCGCGCAGCAGGGCCGCCAGCGCGGCGGCGCCCACCCGACCCAGCTCCTCGCCGGGCAGGTCGACGGTGGTCAGCGGCGGGGCGAGCAGCGCGGCCACCGCGACGTTGTCCATGCCGACCACCGACACGTCCTCGGGCACCCGCAACCCCAGCTCGGCGGCGGCCTGGTAGACCCCGGAGGCGACCACGTCGTCGTCGCAGATCACCGCGCGCGGCCGGTCCGCCCGCTCCAGCAGCCGGCTCGCGACGGTCCGCGCGGCCCGGTGGCCGTCGTTCAGGCTCACGCCCAACTCCACGACGTCCAGGTCGAGTTCGCGCACGGCCTGCTCGAAGGCGGCCTGCCGGACCCGGAAGGTGTACGCGGAGTGGCTGGAGCGCAGCCGGCCGATCCGGCGGTGGCCGAGCGCGGCCAGGTGCTCGACCGCGGCGCGCATCCCGCCGGCCACGTCGAGCTCGACGGTCGGGCGGGCCCGGTCGGTGCCGGGGTCGGCGTCCAGGAAGACGGCGGGGGTGTCGGCGGGCAGCTCGCCGAGCTGGCTGTCGTCCGGGGAGCAGATCAGCAGGCCGTCGAAGCGGCCGGCGGTGGCGGCCTCGGCGAGGGTGGCGCGGCCCCAGCCGGAACTGACCACGACGGCCAGGCCGTTGCGGCCGGCCTCCTCGTGGACGCCCTCCAGCACCCGGCCGAAGAACGGGCCCTGGAGGTTCGGCACGGCCAGCAGGATCATCCCGCTGCGGCCGAGCCGCAGCTGCCGGCCTGCCGCCTGCGGGCGGTAGCCGAGGCTGCGGGCGGCCTCCCGGACCCGCTCCCGGGTGGCCTCGGAGACCCGTCGGCCGGCCTCGGCACCGGAGAAGACCAGGGAGACGGTCGCCTGGGAGACCCCGGCGAGCCGGGCCACGTCCCGTCCGGTGGGCCGGCGGACGGGGGCCGGCCAGGTGCCGAGCGCCCCCTCGGCGGGCGTCTGCTCGGAAGGCTCGGAGTCTCTGGTGGCGGGCACGGCGGCTGCGCTCGTGGGGCGGGGCGGAGCCGGGGTCAGCTCTGGCCGGCGGCGGCCGCGCGGGCGGCGTCGTCGGCGGCGGCCGCGCGGGCGGCGTCGTCGGCGGCGTCCTCCTCGGCGTTCCGCTCGGCGGTACGGCTGCGCATCCCGGAGACCCTGCCGCTGATCTGCGCGGACATCTCGTCGCGCTGCTTGCTCAGCAGCACGTAGCTGAGCGGCGCGGAGGCGATCGCGGCCAGCAGGAACAGGAAGATCATGCCGGCCTCACCACTGACCGGGATGATCTGGAAGTGCCCGAGCAGCAGGGCCACCAGCAGGCAGCCGAGGAAGATGCTGACCCGCAGGGAGGTGTAGCGGAGCGTGGCGTGCGACTTCTCCGGGCCGTTGCTGGTCACTCGACACATCCTTCTTCTTGCGCTGGGGCGGGTCCTCCAGTCAAGCATGCCTGACGGCCGGCGCGGGGCACGGGGCACCGATCCGGCCCGCCCGGCCGCCGCGGTCCGTCCCGGTCCGCCCCCGGGCGGGTGTCAGCGCAGGTCGAGCCACATGGTGATGTCGTCCCGGTCGTCCCCGGGGGCGACCCGGATCGCGGCCGGCACCCGGCCGACCTCCCGGTAGCCGCTGCGGGCGTAGAAGCGCTCCAGCCCCAGGCCGCCGCGCGCGGTGAGCCGCAGCGACTCCAGGCCCCACTCCCGGGCCACCCGCTCGGCCTCGGCGAGCAGCCCGGCCCCGTGGCCGTGGCCCTGGAAGTCCGGGTGCACCATGACCCGCTTGAGCATCCGCCAATGGTCCATCAGGCCGAAGCGCATCGACTCGAAGAACAGCAGGCCGACCAGCCGGCCCGTCCCGCTCTCGTGCGCGACCAGCAGCCGGTCCGGGCCGTCCGGCTCGACCCCGGCGAACTGGCGGTCGGCGGTGTCCCAGACCTCGTCCTCGGTGACCGGCGCCACGAAACCGACCGCCCCGCCCGCGTTGGTGACGTCGACCCACAGCCGGACGACGTCCGTGCGCAGGTCGGGGTCGAGCTTCGGGTCCAGGGTGAAGATGAGCGCCATGAGGCGGAGCCTAGACCTCCGGTACGACCGTCCTACCGGGAGGTCCGGCACCGCCCCCGCCCACCGGGCCCCACCGTCACGGAAGCACCGGCACCGGCACCGCCCCGACGTCACGGGAGCACCGGCACCGCCCCGCCGTCCCGCCCGGTGCCGCGCAGCGCCAGGCAGAGCCCGACCGCGACCGCGCACAGCGCGCCGGCGCCGTACCAGGTGAGGTCGTAGTTGCCGAGCGCGTCCCGGGCCAGGCCGGCCAGCCCGGCGACGACGGCCGCGCCGATCTGGTGGGCGGCGAGCACCCAGCCGAAGACGATCGGGGCGTCCTCGCCGAAGTGCCGGCGGCACAGCGCGACGGTCGGCGGCACGGTGGCCACCCAGTCCAGGCCGTAGAAGATCACGAAGGCGAGGATCGGCGGCTGCAGCGAGCCGGCCAACAGCTGCGGCAGCAGGAGCAGGGACAGGCCGCGCAGCCCGTAGTAGACGGTCAGCAGCAGCCGGGAGTCGACCCGGTCGGTGAGCCAGCCGCTGAAGACGGTGCCGAGCACGTCGAACACGCCGATCAGGGCGAGCAGGCTCGCGGCGGTGGTGACGGGCATGCCGTGGTCGTGCGCGGCCGGGATGAAGTGGGTGCCGACCAGGCCGGCGGTGGTGGCGCCGCAGATCGCGAAGGAGCCGGCCAGCAGCCAGAACGCCCGGCTCCGGGCGGCGTCCCGCAGCACCCGCAGCGAGCGGGTGAGGGCCCGGCCCTCGGCGACCGGCGCGGGCGGGGCTTCGGTGGCGCCGTACGGGAGCAGGCCGAGGTCGGCGGGCCGCTCGCGCATCAGCAGCAGGACCGGGACGGCGACGGCGCTGGCGGCGAGCGAGACCACGACCACGGCCGAGCGCCAGCCGTGCTGCTCGACCAGCCAGGCGCCGACCGGCAGGAAGACCAGGTTCCCCGCCGCCCCGGCGGCGGTCAGCACCCCGGTGACCAGGCCCTGGCGGGCCCGGAACCAGCGGCCGGTGATGGTGGTGGCGAAGGCGCCGGCCATCGAGCCGCTGCCGAGGCCGACCAGCACGCCCCAGCAGAGCACCAGTTGCCAGGGCTGACGCATCAGCATGGTCAGCCCGGCGCCGACGGAGATGGTCAGCAGCGCGCAGACCACCACCAGGCGCACCCCGAAGCGGTCCATCAGGGCGGCGGCGAACGGGGCGGTGAGGCCGTAGAGCGTCAGGTTGACGGAGGTGGCGCTGGAGATCGTCCCGAGCGACCAGCCGAACTCGTTGTGCAGGGCGTCCATCATCAGGCTCGGCGTGGAGCGGAAGCCGGCCGAGCCGAGCAGCACGAGCAGGGAGACGGCGGCCACCACCCAGGCGTAGTGCACCCGGGGGCGTCGGGCCGGGGCGAGCGGTTCGGAGCGGGGGACGGTGGGGGCGGGGGTGCTGCGTTCGGTCACGCGGACGAGTGTTCCGGGCGGCCCGGAGCCGGACGAGTGGCCTGAACGACAGCTTTCGCAAGAATCGGGCCAAGGGTCGCGGTAGCCTGGCCCGGACCCACCGACGCCCGAGGGGACGGCATGGCACACCTGGTCGCGGTACTCGCGCTGGAGGGCGTGATCGCCTTCGAACTCGGCATCCCCGCCCGCATCTTCGGCGGCGCCAGGGACCCGGCCGGCCGGCCGCTGTACGAGGTGGCCACCTGCACCCTGGACGGACGGCCGGTCACCACCAGCGCCGACTTCCGGGTGCTGGTCGACCACGGGCCCGAACTGCTGGAGCGGGCCGACACGGTGCTGATCCCGGCGTCCGCCGACTCCGCCCCGGACGTCGCCGACGCCTGCTTCACCCCGGCCCTGGCCGACGCGCTGGCACGGATCCGGCCCGGCACCCGGCTGATGTCGATCTGCACCGGGTCCTTCGTCCTGGCCGCCGCCGGCCTGCTGGACGGCCGCCCGGCCACCACCCACTGGCGCTACACCGAGCACTTCGCCCGGCTGTTCCCCCGGGTGCGACTGGACCCCGACGTGCTCTACACCGACGACGGCGACCTCCTCACCTCCGGCGGGGTGGCCGCCGGGGTGGACCTCTGCCTGCACGTGGTGCGCCGCGACCACGGCAGCGCGGTCGCCAACGCGGTGGCCCGCAACTGCCTGGTGCCGCCGTGGCGCGAGGGTGGCCAGAAGCAGTACGTGGAGGCCCCGAGCCCGGTGGACGCCGACGACAGCGGCACCGCCGCGGTGCGCGCCTGGGCGCTGGAGCACCTGGACGAGCCGCTGGCGCTGCGCCGGCTCGCCGACCGGGCGGGGATGAGCGTCCGGACCTTCACCCGGCGCTTCCGCGAGGAGACCGGCGCCAGCCCCGGCCAGTGGATCACCACCCAGCGCACCGAGCGGGCCCGGCAGTTGCTGGAACGGACCGATCTGACGATCGACCAGGTCGCCCGGGAGTCCGGATTCGGCACCGCCGCCTCTCTGCGGCTGCAGCTGCGCGGCCGGCTCGACGTCGCGCCGAGCGCCTACCGACGCACCTTCCGCGCCGTCCCCGAAGGCCTCGCCGTTCCCGAAGGCCCCACCCGGCAGGCTTCCTGAGCGCGGCCGGGGAACCGGGCCGCCGGTGGCCGGATCCCGTCGTTCCCCGACGGCGCCTTGGATGGCGGCCGGCCGCGCGCGCCTCCGGCACAGCACGGCAGGCCGCCATCCAAACAGCGCGCGCGGGCCCTGAACCAGCGCCGCACCCTCCGCACTCGCCGAGGAGCGGTCCGCGACCCGTCCGCGATCCCCCCTGCTGACACGAATCCCCTGGACAGCAGCTCCGCGGTGGTGGACGGACGTCCCCTCGGCGTCCCCTCGCGACGGAGCGCCGCACCCAAGCGTGATCAGTCGGATACGTCACGTCAATGGCTAGTCCGAAATTCGGAATGGTTGCGTCACCTTTCGGCCGGTGATCAGCACCGGAGTCAGGCACCGTCCGACGGCCGCCGCGAAAGCCGCTATTGCGCCAATGCCGCCCAGTCCACGTCGGCCAGCGGATCGGCCGGGCGGGCGTCGCTGCCGATCTCGCACCAGACCCGCTTGCCCGAGCCCTCCGGGTCCCAGCCCCAGCGCTCACAGAGCAGCTCGACCAGTTCCAGGCCGCGGCCGTTGGTCGCGTCCTGGTCGGCGCCCGCGTGCCGCGGGGTGGGGGCGGCCTGGCTCGCGTCGGCGACCTCCACCCGCAGCGGGACGGCCGGCCCGCCCGCACCGCTCCCGTCCGCCACCGGAAGACAGAGTCTCAGCACGGCCGGACAGCCGGTGTGCACCACGGCGTTGGTCACCAGCTCCGAGACCACCAGCACCACCGTCTCGGCCATCGGCGCGTCCGGGTCCACCCCGTGGTTCAGCAGCCTCGAGCGCACCCACCGGCGGGCCCGGCCGACCTCGGCGGGGTCAGCCTGGACCGCCAGCTGTACCTGAAGAACCTGCACCGCTCCACCACCCGCACTCGCAGTTCGGCCTTAGTTCCGATCGGGCCGGATCGGCCGGCGGGCCCTCGCACGTCGCCCGGTGCCACCCGAGCCGCACCCGGGCGCCCGCCCGATCCGTCCGCCCGCGCCCACTCGTCCGCGCCGCCTCGTCGGTCGGGTACCGGCCGCGACACGAATACGCCTCAGGATGGGCGGGGGGACCGACAGCAGCAAGCGCTTCGGGCATATTCCGGCGATCGGGCGACAGGGGAGTGCATACTGTCCCGCTCACTCTCGCGAGCCTCGCACCGGTGATCGTCCGGCCCGGGCCGACCTGCCGGTCCCGCCGTCGGGAACCTACCGCCGCGCGTCGCGCGAGCCCCGCCCGCCACTCGCGAACCACCCGTGCGACATGTGTCCGACGGCGGTCGAACAGCGGCGCCCCGAACGGCCCCGAACGACCCCGGGCGGCCGCGGGACGCACCCCCGGCCACTCCCCCGGGCCGGGAGCCGGAAGGCGTGCGGCACCTCCCTACCGGAGGGCCCATCCATGAGGAGGGCGAAACGCTCGGAACGGTTCCGATCTTGCCGGAATCGCTCCCGGCGCCACCCGGCCGCAAGATACCGTTGGGTACGCCAGCGAACCCGGTCAGGAGGGTGGTTTCCCGATGGCCACCCCGGAGCGGAACCCGCGCTGGGACGAGCAGTTGCAGCGCCGCCTCGCCCGCGGCGAGGAGACCGCGCTCGGCGAACTCTACGACCAGCTCGCACCGATGGTGCACGGCCTGGCCGGGCGGATACTGGCCGACCAGGCCGCCGCCACCCAGCTCACCCGGGAGATCTTCGCCCACGTCTGGGAGCACCCCGAGGACTACGACCCCGCCCGGGGCACCCTGCGCTCCTGGCTCGGCGCGCTGACCCACCACCGCGCCGTCGAACGGCTGCGGGCGCGGCGGGCCGCCGAGCGGGCACCGGGCGCGGAGGCCGAGATACGCGCCGTGGCCACCGCCGCCCGGGTCCAGTACGTGGTCGACTCCCTGCCCCAACCCCTGCGTGAGACCATCGCGGTGACGTACTACGACGGCCGCACCTACCGCGAGACGGCCCGGCTGCTCGGCATCAGCGAGCAGGCCGCCAAGCAGCGGATGCGGCTCGGTCTGGAGCTGCTGGCCACCGAACTGGCCGACGAGCGCGCCCGCCAGGCCGCGGCCGGGGACGGGAACGGGGAGACGTGAGCAGCACAGAGGAGCGGCACGACGCCCTGCGCTCGCTGCTCGGCGCGTGGGCCCTCGGCGCCTGCCCGGCCCGCGAGGCCGCCGAGTTGGAGCAGCACCTGGGCGACTGCCGGGAGTGCGCCGAGGAGGCGGCCCGGCTGCGCGAGGCGGCCGGCTGGCTCTCCCTGGACGAGCCGCTGGACCAGCCGGGCCCGCTGCGTCAGCAGGTGCTCGACTGGTGCCTGGCCCGCCGGCCGGCCGAACTGCCCGTCCCCGCCTGGGGCATGCCGTACACGGCGGAGACCGCCAAGCTCGACGCGCTGCTGCGCGACCTCGGCCCGGAGGAGTGGCTGGAGGTGGCCGAACTGCCGTGGCACGGCGGCACCGAGCGGCTGCGCCCGGCCGAGGTGCTGGGCCACCTGACCGCGGTGGACGGCTTCCTGGCGCTGGCGCTCGGCCTGCCCGACCCGGTGCCGGCCCTCCCCGGCCTGCCCGCCGCGCCGGCCGGACGGCGGGTGCCGCCGCAGGAGCCGGCCGCCGGGCCGGCCGTGCCGCGCGTCCCACCGCAGGGCGGCCCGTACGACACGATCACCGCGCGCACCGCCCGGCTGATCGCCGACCAGGGCGGCCTGGCGCCGCAGTCGGTGCGCTCCCGCTGGCGGCGGCAGGCCCACGACCTGGTGCGCGGTGCCGCGCTCGCGCCCCAGGGCAACACCCCGGTCGACTACGGCTTCGCGGTGCTGCCGCTGCGGGACGCCTTCGTGGACCGCGCCTTCGAGTGCTTCGTGCACGGCGAGGACGTGGCCAGGGCGGTCGCCTACCCGTACGACCCGCCGGCGCCGCAGCACCTGCGGCAGATGGTGGAGCTGGTGGTCCGGCTGCTCCCCCGGGCACTGGCCGGGCTGCGCGCGGCCCGGCCCGAGCACGCCGGGGCGCCCGGCCTGCCGGAGGGCGGGGTCCGACCGGCCCGGCGGGCGGCGAGTGGCTGATCACCCTCGACGGCGGCGACGAACGCAGCGGCGGCGCGGGTGGGGAGCCGGTGGCCTCGATGGTGCTGGACGGCCTGGAGCTGTGCCAGCTCGCCGCGGCGCACCGGGACCCGGACCGGCTGCCGGTCGGCGAGCACGGCGACCGGACCGCGGTGCGCGAGGTGCTGCACGCGCTCCCGCTCCTCTCCCGGCCCTAGGTCTGAAGGCCTAAGCGAAGACGACCGTACGGGTCCCGTCCAGCAGCACCCGGTGCTCGCTGTGCCACTTCACCGCGCGGGCCAGCGCCTGGCACTCGACGTCCCGGCCGAGCGCGACCAGCTGGTCGGGGCTGACGTCGTGGGTGACCCGGGCGACCTCCTGCTCGATGATCGGGCCTTCGTCCAGGTCGGCGGTGACGTAGTGCGCGGTGGCGCCGATCAGCTTCACGCCGCGCGCGTGCGCCTGGTGGTACGGCTTGGCGCCCTTGAAGCTCGGCAGGAAGGAGTGGTGGATGTTGATCACGCGGCCGGACAGCTCGGTGCACAGCTGGTCGGAGAGCACCTGCATGTAGCGGGCCAGCACGACCAGCTCGACGTCCTCCGCCGCGATCAGGTCGAGCAGCTGCCGCTCGGCCTGGGCCTTGGTGTCCTTGGTGACCGGGATGTGGTGGAAGGGGATGCCGTAGCTCTCGGTCAGGTCCCGCAGGTCGGTGTGGTTGGAGACCACCGCGGCGATCTCCACCGGCAGGGCGCCGATCCGGGTGCGGTAGAGCAGGTCGTTCAGGCAGTGCCCGAACTTGCTGACCATGAGCACGATCCGCATCCGCTGCTCGGTCGGGTGGATCTGCCAGTCCATCCCGAACGAGGCGCCGATCGCGGCGAAGCTGGCCCGCAGCTTGTCCGCGGTGACCGGCTCGGGGGCGGAGAAGTGCACCCGCATGAAGAAGAGCCCGCTGTCGCCGTCCCCGAACTGCTGGCTGTCGATGATGTTGCAGCCGGTCATGAAGAGGTAGCTGGAGACCGCGTGGACGATGCCCTGCTTGTCGGGGCAGGACAGCGTGAGGACGTACTGGGCGCCGACCGGCTGCTGTTCCACTGGGGGTATCCCGTTCTGAGGTCGTGACGTGCGTGGATGGTCCAGCGTGTCACATCCCGGACACCTGCCGCCCCGCTGCCCGTACTGCGGGACGGCGGGCGTCCGGAGGTCAGACCTGGGTGAGGATGCGCAGTACGTCCAGCGACTTCGGCGGCGCGTCCGGGTCGTCCCCGTCGCCCGTGGCCAGCGCGACGTGCGCCTCGCGGGCGGCCCGGACGGTCTCCGGCCAGCCGGGGTGGCCGAGGTAGGCGGAGGCCGGCGCGTCCGCCCCGACCTCGTGCAGCATCTGCACGGCCCGCAGCACCGCGACGTCCACCAGCGCGGCCTCGGCCGGGTCGCGGAGGATCGTCCCGACGTACTTCTCGGCCGACCAGCGGTCCAGCCAGGTGTCCTCGACCAGCCGGTAGACGGCGTCGGTCACGTCACCGTAGCCCTCCCGTCCGGTCAGCCAGGTGTCCTGCTGGAAACCGGGGTCGGACAGCATGTGCAGCGCCGAGCGCAGTCGGGCTCGCCAGCGCCACCAGGGCAGGTCGTTGAGCGGCATGCCGCCCATCGTGCTGGAGCGGTGGCTCGGACGAGAAGTGTTTCGGGCAGACCGATACGAAGATTCTGTGCTGGCGGACATGGTGAACGATCGTACGTTCCCCGTCTGTTCGCGCTCCACTCGCGATCTACACGCGTACCTCCTCGGAGTTCGGCGGCCGTTCGCCATTCGTTCGCACTTCGGCCCTCTCGACTTGTGGCACCGGGGCTTGGCTTGCTCCGGCGCGCCGGAGGGCGCCCAGAGAGGGAATGCCGATGACCAGCCGAAGGGACTCCTTCCAAGCCCGTCCCCAGGTCGGGCGACGCCGCCGCCGACGCCCGATCGCAGCCGCCGCGACCACCGCGGCCCTGCTCCCCACCCTCTTCTCGGCCTCCGCGTGCGGCGGATCGGCCGATGCTTCCACCAGCGGCAATGACCTTGTTGTGATGACCTGGGCGCCGGCCGGCACGGGCTCCGCCGACCGCCCCGGCATGACGGCGCTCGCCTCCGCCATCGGCCAGGACGTCAACACCAAGGGCGGACTGGACGGCCACCGGCTGCGCGTGATCACCTGCAACGAGCACAACACCCCGGACGGTGCCCGCGCCTGTGCCCAGCAGGCGGTGGACGCCAAGGCGGTCGCCGTGATCGGCTCCTACAGCCAGTGGGGCGAGGCGTTCATGCCGGTGCTGGAGCGCGCCGGCATCCCGCTGATCGGCGGCTACGGGCTCTCCCAGCCGGAGTTCTCCAGCCCGCTGTCCTACCCGGTGGACGGCGGCATGCCGGCGCTGATCGCGGGCAACGGCCGCCAGCTGGTCGACGCCGGCTGCAAGGCCGTCTCCCTGATCCGCCCGGACACCCCGGCCGGCGACAACCTGCTCGGCTACCTGGGCACCGCGCTGCGGCCGGCCGGGATCAAGCTGACGGACGTCAAGGCGCCCGAGCAGTCCTCCGACTACACCCCGGTGATCCGCAAGGCGATCGGCAAGGACGAACAGGGCAACTGCATCACCAGCGCCCTGGCCGCCGAGCCGACCGGCAACCTGCTGGACGCCTACCGGCGGGTCAGCGTGAAGAACACCCGGATCGCCTCGGTGATCGGCAGCGTCCAGCAGTCGGTGGTGGACTCCACCGGCGGCGACACCGGCCCGCTCGGCGGCGCCTACGTCACCAGCTGGTACCCGCCGGAGTCCGCGAAGATCTGGGACGGGCTGCGCGCGGTGGTGCGCACCGACACCACCGGCGGGCACCCCATCGACGTCTCCGACCCCGGCGTGCAGACCACCTGGGTCGCGTACGAGGTGTTCCGGACGGCGGCGCAGAAGCTGGCGGAGGCCGGGAAGCCGGTCACCTCGAAGGCCGTCTCCTCGCTGCTGGACAGCGGCGAGGGCATCGACGTCGGGATCACCCCGCCGCTGAACTGGGGCACCACCAACATGCTGCCCAGCAGCGGGTCGCCGCGGCTGGTGAACACCTGGGTCACCTACCAGGTGGTCAAGAACGGCCGGATGACCCTGCAGCAGCCGGGCTTCGTGGACATCCGCTGGGCGCTCACCGGGGGCCGTCCGCCGGCCTGACGCGGACCGCGCCGGAGCGGGAGGGGGACGGGCCTTCGGGTCCGTCCCCCTCGTCGTTCACAGGCCCCGGTCGCTCACAGGTCCCCATCGCTCCGGTTGGGCAGTCCGGTCTGGGCGGCGATCGCGTTCCAGAGCGTGGCGGCCTGCTTCTTCGCGGTGGTCGCGGTGCCGCTGGCCTGGACGGCGTTCTTGTAGTGCTGGTTGTCCTGCTTCTTCGCGTCGCAGGAGCCCTGCGCGTCCTGCGCCCAGGCCGCGTACTCGTCGTCGGCCTGGGCCGAGGCCGTCCAGGCCGCGTTGAGCTGGTCGGCCAGCTGCTGGCCGCCGGGCAGCTTGTCGGTCTTCAGCTGGCCGAGCTTGCTCTGCAGTTCGCGCCGCTTGCCGGCCGCGCCGGACAGCGCCTGCTGGGACTCGGGCAGCTTGTCGCACTTCTGCACCGAGGCGACCGCGGACACCACCGCGCTGCGGCTGTCGCTCGCGGTGCCCAGCAGGTCCGACAGCGGCTGCGCCTGGGCCTTGACGTCCGGGTCGACGGCCGCGCCGGAGCCGCTCGTGCTCGGCGTCCCGGCCGTGGGGGCGGTACTGGCGGTGGCGGCCACCGGGGTGGACTTCTTGTCGTCCTTGGCGTCGCCGTCGCCGCCGCCCATCAGCACCGCGACCAGGATGCCGGCCACCGCGCAGCCCGCCACCACGCCACCGATGATCAGCTTGTTGGACGGGCGGCCGCCGCGCCCCTGAGCGCCCGCCTGGGTCGCGTCGAAGCCCTGCTCGAAGCCCTGGCCGTAGCTCTGCCCCTGCTCGGGGGCGTAGCCCTGGTGGTAGTCCTGGGCCGGGTAGCCCGGCTGCGGCTGCGCGGCCGGCGGGTAGGCCTGGTAGCCGGGCGCGGGCTGCGGCTGCGGGTAGCCGGGCTGGGCCTGCGCCGCCGGGTAGCCGGCCTGCGGGTCGCCGGCCGGGTACGGCGGCAGGTACTGGGTCTCCGGGGCCGGATCGGGCTGCGGGGCACCGTAACCGGGCTGCTGCCCGCCCCACGAGGCACCCGGCCCGGGCATCGGCTGCGCGGGCATGGCCTGGGTCGGCAGCGCGTGCGCACCCTCGCCGAGGTACTCCGGCTGCCCGGAAGGCTGCCCCACCGGCGGCACGGCCGAGTGGGCCTGCGGCTGCCCCGGCTGGCCGGGCTCGGGGCGGAACAGGTCGTCCAGGTTGAAGTCACCGGAGTTCGGGTACGAGCGGCGCTGACTCAACGCGATTCCTCACCTGTGCAGGACCGCGCACTGATGGCGGACCACATCTCGTCGGTTCTTGGGAGCATCACAGTTCCTTGGACGTCGCGCCCACGCTACCGGTTCGCCTCACCGGGTGACCACGTGGGCGGGACATCCATCACGCTCCCTGCACAGACGATCCGCGACCGCCCCGGGCTCGGGCCGACGCCCGGGCCCCGGGGACGGGGAGGAGCCGCGGAGGCGGACGCTACGCCGCCTCGGCGTCCGCCCGGGCGTGGAACTCGCGGACCACCCGCTGCTCCCGGTACGGCTCCAGCCGGCGCCGGAACTCGTCCAGGTACTCCACGCCCCGGTTGGAGCGCAGCCCGCTGAGCAGCCGGACCGCCTGAGCACCCGTCTCGCAGGCGCGTTCCAGGTCCCGCTGCTGGAGCTGAGCGGTGGCCAGCAGGACGAGGTCCACCGCGCGGCGCCGGACCCTGGTCGGCGGGTGCAGGTCGAGCGCCCGGCGGGCGTAGTGCTCGGCCTGGCCCGCCTGCTCCAGGTCCCGGTGGCAGTGGGCCAGTTCGTCCGCGAGGTAGGCGTCGTCGAAGTGGGCGATCCAGTCCGGGTCGTCCTCCGGGCGGCGCTTCTCCATCATCTCCAGCGCCCTGGCCGACACCGCCTCGCAGGAGCGGGCGTCGCCGAGCAGGGCGTGGCCGCGGGCCTCGGCGGCGTAGAACATCGCCATCGCCGTCGGGGTGGCCACCGAGCGGGCGCCCTCCTGTGCGGCGCGGGCGAGTTGGGCGATCTCCCGCGGGTTGCCGAGGGTCGCCGCCAGGTGGCTCATCGAGGCGGCCAGCACGTAGCCGCCGTAGCCGCGGTCGTCGGCGGCCTGGGCCAGCCGCAGCGCCTGGATGTAGTAGCGCTGGGCGAGCCCGGGCTGCCCGGTGTCCACCGCCATGTAGCCGGCCAGTTCGGTCAACCGGGCCACCGCGGCGAAGAGTTGGCGCCCGGTCTCCTCCCGGTAGGCGCCGCCGAGCAGGCCGGAGACCACCGAGTTGAGGTAGTGCACCACCACCGGGCGCACATGGCCGCTGCCGAAGCGGTGGTCGAGGTCGACCAGCATCGCGGTGGTCGCCTTGACCGCGGCCACGTCGGTCGGGCCGACCCGGGGGCCGCCGGCCCGCGCCACCACCGGGTCCGGCGGGGTGATCAGCCAGTCCCGGCTGGGCTCCACCAGCGCGGAGGCGGCGACCGTCGCACCGGTCAGGAAGTCCCGCCGGCCGACGTCGCTGCGCCACAGCTCGCAGACCTGCTCCAGGGCGGCACCGATGGTCGGCGCGAACTGGAGCCCGATGCCGGAGCTCAGGTTCTTGCCGTCCGCCATGCCGATCTCCTCGACCGACACGCTGCGGCCGAGCTTGCGGCCCAGGGCCTCGGCGATCACGGCCGGCGCCTGCCCGCGCGGCTGCTGGCCGCGCAGCCAGCGGGCCACGGAGGTCTTGTCGTACCGAAGGTCCAGCCCGTGTTCGGCGCCGCAGAGGTTGACCCTCCGGGCCAGGCCGGCGTTGGAACAGCTGGCCTCCTGGATCAGTTGCTGCAGACGCTCGTTGGGCTGTCGTGCGACGAGTGGTCTCGCGGCCATTGGGCTTCGCCTCCCCACACCCTCCGGTCCCGGCCGGCGGGCGACGCTTCTGCTGATCTGTTGCCGACTGTCCGACCATCCAAGGAATCTGACACAAGGTTAGCGATCAGCAACGCCAGCGGGATACCCACGGTGACGAACCGCACCCCCCTTGCGCCCCGGGAAATGCTCCTGTGCGCCCCCGCTGCGCCTGCCCTCAGCCCCTTCAACTCGGCCGACTAACCGGAACGGGTGACATTGCCGGGATACACCCAACCGGGCGCCATCGGGCCGTAACCAGCCTCACACACGGTAGTTGAGCACCCCGTGGAAGACATCCCCGACGCCCAGGACCGGAACGAGAGCACCGACCCGCCCCTCTTACTCGTGGAAGCCGTCGGCTACGCCGAGACCCGCCACTGGGAGGTGGCCCCGGGCGCCTGGCTGGTCGACGACGGCGACGGCGCAGTCCGCTGCTCCTGCGCCGACCGGCGCTGCACCCTGCCGGGCGCCCACCCGCTGGACCCGGACTGGGCGAGGCAGGCGAGCGCCGGCCCCGGTGCGGTGCGGCGCTGGTGGACCGAGCGGCCCGACGCGTCGGTCCTGCTGCCCACCGGGCGTTCCTTCGACGTCCTGGACGTCCCGGAGACGGCCGGCTGCCTGGCGCTCGCCCGGATGGAGCGGATGGACCTCCAGCTCGGCCCGGTGGTGGTCCAGCCCGCCGCGCCCGGGCGGATCGGGCGGCGGCTGCACTTCCTGGTGCTGCCCGGAGGCGCGGCCAGGCTCCCGGAGATGCTCCGCCGGCTCGGCTGGCCGCCCGGTCGGCTGGACCTGGTCGCCCGCGGCGAGGGGGACTGGACGGTCGCCCCGCCGTCCAGGATCGGCTCCCTGGGGTACGCCCAGTGGGCCCGCTCCCCCTCCGCACTCAACCGCTGGCTGCCGGACGCCGCAGAACTGATCAGCCCGCTCGCGTACGCCTGCGGCCGCGAGACGGCCTCGGCCCGGACCGCCCGGGCCGCCCAGCCGGCGCCGGTGGGCTGAACACCGCTCACCCCGGAACGGCCGCCCTCTGCCGATCGGGTGAGGGCGCGCACCGCGCGACACAACGCGCGCACGTGACGGGCCTTGTCTCCCACCGGGGACGGGGCCCGTCATACGCATGTCCGGATAAGGCTTCCGTGTACCCGCTGGTCAACCCACGAAGCCCCTCGTACGAGTGACAGCGCTCAAGGATTGCCATGATCGGCCGAGGGGAGGAATTGCGATGTGTGGGGACGCCGGCAGGGGCGCTCGGACGGGGAAGCCGGGCGGCGGCGGTGGAGGTGGAGGGGAACGGGAGGGGCCGGGAGGGGCGGAGGGGAGAGGGAGGGAACGGGGAGGGCGAAGGGGCCCGCTGCCTGGAGAGCAGCGGGCCCCTTCTCGGTGCGACGGATGCGGCTCAGGCCTGGGCGACGAAGACGTGCTGGGCGATCTCCTTGCCCAGCTCCGCCGCGTTGTCCCCGGTGCCGACCAGCACGCCGCCGACGCCGGCGCTCACCTTGACCGTGGAACCCGGCCGCACGCCGGCCCGGCGCAGGGTGCTCATCAGGGCGCTGTCGGTCTGGATCGGCTCGCCGATCCGACGGACCACCACGTCGGCCCCGGCCTCGCCCGGCTTGACGGTGTCCAGCGGGACGAGCCCGGCGTCGAAGCCCTCGCCCTCGGCCTTGGTGTCGCCCAGCTCGTCCAGGCCCGGGATCGGGTTGCCGTACGGGGACTGGGTGGGGTGGCCGAGCATGGCGAGCACCTTGCGCTCGACCGTCTCGCTCATGACGTGCTCCCAGCGGCAGGCCTCCTCGTGCACCTGCTCCCACTCCAGGCCGATCACGTCGACGAGCAGGCACTCGGCGATGCGGTGCTTGCGCATGACGCGCACCGCGAGCCGGCGCCCCTCCTCGGTCAGTTCGAGGTGGCGGTCCCCGGCGACCTGGAGCAGCCCGTCGCGCTCCATCCGGCCGACCGTCTGGCTGACCGTGGGGCCGCTCTGTTCCAGGCGCTCCGCGATCCGGGCGCGCATCGGGACGATGCCTTCCTCCTCCAGCTCCAGGATGGTGCGAAGGTACATCTCAGTGGTGTCGATCAGCCCAGACATCGCCGCTGGCTCCGTTCTTCGGTGTCCTCACCGCCAATTCTGACGTACGGGACCGACAACCGGGCCCGCCCCGGGGCTCCGGAGGCCCGTTTCGTTCCTGTTGACAACGGTGCCGCCGGGGCGCGACCGTGCTCGCCGAAGCTTTCTCCACCGGCGGTCTGGACCACCCGGACCACCCCACCCGGCCGGATCCCCCACCCGGCAGAGAGCGAAGGCAGCAGATGAACGACCTGGTCGACCGGTACTTCGACGCCGCGATCGCCCACCTCCAGCGGGTCCGCGTGGAGGAGGCCGACACCATCGAGGCCGCCGCCGCGCTGCTGGCGGAGGCGATGACCGAGGGTCGCCGGGTCTTCACCTTCGGTGCCGGGCACTCCGCGCTGGCGGCCCAGGACGTGGTGTACCGGGCCGGCGGGCTGGTCCCGATGAACCTGCTGAACGTGCCCGGGATGGCCGGGGTGACAGTGATGCCCGCACCGCTGTCCAGCGCGCTGGAGCGGGTCTCCGGGCTGGCCACCGCCACCCTGGACCTCACCCCGGCCACCACCGGGGACCTGCTGTTCGTGATCTCGCTCTCCGGCCGCCAGGTGATGCCGGTCGAGCTGGCCCGGTACGCCCGGGACCGCGGCCTCAAGGTGGTCGGCGTGACCTCGCTGGCGTACCCGGCGGAGGTCTCCTCGGCGCACCCGACCGGCACCTACCTGAAGGACCACTGCGACGTGGTGCTGGACAGCAAGATCGCGGTCGGCGACGGCGAGCTGACCCACCCCGGCGCCGAGACCACCTTCGGCCCGGTGTCCACCATCGTGACCAGCGCGCTGATGCAGGCCGTGGTCGCCTCGGCGGTCGGCCGGCTGGCCGACCGGGCGGCCGCCGGGGAGTGCCCCGCGCCGCCGCTGTTCCGCTCCGGCAACGTCCCCGGCGGCACCGAGTGGAACGCCAAGCAGATGGCCGAGAACGCCGACCGGGTCTTCTACACCTACTGAGCCCCTCCCGCACCCGCCGGACCGCCCCGCCCACCCCCGGCCGGTCGCCCGCGCACGCCCGCCGACCGCCGCGCGCCCCCACCACCTCCCCGCACGCTGGGTGCAGGACCGAACACGAGGAGTACCGGACAAAGCAGCGGGCCTTCCCGGCCACATCCGGCCGCACCGGCCGTCACCAGGCGTACCGGTCGGCCCCCCGGGGCAGGAGAGCGGTGCGACCGGAGCGACTGGTGGGGGCCGAACATGGCGTCTGTTGCGGGACGGACCGGGTGGGTGCGCGAGCGGGACCTGCTACCCGAGTTCTTCTGGGCCGCCGACGCGGCCTCGCTGCGCGGGCAGCGGCGTTCGGTGCTGCTCTGCGCCTGGGAGCTGGTCCTGCTGGTGGCCGCCGCGGCGACCGGCTCGGCCGACGGCGAGCCCTGGGCGTGGCCGGCGGCGGCGGCCTACCTCGGCGCGATCGCGCTGGCGGTGGTGGTCAGCCGGCAGAACCCCCAGGGCCTCTGGTACGAGGGCCGGGCGGCCGCCGAGTCGGTGAAGACGCTGGCCTGGAAGTACGCCGTCCGGGCCGACGCCTACCAGCCCCCGCCGCGCGCCCTGCCGGACGCCGAGGGCCTGTACCGCTTCCAGCTCGCCCGGGTGCTCGGCGCGTTCCGGGACAGCCCGGTCGCCGTCCCGGACGGCGGGGTGGAGATCACCCCGGCGATGCACGACCTGCGCGGACAGCCGCTGGCGGTGCGCCGCGAGGTGTACCTGGCCGAGCGGATCCAGCTGCAGCACGACTGGTACCGCGCCAAGGCCCGCTACTGCGCCCGCGCCGGGTACTGGGCCGGGGTGCTGGGCGTGCTGCTGCCCGCGCTCGGCCTGGTGCTCGCCCTGCTGCGGGCGCTCGGCGCCTTCAGCTACGACGCGCTGGGCACGGTCTCGGCGGTGGCCGCCTCGGTCGCCGCCTGGGCGCAGCTGCGCCAGTACCGGCCGCTCGCGGCCGCGTACGCCCTGGCCGCCGAGGAGCTGGCGCAGATCCAGCACCAACTCGCCCAGCTGGACCTGGAGTCGATGGAGGCCGAGGAGGTCTGGGCCCGCCTGGCCCGGGACGCCGAGGACGCGATCTCCCGCGAGCACACCACCTGGCAGGCCCGCCGGGAGGTGCGCACCACCACCGACCGGGAGCACGCAACCGACCCGGAGCACTGAGGAGGCCGCAGGTGTCGTTACGGACGGTCAAAACGGCGGACGACCGCGCCCTCGCCGTCGAGTCCCTCGGCGATCCGCGCGGCCGTCCGGTGTTCCTGCTGCACGGCATGCCCGGCAGCCGGGTCGGCCCGCACCCGCGCAGCACCGTGCTGTACCGGCTGGGCGTCCGGCTGATCTCGTTCGACCGGCCCGGCTACGGCGACTCGACCCGGCTGTTCGGCCGCCGGGTGAGCGCGGCGGCCACCGACGTGCGCACCATCGCGGACGAGTTCGGGCTGGACCGCTTCGCGGTGCTCGGCCGCTCCGGCGGCGGCCCGCACGCGCTGGCCTGCGCGGCGCTGCTGCCGGACCGGGTCAGCCGGGCCGCGGTGCTGGTCGGGCTGGCCCCGCGCACCGCGGCCGGCCTGGACTGGTACGCGGGGATGACCCCGTCCAACGTCCGCGCCTACAAGGAGGCCGAGCGCGGACACGGCCGGATCGCCGACGCGATGGAGTTCCGCTCCCGGCAGATCAAGGACGACCCGGTCCGGCTGCTGAACGGGCTGCGCACCGAACTCTCCGCCGCCGACCGGGAGGTGGTGGCCGACAGCGGGCTGCGCCGGATGCTCCAGAGCAACTACCGGGAGGCGTTCCGGCACGGCGCGGACGGCTGGATCGACGACGTGCTGGCCTTCACCGCCGACTGGGGGTTCGAGGTCGGGTCGATCCGGGTGCCGACCTGGCTCTGGCACGGCGCGGACGACCAGTTCTCGCCGGTCGAACACTCCCGCTGGCTGGCCGACCACATCCCGGACGCCCAACTGTTCCTGGAGCCCGGCGCCGCCCACTTCGGGGCGTTCCGGGTGATGACCACCGCCCTGGCCTGGGCGGCGGGCTAGGAACCAGGGCTCAGGCCCGCACCGACGTCAGGCCCGCACCGGTGTCAGGGGCGCACCGACGTCAGGCCCGCACCGGCGTCAGGGGCGCCGAACCGCCGAGCACCGCCAGCACGTTGTCCACCGCCAGGCCGCCCATCGCCTGGCGGGTACGGACGGTGGCGCTTCCCAGGTGCGGGGCGAGCACCGCGCGCTCCTGGGCGAGCAGCGCGGACGGGACGGCCGGCTCGCGCTCGAAGTTGTCCACGGCGGCGGCGAACAGCGCGCCGGACTCCAGCGCGGCGGCCAGCGCCTCCTCGTCCACCACCCCGGCGGTCATGCTGACCACCACCGCGCCGCGCGGCAGCAGGGCGAGCCGGCGGGCGTCCAGCAGGTGCCGGGTCGCGGCGGTGAACGGGCAGGTGACGACCAGCACGGTGGAGGTGGCGAGCAGGTCCTCCAGCGGCTTCCAGTCGGCGCCCTCGGCCTGCTCGGGCGGCAGTTCGCGGCGGTTGTGGTAGCTGACGGGCATGTCGAAGGCGCGGGCCCGGCGGGCCACCGCCTGCCCGATCCGGCCCATGCCGAGCACACCCAGCGGGGTGCCGGCCAGCTCCAGGCCGAGCAGGAAGTTCGGCGCCCAGGTCCAGGGCGCGCCGGAGCGCAGCAGCCGCTCGCCCTCGCCGAGGCGGCGGGTGGCGGCCAGCAGCAGCGCCCAGGCCATGTCGGCGGTGGCGGTGGTGAGCACGCCGGGGGTGTTGGTGACCAGCACGCCGCGTTCGGCGCAGGCGGCCACGTCCACGTTGTGGTAGCCGACGGCGTGGTTGGCGACGACGGCCAGCCGCGGGCCGGCCGCGTCGAGGAACTCGGCGTCCACCCGGTCGTCCAGGGTGGTGATCACGGCCCGGCGCCCGCGGACGGCGGCCAGCAGTGCGGCCCGGTCCATCGCCAGGTCGGAGTCGTGGCAGGTGACGGCGTGGTGCGCGGTGAGCCGCTCGACGACGCCGGGGGCGAGGCGCCGGGTGACCAGGACCGGGGGCGGGGTGCTCATGATCTGGGAGCGTACCCCGCCCCCTTCCCGGTCCTCCCGATCAGACCGGCTGCGGCTCCAGGTCCCGGTTGATCCGCTTCCAGCCGCGCGCGGAGACCGTGTTGGGGTGCTCCTCGCCGACCTGCCGGATCAGCTCGGAGATCGCCCGCGCCCGCAGCTCGGCCGCCTGGGTGTGCCGGCCGCCCGCCCGCAGGGTGATCGCCAGGTTGGCCTCGCAGGCCACCGCGTCCGGGTGCTGGGCGCTGTAGCGGTCGCACAGCCCCTGGTACGCGGCCCGGCCGAGCCGCTCGGCGCGATCCAGCTGCCCGTCGTCGCCGTAGGCGTTGGCCAGGTTGATCATCGCGTTGAGGGTGTACGGGTGCTCCGGTCCGACCGAGCGGGTCAGCCCCTCGACGGTGAGCCGGCCGCGCTCGATGGCGCCCTGGACGTCGCCGCTGCCCCGCAGGTAGATGCCGAGGTTGTTGGCGCAGGCCAGGGTGAACGGGTGCTCGTCGCCGAACAGCCGCCGGTGGCCCTCGAAGACGGTGGAGCAGAGGTCGCGGGCGGCCTCCTTGTCGCCGGAGGCGCTGTGGTCGGCGGCCAGGTTGAGCGCGCAGGCGAGCGCGTCGGGGGCGTCGGCGCCGTAGCGCTCCAGGTAGCGCTCGTAGGTCTCCTTGGTGATCCGGCGGGCCTCGGCGAGCTGGCCGATCCGGCGCAGCGAGACGGCCAGCGACTTGGCGTTGCGCAGGTTCTCCGGCAGGTCCGGGTCGAGCACGTCGCCGAGGTCGGAGGTGACCTCCTGGAGCAGGTCCACCGAGCCGCGGTAGTCGCCGAGTTCGCGCAGGTCGCGGGCCAGGTTGGACTTGGTGGACAGGGTGTAGGGGTGCTTGGGGCCGAGGACGGCGGTGCGCCGGTCGAGGGTCTCCTGGTCGAGTTCGCGGGCCGCCTCGCTGTCGCCGACCAGCCGGTAGTCGATCGCCAGGTTGTTCGCCATGGAGAGCGTGCGCGGGTTGTCGTCGCCGAACAACTCGCGGAACTGGTCGAGGATCTCACGGTCGAGGTCGAGGGCGGCCTGGAACCGGCCGAGCGCCCTGCGGTCGGCGCCGAGCGAGCCGGCCGTCATCAGGGTGTACGGGTGGTGCTCGCCGAGCAGGGCCCGCTGGCGCTCCAGGGTGTCCTCGTCCAGGGCCAGCGCCTCGCCGTAGTTGCCCTGGGAGCGCAGCACGTTGGCGAGCTGGAAGCGCAGCAGCAAGGTCTGCCGGTCGTCCTCGCCGAGCTTGCCGGTCCACTCCACGTCCAGGGCGTGGCCGAGGTCGCGGGCGCGGTCGAGTTCGCCGCGCTTCCACAGGTAGCGGACCCGGTCGATGAGCAGCTGGCGGGTGTCCGCCTCGTCGCAGTTGTGCGCCTTGGACGGCGACAGGTGCGGCCAGATCTCGTCGAAGGCGGGCCAGTTGGCCGGGTCGTCGGTGTCGCCGAGGACGGGCCGGGCGCCGGTGAGGATGCGGTGCACCTCGTGGACGGCGATCTCCTGCTCGTCGGCGGTCATCCCGGCCCGGATCACCGCCTGGACGAGCCGGTGCACCTGGAAGCTGTTGCTGCCGGCGTCGACCTTGGCCAGCGCGTACCGGCCGATCGCCTGGATCACCTTGCCCAGCATGAACTTGTCGCTGAGGTCGGCGTCGAACTTCACCAGCGCCCGGATCATCTGGTCGCTGTAGAAGAGGTTCATCGAGATCGGCTCGGGCGCGAAGAACGCGCAGAGCTGGAGCAGCCGGACGGCCGCCGGGGACTGCTGGCGCAGCCGTCCGATCGACACGTTCCAGGTCGCGGCGACCGGCGTCGGGTAGTCGGCCGGGCGGCCGACGGCCAGGGCACGGGCGGCCTCGGCGTGCAGCTGGGAGACGTAGGTCTCCACCGGGGTGCCGGTGGTGTCCAGCCAGGCGGCGGCCACCTCGACGGCCAGCGGCAGGTCGCCGACCGCCTCGGCGACCCGGTCGGCGTCCGGGCGGGAGAGGCTGCGGGCGCGCCGGCACAGGTGCTCGACGCTCTCGCCGCGGGTGAAGACGTCGACCTCCAGCGCCTCGGCGTGCCCGGTCCAGGCCTGGTTGCGGGAGGTGACCAGGATGTGGCCGGAGCCGCCGGGGAAGAACCGGCGGATCTCGGCGGGCTCGTCGGCGTTGTCGAAGATCAGCAGCCAGCGCGAGGTGGGCACGCCGCGCCGCAGCGCCTCCCTGGCCGCCTCGGCGGCCTCGGTCACCGAGTCGCCGACCCGCAGCCCCAGCCGGCGGGCGAGTTCGGCGAGCGCCGGGGCGACCAGCTCGGTCTGCTCGGCGTCGATCCACCAGACCAGGTCGTAGTCGGACATGAAGCGGTGGGCGTACTCCAGCGCCACCTGGGTCTTGCCGACACCGCCGAGCCCGTACAGCGTCTGCGGGGTGGGCAGCACGGCCGCCATGCCGCCGCGCAGCTGGTTGCGCAGCTGCTCCAGCACGGCGGCGCGGCCGGTGAAGGACGGGTTGCGCGGCGGGACGTCCCACACCGAGGGCTTGCTGCCGGGGAAGCGCGGCCCGCCGCTGGGCGCGTCGCCGAGCGGGGTGTCGCCGCGGCCGAGCGCGCGCAGCAGGCTCTGGATCGACTGCATCTCGTCGCGGCCGACCAGGTCGACCGGGTTGCGGTTGCTGAACGGCGCGGTGAGCCGGACGTCGCCGACGCGGACCGGCAGCAGCTGGCGCCGGGTGCCGGAGGGGTCGGAGCTGACCACCGACTCCCACAGCGCCCGCGCCTGCGGGGATCGCTGGTAGGCGGGCGAGAGCACCGCGACCGTCCGGTACGCGGAGTCGATGCCGCGCTCGGTCTCCTCGCGCGGGTCGGTGCCGGCGCTGAGGTCGCGCGGCAGCACCCGGAAGCCGGCCCTGGTCAGGACGGACTCGATCCAGTCCGCCCACATCCGGTCCTCGGGGACGTAGGAGAGGTAGAGGTCGGCGGGCACGGACGGGCGGCGGCGGGTGAACGCGTCCACGTAGCGCAGCCGCACCTCCTCGTCCATCGGCGGCAGGCCGGCCGCCCGCCCCTCGGTGATCATGGAGGTGAGCCGCTCGCAGGCGGCCAGCATCGAGGTGGGCGTGCCGGTCTGGTCGCCGAAGGTGGCGAGGATCTCCTCGTAGGCGTAGAACGGCCGGTACGGGATCTCCACCGAGCCCCAGTACTGGGCGAGTTCCTCGCCGTCCAGGCCGACCGGCAGCCCGTCGAAGCGGACCCGGGCGAGGGCGCGGCCGGCGTCCGCCTTCTCCTTCTCGCCCTCGTCGATGCGCATCGGGACGGGCAGGATGCGGATGCCGCGCTCGCGGTAGCGGTCGTGGATGTGCTGCGCGATCCGGGAGGCGCCGTCGATGGACTGGTCGCTGAGGGTGAAGCAGACCACCAGGTCGTCGGGCATCTGGACGGTGCAGATCTCCGCGATGTCGGACAGGCCGGTGCGGGAGTCGATCAACACGTAGTCGTAGCGCTTGGCCATGTCGGCCTTGAGGGCGTCGAAGAACTGCCCGCCGTCGAACCGGTCGTAGAAGATGTCCCAGTCGAGGTGGGTGACGGCCTCGGAGTAGTCGCGGTTGAACTGGCCCGCGGAGAGGAAGTCCAGGCTGCCGCCGGCCGGGAAGTGCGGCCAGGTGAGCGAGAGCGCGTGCGGGTGCACCCGGGCGAAGTCCAGGTGCCAGCCCTCGGCGTGCTCGACCGGGCGCAACGCCTCCTCGCGGTACTCCGCGATCAGGTCCATCATGCCGGTGGTGCCGGCCAGCGAGGCCTGGTCGAGGAACGGGTGGAAGAACTTGGCGAGGCCGGGCGCCTCCAGGTCCCAGTCCACGGTGAGGACGCGGAAGCCGTTGGCGGCCAGGATCCAGGCGGTGTTGGCGAGCGCCATGGTGCGGCCGGTGCCGCCCTTGTACGAGTAGAAGGTGATGATCCGGCCGTTGCGGTCCCGTTCCGCCGCCTGCCGCTCGGCCTCCCGCTGGGCGGCCAGGTCGGCGGCGGTGAGCCCGCCGAGGCGGAGGTTCCTGGTGCGGTTGTCGTCGTTCATCGCGGTCCTCGTCCTCCCAAGGGCGCCATCCCGTCATCGGGTTCATCGCCGTCGTCGCGGTACGGGTCGTGCGCGCGGTGCGGGTCGTTGCCGTTGGTCCGACTTCGACGGGTGGTGCGGCCGTTGCCGCGGTCGTTGCCGTTGCCGTAGTTGGTGCTGTCGTCGTCGCCCTGGTCCTCCTCGAAGGGGTCCACCGGGGACCCGTCCGGTCCGTACCCGCCTCCCCCGCGCCGGAACGCGTCCCGCAGGCTCGGCCGGGGCGGCGGCGGTTCCTCCGGTTCGGCCCGGGTGCGGCCCTCGAACGCGTACTTGGCCTTCATCGCCGCCCGGGGCAGGGCGTCGTCGAAGTCCTCCAGGGTGTGCAGCCCGGTCGGGCCGGTCGCGCCGAGGAAGCTTGGCCGGCTCGCCCGCCGGGTGATGCGCAGCGTCTCGTCGCTGAGGTCGCCGAGTTCCTCCGCGCGGTCGGCGCACTCCGGGTCGTCGCCGTTGAACGGCTCCAGGATGCTCACCCAGGCGGCGTCCGAGCGGTCGAAGCGCCGGACCAGTTCGCGCCGGCGCGGGTCGCGCAGCGCCCAGCGGTCGAGCAGCAGCAGGCCGGGCGCCTCGGCGTTGCCCTCGATGATCGACTCGACCTCGTCGTCGAACTCGTGCACGGTCGGCTGGAACCCCAACTGCCGTGCCAGCCTGGCCGCGTGCTGGGCGATCGGCGAGCCGACCGGCCGGTACGGGTGCCAGTCGGTGCGCCGCTCGCCGTAGTAGTCGGAGCTGCGGTCGGCGGGCAACTCGTTCTGGTGGTAGGCGAGCACGGAGATCCGCAGCTGCTTGGTCGGGGCGGTGACGTTGAAGGCGCTCGGGAGGCCGTTGAACTCCAGCCGCCGACCGACCGGGATCACCGTCTCCTCCGCGACCTGGACGATCCGGGCCGCCAGCCGGTGCACGGCCAGCTCGTAGGCGGAGCGGAAGTAGCTGAGCTTCATGAGCGCGTAGAGGCCCTCGGTGGCGTACTCGGGGCCGAAACTCGCGTGGTTGAACTGGAGTTCACTGGCCACGTTCGGCAGCCGGTAGCGGCTCATCGGGGCCCACAGCACCGGCACGATGCCGCTGGTGCGCTCGGAGTCGAGGTTCGCCGGATAGACCGGCCGGCGAGTGAAGGCGTGCCATTCCTGGCCGCACGGAACGCTGTTGAAGTACCTCGGCGAGTAGAGGGGCACGAAGACCCGGCACGTCGCCAACTCGTCGGACAGCCGTTCGGCCCACAACTCGCCCTGGTGCATGGACTCGTCCATGAAGCCCACCGCGGCTCCGTCCGGGACGGTGGTCAGCTGGAGCACAGCCTCGCAGAGATCCCGGTACAACTGCCTGACCCAGTGGTTCGGGTCGCTCGCGCCCCGCGCACCGGCCTTGGGGGTGTGCGCGTAGGAGAGGAAGAAGTACGGCCGGGCGTCGTCCTCGTCCCAGCCCCGGTCAGTCACACGCGCCTCCCCCGGGCCCGTCGGCAAACCTGCCTCCCGCAGCCCCCGTGCGGCGGGGCTTCAGTGTAGGAACGACTGACACCCCAATGGAATAGCACAACGTCTCGCACGAATTGACATGACCGAAACGATGCCGCCACCCGTGCACTGGGAGCAGTACCCTCGTTCCGGCCGTCGCGCACCACCACCAGGAGGGAACTCGTGGAACACCTCGACTGGCAGAGGGCCAGCACCAGCATCGGCAAGGACGAGTGGATCGAGATCGCCTCCGAGGGCGACCACGTCTACATCCGGCAGTCCGACGACCCCACCCTCGTCGTCACCACCACCCGCATCAAGTTCAACGCCTGGGTCCGCGGCGCCAAGGCCGGCGAGTTCGACCACTTCGTCGCCTGATCCTCTCGGGCCGGGCGGGCCGGGCCGGGGCCAGCCGGCCCGGCTGGCCGCCGTCGGCGTCAGTCCGGGTAGCGGGCGGCCAGGGTCCGTACCGTCGCGGCGATGCGGTCGCGGAGTTCGGCCGGTTCCAGCACCTCGACGTCGGCGCCGAGCCGCAGGAACTCCCCGTGGGCGTGGTCGATCGACTCGATCGGCACCCGGACCTCCGTCCAGCCGTCGCGCCCGGCGGCCACACCGAGGCGTCGGGCGCCCTCCGGGGTGAGCCGGACCAGCGCCTCGCCGGTGTGCAGCCGGGCCCGGAAGTCGGCGAGGTAGCCGGTCCAGGACGCGCCCAGGTCGAAGTCGGCCGGCACGGCGAACTCCGTTGCCTCGGCCGCCGGATCGCACAGCCCGATGATCTGATCGACCCGGTACGTACGCATCCCGGTCGGCCCGGCGGCGACCAGGTACCAGCGCCCTGCCTTGAGCACCAGCCCGTACGGCTCCACCCGCCGCTCGATCTCCTCCGGCGCCCGCCAGCGCCGGTAGCGCAGCACCAGCGGCCGCCGCTCCCACACCGCGGCGGCGACGGCGGCCAGGTGCGGGGTGTCGTCCGGGGCGCCGTACCAGCCGGGCGCGTCGAGCAGAAAGCGCTCCTGGATCCGCCCGGCCCGCTCGCGCAGCTCCACCGGAAGGGCCGCCCGCAGCTTCAGCCGGGCGGCGGCCAGCGCGCCGCCGAGGCCCAACTGGTCGGCGGCGCCCGGGAGCGCGGCGAGGAAGGCGGCCTGGGCCTCGTCGGCGGTCAGCCCGGTGAGGCGGGTCCGGTAGCCGTCGACCAGCCGGTAACCACCGTCGTGCCCGGCGTCGCCGTACAGCGGGACACCGGCGGCGGCGAGCGCCTGGACGTCCCGGTAGACGGTGCGGACGGAGACCTCCAGCTCCCCCGCCAGCTGCTCGGCGGTCATCCGGCCCCGGTTCTGGAGCAGCAGGAGCAGGGTGACCAGCCGACTCGCGCGCATGCCGGCCAGTATCCCGGTCGTCCCTGCCTTCTTGGCCTTCCCGGCCTTCCGGTCGTCCCGGCCTTCCTGGCCTTCCCGGCCTTCCGGTCGTCCCGGCCTTCCTGGCCTTCCCGGCCTCCGCTGACAGGAGGTGTCAGGGGAGCACCCCTAACCTGCGGCACATGACGCACTTCACCCGCCCCGGAGCAGCCGCCGCATGAGCCTCGTCGTCGAACTCCGCCGGTACACCCTGCACCCCGGCACCCGCGAGACCCTGATCGAGCTGTTCGAGCGCGAGTTCGTGACTGGGCAGGAGGCGGTCGGCATCACCCTCGGCGGGCGCTTCCGCGACCTGGACGATCCGGACCGCTTCGTCTGGCTGCGCGCCTTCCCCTCGATGCCCGAGCGCCGCCGCGCCCTGGAGGCCTTCTACGGTGGCCCGGTCTGGCGGGAACACCGCGACGCGGCCAACGCCACCATGGTCGACTGCGACGACGTCCTGCTGCTGCGTGGCCCCGGCTTCACCCCGCCCGCGGGCAGCCGCGAGGTGCTCGCCACCGTCTGCCACCCCGCCGACCCGGCCGCCTTCGACGCCCACGCCGCCCGCCACCTGGGCCCGGAGCACGCGCTGCACCGCACCGAGCACGCCGAGAACGACTTCCCTCAGCTCCCCGTCCGCACCGGCGAGGACCTCCGCGTCTGGTTCGGCCCCGGTGAGCCGCCGCCCTGGCCGTTCCGGCGGCTCCGGCTGGAGCCGGTGACGGCGTAGCCGCGGCCGTGCCCGGGAAGTCGGCCGGGCCGACTTCCCGCGCGGGCACGCTTACGCTTCCGCCCCGGCGAGCCAGTCGTCCAGCGGGACCCGGCAGGAGTTGAGGATGCCCGCGACCATCCCGTAGGTCCCGACCAGGGCCATGAGTTCCAACACCTGCGCCTCGGAGTGCCGTTCGATCAGCGCCTGCCAGGTGTCCGGAGCGAGCGCGTGCCCGTCGTGCAGTTCGTCGACGGCCCGCAGCAGCGCGCGGTCCACCTCCGACCAGTCCGGGTGCTCCGGGCCGTCCTGGACACGGGCGATCTCCGGCCCGGCCAGCCCGGCCGCGGCGCCGAGGCGGGCGTGGTACTCCCACTCGTACGCCGAGCCGGTGCGGTGCGCGGTGCGCAGGACGGCCAGTTCGCGCTCGCGGAACGGGAGCAGGCCTTGGTTGAGCTGGGCGAGCAGGGGCGCGAGGGCGACCAGCAGGTCCGGGTGGTGGCCGATGGTGGCCAGGACGTTGAGCACCGGGCGGCCCGCCAGCGGACCGGCGCCGTCGGCGAGCAGCCGGGCGGCGGGGCCCTCCAGGCGCCCGGCGAGGGCCGCGATCTCGGCGGCCGGCCGCGGCGCCAGCCTGGGGACTGCGGTGAACTCGTCCATCCCGAGCAGCAGTTCCTCCTCCCCCGGGGTCCCGTCGCCGTTCAGTTCGCGGTACACGGCACCGATGTTGAGCAGCAGCCGCTCACGGTCGTCCCAGTCCTCGAAGCCGTGCAGGTCCATCTCCCGCGCGGCCCGCAGCACCGGGATGCCCGCCCGGTGGGCGCGCCCGGCGTGGTCGCGGACCCGCTCCAGGTAGCCGCGGAAGGTGCGGACCTCCGGCTTGCCGACGACCGGCCCGTGCCCGGGCACGATCGTCTCGACGTCCAGGCCGAGGATCAGGTCGCAGGCGGCGATCCAGCGCTCCACCGGCCCACTGTGGATCACCGGGTGGCCGCCGACGAACAGGATGTCCCCGGCGAACAGCACGCCGGCGTCGGGGACGTGGACCAGCACGTCGCCCCAGGTGTGGGCCGGCCCGACCTCGATCAGCCGCACGGTCCGCCGCCCGACAGCGACGTCCAGCTCGCCGCTGAAGGTCCGGTTCGGCAGGGTCGGCGCGATGCCGGTGAAGTCGAAGGCCCGCCGCATGTCCTGGACGACGCGCGGGAGCGGCAGGTCGCCGGGGTCGGCGAGGAGTTCGTGGAGGTGGTCGCGCCCCATGTCGATCGCGGCGGCCTCGGAGGCGATCACCGTGGCGTCGGGCAGCAGCTGGTTGCCCCACCAGTGGTCGCCGTCGCTGTGACTGTTGACCAGGGTGGAGACGGTGGCGCCGGGCAGGGCCCGCGCGATCGCGGCCAGCAGCTCCCGGGTCTGCGGGACAGTGAACAGGGTGTCGACCAGCAGCGCCTCCTCGCCGGAGACGATCAGCCCGGCGTTGCTGAGGCCCCAGGAGCCGTTCGGCTGGAGGTAGGCGTAGGTGTCGGCGGCGATTTCGTGCAGGCCGAGGGTGTACGGGACGGCCATCGGTTGACCTCCTCGCTAGGTGGACTGGAGTACTAATATGTACTCCAGTCCATATTTGGATTCAAGTACACTTATCGCATGACCTCGACGCCCCGCCGCGACCAGCGCCGCACCGAGACCCGGGAACGGCTGCTGACCGCGGCACTGGAGCTGTTCGCCGCCCAGGGGTACGCGGCCACCACCTACGACCACATCGCCGAACGCGCGGACGTGGGACGCCAGACGGCCTTCAACCACTTCCGCCGCAAGGAGGACTTCGTCACCGCCTGGGTGCAGCGACGACACGAGGCCCTGGACCGGCTGGACGAAGCTCATGCCTCCGCCACCGAGTCGCTCGCGGGCGCACTGCGCGCCCTCGCGAAACTCAACGAGCGGGAGTACGCGCTGGCGAAGGAGCTCCACGACAGCGGAGTGCTCCACGCCGCCTTCAGCCTCGGCGCCACGACCCCCCTGGCGTTCGTCACGGCCGCCACCCGGGGCCGCGAACAGGGCGAGATCCGCCCGGAGTTGGATCCGACGGACGTCGCCGACCTGCTGTTCGACACGTACATCACGACCCTCGGCCGCTGGCTGGCCGCCGACGCTTCCTACCTGCTCGCCGACGCCCTACTCGCCCGCCTCAGCCTCCTCGCGGCCGGCTTCAGGGCCTGAACACACGGGCGCGGGCCCCGTTCGACGAACGGGGCCCGCGTTTTGCGCCTACCCCTGGCGGCGCCTGAACTCGCGGACGAGCGAGAGAAGGTTGACCAGGGTGCTGGCCGGAACGCTGCCGAGCGAGACGAGGACCTGGCCGTTCAAGACGGTCTCGCCGGGCTTGGCCGAGGGCCAGAGCAGACCCAACTCACGGCCCTCGGTGCGGAGTTCCACGATCAGGTCGGTGAGATCCCGGCGGGTGAGGCGATGGAGGGAGGGATCACGCGGATCGAGGGGGTGGAGGGCGCTCACGCGACGCAGTCCAACTCGAACCAGACCCGCTTACCGAGCACCTGCGGTTCGGCGCCCCAGCGGTTGGTGAGCCCCTCCACCAGCTGCAATCCGCGGCCCGACTCGGCCTGCGGGTCGAACTTCTGACACTTCGGCAACTCGCTGCTGCGATCCGCGACGGAGACGCGGAGGGTGTTGCCGGAGTAGACGACCGTGACGACGGGCGAGCGCGTCATCCCGTGCCGCCACGCGTTCACCACCAGCTCCATGAGGGCGAGTTCGGCGTCCCCGATGGAGGAGTCGGGGTACCCGGCGCGCACCATCGCGTCGCGCAACACCTCGCGGGACACGGCGAGGGAGGGGGAGTTGAGGTTGGGGTCACACATGGGGAATCTCCCAGCGGTGCAAAGAGGTTGGTGCATCGACTGTAGAGCCGACCACCACAATCCTGCAACACTCTGCGCACTTAGACCTACACTGTCCGTAGGCGGCCACCCCATCGGCCGAACTTCCGCACGAGAAGGGCATGCGCATGGGATTCAGGACCGTGATCAGCGAGAGGCAGCATCGACTCGGCGATGAGCTGCGACGCCTTCGAACGGGCGCCAGCATGTCCCTGCCGGAACTCGGCGACCTGATCGGCATGAAGGGGCCTGCCGTCAGTCACACCGAGTCGGCCAGGCTTGGTATCAATCCTGAGCGATTGACGCAGTGGCTTGACGCTTGCCAGGCCAACGATCCCGAATATCGAGCGGGCCTGCTCGACATGAGCCGGAGCAACGGCAAGGGTTGGTGGACCGACTACCGGCACCACGTTCCCACTTCGGCCCTCGATCTCGCCGAGTTCGAACACAGCGCCACCCGCCTGGACACGTACGAGACGCTGCTGATTCCCGGGTTGCTCCAGACGAAGGCCTACAGCGAGGTCATCCTCGACTACTCGGACACGACGGTCGAGTTCCGGCAGGAGCGGCAGCGAATCCTGAGCGTCGAGAACAAGACTCCGTTCCATGCCGTGATCCACGAGGCGGCGCTACGGACGATGTACGGCGGCCCGACCATCATGCGTGACCAGTTGAATCACCTGATCGAAGTCGGCCGATTGCCGCACATCACCATTCAGATCCTTCCGTTCGACTGCAAGGTCTTCGCCGAGACCGACACCCCGTTCATGCTGATCCACGGACGACACTCCAAGCTGGACACCGTCTTGATGGAACAACCACAGGGCTCGCCATTCCTCGGAGACCCTGAAGCAGTAGCCTCGTTCCGGAGGCAGTTCGAACGACTCAAAGGCCTGGCACTCCCGCCGCTGTCCGCCGATGCATCCGAACCATCGCCCACCTATCGCGACTCATGGGGCTTGCTCCAGCACATTCGTTACGCACTCCACGGAAGGTAAGCATGGAACAGCTCAACTGGCAGAAGTCGAGCTTCAGCGGCACCAACACCAACTGCCTTGAGATCGCCTCCTCCGCCGGCGAGCTGGTCTACATCCGCGAGTCCGACGACCCCACCACCATCGTCACCACCACCCGCACCAAGCTCCACACCTGGATCCACGGCGCCAAGGCCGGCGAGTTCGACCACCTCACCGAAGCCTGATCTCATCCTCGTCCCCCCGTGTCAGGGCATGGGGGGACGAGGGCCGCTCACATACCGGGGTGCTCAGGCAGGGCGATCCAGTCCTCCCAGGAGATCCCACGGCCGAGGAAGCGCGGCTGCTCGAACGGCCACTCAGTGGCGATCCACTGCGGCACCAAGGCGTCCAGCGCCCGCTCGATCTTGCTGCCCGCCAGCCGGTCCACCACCCACCAGGCGATCTCGCCGTCCGCGCCGTCCTTCGCGGGCGGGTCGATGTAGACGCAGCCGAGCAGGGACGTCTCCTCCGCGTCGAGCAGCGCGTAGTTGAAGGACTGGTGTGCGGCGATCTCCTTCTCGTGCCGCAACAGATCGGCCTGGTTGGCCTCGTAGCTCATGGTCGCCGCCGGCCAGCCCCAAGCCGGACCGAACATGCTCCACAGCCGCTCGCGCGAGCCCATCACGGCCGGATAGTCGAGCGGGGCGTCCGCCTCCCGGACCGGCCGTAGGTGATGGGCCCCGCCCGGCAGCGGCACCTGGACGGGATGGACGAAGTCATCGGGAAGCCAGCTCATGGCGCCCGACCGTAGCACCGCGCCTCAGCTCACTCCCCTGCATTTCCGGCACCCGGTGTCGCTCTCGGGCCTTCCCTCTTCGGGGCCGAACGCCCCTGACCCAGCGGGACGGCGTAGACGGGTTCAGGGCCGAAGGGCGTAAAGCCCGCCTTCCGCAGGATCGGGCCCGACGTCGCCTCGTTGGCCTTGACCAGGGCCATCGTCGCGCCACCCGCCACCGCGCAGGACAGCCGGGCGTCGAGCACCGCCCGGTACACCCCCTGGCCCCGCCAGGACGGCGCCACGACCCCGCCCGTCAACCGCGCGACGCCGTCCACCAGCGTCACACCGCCGGTTCCGGCGGCCTCACCGTTCACGTAGGCGACGACCATGCCGCCCTCCCCGGCCGCGACAGCCCTCGCGCACTTGGCCGCGATCTCCTCGATCCGCTCGTCGGGCGGGAGTTCACCTCGGAAGCCGGTGATCTCGACGGCCGCCCCGTCCCTGGCCGTCGCGAAGTCCGTTGCCCAGCGCAGCGATACGTCCACCGCCGGCGGCCGCAGCCGGGGTGCGCCCTGGCTCAGGTCCATGGCCAGGGCCTCCAGCCCGAGCTTCACCCGCCCACCGCGCGCGGACAGCTCGTCCGCCAGCCCGGCCGGGGAGCCGAGCAGCACCTGCCAGTCCAGTACCGGCGGCCCGAACGCCCGCGCCCGCTCCACCACCGCGTCGACGGCCGCCCCGAGCGGCCCGGTCGGCGTGAAGGAGACCACCGAGAGGTCGAAGTCGACGTAGTCGGGCAGCCGCAGGATCGTGTACTCGTTGCCCTCCACGACCTCGGCATCGTCCGGCCTCCACACCCAGGCCTGACTGGCAGCGGCAACGACAGTGGCAGAAAGTCCCATCCCATCAACCTAGTAGATTGTCGCGGCTTAATTTCGCTGTGTGGTGGGGTAGAGGTGGCGTAGTTTCACGCGTGCGTCGTCGGTGGTGAAGTGCCAGTCGACTTGGCGCTGGTTGTCGTTGGTGTGTTGCTGCCAGGCGGCGAGTTCGGTGTTGAGGACGGTGAGGTCGTCGATGCGGCGGTCCAAGCATTGGCGGGTGAGCGCGGACAGTTCGATCTCGGCGATGTTGAGCCAGGAGCCGTGCTTGGGGGTGTGGTGGATCTCCAGGCACTGGGCCAGGGCGAAGGCCTTTGCCGGGTCGAACGCCTCGTAGAGCGAGGCGGTGGTGTGGGTGTTGAGGTTGTCCATCACCAGCACCACGGTCTCCGCGTCGGGGTAGTCCACGGTCAGCAGGTGCTCAACCTGGTGTGCCCAGTCGACCCTGGTCCGGCGGGGCTGGGCGTCCACGCGCCGCCATCCGCGCAGCGGCTCGACCCAGCAGAAGATCGAGCAGGTCCCCGAGCGGATGTACTCGTTGTCCTCGCGCCGGTCGCGGCCGGGCTGCGCGGGGAGCGGATCACGGACGTGGCCGAGCAGTTGGTAGGGCTTCTCGTCCATGCACACCACCGGGCGCGCCGGGTCGAAGGGGCGGCGGTAGACCGCCAGGACGTCCTCCATCGCCGCCGCGAAGGCCGCGTTCGCCGCCGGCGGGATGGTCCAGCACTTCTTCACATGAGGGCGCAGTTCCGTTTTTTTAGCACCCGTCCGATCGTGGAGTGGTCCAGGTCCGGGATGTCCTCGACCAGCGCGACGTGCTTCTCCAGCAGCCGCAGCGACCACCGGGCGTGTCCCTTGGGTGGCGTCGAACAGGCCAGCGCAATCAGCCTGGCCTCGACCTCGCCGGTCACCGGGGAGGGCACCGGCGGCAGGGCACGCTCCTTGCGCCCGACCGTGGCCCACACATCGCCGCCGGTCTCCGCGTACCGCTTCGAGATCAGGCGGACCGAGTCGCGCGAGACCCCGACCCGCTCCGCGATCACCGCCCGTGGAGCGACCTCGCCGACCGAGGTATCCAGCGCGAGCAGCACCCGAGCCCTTCTGATCATCGACGCGCTGCGGACCCCCGTCGTCGTCACGCGCACCAAGGCCTGGCGATCTTCGACGCTCAACGCAACCGGATACTTCTTCTGCGAGGACACGGCACCCCTGACGGCCGAAAGGAAGCGACAAGGGGATTCTGCCCAACTTCACCAACCGGAACGACACTTAGCCGCGACAATCTACTAGAGGTCACCTCACGCCAACTCGGCGGACGGCCGCGGCACTGTTGCAGGATCAGTACCTGGTGATCGGACAGGTACCGCTCGGCGTGGTCCCCAGTTCGGTCAAGTCGCTCGAACTCGCCGGCAGGCTTCCCGTGAACGTCACAGCTCCAGTGTCCTCCTGGTGGCCTCTTGCTCTCCGCAAGAGGCCACCGAAGAACCACCCGATCCAGTGATCTCGGGGCAGTTTCCCGTTCTCTCAACTGCCATGCCTTGACCCGCGAGTCATGACTTCGCCAGCATCGGACACAACGTGGGCCCGCCGAGGAGGCAACGGTTCGCATTCCGGCTTCGTTGATTCGGAGGATACTTCTGTGAGCATCTCGGGTGAGGACTTCGAGGATCTCTTCTCGACGTTCCAACGGGAGGCCTTCCGGCTGGAGACGCTGGACGACTACAGCGGATCGTCGAACGCCGCAAACATCCGTGCGTTCCTCGACGGAGAGCCGCAGCCGGCCGACTACAACCAGGACTGGATGGAGGAGGTCCGAGCGAACACCGACAACGGAAAGCGCATGTACCGGGTCCACATCCTGTCGCGCCCGCTGACCCCGTACCTCCGGTTCGAGCTCGGCTGGGGGTACACCAAGAACGCCACCGCCGGGGAGGAGTTCTTCATCCTCGACACCACCGAACAGCCGAACCCGCTCGACGGCGTGCCCGACTTCTGGGCCTTCGACGAGTCCACCGTCGTCACGATGCGCTACGGCGACGGCGGAGCGTTCCTCGACGCCGACAAGGAGTCGACGGTCGAGAAGTGGCTGGGGTACCGCGACCTCGCCCTGAGCCACGCCGCGCCCTTCACCGAATGGTGGGAGCGACACGGAACCAAGTGAGAGAAACGGATCTCGGAGGCGCTGCGACTACGCCTGTGCAGGAAGTCGGCTGGGCCGACTTCCTGCACACGGGGCACTTCTCGGGCCGTACCCTCGAAGGCCCTTGCGCCGCTTCCGTTGTCCTGGTTGAGCCCCATGCCGCCCCTCGGCCCGGCCCCGCGCGTACTGAGCATCAATGTGGGAAGTGATCGACGCATGAGCGAACAGTCGACTCTCTGGGCCAGGTCGGTGGCCGAGAGTGAGCTTGCCGGATCACTGCCCCGCCGCTGGGCACACACGCAGGGTGTGGCGGACCGAGCGCGCCTCCTCGAAAGTGTTCTCGGCCAGAAGGCCAAGCTTCTGGCCTGTGCCGCCCTGTTGCACGATGTCGGCTACGCGCCGGGGTTGGCGACGACAGGGTTCCATCCGCTCGACGGTGCGCGGTTCCTCCGTGACGTCCATGGGGTTGATGACCATCTGACGCGGTTGGTGGCAAATCACTCGTTCGCGCTACTCGAAGCCGAGGAGCGCGGTCTCCGGGAAGTGTTGGAGATCGAGTTCCCACTGCTGGAGGACCAGGGGCTGGTCGATGCCTTGGTGTGGTGTGACATGACGACGACGCCCGACGGCAGGCCGACCACGGCCGAGGAACGGGTGGCGAAGATCCTCAACCGCTACGGGGCGGAGAGCGTGGTGGGGCGGTTCATCCGTCGGGCGGAGCTGGAGATCTTCGCAGCTGTCGACCGGGTGGAGGCGACCCTGCCGTCTCATCCCAGGTAAGGGTAGGTGCCGGCGAGGAAGTCGCCGATCTGCTGGCGCATGCTGGGGTGAATGTCGTACCGGTCGAGGTCGGCCGGCTGGACGAAGCGGACGCCGTCGGCCTCGTCATTGATCGTGGGCTCCCCGCCGATAGGGCGGCCGATGTAGGCGTTCTCGTATTGCTGCCGGATCTCGCCGTCGGTGTAGGCGACGATGTGGTCCGGGTTGGAGTAGACGCCCAGGAAGCCCGTGATCTCGGCCCGGATGCCGGTCTCCTCCAGGCACTCGCGCACCGCGCACTCTGCAGCGGTCTCACCGATGTCCTGGGCTCCACCAGGCAGGGCCCACTGGCCCGTGTCGCGGCGGCGCTGCAGAAGGATGGCGCCGGAGTCGTCGACGACGAGTAGGTTGCTGGCGGGGATGAGGGTGTTGGCCTTGGGAGCGTCAGGGTCGTTGTAGTACTCAGTCCTACCCATGTGCGGCGGCTTCCTCCTGATCGGGCGTCCAGGGCCGCGCTTGGGCCCAGACCACTTCGAAGCTCTGAGCGTAGTTGTCGAACCAGCCGGTGGCGTCCGCTTGCCTGAGATGGAGCAAGGGGTTGGCACTGGCCGGCTGGCCGAAGATGTGCGGGTTGACCAGTAGGTTGTCGTCGTAGCGGAAGAGCGAGCTGTACAGCGTGGTGTCGTGAAGTCTCACTGCGCAGCGCTCCTCCGGAAGTAGGGCGCGGTAGTACGTGAGGGAGGCCCGGATCTTGGCCGCGAGGGTGTCGCCAATTCCTTCCTCACGGCCCCTGACTGCCGCTGCGTGCCCACGCGGGTCGCCGAAGCACAACCGCACCTGGACGCCGTCGGCCGCCCGCTCGGCCAGCATCTTGGCGACGTGCGGGTTGGACTGGGCGAAGAACGTCCCCGAGAAGACGAGCACGTCGATCTGCTGCCGGGCTTCCTGGAGCAGGGCCAACCAGGTCTCGCGGGGCACACTGGCTCTGTTCTGGTAGGTGCCGACGAGTTCGGTGCCCAGGCCGACCGCCCGTCGGCCTGCCCCAGGCTGCGGATCGGGCCAGAGGAATTCCTCCTCGACGCTCAGGAACCGAGCGGCACGAAAGCGGTGCCTCGGGTGAGGCACGCGTCCGCCGAGCCAGCGACCAACGGTCTTGGGGTCTACTTCGCAGGCTTCGGCGAGCGCCCCGGGCTGTACGCCTCGCTGAGCGAGCACGGAGTGAAGTCGCGCGTTCACGGAGGTCATACAAGCCGAGGCTGGCGCCGCTCTGCAAGAGCGTTGTGGGACGGTCACTTCAAGCTGACGATCCAACAAGGTGCTTACGCTGACGATATGCAGCTCATCGTTCTGTGGGACATCGATCACACGCTCATTGAGAACGCCGGAGTGAGCAAGGAGATCTACGCCACCGCGTTCGCTCTGCTGACCGGCGCCCCACCGATAGGTCCTGCATCGACGGAGGGCCGCACTGATCGCTTGATCATGCGCGCCATGTTCCACCGACAGAGCTTTCCGGAACCTGACTGGCCGAGCGTCGAAGCCGCGCTCGCCCGGGCCGGGGAGGAACACTTCGGCAAACTGAGCCGCCGGGGGATGACGCTCCCAGGCGTGCCAGAGATCCTCAAAGCCGCCGCCGGTCAAGCCCATTGGGTTTCATCGGTACTGACCGGCAACATCGCTGCGAACGCCCGGGTAAAGCTGTCGGCCTTCGATCTCGACCCGTTATTGGACCTCGCCGTCGGGGCATACGGCGGTGACAGCGCGCAGCGTCCCGATCTGGTATCCGTCGCCCGGAAGCGCGTCCAGCGCTACCGCGGGCTCCCAGAGGACACCCCGGTCGTCCTGGTCGGCGACACGCCACGGGACGTCGAAGCAGCTCTCGTCACCGGCTCCGGGATCATCGCGGTGGCTTCCGGCATCCACAGCCAGGCCGAACTGACAGCGGCTGGTGCACCGATAGTCCTACCGGATCTGTCGGATACAGCAAGTCTCCTCGCCCTGCTGGAAATCGTCCCAGGACGTCCTTGAACCGTCCGCGTATGCGGTGACGCGGTCCTCGCACTCTGCGCGACCATCAGCATCCAACTCGGAGCTCCGTAAGGGTGGATGGATGAGCGACTGGGAGTTCGTGAAGGACAGAACCGCCGCCCAAGGCGCGGTATGGAGGTCTGCGGACGGCCGGCTCTACAAGCGAACCGGCGGCGAGGATCTGCAGGCGGAGACCGAGTTCCAGCAGCTGATCGCGGAACTCGGCTACCCCGTACCGGAGATCATCGACAGCGGCTCCGAGGACGGAAGCTACTTCGCCATCGAGCGGGCCATCGGCGGTGCCTCGCTGCACGAGGAAGCGCTGGTCGACGCCAGACGGGACGGGCAGGTCGGCTGCCAGACCATCCGTAGAACGGCCGCCAGCTCATCGAAGCTCCTCCAAGCCCAGGCGAGGCACACATGCAGGCCGGCTGACGACCGAGAGGCAGAAGCGTCATGAAGGTGATGGACAACCGGTACTCACCGGGAATGCGCAAGTGGAACCTCCGCTTCGGAATCACGTCCCGCTGCAACATCCGCTGCCAGTACTGCCTGCCCGAGGGCAAGCAGGGCGTCATCGTCCAGCCGTCTCTGGAGGAGGCCATCGAAGTCCTCCAGGCGGCGCACGACATCGGGTTCGCCCGAGTCCACTACACGGGCGGCGAGCCGACCGTGCGCCGGGACTTCGTGGACCTGCTCCGGGCCGCGAAGGCGATCGGCTTCACGCAGCAGATCGTCACGACCAACGGCTACCGGCTGCACCACATCATCGAGGAGGCGATCGACGCCGGCCTCACCCGGGCGATCATCAGCATCGACACCCTCGACGAACAGCGGAACCTCTTCATCACTCGCCGCGGCTTCCACAGCGACACCCTCCAGAGCATCGAGCGTTCCGTCGAACTGCTGCCCACGCTCACCAAGATCTCGTGCGTCACCATGCGCGACACCTTGCACGAGCTGCCGGCCTTCATCGACTACGCCCGCAGCCTCAACAGCGCTGGCGGAGCCGGGCAGTTGGCGATCAAGTTGAACCAGTTCTTCCCCTCGAACCCGGCCCAGCTCGGCGCCGAGGGCGAAGCCTTCTGGAAGAACCAGTTCGTGGAGGAGTCGGCCATCCTCGAATCCCTCGCCAAGGCCGGGGAACTCAACCCGGTGCGCCGCGAGGGGATCGAAGGCGACAACCCCAGCTACAACTACTACGAGGTCGGCGACACCGGGGTGAAGGTCGCCGTGCTGGCGATGTTCTCCTGGGACTACCCGTGCGGCGGCTGCTGGAAGCTCCGCATCAGCCCCAACGGCATGACGACGGTCTGCATCAGCCAGAAGAACCCGCCCGTCCTGTGGGGGATGTCGCTCGACGAGAAGCGGGAAACCTTCAAGCGCCTGACCGGCTACCGCGACAGCGAACAGTTCGACATCGACAACCCCAACCGCAAGCACTACCGCGACCAACTCGGCGAACTGCGCTTCGACAAGGTCGTCGGCGAGCAGAAGAGCATCGCGCACTTCCGCACCATCCTCACCCGTGAACAGCTGGAAGGCGGAAAGAAAGCGTGATCACGGGACTGGAGCGCCTGTGCTTCGGCACATCCACCTTCGTGGCCGGCCACCTGCTCCCGCAGAAGGAGTCGGGCCCCGGAATCGCCGCACTGCGCACCGCGCTCCGGTCCGGTGTCCGACTGATCCACTCGAACCCCAACCTCAACACCCAGTGGGCCGTGCGCGAGGTGCTGGAGGAGATCGGGCCGGTCCACGGGCTGCGTCATCTCGTCAAGGCCGAATGCCCGCTGCGTGGCGATCTCGAAGCCCGGATCCGGAACGCCATCGACGTCTCCACCAGTCGGCTCGGTATCCCCAGGATCAGCGCGCTCGTACTCGAAGTCGACCTCAAGCGAACCGAACACACGGACCTGCTGCACAAGCCGCGCGTGCTCGCCGGCTTCTTCCGCAGCGGGGCCCGCGTGGCGTTCGCGTCCGGCCGAGTCGACGCGGTCTACGCCTACTGCCACGGCCCCCAAGCACTGGCCGCCGCACTCCAGGTGGAGGCGGTCAGCGCAGTCGCCGCTCAGTACCACCTGACCTCACCGTGGGCTTTCGCGCACATCGCTCAGGTCAAGAGGGCCGGCAAGGCATTCATCGGCATGTCGCCGCTCAACCGGGGAGCACTGGTGAACCCGCTCGCCACCACCGCCCGTGCGCGTCTCCGGCCGCTGGCATGGGCACTGAGTGACCCGCGCGTCTCCGCCCTCGCGGTGACCATGTCCACCCCCGAACACGTCAACGAGGTGATCGACACTGTCCGTAACTCGGAACGATCAAGGCCCCGTTCTCCCTACACTGCCCCAACCGAAACCCCAAGGAGAGAACTTCCGTGATTGACATCGCCCTGTTGCGAACCGACCCCGACCTCGTGCGTCGTACCGCACGGGCGAAGGGCTCCGACGTCAACGTCGACCGCCTGATCGAGGTGGACGGCGAACTCCGCCAGGAGCAGACCCAGGCCGAGGAACTGCGCGCGCAGCAGAAGAAGTTGGGCAGGGGCGCCGACATCGAGGCCGCCCGCGACCTCAAGAGCCGCCTCCAGGCCGCCAACGACCGCGTCCGCGACCTCCAGGCCGAGCGCGATGACCTGTGGGTCCGGGTGCCGAACATCTTCCCGGCCGACACCCCTTCGGGTGACGACGACGAAGGCAACGTCGAGCTGCGGAGTGTCGGCGCCCCGAAGCCGACCGACGAGGCCCGTGCCCACGAGGTCATCGGCGAGCGCCTGGGTATCTTCGACCTCAGGCGCGCTGCCGAGGTCTCCGGCGCCGGCTTCTACTACTGGAAGGGGGACGGCGCCCGCCTCGCCTGGGCGATGTTCTCCTACGTCCAGGACCTGCTGGTGCAGCGCGGATTCTCCCCGATGCTCACCCCACTCATGGCGCGCGAGCGCACGTTCTTCGGCACCGGCTTCCTGCCGTTCTTCGAGGACCAGCTCTACCGGGTGCAGGGCACAGACCTCTCACTGATCGGCACCACCGAGCAGACCCTCATCGGCTTCTACGGCGACACCATCCTCGACCCCGAGGAGCTGCCGATCCAGGTGGCCGCGTTCTCCCCGTGCTTCCGTACCGAGGCCGGCGCGGCGGGACGGACCAACCGCGGCGGCTTCCGCGCCCACCAGTTCCACAAGGTCGAGCAGATCGTCCTGTGCCACCCGGAGCAGTCCGATCACTGGCTCAACGAGTGCCAGCGCAACGTGGAGGACATCCTCGACGGCCTCGAACTGCCGTACCGGGTGGTGCGCGTGTGCCTCGGCGACATGGGGGCACCCACGTACAAGAAGTACGACACCGAGGCGTGGTTCCCGTCCTTCGGCCTGTACCGCGAGACGCACTCGAACTCGAACCTGTGGGACTACCAGTCCCGCCGCTTCAAGATCCGGTTCAAGGACGGCAACGGCAAGACCGTGCTCCCGCACACCATCTCGTCCACCGGCATCACCGACCGCGCCGCCCTGGCCATCCTGGAGAACCACGTCCAGGCGGACGGCACGATCTACATCCCCAAGGCACTCCGGCCATACCTGGGCGGGCAGGAATGGATCGGCAGGCGGGATTGACCCTGACGCTGGGGCTGAACTTCGGCACCCACGACGCGGCGGCGGCCATCGTTCACAACGGAACGGTGGCCGCCGCCGTCGAAGAGGAACGCCTGACCCGGGTCAAGAACACCAAGGTGTTCCCCGAGCGCGCGATCCAGGCCTGTCTGGACCTGGCGGGCGCCCGCGCTGACGACCTCGACCAGGTGGCCCTGTTCGTGGACCCGAAACTCCACCTCCTCCTGGCCCCCTCCAACCTCCGCCACGGCACACCGGCATCCGTCGGCTCCCTGCTCTCCGACCTCGACAAGTACCGCAAGCGCCGCCGGCTGCCAGCCACCATCCGCAGCAGCGGCCTGTTGCCGAAGAACCTGCCGCTCGTGACCGTGCCTCACCACCGGGCGCACGCGGCCAGCGCGTACCACGTCTCCCCGTTCGACGATGCGCTCGTCGTCACGCTCGACGGTCGAGGCGAGTACGAGACCGCCGCCATCTTCGACGGTGTCGACGGGAAGTTGATCAGGCGCCACCACATCACCTACCCGCACTCGTTCGGCTACCTGTACAGCGCTCTCACCCGCTACCTGGGCTTCCGCCCGCAGAGCGACGAGTACAAGGTCATGGGTCTGGCCGCGTACGGCAGCGGCACCTACATCGAACGACTCGCCCGGCTAGCCCACTTCGACGCCGACAGCGGCCGCCTGCGCCTGGATCTCCGCTACTTCGACCATCACCGCACACCCAGTGCGCGGCGAACCCTCTACAGCCCCGCCTTGGTCGATCTCCTCGGCCCACCGCGGAATCCCGGCAGCGAGATCACCGACCGCCACCGTGACATCGCCCATGCCCTCCAGCACGTCCACGAACAGTTGGTCGGCGCCTACATCGCCCACGCCCAACGGCTGGTGCCACACAGAATGCTCTGTCTCGCCGGGGGCGTCACGCTGAACTGCGTTGCCAACACGGCGATCATCAACTCCGGACGCTTCGACAACGTCTTCATCCAGCCAGCGGCCGGCGATGCGGGAACATCAATCGGGGCCGCGTTGATCGCGGGTGCGTCCAAAGAACGGCGGCCACTCCGCGATGCCTTCCTCGGGCCAGAGTTCAGCACCAGGGCCATTGAGAAGGCACTCGGCGACCTTCCAGCGGGCCGCTACGAGGTACGGCGAACCACTGACCCCCACCAGGAGGCGGCGAGGCTGCTAAACGCTGAGCAGGTGATCGGCTGGTTCCAGGGTCGCATGGAGTTCGGGCCGCGCGCGCTCGGAGCCCGCAGCATCCTCGCTTCACCCCGCTCAGCCCAGACCGCAGTACGCATCAACGCCATGATCAAGCAGCGCGAGGCGTTCCGCCCCTTCGCACCGGCGGTCCTGGCCGAGCACGCCCACAAGTACTTCGACCTCTCCGCGGCCGGGGTACTGGTCTACCCGTACATGCTCGCCACAGCGCTGGTACACCCACACCGGCGCGAGGAAGTCCCAGCGATCGTCCACACTGATGGGTCCGCCCGGGTACAGACGGTCAAACAGGACACCAACCCCGATCTCTGGAAGGTCATACAGGAGTACCGCCGATTGTGCGGCTTGCCCGTCCTGCTCAACACGTCTTTCAACAGGGCCGACGAACCGATCGTCTGCACTCCGGACGATGCGGTCAACACATTCATGAGATGTGGGTTGGATGGCCTTGTTATCGGACCACTCGTGGCGACGTTGCGCAGGTCATAGCAGGGAAGCGATATCACCTGGCGCCGTCTGCGATGAGCGGGAGGAGTCCTTCATGGGAAGTCGGCCTGGCTGACTTCTCACGCACGAGGCGCACGACCGGGCGGCTCAGCCGAGGTACGGGAGCCCGACTGGCCGAGCGTCGAGGCCGCGCTCACCCGGGCCGGAGAGGGACAGCCCTGGCCGCCAGTAGGGCCGCACGCGCCCGCACGGCGCCCCGAGTCGTCACGGCAGCACCGCCTCCGACTGCGGCCGGCACCGTGCCGAGGCCCGCGCAGGCGCGGCAGATGCCCGGTTGCGGCACAGGGTCATGGCACTTGGCGCACTCGGCGTACCTGGGCTTGGAGGGCTGCTGCGGGGCCTGGACGGGCGGCAACTTGCGCTTCAGGCGGCTACGGAGCACGCCAACCGGGGAGTGCAGGGGTACGGGCAAACCGGGCAGCAGGGCCTGGGCCAGCTCCTGAGTGGTGCTGCCACGCTCCAGCCACTGGGCGACGAGTGGCGCCAGCTCGATGGCCTCGGCCTCGCCCAGCCGCAGGCGCGGCTCCGGGCGGATCGCCCGGAACAGCATCGCCACCGCCTCGCGGACCTGCTCGTCCGGCATGGCCGGAAGCTCCTGGTCGATGGTGTGGTCTTCCTCCCGCCCCTCGGGCCGGTCGGCGGCCGGCTGCTGCTCGGCGGGGTGGGAGGGTTCTTGGTACCGCTTCTTTACAAGAGGGGCGCCGACACGGCCGGTGCTCCCCTCACCGGGGACCGGACGGGTGGCACCCGGCGGCGTGCGCAGCGGGGTGTCGTGGACGTGGGTCTCGGTGATGATCGTTCCGTCCGGCAGGCGGATCTTCTCGACCCGGTAGTACCCGGCCTCGGTCAGCTCCTTCAGAGCCTTGCGGATCGCCCCACGACCCTGCGGGCTGGAGTCGGCCATGTGCCGGCCGTCCTCGCGCCAACCGTCCGGCCGGGAGAGGAGGTCCGCGAGCAAGCCACGGGCGGTGTAGGACAGCCGCCGGTCCTGCAGCAGGCCGTTGGGTAGCACAGTGAAGCTACGTACGTGTTCGGTACGATGGACGCGCATCGGGAGCTCTTACTCCTGTTGCCGGACCCCGGAGCGTTGGCGCGCTGCCGGGGTCGCCTATTTTCGGTTGGACCACGGAACGTAGCACGTCACCCGCCGCGCCAAGGTCCTTTTGCCGCATCGGTCTTGATCACATCAAGGGCTGTCGTTTTTCGGTGGAGTCGTGCGTGATGACCGTCGTGGTCTGCGCATAGGTGATCGGGAGTCGAGCCGACCCAGTCACCCCTATGGTCAACGGGCGGCGAGGAGTTCGCCGCGCTCGACGACCTCGCGCAGGACGGCCGCGAAGTCCTGGGGCAGGAGGTCACGCACGAGGTGGGGCCGGGAGCCCCGTTGCCGCTCCGGCGGAGCCGGAGCGGCAACGGGCGGGCGGGGTGGGGCGGCGGGGCGGGGGGGTGGGTGTGGGGGCGGGGGGTGGGAAACGGCGGGATAGGGCAGCAGGGGTGGGAACAAGGGGCGGGTTTCAGGGGCGGCCGCGGCGCAGGACGGCCTCGGCGAGGTCGACGGCCTCCCGGACCGGCACCAGGCGGCAGTCGGCGGCCCCGATGCGCGCGGTGGTGATGCCGCGGGCGGTGCGCAGGACCTCGGCGCCGAGGCCACCGAAGTGGAGGTCGTCCAGGTCGGCGGCCCGGAAGGCCGTCCAGCCGTCCTCCCCGACGCAGCGGTACTCGCGCACCGGCACGTCGGGCATGCGGAGGTCGGCGAGGTGGAACGCGGTGAAGCGGTCCATCGGGACGCCGAGCATCAGCACCCGGGCGTCCAGTTCGTAGAGCCGCCCGAGCGGCGTCTGCGGGCCGAGGTGGGAGGTCAGCGGATGGTGGGCGGTGATCTCCCGGGCGAGCCGGCCGACGGCCGCCCAGGAGGTCTGCGGGTGGCGGCTGCGCAGCGCGCCCGGCCAGGTGCGGATCGTTTCCGACAGCGCCCCCATGGAGGGCGAGGCCGGGGTGGTGGCCGGGTCGAAGCGGGGCATCCGGTCCTGGTAGTCGGCCACCTCCGCCGGGGAGAGACCGGCGGTGGCGGACTGGTGGATGCGGGAGGTGGCGGAGTTCTCGGGCGTGGCGGTGTAGGCGACCAGGGTGCCGTCGGGGCCCAGGGCTTCGAGCAGGGCCTCGACCACACCGGCCGCCCCGCCCGGCACCGGTCCGAGGGCGCGCAGGGACGCCTGGACGTGCAGCACCGTGCCCGGACGGACCCCGAGTTCGACGAGGTCGCGGACGAGAGGGTGGACGGAGGTGGCGACGGCGACGCCGCCGCGGGGTTCGGTGAGGATGGCGTTTCCCCGGGGTTGAGGGCCCCGGGCGAGGGAGGTCCCGGGGCGGCGCGGGTGGGAGGTCAGACCCCGGCCCGTTCCCGCCGTACCCGGTCGGCCGCCTGCTCGGCGGCTGCGGGCAGCGGCAGGGCGAGCCAGGGTGCCACGGTGGCACGCATGCCGTCGGCGAAGCGCAGGCCGGTCCCGGTCAGGGACCCGGACGACGCCAGCCGCTCCACGGCGTCGGCGGTGTACCGCCGCCAGAGCGCGAACTGTTCGCGCGCCCGGTCGGCGGCCGCGCCCGGCAGTCCGTCGTACGCGAGGGTGCGGGTGCCCCAGTACTCGGTGACGGCCAGGTGGGCGTACGTGCCCTGGAACAGCCCTTCGAGCGGCCGGGGGTCGGGCCGCCAGGGGGCGAAGTACAGCGCGGTGTCGCCGCGGTCGTACAGGTCGGTCAGGTCCAGCACCGCGCCGAGCTTGACGTGCTGGAACTCGTGGGCGAGCAGCAGGGCGAGGGTCGGCGCGGTGGCGGGCCGGGCGATGCCGACGGCGCCGTACGCCTGCCGGGCCGCCGAGCTGACGTCCCGGCCGGTCGGGCCGGGCCGCAACGGGGTGACCGTCGTCAGGCCGGCCCGGATGCCTTCCGCGTACCCGGGCAGGTCCCGCCCGAGCAGTTCCCAGGCCTCGCGCAACGCGCCCGTCCAGTCGAGCAGTTCGCTCTCGGAGAGGCGGTCCGCGACGGGGTGGTCGTGGCTGTCCCGCAGCGGGTCGGTGTCCTCCAGGGCGACCGTCCAACCGTCGGCCAGCCGGATCCGCCACCGCGGCTCGTCCAGCACGGTGTGCACCGATCCGTCGGACGCCCGCACTTCGAGGCCGTCCGCCCGTCCGGTGACCACGGCCTCGCCGTCGGGTACGGCGAGGCTGCCGAGCGTCGGCAGGTGCAGCCGGCCGCCCCGGACGGGCACGGCGACCGTGTCGCCCCGCCCGGCCCGCACCGCGGCCGCCGCGGCGAGCGCGACCAGCGGGCCGAGCCCGACCGGGAGGTCCCCGGCGAGCCGGCGGGCCGCCCAGGCGCGGGCGTACGGGTGGGCGAGCACGGCGTCCACGGCGGCGGGGGCCGCCGCGTCGAGCTCGGCCAGCAGGGCCCACGCCTCGGCCCGCCCCTGTCCGGAGGCGTCCCAGGCGGCGGCCAGCATCGCCCGGGTGAGGGCGAGTTGGGAGCGGCCGAGCACGGCGATGGTGTCCGCGCCCCCGTATCCGGCGGCGAGCTCGTCGAGTTGGGGCGGGGTGAGCGTGCCGGGCAGCAGTTGCTCGGCGCCGGGCCGCGACGACCCGGCAGCCTGCCCGGGAACACGGCCCCCCGGATCGCCGGCAGAACTCCCGCTCCCCGCGATGCCGTTGATGAACGTCATGAGATCACCGCAGTAGACGGAGGGATGGTCGAAGCTGCCTCCTCCATCGTCGCTCCGATAGCGGTGGGCGTACAGCCCGCCACCGCAGGAGCGCACCACGGAGCAGGAACGGCAGGCCTCGCTCAGTCCGGCCAGGCCGGACTGGCGGGCGGCGATGCCGGGGTGGCGGGCGAGGTCGTCGAGGCTGTGCGCGAAGACGTTCAGCCCGGTGGCGGGCGCGCCGTCGTACGCCGTCTTCAGGCTGTCGGCCTGCTCGAAGGTCCCGTCCGTCTCCAGGACCGCGAGGTCGGAGGGCTCCAGGCCGAGCGACTCGGTGAGGCTGGAGAACCCCCGCAGGGTCCGGTGCACGGACTCGAAGGTCCGTACGGCGAACGGCCGCCCGTCCGTTTCCCACAGCCTGTGGACGGTCAGCAGCCAGTCGGCGTACGGGGCGGCGCCGAGCGCGTCGGGGCGCTTGGGCGGTTCGTCCCAGGTGGCGTGCGGGAGCAGGAAGTCCACGGCGGGCGGCCGGAGTTCGGCCAGCGCCCGGTACACGGCCACCGGGTCGTTCTCGACGTCCATCGTGCACAGCAGCCCGACGAAGAGGTGCCGGTACTCGGGCTCGTTCAGCAGCGCGACGGCCCGCAGCACCTGCGGGTGACTGCTGCGTCCGTCGGCGAACCGCCGGTGGCGGTCGTTGGCGGCCTTGTCACCGTCCAGCGAGATGCCGACCTTGATCTCCTGCTCCGCGAACAGCGCGCAGAAGTCCCGGCTCAGCAGCACGCCGTTGGTGTGGATGCGCAGGTCGAGCGCGCAGCCGGGCGGGAGCGCCGCCCGGAGCGCCTCGGCGGCGCGGCGCAAGCGGTCCGGGCCGGCGAGCAGGGGTTCTCCCCCGTGCAGGACGACCCGGACGGCGGGCAGCCGGTGGGCGGCCGCGTGCTCGCCGATGCGCTCGGCGGCCTTGGCCAGGATCCCGTCCGCGATGACCTTCGGCCGGGAGCGCCAGCTGCTGTCCGCGTGCTCGTAGACGTAGCAGTGGTCGCAGGCCAGATCGCACCTGCTGTGCATCTTGACCACGAACTGCGTCAGCGGCAGCGGAGTCGACGTCGTCATGGAGCTGGGACTGTTCGGTTCGGCTCGGTCTGGGTTCCGCTCGGTGTTCCGGGCCGGGTCAGATCGAGGAGTTGAAGGCAGCGACCGGCACGAGGCCGGATTCCGCGCCGGGGAGCGCGCGCTGGAGCCGGGAGGCGAGTTCTTCCGCGCCGAGCGCGGCGAGATCGGCGAGCGAGGGGCGTTCCGGCGTCTCCTGAGGGTCAGTGAGCTTGCCGGCCGGCCTGATGCTGGTTACCGGAGTCATATTCGTTTCCTTAGGCGCGGTTAGGACCTGCCGAGGGTGGGTAAGCCCACCCGGTTGCGACCAATGTAGTGCCCTCGAAGACTCCGCGCGGCACGTTCGGAGTCACCTTGAGCTCCCCAGGCGGCCGACGCCGCACCACAGCCCGCGCCGTACCACCAGAATTCACCTGTTCAGCCGCCGCGCGCTTCGCCGTGGCGCACGCCGAAGCGTGTCGCCGGGGCGAAAACATGGACCGCCGCCAGGGCGAAATTGTGGCCCGCCGCCAGGACGAACATGTGGACCGCCGCCTGGGCACACCCCGGGAGTGCCCGGCAGAGAACCCCCACAAGCGCGCCATCCGGTCAAGCCTCCGCCTCACCGGATTCATTCCCCCGGATTCACTCCCCCCGGCTCGCCGAGCTCCCCCACGGCCCGCACCAACTCCCTGGCGAACTCCAGCCCGTCCGGCGTGAGTTCGCCGCAGCCCAGGAGCGTCTGCCCGGCCGCCAGGGTGTGCGTCCGCCAGCGCGCGAACTCCCCGTGCGCACGGGCCGCGCGCGCCGCGTCACCGACACTCGCGCCCACCGCCTCCGCCCGCCAGAAGTCCGCCACGCCCAGGTGCGCGTACGCCCCCTGGAGTAGCGCCCCGGCCGGACGCGGGTCGGGCCGCCAGGGAGCGTGGTGGACGGCCGGACCGTTGGGGCGGTGCAGCGGCACCAGGTCCATCAGCGCGCCGAGTTGGACGTGCAGGAACTCGTGCACCAGGGCGAGCGCGAGCAGCACCGGATCGTCCGGCAGCGAGGCCGCCACCGCACCGTACGCCCGCCGGGCGGCAGCGCTGACGACCTCCCCGCCGGGGGCGGGCCGAAGCGGCACGACGGTGGCCACGCAGGCCGCGAGGGCCCGCGCATGGCGGCGGTGGCGGCGCACCAGGATCTCCCAGGCCTCGGCCAACCGCCCCTCCCAGCGGGCGAGTTCGTCGCCCGTGAGCGGCCCGGCCGGCGGGCGCCCGTAGTCCACCCGGCGCGGACCGGCGTGGTCGATCGACGGCGTCCAGCGCAGCCCGTCGCACTCCAGCGCGAGGGCCGGCCCCGGGCCCGACCGGAGGAACTCGCCCAGCCCGTCGAGCGGAACGGCCTCCCCCGCCGCCGCGCCGCGCAGGCAGTCGGCCGCCCAGGCGTCCAACTCCGGCCGCAGCAGCACCTCTTCCCAACCGTCCCGGTCGTCCCGCTGCAGCGCCCGCACCCGGGCGTACGCCTCCCGGTAGCCGTCGTGCTCCGGTGCCGACCGGCGCAGCGCCAGCAGCAGCAGCGCCCGCTTGCTCAACTGCCCCGCGCGCAGCAGCCGGACGGCCTCCGGCCCGCCGCGCGCGCCCGCGATCGCCCGGAACGTCGCCCGGTCCACCCCGTGCCGGGGCAGTCCGTCCGCCCCGCGCGCGCCCGGCACCCCGGCCGCCACCACCTCGCCCGTACCCGTCACCGGTCCTCCTCCTCGTGTGTGCGGCTGCCGGCCAGGTCGGCCGGCCCCTCGCCCAACCCGCCGGATCCGCCCGCGGTCTCCCCGCGCGGGTGCGGATCAGCCGGACGGCGGCCGGGCATGACCCGGACGGGTGAACCGACGCCCCGCCCGCGCCTCCGATGCCACCCCCGCCGAACCTGCCGCCCCCGTCGCCCGCGCCGCCCCCGCCGCCCCCGCCAGTCCCGCCACTCCCGCCCGCAGCCGCCCCGCGATGTGCCGGATCAGCCGGTCCAGGTCCGCGCAGTACACCGACGGGTGCCCGAAGCCGTCCCCCGCGTACCGGTGCGCGTACAGGCCCCCGCCGCAGACCCTGGCCAGCGGGCACCCGGCGCAGACCGCCCCGAGGCCCGCGAGGCCGCGCTGGCGGGCCCGGAAGGCCGGGTGCGCGCCCGCCTCCCCGAAGCCGTGCCGCCACACGTCCAGGCCGGTCCCGGGGGCGCCGTCGTAGGCCGCCTTGAGGCTGTCCGCCTGCTCGATCGCCCCGTCCGTCTCGACCACCACCAGGTCGACGGGCGCCAGCCCGACCGCCTCGCTGGCCGCCCGCCCGCCGAGCAGCAGCACCGCCAGCTCCTCAAACAGCCGCACCCCGGTCTCCCGGCGCGGCGCGCCGTACCAGCGGTCGAAGGCGGCGATCAGCCACTCCCCGTACGGCGCGGGCCCCCCGCCCGGCGGCGGCGCGTCCGGCACCGGCCGCGGCGGGACGCCCGGCGGGGGCTCGCGCCAGGTGGCGTGCGGCAGCAGCAGGTCGATCCTGGGCGGCGCGAACTCCAGCAGCGCCTCGTAGGTGGCCACCGGGTCCGACGCCAGGTCGACGACGCACAGCAGCCCGGCGAACAGCTCCCGGTGCCGCTCCGAGCCGAGCAGCCGCACCGCCTCGGCGGTGCGCGCCCAGCTGCCCGCGCCGGAGGGCAGCCGCCGGTGCCGGTCGTGGCCGGCCCGGGTGCCGTCCAGCGAGACCCCGACCGCGACCCGGTGGCGGTGCAGCACGTCGAGCAGCGCAGGTTCGTCCAGCAGCCGCAGCCCGTTGGTCTGCACGGTGAACCGCACCCTGGGCCGGACGGCCGCCAACTCGCCGAGCAGCGCGTCCAGATGGGCCGCGCCGACGAGCAGCGGCTCGCCGCCGTGCAGCACCACGGACACCTCGTCCAGCCCGTGCTCGGCCGCGTGCTCGTCGATCCGCCGGGCGGTGCGGCGGACGGTCGCGAGCTCCATGCGCCGCGGCCGCCCGCGCCAGCTCTGGTCCGCGCCCTCGTACACGTAGCAGTAGTCGCAGGCCAGGTTGCACCGACTGTGGATCTTCAGCAGGAACTGCCGGAACGGCACCATGCCCGTGAGCCTAAGGCCTGGCCGCCACGCCGCCCGACCACCAGGCGGCCTGACGGTTCGTCACACGTGCGGCGGCTCCACGTCCGAGTCCAGCCGCGTCCCGGCCCGCACCGCGATCGTCGTCGGGTGCTCCTCCCCCAGGGTCGACCGCGCCCGCCGGATGCAGTCCGCCCGCAGCTCCGCGGCCCGCTCGGCGTACCCGAGGGCGGCCAGCGACAGCGCGAGGTTGGAGTTGATGCCGATCGAGTCGTAGTGGTCCTGGCCGAGGGCGTCGGTCATCAACGGCTCGGCCTCCAGCTCCAGTTCGAGCGCGGCCCGGAGTTCCCCGGCCAGCGCCAGGTCGTTGGCGTGGTTCATCATCGCGATCGGGATGTAGAGGTGGTGCGCGCCGAGGACGGTGCGGAACTGCGCCAGCGTACGGCCGGACAGCTCGCGCGCCTCCGCCGCGCGCCCCGCCAGCCGCAGGTACACCGAGAGGTTGTTGGCGCCGGCCAGCGTCACCGGGTGGTTCTCGCCCAGGTAGTCGCGGTACCGCGCCAGCGCCCGCTCGGCCAGCGGGATCGCCCGCCCGGTGTCGCCGAGCGCGTTGAGGTCGCTGGCCAGGTTGGTGGCGGCCGCCAGGGTGTCGGGGTGCTCGGGGCCGTTGATGTCCAGGTAGCGCTGGTAGATGTCCTCGTCGATCTCCAGGGCCTCGTGGTACCGGCCGGCCCGGCGCAGCGCCACGGCCAGGTTCTTGCGGGCGCGCAGGGTGTCGGTGTGGCTGTCGCCGATGGTCTGCTGGTAGATCCGGACGGTCTCCTCCAGCAGGTCCAGGGCCTCCCGCAGCCGCCCGGTCTCGCGCAGGTCGCGGGCGTAGTTGGAGGCCGAGGAGAGCGCGTAGAGGCTGTGCGCGCCGAGCGCGTCGCGCTGCTGGAGGTAGTTGCTGCGGTGCCGTTCCAGGGCGGCCCGGCGGTCGCCGGCCAGGTAGTCGGAGACGGCGAGGTTGTTGGTGATCATCAGGGTGCGCGGGTGGTCCGGGCCGAGGGTGCGCCGGGCGGCGTCCAGGGTGCGGCGGTCGAGCGCCCTGGCCTCGTCGTAGCGGCCGAGGAAGCGCAGGTCGGCGCCGAGGCTGTTGGCGACGGCGAGGGTGTGCGAGTGCTCCGGGCCCAGGGTCGCGGTGAAGCGCTCCAGGATGTCCCGGTCCATCTCGTACGCCTCCTGGAGGGCACCCTGGGAGCGGCGGATGTTGCTCAGCTGGGTGCGCAGCATGAGCGTCTGGGCGTCGTTGTCGACGTCGAAGCCGGGCCCGCCGTAGCCGTCCTGGCGCCAGTGCTCCAGGGTCCGCTCGGCGAGTTCCCGGCCGGACTCGTGCAGGCTGCGCTTCCACTGGTAGCGCACCGAGTCGATGATCCACTGCCGGACGTCCTCGTCGGCGCTGTCGAGCGCCCCGGACGGCCAGAGGTGGGGCAGGAGTTCGGCGTACTCGGCCCAGTTCGCGGGCACGTCCGGGTCGCCGGGGTTGGCGGTGGCGAGCGCGGCGTGGACGACGCCGCTCAGTTCGGCCCGCCGCTCCTCCTCGACCTGGTCCCGCAGCACCGCCTGGACCAGCCGGTGCACGGTGATGGTCTCGCTGCCCTGGTCGGTGCGGGCGAGCCCGAACCGGTTGATGGCGCGCAGGAACTCGCCGATCGCGAGCTTGTCGCGGGGCGCGCGCGGGGGCAGCCGCAGGGCGCGGGTGACGGCCCGGCTGTAGAGCAGCCGCATCGGGATGGCGTCCGGGCCGAAGAACGCGCAGATCTCCAGGATCTGGGCGGCCGGGGCGTTCATCCGGCGCAGCTCCTCGACCGAGATGCGCCAGGTCGCGGCGGCCGAGTGCGGGTAGTCGGCGGCCCGCAGCCGGGTGCGTTCCAGCATCTCGGTGAGCTCTTCGTCGAGCAGTTCGAGGTAGGTGGCGATCGGCATCGACGTCTCCTGGAGCCAGACGGCGGCCTGGCCGACGGCGAGCGGCAGGTCGCCGAGGCGGTGCGCGACCTGGTCGGCGTCCTCCGCGGAGAGGCCGCCGTTGAAGCGGCGCAGCAGTCGCACGCTCTCCTCGCGGAGGAAGACGTCGACCTCCACCAGGCCGGCGTGCCGGGCCCAGCCCTGGTTGCGGGAGGTGATCAGCACGTGCCCGCCGGAGGATCCGGCCGGCTGCCAGGGGGCGAGTTCCTCGGGGGTGCCGGCGTTGTCGAAGACGAGCAGCCAGCGGCGGTACGGCTGGCCGCGGCGCAGCGCGTCGAGCACGGCGGCGGCGGTGTGGGCGACGTCGTCGCTGGTGGGCACGCCGAGCCGGGGCGCGAGTTCGGCGAGCTTCTGCGGGATGTTGGCGGGCTCCTCGGCGGGCACCCACCAGATCACGTCGTAGGCGGCCTTGAAGCGGTGCGCGTACTCGGCGGCGATCTGGGACTTGCCGGCGCCGCCGAAGCCGTAGAGCACCTGGCTGAGCACGGCGGCGGGGCCGCCGGTGAAGCGGTTGCGGAGCAGTTCCAGGAGTTTGCCGCGGCCGATGAAGGCGGCGTTGCGCGAGGGCGCGTCCTGGACCTGCGGGGCGGTGCCGGGGAACCGCGCGGGGGCGGCGAACTCACCGCTGTCGGTGTCGAGTTGCCGGTTGCTGCCGGGCGGCGGGCCGAGTTCGGCGTAGAGCTGGGACTCGGCGCCGACCGCGGAGGAGCGGACCAGGTCGGGCACCGGCTGCCCGGCGAACGGGCGGGGCACCGGCTCGTCCGGGTCCTGGAGCCGGAAGGGGACCAACGCCGGTGATCCGGAGGCCAGTTCGCGCCCCTGGAGGAGCTGCCAGACCTCGGCGGCCCGGGGCAGCGCGGTGTACTCGGGCGAGAGCAGCGCGAGCAGCCGGCCCTGGCCGTCGATCGGCCCGGCGACCTCGGGCGGCCGGGGGCCCGTGTACGGTTCGGCGGCGCTGTGCAGGGAGGCCTGGTAGCCGAAGCGGGTGAGCGTCCCGGCGGCCCACTCGGCCCACATCCGGTCCTCGGGCGCGTAGCTGACGAACACCTGGCGCGGCACCGCGCGGGCGGAGCGCAGGTAGGCGCCGTAGAGCCGGCGGCGGGTCTCGGCGGTGAGCGGGCGCAGGGTGCGGACCCGGCCGTCGGTGATCCAACCGGCCAGCCGCTCGAAGGCGTTGAGCAGGCTGCGGGCCTCCTGCGGCCGGTCGGCGACGGTGGCGGGCACCTCCTCGTACGCGTAGAAGGGCTTGTACGGCACCTCGACGTCGGCCCAGTAGCCGGCCCGGCGGTCGCCGGCCAGCCAGCGGCCGAGGTAGGGGGCGAAGGCCTCGCGGGCGTAGTCCCGGCCGGCCTCCAGGCGCTCCTGCTCGGCGTCCTCGACCCGCATCGGCACCGGCAGGACCCGGATCGCCCGCTCCTCGGCCTCGGTGATGTCGCGGGCGGCGTCGACGCCGCCGCGGATGTTCTGGGCGCTGAAGGTGAAGCAGTCCACCACGGTGTCGGGCATCAGGACGGTGCAGATACCGGAGGTGTCGCTGACGCCGGTGCGGCTGTCGATGAGCACGTAGTCGTAGCCGCGGGCCCAGCGTTCGCGCAGCTCGCGCAGGAACTCGCCGCCGCGGATGTCCCGGCCGTGGTAGAAGCTGCGCCAGTTGAAGCTGGTGACGGCGGCGGCGTAGGCGGCGTTCTGCCGGCCGGCGGGCAGGAAGTCGAGCCGGCCGCCGGGCGGCAGGTCGAGGGCGAGGCCGCAGACGTAGCCCTCCAGGCGGCCGGGCTCGTCCAGCCAGTCGGCCGGGGACTGCCCGACCGGCCCGCTGGCGGAGGGCAGCGCCTGCTTGACGTAGGAGCGCAGCAGGTCGATCAGGCCTTCGGTGGAGTGGAGTTCCGGGTCGACCAGCAGCGGGTGGTAGTAGCGGTGGAGGCCGGGCGCCTCCAGGTCCCAGTCGACGACCAGGACGCGCAGGCCGCGGCTGGCGAGGATCCAGCCGACGTTGGCGAGCGCCATGGTGCGGCCGGTGCCGCCCTTGAAGGAGTAGAACGTGACGACCGATCCCGGTCCGCCGCGCTCCAGCTCTGCGCCGGGCTCAGTGGTCATCGTCCTGGTCTCCCCTCAGCGGGACGGCATCGTCCTGGCCCCGGCGCTGGCCGGGCAGTTCCGGTGGAGCGGGATCGGGGTGGTGCTGCGCGGGCGGTCGGCCCCGGCGCGGACCCGACGGGCCGGGCCGCCCGGACGGACCGGCCGGGATGGTCAGCCCGGGCATGTCCGGGCCGTCGCCGAAGCCGAAGGCGTCGCCTTCCGGGCCGAGGCCGAAGGCGTCCCCGCCATCGTCTCCCCAATCGAGGTTGTCGTCCATGAGCTTGTTCTGGGCGACCGTCACCATGATGGTGAGGTCGTTGTCGAAGCTCTCCTGGTTCACGCGCACCCGGAACAAGTGCTCCAGGTCGCTCCGGCGCAACCAGTTGCGGCGGAACACGCCGCGCACGCCGGTCCACGGCGCTTCGCGCTCCCCGTCCGGGTCGCTGCTGCCGATCGGCACCACCACGCCGGTGACCGGGTGGTTCTGGTCGTCGTACTCGCTCAGCGCGGCCCGGTAGCGGCCGTTGCCGGCCACCCACGGGTCGACCAGCAACACGCTGACCTGGCTGTCCTCCCGGGCCTGGTCGAGCTTGTCGCCGAGGCCCGGACCGATCTCCTCCAGCGTGGTGGTGTGCCCGGCCGCGGTGATCACCTGCTGGGCGCGGGCCGCCAGGGACGGCCGGGCGGGCGGGTAGTAGGGCGCCCAGTGCCAGGGCTTGGCCCCGTACCAGCCGCCCGTGTACGAGCCGCCCTGCGCGGCGGCCTCCGGGGCGCTCCCGGCGGCGATGAACAGCCGCACCATCCCGGGGCTGGGGGCCGGCTCCGGCGCCGCCGGGGGCGGGAAGTAGCCGCGCACCGCGCCCAGGTCGAACTCGGGCAGCTCGCCGAGCCGCCGCGCGGCCGCGTCCCGCACCCGCTCCGCGACCACCCGGACGACCTGCTCGTACGCCCCGCTCTGCGCGGTGCGCAGCAGGGCCCGCAGACCGTGCCGGGCGTAGGCCTCGCCCATGTCCGGCTGGACCCACTGGACCTTGGTCACCTCGGCGGCCAGTTCGCCCGAGCCGACGGGCTCCCAGAGCACCGGGATCAGCGCCGGGACGAGCTCCCCGGTGTCCTCGTGGTGGCGCCGCACCCGGCCGCGGAAGGCGGTCCACTCCTTGCCGCAGTAGAGGCTGGCGAAGTAGGCCGGGGAGTAGAGCGCGATCATGGTCCGGCTGCGGCCCAGCATCGTCGCCAGCCGCTCGGCCCAGTCGTCGCCGAGGCGCAGCTGCTCGGTGTCGCGGAAGGCGAGCTCCTCGGCCCGGACGGCCACCCCGAGCACTCGGCCGAGTTCGTCCCGCAGGTCGTTGAAGAACTGGTTGACGAAGGCGTCCTCGGCCTCGAAGTCCCGACGCGCGTAGCTGAAGAAGAAGTACGGCCTCTGCTGTTCCTGCCCCATCACCTGTTCCCCCCGTGCCCGACGGTCCGCGACGGCGCTGGTTTCATACCCCAGCATGTCGCGAACTCCCCCGGCCCCGCTGGCGAGTTGGCGGATTCGGCGCCTCGGGTGGTTTAGCCGGTGGTCAGGCGCACACGGACGGCCCGCGGTACTCCGGCGCCCGGGGGCGCGCGGACGGGATCGCGGGGCGCACCGGCGGGATCGGCGAGTGCCACCGGTCGAGCGCCGCCGGCGGGGTGCGTCCGGCGGGGTGCCGCGGGCCGGATGCCGGCGGCGAGGCGGCCTACCGGTCGAGTGCCGACTGGAAGGCGGCGAGCGGCTCGGCGCCGGGAGTCAGGGCGTCCGCGACCACCCGGCGCAGCAGGTCGCCGAGGACGGTGTCGGGCAGGGCTTCGAGTTCGTCGAGCGACAGGGCGGCGACGTCGACCAGGTCAGAGCCGAGTCCAGCGGCGGTTTCCGCACCGGTGACGCCCATCAGTCCCTCACTCGATCGTGTCGGCACAGCGGGCTGTTGGCCGAAGGTGCATCGACCCAGGTCCGCGACGGGCATCCTACACCCGGGGAGTGACGTACCATCAGCTCCGCGCGGGCGCCGCGCGGAGCTGATGGGCCGAACGGATCACGGGCAGAGCCGCTCCACCCGCCAGCCCGTCGGGGCGGCGGGGTCGGCGACGTAGCGGAGCCGGTCGTGCAGCCGGTTCTCCCGGCCCTGCCAGAACTCGACGCTCTGCGGGACCACCCGGTACCCGCCCCAGAACGGCGGGACGGGCACGCCCTCGCCCTCCGGGTAGCGGCGCTCCAGCTCGGCGTAGCGCCGTTCGAGCACCTCCCGGCCGTCGACCGGACTGGACTGCTCGCTGGCCCAGGCGCCCAGCTGGGAGCCGTGCGGGCGGGTGCGGAAGTAGGCGGCGGTCTCGTCCCGGCCGACCTTCTCCACCCGGCCCTGGACGATCACCTGGCGGGCCAGCGCGATCCACGGGAACAGCAACCCCGCGTACGGGTTGGCGGCCAGCTCGGAGCCCTTGCGGGAGCCGTAGTTGGTGAAGAACACGAAGCCGCGCAGGTCGTAGCCCTTGAGCAGGACGGTGCGGGAGCTGGGCCGCCCCTGGGCGTCGGCGGTGGAGAGCACCATCGCGTTGGGCTCCACCACGCCGGCGTCGTCCGCCTCGTGGAACCATCGGGTGAACTGGCCGATCGGCTCGGGCGCGAGCTGCTCCTCGACCAGGCCCTCGTGACTGTAGTGCTTGCGCATCACGGTGAGGTCCGGGCCTGGGCGGGCCTCGTCGGCCAGGGTCCGGTTGGCGGGGCTCAGGGGCGTCGACTGGGCGCGATCCGGGGTCTGCACGCCAACATCATCCCGTACGACAAGCAACGGACACCGCTACCTCCGGACAAACCTCGGTGGGAGATGAGGTGACCCGCCACCGGTCGGCCGCCCACCCTGCGGGAATTGTCCGGAACCGGGCGTTTGGTTCCGCGGCCTCCCCGGGCGGGCCGGCCCGTCCGCGGGAAGGTCAAGCGGGACGACGGGAAACATCACCACGGTGGTGTATGGCGCAATGCACCCCGTGCCTGTCACTCTGGCACCGAGTGCCAAACACCATTCGGTCACTGGTGCGCCGCCCCACCACGGCGGAGCGCCGATCGCAGAACTGAAGGAGCCGTCGCATGTCCGATTTCGTACCCGGGCTTGAGGGAGTCGTCGCGTTCGAGAGCGAGATCGCCGAACCCGACCGCGAGGGCGGCGCCCTGCGGTACCGCGGTGTCGACATCGACGACCTGGTCGGCAACGTCTCCTTCGGCCACGTCTGGGGCCTGCTGGTGGACGGCAAGTTCAACCCCGGCCTGCCGGCCGCGGAGCCGTTCCCGATCCCGGTGCACTCCGGCGACATCCGCGTCGACGTGCAGTCCGCCCTCGCCATGCTCGCCCCGGTCTGGGGCCTCAAGCCGCTGCTGGACATCGACGCCGAGCAGGCCCGCGACGACCTCGCCCGGGCCGCCGTGATGGCCCTGTCCTACGTCGCCCAGTCGGCCCGCGGCCAGGGCCTGCCGATGGTCCCGCAGAGCGAGATCGACAAGGCCGAGACGGTCGTCGAGCGGTTCATGATCCGCTGGCGCGGCGAGCCGGACCCGAAGCACGTCAAGGCCGTCGACGCCTACTGGACCTCGGCCGCCGAGCACGGCATGAACGCCTCCACCTTCACCGCCCGGGTCATCGCCTCCACGGGCGCCGACGTCGCGGCCGCCCTCTCCGGCGCGGTCGGCGCGATGTCCGGCCCGCTGCACGGCGGCGCCCCGTCCCGCGTGCTCGGCATGATCGAGGAGATCGAGCGCACCGGCGACGCGACCGCCTGGGTCAAGAACGCGCTGGACAAGGGCGAGCGCCTGATGGGCTTCGGCCACCGCGTCTACCGCGCCGAGGACCCGCGCGCCCGGGTGCTGCGCCGCACCGCCAAGGAGCTCGGCGCGCCGCGCTTCGAGGTCGCCGAGGCCCTGGAGAAGGCCGCGCTGGAGGAGCTGCACAACCGCCGCCCCGACCGCGTGCTGGCCACCAACGTCGAGTTCTGGGCCGCCATCATGCTGGACTTCGCCGAGGTCCCGGCGCACATGTTCACCTCGATGTTCACCTGCGCGCGCACGGCGGGCTGGTCGGCGCACATCCTGGAGCAGAAGCGCACGGGCCGGCTCGTGCGCCCCTCCGCGCGCTACGTCGGCCCCGGCCCGCGCCGCCCCGAGGAGATCGAGGGCTGGGACGCCATCGCCCACTGATCCCCCGCGGCGCGATACCGGACGAGCGTCCGGTCAGTGCCCCTGAGCAGCGGGTCCGGCTCCGTCCGGGCCCGCTGCCGCGCGTCCCCGGGCGGCTCCCGGACGGCCGGGACCCCAGTCTCAGCGGGCGGACGGCCGTACATCCGCCGGGCCCCCGGCCGGTAGGCTGCGCCCGTGGCTCAGATCCAGATCCCCGCTGACATCAAGCCCGCAGACGGCCGTTTCGGCTGCGGACCGTCCAAGGTGCGCCCCGAGGCCCTGAGTGCCCTCGCCGCCACCCAGACCTCCCTGCTCGGCACCTCCCACCGCCAGGCCCCGGTCAAGAACGTGGTCAAGCGCGTGCGCGAGGGTGTGAGCAGCCTCTTCTCGCTGCCGGACGGCTACCAGGTCGTCCTCGGCAACGGTGGCTCCACCGCCTTCTGGGACATCGCCGCCTTCGGCCTGGTCCGGGCGAAGTCCCAGCACCTCGACTTCGGCGAGTTCTCCTCGAAGTTCGCCTCCTCGGTCGAGGCCGCGCCCTGGCTCGGCGAGCCGAGCGTGATCAAGACCGCCCCGGGCACCCACCCGCTGCCGGTCGCCGAGGCCGGCGTGGACGTCTACGCGCTCACCCACAACGAGACCTCGACCGGCGTCGCGATGCCGATCCGGCGCCCGGCCGGCGCGGACGAGGGCTCGCTGGTGCTGGTGGACGCCACCTCGGGCGCCGGCGGCCTGCCGGTGGACATCACCGAGACGGACGTCTACTACTTCGCCCCGCAGAAGTCCTTCGCCTCCGAGGGCGGCCTGTGGCTGGCCACCTTCTCCCCGGCCGCCCTGGAGCGCGCCGCCGAGATCGCCGCCTCCGGCCGCTACATCCCGCCGTTCTTCTCCCTGCCGACGGCCATCGACAACTCGTCGAAGGACCAGACGTACAACACCCCGTCGCTCTCCACCCTCTTCCTGCTGGCCGACCAGCTGGAGTGGATGAACGGCAACGGCGGGCTGGACTGGGCGGTCGCCCGCACCGCCGACTCCTCGTCCCGGCTGTACTCCTGGGCCGAGAAGTCCTCCTACGCCACCCCCTTCGTGGCGAACCCGGCCGAGCGCTCCCAGGTGGTCGGCACCATCGACTTCGACGAGTCGGTGGACGCCGCGGCGGTCGCCAAGGCACTGCGTGCCAACGGCATCGTGGACACCGAGCCCTACCGCAAGCTGGGCCGCAACCAGCTGCGCATCGCGATGTTCCCGGCGATCGACCCGGCGGACGTCGAGGCGCTCACCCACTGCATCGACTACGTGGTCGAGCAGCTCTGACCCCGTCCCCCGAGGACACGGCCGAGGGCCACCGCCGACGGGCGGTGGCCCTCTCGCCGTTCCGGGGCCGGGAGGCCGGAGGTGCCTATCGGCCGACCAGCGAGCTGATCAGCACGACGACCAGCATCAGCACCAGGGTGCCGGAGACGATGCGCATACGAGTCTTGGGATCCACGGTCAACGAGCGTACCTCCGGCTCACCCCGTACTCCGCCCGGGCCCCTTGCCGGGCCCTCCCGGGGAGCTCAGCTCCAGTCCGCCAGCGCCCAGGAGCGCAGCGTCTCGTAGTGCGCGAAGCCGCCGCCCAGGTCGCTGCGCACCAGGCGCAGCTCGACCGCGTCCCACTCCGACCCCCGGTAGTCGGCCAGCGCCGCCACCAGGCCGTCCAGCTCGGCCGCCGCGACCCGCTGCACGGCCCGCCGGTGGCCGCGCGAGGAGCCGGCCCGGGCGAGGGTGAGGTGCGGGTGGAAGGCGAAGTCGTCGGTCGCCCCGGTGACCTCGGCGGTGGCCTCGGTGACGGCGTCGGCCAGCCGCCGCAGCGCCCAGGTCTGGCCCTCGACCCCGGCCCAGAGCACCCGGTCGCCGAACCGGCCCGCGCCCGCGATCCGCAGCCGGTGCACCGGGTGGACCTCGGCGACCGCGGCCAGGCCCGCCTCCAGCTCCGGCAGGCTCCCGGCCGGCACCTCGCCCAGGAAGGCCAGGGTCAGGTGCCAGCCCTCGACGCCGGTCCAGCGCAGCCGCTCCGCCCCGGGCAGCTCCCGCACCGGCGCGACCGCGTCGGCGAGCCCCTGCAACGCCTCGACCGGCGGCAGCACCGCCACGAACAACCTCATGGGCCCATCTTCCCGCGCCCGGCCGGCTGGGGTAGAACGTTCTCCCATGAAGATCCGCAACGGGGGGTCCGCGGACGTCCCCGACATCCTGTCCCTGCTCGACGACGCCATCTCCTGGCTGACCGCCCAGGGCCGCACCGGCCAGTGGGGCGACCAGCCGTTCAGCACCATCCAGGCCCGGATCGACCAGGTCTCCTCGTACGCCGAGGAACCGTTCCTGATCCGCCTCGCCGTGGACGAGGACGGCCGTACGGTCGGCTGCTGCGTGCTCTCCGAGGACCGCGGCCGGTGGATCCCCGCCGTGGACGAGCGCGAGCTGTACGTCCGCAACCTGGTCACCGACCGCGACCGCAAGGGCTCCGGCATCGGCGCCGCGCTGATCGCCGACGCGATCGAGGAGGCCCGCCGACGCGGCATCGGCCTGCTGCGGGTGGACTGCTACGGCGGCGCCGACCGCAAGCTGGTCGGCCGGTACCGGGCGCTCGGCTTCACCGAGACCGTGGCGTTCGAGGTCGACCAGCCGAACGGCGTCTGGCCCGGCCAGGTGCTGGAGATCCGCCTCTGAACCACCGCGGGCCCCCGGACACGTCCGGGGGCCCGACGTTCCGTCAGCAGGCCGGGGCCAGCTCCGACTTGCTCGTCGCGCCGGTTCGCGGCACGACGGCCACCACCCGGCCGCCGCGGCCCGGGTGCAGGTCGAAGCGCACCCGCAGGTCCGCGCTGCGGGCCAGCACCAGGCCCACCACGCCGGCCGCCGCCGCGGACACCAGTCCGCAGGCCAGCAGGCCGAGCCGGGGCCCGTACGAGGCGGTCACCCAGCCGACGATCGGGGCGCCGATCGGCGTGCCGCCGGTGAAGACCAGCACCAGCAGGCCCATCACCCGGCCGCGCATCTCGGGGTCGGTGGCCAGCTGCAGCGAGGAGTTGACCGAGGTGTTGAAGCTCAGCCCGAACACCCCGATCAGCATCAGCAGCAGCGCGAAGGTCCAGTAGTCGGGCGCGAACGCGGCGACCACCTCCAGCGCGCCGAAGGCCAGCGCCGCACCGACCAGCCGGCGCAGCCGCGGCACGCCCCGGCGGGCGGCGAGCAGCGCGCCGGTCAGCGAACCGATCGCCATCGCGGTGTTCAGCAGGCCGTACTGGCCGGCGCCCACCTCGAAGGTGTCGTACGCGAAACCGGAGAGCAGCGTCGGGAAGTTGAAGCCGAAGGTGCCGATGAACCCGGCCAGCACCATCGGCCAGAGCAGCTCGGGCCGCTCCCTCACGTACCGCAGGCCCTCGCGCAACTGCCCCTTCTCGCGGGCGATCGGCTCGGTCGGGCGCAGTTCGCTCTCCCGCATCGCGAGCAGCCCGCCGATCACGGCGGCGAAGGACAGCGTGTTGACGGCGAACGCCCAGCCGCTGCCGACCGCGGCGATCAGCAGGCCCGCGACGGCGGGGCCGACCAGCCGGGCGGTCTGGAAGTTGGCGGCGTTCAGGCTGACGGCGTTGGCGAGGTCCTTGGGCCCGACCATCTCGGAGACGAAGGCCTGCCGGGTCGGGTTGTCCACCACGGTGACCAGGCCGAGCAGCAGCGCGAAGAAGTACACGTAGTACGGCGTCACCACGCCGCCGACGGTCAGCACCGCGAGGCCGGCGGCCAGCAGGCCCATCGCGCCCTGGGTGTAGATCAGCAGCCGGCGCTTGGGCATCCGGTCCGCGAGCACGCCGCCGAACAGGCCGAGCAACAGCATCGGCAGGAACTGCATGGCGGTGGTGATGCCGACCGCGAGCGGACTGCCGGTGAGGCTCAGCACCAGCCAGTCCTGGGCGATCCGCTGCATCCAGGTGCCGGTGTTGGACACCACCTGGCCGGCGAAGTAGTAGCGGTAGTTGCGAACGCGCAGTGAGGAGAACATCCCCCCGGGCCGGGTGAATTCGGCACCTGTGGGAGATGAGAGGGGCCGAGCGGAGCTCGTCGCCGGAAGGGTGGTGGCGGGCGACGGGCGGGCCGAGTGGGGGCGGCCCTGAGCGGCGGGGTCCGCCGCGGTGCGTTCGTCGGGGTCGTCGTCGCCGTTGCCGGGCAGCCCCGTGGGGGCGGGTGCCTGGGTGTCGGCGGCCGCGGCGCTCGCCGCGGCGGGGTCGGTGGTCGGGTCGTCGGTACGGAAGGCGGCGGCGCTGGCTGCGGCCGGCGGTGTCACGGTGGTCTCCCCTCGTGGCGCGACGGCCATGGCGGTGGCCGTCGCGCTCCTGGTGTCAGTGGTCGGTCCTGCGGTGATGCAGTGCTCCTCGTTCTTCCGGCGGCTGGCCGGATTCGGTGTGCCTAGAGGTGTGCGAGCTTGTAGAGCACGGGCGCGGCCTCCCTGAGGACGGCCCACTCCTCCTCGTCGAGTCCCTGGGCGAGCTCGGCGAGCCAGACGTTCCGGCGTCGACGACTCTCCGCGAGGATCGTCTCGGCCTGCTCGGTGCTGCTGACGACCACCTGGCGGCGGTCCTCGGGGTGCGGCTCGCGCCGCACCAGCCCCTTCTCCTCCAGCATCGCGACGATCCTGGTCATCGAGGGAGGCTGCACGTGCTCCTTCCGGGCGAGCTCACCCGGCGTCGCCTTCCCGCACCGGGCGAGGGTGCCCAGTACTCCCATCTCGGTGGGACTCAGCGACTCCTCCACCCGTTGGTGTTTGAGTCGTCGGGAGAGGCGCATCGTGGACGATCGCAGCTGACTGATCGCTGCGAGGTCCTGCTCGGACATCTCGGGCATCTCTTTAGACTACGTCATTACTCTCGCTAAGGAAAATGAGATCCGCCGCGCCGGAGGGTCACCCCGGTGCGATATTGGTCATGGGCCCCAGCTCTCGACTCCCAGAAGGGCCGACCTGCCATGTCCGACCTCGCCACCGAGCCGTCCGGGCGGTCCGAACGGCCGCAGCCGTCCGAGCAGTCGCAGCCGTCCGTGCCGTCCACCAGGACCGAGCCCGACGACACCGGCTTCGCCCGGCTCGCCATGGTCACCATCGACTGCGCCGACCCGGTCGCACTGGCCTCGTTCTACGGCGAGCTGCTGGGGTGGGAGACCAGGCACGCGGACGAGCACTTCGCGATCCTGGACAACCCCGAGGGCGGCAGCCCGATCGGCTTCGGGCGGGTGACCGGGTACCGGCCGGAGCCGTGGAAGGAACCGGACGGCAGCAAGCACTTCCACCTCGACTTCTACGTCGACGACCTGGACGAGGCCACCGAGAAGGCCCTCGCGCTCGGCGCCACCGAGCCCGCCTACCAGCACGGCCGCACGCTGCGGGTGCTGATCGACCCGGCCGGCCACCCGTTCGGACTAGCCCCCCTGGAGTGAGCGCCGACCGCCGGAGTGGGCGCCGACCGCGACCCGGGGGCGGTGCGCAGGCGGTGTCAGGGGTTGGTGCCGGGATCATGCAGACCGCGTAAAGGTCCATCCTGACCTGGGACTTCACGAAAAACGCGAACATTGTGCGATCCGCCGAACAGTGACTACTCTCCCGGTTTGTCAGGGGCACCACATACCAGGCTCCTCCCCGCGGGACCGCGTTCCCGCTCCGGTGCCCGCTGCCGCGCGCCTTCCCCGGCCAGCCGCGTCCGCCCGTCTCCCGGTGCCCGCAACCCTCGTCCAGGGAGCTCTGTTGGGTGAGATCCACCATGCCGACCACGGCTGGGTGACACCGGCGGTCTCGTACTTCGTCGCCTGCCTCGGCGCCTTCGTCGCGCTGCGCAGCGCCCGCTGGGCACTCGTCTCCCGGGGCCGCACCCGGGCCGTCTGGCTGCTGTTCGCCTCGACCTCGCTCGGGGCCGGAATCTGGTCCATGCACTTCATCGCGATGCTCGGCTTCTCCGTGACCGGCGTCGAGATCAGCTACCGGCCCGGGCTCACCGTCCTCAGCCTGCTGGTCGCCGTCGCCGTGGTCGGCGTCGGGCTCTTCACCGTCGGGTACTGGCGGCGCCGCGGCCCGGCCCTGCTGGTCGGCGGGCTGACCACCGGCCTCGGGGTCGCCGCGATGCACTACCTGGGCATGGCCGCGATGGTCCTGCCCGGCCGGCTCGACTACGACCGGCCCACCGTGGCGGCCTCGGTGGCGATCGCCGTGGTCGCGGCCACGGCCGCGCTCTGGGCCGCGCTGAACATCCAGGGCACGCTCGCCGTACTGGCGGCGGCCCCGGTGATGGGCGTGGCGGTCTGTGCGATGCACTACACCGGCATGGCGGCGCTCTCCGTCCGGCTGGACTTCTCGCGCTCCACCGCGGACGGCGTGATGGCGCTCCAGTTCATCTTCCCGCTCGGGGTCGGGCTCGGCTGCTACGTGTTCTTCGGCTCGCTGGCCTTCGCCGTCTCACCGAGCCGACCCGACTCCCGGCCCCTGCTGGCCGGTCCGGCCGCCCCGCTGCCCCCGCGTGCTCCCGCCACCGAGCGGGCCGGGTGGGCCGCGCGCACCCCGGGCGGCCCGGACGACCCGCCGCTGCCGCCGCTCCCGCGGCGGCAGCGGCCACTGGGCGGGGCGGCCCGGCGCTGAGGCCGGGCGCGGGAGCGGAGCCCGAGCGGGCGTCCGGCCGGGCCCCCCACCCCGACCGGGCGTCCGCCCGGTCCCGTTCCCGTTCCGACGGGTACCGCCGCGTCAGGCCTGCGAGGGACGCCCGAGGAGCCCCGCCACGTGCTCCGGCGTGGCCACCGGGCAGACCTTGTGCACGAAGTCCCGCCGCAGCGCGTGGTACGGCTCGCCCGCCCGGTAGAAGTTGGCGTGCATCCGGCGCAGTTCCTCCGCCCGGTACTCGGCCAGCGGCTTGGCCTCCTCGTCGACCGCGCGGCGGCGCTTCTTGTCCACCAGCCGCCCCGTGAGGTCCGGGGCGGCGGCGATCCGGGCGGCCTCGCGGGCCACCCAGCGGCGGAACCCGGCCGCGTCCCCGCCGACCGTACGGTCCACCAGGCCGATCCGGCGGGCGTGGTCGGCACCGACCGGCAGCGCCTCGGCGGTCAGCCGCTCGGCCTGCTCGGCGCCGACCCGCCGGGGCAGGGTGTACGTCCAGTACTCGGAGCCGTACAGGCCCATCAGCCGGTAGTGCGGGTTGAGCACCGCCGACTCCCGGCACCACACCTCGTCGGCGGCGAGCGCCGCCATCAGCCCCCCGGCCGCCGCGTTCCCGGCCAGGGCCGCCACCGTCACCTTGTCCGTCGTGGTCAGCACCGCCTCGACGAAGTCGTCCATCGCGTTGATGTTCTCCCAGGACTCCAGTGCCGGGAAGGCCGCGCCCTGGATGACGTTGAGGTGGATCCCGTTGGAGTAGAAGTCCCGGGGCGCGCCGAGCACCAGCACCGAGGTCGGCCGCTCGGCCGCCTCCCGGTAGGCGGCGAGCAGCCGGCGGCACTGCCCGGTGCTCATCGCCCCGCCCGCGTAGGCGAATTCGAGGAAGCCGACCTCGCCCTCCTCGCGGTAGCGCAGCTCCGACCAGGTGTCCCGGCGGCTCGCCGCCTCCGGGCGCACCGGCACCTCGCGGACCCGGTACAGCTCGTCGGCGAGCGCGGTGGCCGCCGGCAGCTTGAAGGTGGCCGGCCCGCCGGGGGTGCGGCGCGGGCGCAGCTGCGGTATCCACACAGCGCCGTCCACGGTGGCCCGGCAGATCGCGCCGTCCCGGGTGGCCAGCACGGCGCCGGGCACCGGTCCGCGCAGCTCGTCCTCGGGGTGGCCGCCGTGCAGGAAGAACTCCCGCCCGTACAGCTCGTCCAGCACGCCGGGCTGGGAGTCGGCGGCGCGCAGCTTGCGCAGCACGGTGGCGGTGTCGTCCCGCGACCAGTCGATCCGGCGCGCCTCCTGGCGCAGGAAGGGCCGCGGTTCGCCCTGCACGTCCGGCCGGGCGTAGTCCAGCGGCTCGGGGGTGAACAGCCCGCCCTCGTACCGCTGGACGGCCAGCAGGACGGCCTCGACGGCGGCGTCGGCGAGCTCGCCCCGGTACAACTCGCTCTTGCCGCAGGCGGGGACGGGGAACTCGACGGAGGCCCAGATGTCCCCGGCGTCCATCTCCTCGACGGCCTGCAGCACGGTGACGCCCCAGTGCTCCGCCCCCTCGGTGATCGCCCAGTCGAGCGAGGAGGGACCGCGGTCGCCCTTGGGCCCCGGGTGCACGATCAGGACGGTCCGGGTGGACCAGATGTCCTGCGGGACGGCCCTGGTGAGCATCGGGCAGATGATCAGCTCGGGATCGGTGCGGGCCACCGCCTCCCTCATCCCCTCGTCTCCGAGGGCGAGTTGGACGGCGACCCGGTGGCCGCGCTCGCGCAGTCCGGTGTGGACGCGCTGGGTCAGGCTGTTGAACGCGCTGGCGATCAGGAGAATGCGCAAGGAGGGCCTCCGGCGGGAACTGGGGTCGCGCGCAGGCGATGAAACCACGGCATGGACACGTAATGATTACGGTCCGTGTCTCGGCGCTCTACTCTCACGCACCCCGCACACCTGTGCCCCGCGTTTCGCCGGATCTCCCCAACTCCCCGTTCCCACCGGGTACTCTCCGCCGCCGGCGGACACGCGCCCCTAACGCGGGAACGCCCGGCGGGCCCGCCAGGTGGTGTGCTCCCGGGAGACCGCGTCCTCCGCCTCGGCGGCCAACCGGGCCCAGCGCGCCTCGGCGTCCGGCGCCCGGAGGTCGAGGTCGGACAGCTGGTTGCCGACGTTCTCCAGCTCGCGCGCGGCCAGCTGGTAGGCGGCGGCCAGCGGGCCGAGCTGCTTGAGCTGCGTCCAGGCGATGATCGCCGCCGCGGCGGCCGAGGTGGCGCCGAAGACGTGCACCGGCAGCGCGCCGGTGGCCTGGGCGACGGCCGCCGCGGCACCGACGATGATCAGCACCGCGACGCCGAGCCCCCAGGAGACCGCCTGCGAATCGCAGGCCTCGGCCCGGGAGCGGTACCAGGTGCGCTGGCCCTCGACCCGGGTGCGCAGGTAGAGGGTGCGCCGGGCGGTCAGGCTCTCGGCGCGCTGCCGGCGCATCTCCGGGGTGATCTCGGCGACGCTGCCGGGCGGCACGATCTCCGGGTCCTCGAAGGCCCGCAGCACGTCCTCGACCTGGAGCAGGTAGCCGCGGTCGACGTCCACGGACTCGGCCTCGCCGTCGAACGGCGCGGCCCGGACGGTGTACTTCCAGGCCAGCGTCTTGACCGACTCGGCCGCCGCCCTGGCCTGGTACCAGCGGCCCTGCGGGTTGCTCCGGCGCAGCCGGGACCAGAAGTAGCCGGCCACCAGGAAGGCGGCGACCGAGAACAGCGGCCAGACGTCGAAGTCGCCCTTGTCGTCCGGGCCCGGGAACGACCCGATCACCGCGGCGACCACCAGCATCGCGATCAGGCCGCGGTACCAGCGCAGCGTCTCCCGCTGGCCGTCCAGCGATGCCTTGTCCGTCGTCCAGAACAGCTCCGGCAGAAGCTGTGCCTCGACGCCCCCCGGCGGATCCTGTTGCACCATCGGTCGAGTCCCCTCCCCCTTCTCCGTCCAGCCAGTATTCCCATCGCCAACTCGCCTACACGGGCGCATTCTTGACAACTTCCGACCGCTGGTGACGGGTGCGGCCAAAGGGGCGCCCCGCGGAAAGGCCGGGCGGCCGGAGGAGCGCCCCGCGGAGACGCCGCGGCCCCGTCCCCCCGAGGTGAAGCCGGGGGGACGGGGCCGCGTGGGCCGTACGGCGTCAGAGCAGGCCGAGGGCCGGCATCAGGTAGTAGAAGGCGAACACCGCCGCCACCACGTACATCGGGACCGGGACCCCGCGGCCGCGGCCGGCGGCCAGGCGCATCACGCAGAAGACGATGAAGCCCATGCCGATGCCGTTGGTGATGCTGTAGGTGAACGGCATCATCACGATGGTCACGAAGGCCGGGATCGCGATCGTGTAGTCGGCCCAGTCGATCTCCTTGATCGAGTTGGCCAGGATCAGGAAGCCGACGGTGACCAGGGCCGGGGTGGCGGCCTGGGCCGGGACCATGGTGGCGAGCGGGGTGAGGAAGAGCGCCACCACGAAGAGCAGGCCGGTGACGATCGAGGCGAAGCCGGTCCTGGCGCCCTCGCCGACACCGGCGGTGGACTCGACGAAGCAGGTGTTGGCGGAGGACGAGGTGGCACCGCCGGCCGCGGTGGCGATGCCGTCCACCATCAGGACCTTGTTGATGCCGGGCAGGTCGCCCTTCGCGTCCAGCAGGTGGGCCTCGTCGGCCACGCCGAGGATGGTGCCCATCGCGTCGAAGAAGCAGGACATCAGCACGGTGAAGACGAACAGCACGCCGGTCAGCACGCCGACCTTCTCGAAGCCGCCGAACAGGCTGACCTTGCCGACCAGCCCGAAGTCCGGCGCCGAGACCGGGTTGCCCGGCCAGGTCGGGACGGTGAGGCCCCACTTGAGCGCCGGGATGTCGGCCACCTTGTCGATGATCGCGGCGAGCGCGGTGGAGACCGCGATGCTGATCAGGATGGCGCCGGGCACCTTGCGGATCAGCAGGATCAGGGTCAGCAGCAGGCCGACCACGAAGATCAGCACCGGGAAGCCGAGCAGGTGCCCGTTGCCGCCGAGCTGGAGCGGGACCGTGGTGTGGGCGGCGTCCGGGATGCGGCTGACGAAGCCGGAGTCGACCAGGCCGACCAGGCTGATGAACAGGCCGATACCGATCGCGATCGCCTTGCGCAGACCGAGCGGCACGGCGTTCATGACCCGCTCGCGCAGACCGGTGGCGACCAGCAGCATGATCGCGAAACCGGCCAGCACGACCATGCCCATGGCGTCCGGCCAGGTCATCTTGGGGGCGAGCTGGAGCGCCACGATCGTGTTGACGCCGAGGCCGGCGGCCAGGCCGATCGGGACGTTGCCGACGACCCCCATCAGCAGGGTGGTCAGACCCGCGGTCAGGGCGGTCGCGGTGACCAGCTGGCCGCTGTCCAGGTGGGCCCCGGTGACGTCGGTGCCGCTGGCCAGGATGATCGGGTTCAGCACCAGGATGTACGCCATGGTGAAGAAGGTGGCGACACCACCGCGGATCTCGCGCGGCAGGGTGGAACCCCGCTCGCTGATCCGGAAGAAGCGGTCGACGGCGCTCGTGGGGGGCTTCGGCGCGGCGTCGGCGGGTTCGGGCGACTCGGTGGTCGGCTGGACCACTGGCATGTGCGTGCGTCCTCTGTGGGGGAGCTGAGGAGAGGGAGTGGACGCCCGGGGCGACGGTGGCCGGGCGCAGATCTTTAAGTATGGTTTCCGGATCGCACACGCGCTATCTTCGCGCGTAGAGCTCGCATGGGGCCGAGGGGCCCGCACAGCCGCCCGCCGCACCGTACGCTAGGCCCCATGCCCAAGACGCCACTGCACCCCTCGCCCCCTCCGCTGGAGGCCAACGACGTCGCCATCGTCGGCGGCGGCACGGTGCTGTGGTTCGTCGCCTTCCTCGCCCTGCTCCCCTTCCAGGGCACCCTCTCCGCGCACGGCCACGGCACCTGGCCGTGGATCTGCCTCTCCGGCGGCCTGCTCGGCCTGATCGGCCTCTGGTACTGCCGCGCCCGACGGGACGCGATCGCCCGCGGCCGCGCCGCCGAGGCGGCCGCGCACACGGCCGAACACACGGCCGAGGACAACGGCCAGAACCCGGCCACCCGGTCGGACTGAATAGTCCTTTAGTAGCACGCATCGGGCATAAGGCACCCGTAGAGTCGGTGCCATGACGCAGCCTGCCCAGCCAGCGGAAGAGCGGCCGACCGACCGAGACCGACCGGACGGAGCGCACCCCCTCGGCCTGCTGCCCGGCCGGCGCGGTGGCCTGACCGCCGCCGAGGTGGCCGAGCGGGTCGCGAAGGGCCAGGTCAACGACGTCCCCGTACGGTCCAGCCGGTCCACCAGGGAGATCGTCCGGGCCAACGTCTTCACCCGCTTCAACGCCATCATCGGCGTGATGTTCGGCATCATCCTGATCGTCGGTCCGCTCCAGGACGGCCTGTTCGGCCTGGTCATCGTGGCCAACACGGCGATCGGCATCATCCAGGAGCTGCGCGCCAAGAAGACCCTGGACAGTCTGGCCCTGATCGGCGAGGCCCGCCCGCAGGTCCGCCGGGACGGCGCCGTCCAGCAGATCGGCGTCTCCGAGATCGTCCTCGACGACACCGTGCTGCTCGGCATCGGCGACAAGGTGATCGTGGACGGCGAGGTCACCGAGGCGGACGGCCTGGAGATCGACGAGTCGCTGCTGACCGGCGAGCCCGACCCGGTCCTCAAGCAGCCCGGCGACCACGTGATGTCCGGCAGCTTCGTGGTGGCCGGCGCCGGCGCGTTCACCGCCACCAAGGTCGGCCGCGAGGCCTACGCGGCCCAGCTCGCCGAGGAGGCCAGCAAGTTCACCCTGGTGAAGTCGGAGCTGCGCACCGGCATCGACAGCATCCTGCGGATCATCACCTACCTGCTGATCCCCACCGCCCTCGGTCTGATCATCAGCCAGCTGGCCGTCGAGGGCCGGGACTGGCAGGAGGCCGTCCGGCGCATGGTGGCCGGCATCGTGCCGATGGTCCCCGAGGGCTTGGTGCTGCTGACCTCGGTCGCCTTCGCGATCGGCGTGGTCCGGCTCGGCCGCAAGCAGTGCCTGGTCCAGGAGCTCCCGGCGATCGAGGGCCTGGCCCGGGTGGACACCGTCTGCCTGGACAAGACCGGCACCCTCACCGAGGGCGGCATGGACGTGATCGACCTGCGGGTGCTCTCGAACGGGGAGCCCGCCGCCGTCGCCCCGGAGACCGTCAAGCACGCGCTGGCCGTGATGGCCGGCGCCGACGCCCGCCCCAACCCGTCCATGCAGGCGGTCATCGACGCGTACGGGCGCGGCGACGGCGGCGCCTCCTCGGGCCGCGACGGCTGGCGGGTGATCGAGGCGATGCCCTTCTCCTCCGCCCGCAAGTGGAGCGGGGTGCAGCTGCTGGAGCCGCAGGGCGGCGAGGCCAGCTGGCTGCTCGGCGCGCCCGACGTGCTGCTGCCCGCCGGGCACCCGGCCCTGGCCGAGGTGGACGAACTGGGCGCCCGCGGCCTGCGGGTACTGCTGCTCGGCCGCACCACCGTCCCGCTGGACGCCCCCGACCCGGCGGCCGACCTCACCCCGCTCGCCCTGGTGGTGCTCCAGCAGCGGCTGCGCTCGGACGCCGCCGAGACCCTGCGCTACTTCGAGGGCCAGCGGGTCCGGGCCAAGGTCATCTCCGGCGACGCGGCGGTCTCGGTCGGCGCGGTGGCCGGCCACCTGGGCCTGCCCGGCGCCGACCACCCGCTGGACGCCCGCACCCTGCCCGCCGACCCGGAGGAACTCGCCGAGACCGCCGACCGGACCAACGTCTTCGGCCGGGTCACCCCCCAGCAGAAGCGCCAGCTGGTCGGGGCGCTGCAGTCCCGCGGCCACACCGTGGCGATGACCGGCGACGGCGTCAACGACGTGCTCGCGCTCAAGGACGCCGACATCGGCGTGGCGATGGGCACCGGCTCGGACGCCACCAAGGCGGTCGCCCAGATCGTGCTGCTGAACGACTCCTTCGCCTCGCTGCCCTCCGTGGTGGCCGAGGGCCGCCGGGTCATCGGCAACATCGAGCGGGTCGCTTCACTCTTCCTGGTGAAGACCGTCTACTCGGTCCTGCTGGCCCTCCTGGTGATCTTCACCCATTCGCCGTACCCGTTCCTGCCCCGGCACTCCACCGTGCTGTCCTCACTGACCATCGGCATCCCGGCGTTCTTCCTCGCGCTCGCCCCCAACAACGAGCGGGCCCGCACCGGCTTCGTGAAGCGGGTGCTGCGGCTGGCGATCCCCGGCGGCGTCATCGCCGGCACCGGCACCTTCGTCGCCTACACGCTCGCCCGCACCGACCACGCGACCGACCTCAAGGCCGACACCAGTGTGGCCACCCTGACGCTCTTCCTGATCGCCATCTGGGTCCTCGCCATCGTCGCCCGCCCGTACAACTGGTGGCGCCTGCTGCTGATCGGCAGCATGTGCGGCGCCTTCGCGCTGGTGCTGGTGGTGCCCCCGCTGAAGACCTTCTTCGACCTCTCGCTGGTCGGCTACCGCGACCCGCTGACGGGCGTCGCCATCGCGGTGGTCTGCGGCATCGCCCTGGAGATCACCTGGCGCGTCATGAAGCGCCGCGGCATGGAGTGACCCTCCCGTGGGCCCGCCGCCCGGGGCGGGCCCACGGGGCGCGGCTCAGCCCTCGAAGTCCCGGGCGGCCGAGAGCTCGTAGGCGCGGTCCGGCTCGCTGAGGGCGGCCAGCACCTCGAAGCGGCGGTGCCACTGCCCGACCGACCAGGCCAGCCCGGCGGCGAGGCCCTCCGGGGTGGCCGCGTGCAGCAGCCCGGGCACCGGCGGGACCTCGAACTCGTCGTCCTCGTCCCCGGCCTCGGCCAGCTCCGGGTCGTACGGCGGCTCCGGGGCCTGCGCCCCGGTGTCCCAGCGCCAGTCCACCGCCGCCTCGCCGCCGTCCGGCCCGACGACCAGCAGCTCCTCGTGCTCCTCGTACGCCACCGGGCAGCCGGGCAGCAGCTCCCGCACCACCGCCGGCACCCGGTGCAGCACGCCCTCGGACAGCACCCGGCCGCCCGCCACCTCGCTGGCCAGCGACACCTGCAGCCGCTCGGCGAGGTCGGCGGCCAGCGCCGGGGCGACCGGCAGCAGCGGGTACGGGTGCAGCAGCTGGACCAGGTCGGGGGCGTCGGCGACGACCGCCTCGGCGGCGTCCACCACCACGGTGTGGGCCGGCCGGCGCCCGGTCTCCGGGTCCAGCGGCGGCAGCGCCCGCACCACGTCCAGCGGCTCGATCCGGTCGCGGTCCACCCGGGCCAGCGCGGTGTGGATGCCGTGCAGCTGGCGGTGGCCGACCTCGGCGTCCGGGTCGGTCATCCGGTCCAGCACCTCGTCAGGACCGTGCGGCTCGGCGAGCAGCGCGGCCAGCGTGGTGCGCACCCCGAGCGCGTGCAGGAACTGCTCGTCCAGGGTGGTGCGGGCCTCGTCGTACAGGCCGCGCAGCAGCGGGTCCGCCCCGGCGGCGCGCAGGCCGGCCGGCTCGCGGCCCGCCAGCACCGGGTGGTCGCGCAGCCACCACGCGGTGTACGGCGGCAGGTCGGCGTACGAGCCGTCCGGCAGCAGGGTGCGCACCGGGCCGACCACGGCGTCCCGGTACGGCGGGCGGGCCAGCGCGGCGAGCGCCTGGGGCCAGGCGTCGTCGTCCACCAGGTCGAGGTCGCGCACGGCCAGCAGCTCGGCGGCCACCGGCGGGACGCCGATCGCCTCGTCGGCCTGCAGCGCCTCCAGCGCGTCCTCGGCCCACTCGGCGAGCCCGTCCGGGGCCTCGTCCAGCAGGCCGGTGGGGTGGCCGCCGGCCGCGCGGTCGGCCGGCGCGGTCGGGTCGAGCCGCTCCAGGTCGTCCGGGTCGAGCACCACGTCCTCGGCGCGCACCAGCACGAAGTCGGCCAGCACGCCGACGGCGGCGAGCACCTCCGGGCCCCAGCGCTCCAGCAGCTCGTCGTCCACCCAGCCGGCGTCCTCCTCGCGGGCGAGCGCGGCGAACGGGCTTCCGGGCAGCACGAGTTCACCGGCCCGGGCGGGCTCGCCCTCGTCGTCGAGCAGCGCCAGCCTGGCCAGCCACGGGTGGGCGCCCGGCTCCGGGGCGGCGGCCTTCACCAACGCCAGGACGGCGTCGGCGAGTTCGAGCGCCGCGTCCAGGTCGTCCTCGGCCAGCTCGTAGGAGCGGGCGACGGCGGCCCGCACCTCGGGGGTGTCCAGCACCCCGGCCGGGGTGGCGGTGCCGGCGCCGAGCTTGGCCAGCAGCGGGTGGGCGGCCTCGGGGTGGGCCAGGCGCAGGTCCAGCGCGGCGAGCGCGCCCGCCAGCGACTCGGGGTAGCCGGGGAAGGCCGCCCAGTCGGCGTCCTCGGAGGGCAGCAGGACGCGCCGCGGCCCGGTGACCGTCCGCCCGTCGGCCAGCGGGACGGGCAGCGCGCCGAGCGCCTCCGGGTCGGCCGCGCCGAGCGCCGCGTACAGGTTGCGCCACCACGCGGGCTCGCGGTCCAGGCCGCCGAGCTGGTCCACCACCTCGGCCAGCGGCACCCGGCGCACGTTCAGCACCCGCAGCTCGGTGCGGCGCTCCAGGCCGGCCGGCAGCAGCCCGGGGAAGATCGGCGAGAGCGCCTCGACCACCGAGCCGTCCGCGCCCTCCAGCAGCGTCGCGTCCCGGGGCCGCAGCGCGGGCGTGCCCTCCTCGACCGGCGCCGGGTGCGGCAGGAACGGCGTGCCCGGCAGCCGGGAGAGCACCGCGGCGCGCAGCGCGTTGTCCAGCGCGCCCTGGCCGAGCGGGGCGGGAACGAGGCCGAGCGAGCCGAGGTCGGCGCCGCGGGCGCGCAGCAGCTCGGCGTAGCTGTCGGCGGCGCGCTCGGTGAGGAAGTCGGCCAGCGGACCGGGCGCGACGTGCCGGCGGGTGGAGTCCAGCGGGTAGGAGGCGATCAGCAGCGCGGGCAGGCCGACCGGCTCGTCGCTGGGGGTCGGCGCGTGCAGCACGGAGGCGATCGCGGGCCGCTGCGGGGCGCCGTCCGGGCCGACCGGGACGGCCCAGGTCACCGTCCAGTACGGGCGCGAGCGTTCCTCGGTGGGCCGGTCGAGCAGCAGCTCGGCCGCGAGCGTGCCGGAGGCGCCGACGGTCTGCCAGACCGTCCGCCGCGGCCGGCCGCCCGCGTCGTCGGTGACGGTGACCTCGGTGACCCCGTCCGGGCGGGCCTCGGCGGCCTCCCGGGTGAGCGTGCGGGTGCCGTCCGGCGTCTCCACCACGACCTCGCGCAGGCCGGGCAGGGTGAGCAGCAGCGCGTCGTCGATCCCGGCCAGCAGACGGCGGGTCAGGTCCTCGGCGGCGGCGTCCCGCAGCGGCAGCACCACCACCGTGTCGTAGCCCGCCGGGGCCGGCCCCTCGGCCGCGAACGGCAGCCGCAGCAGCGGCACGTGGCCGTCCCGGCGGCGCAGCTCGTCGGCCAGCTCCGGCTGGGCCCCGGCCAGCGCCCGGGCCTCACCGAGCGACCAGCGCACCCCGCCGGTGGCACTCAGCACGGCGGGCTCGTCGGTCACGGCGAGGACGGCCGCAAAGCCGACCCCGAACCGGCCGACGGCGGGCTCCTCGCCGCGCTTGGAGGAGGCGCGCAGGGTGGACAGCGACTCGACGGCGGCCGCGTCCAGCGGGGCGCCGGTGTTGGCGGCGGCGAGCACGCCGTCGGCGAGGGTCAGCCTCAGCCGGCCGGGGCCCTGGCCGGCCCGGACCGCGGCGTCGGCCGCGTTCTGCGCCAACTCGACCACCAGGCGGTCCCGGTAGCCGCCGAGCGCCAGCTCCTCCTCGGCGTTGGCGTCCTCCCGGAACCGGGCCGGCGAGGCGGCCCAGGCGGCCAGCACCCGTCGGCGCAGCGCGGCGCTGCCGAAGGGGTCCGCGAGGTGCTCGTCCGTGCCGCTGCCGATGATCCGAGGTTCCACTGGACCTGCCGCCTTCCGCTGCCCTGTTCGTCGTAGGGCATTCTTCCCTGCCCCACTGACTGCTCCCGACCACGCACCCCGCCGCCGCCGGCCCCGGCGGCCCCCCGCCGCCCGGAAAGCACCGCGGCCCGCGCCGGTCGGTGACCGGGCGGGCCGCGGAGGGCACGGGGCTCAGGAGTGGCCGAGCTCCTCGGCGGGGGCGTCGGGCTCGACGGAGCCGGAGGCGCGGTCGGGGTGCAGCGGGAGCGGCTCGACCACCAGCTCGTCCAGGATCAGCTCGGACGGCGCCGGCGGGGCCGGGATCACGGCCGCCTCGGAGTGCCCGCCGCAGCCGTACGCGAAGGAGACGATCTGGCCGTCGGCCGGGCCGAACTCGTTGCCGCACACACCGAAGGCCTGCCCGAGCGAGCCTCCGATCGGGACCAGGAAGCCGCAGCTCGCGCACGAGGCCGGGGCGGCCTGCGCCATCGCGGTCTGCGGGCCGTGGGACTTCTCCCAGCGCTCGGCGGCCAGGTGCATCCCGAGCCGGGAGAGCACCCGGCTGCGGCCCAGGCCCAGCTCCTCGGCGACGGCGTTGATCCGGGCGCGGGCCGGGGCGGGCTCGACGTGCGGGTCGGTGACGACCATGTCCTCGTCGTCCGCCAGGGCGACCGCGGAGTTCGGCGCGGGCTCGTCCTCGCCCGTCCAGCCGGGCTCCAGCCGCAGGTCGTCGGCGCCGGTGGGCAGCAGGTCGCCCGGGCCCATGTCGCCGGGCCGCAGCCGGTCGCTCCACGGCACCCACTCCGGGGCGAGCACCGCGTCGTCGCCGGGCAGCAGCACGACCTCGTCCAGGGTGACGTTCTTGGCGCGCGGCGCACGCGCGACGGTGACCGCCCAGTGCCAGCCGCGGTAGGCCGCGTCAAGGCACTCGAAGGTGTGGGTGACGACGCGGTCGGCGTCCGCGTGGGCACCCAGGTGCGGCCCGACGGCCTCCGCACCGACGGCCTCCTCGGCGGCCTGGCGGGCGAGTTCGACGGCCTCGGCACAGAGCCGGTCGGGGGTACGGCTTCGCATCGCAGCACTCACGGCGTCGATTCTCTCCCAGTTCTTCTGTCGCCCACGGCGTGTTGCCTGTTCCGTCGCGGCTTGGTGTCCCACGTCCATTCTGCGCGACCGGGAGCCCCCTCGGGTACCGGCCGCGCCGCTCGACCGGCCTGCCGGCGCCCCGGCGCTCCGGCGGGTCGACCTTGGGCAGGCTACCCGCCGGTCGGTGCCCCGGCACAGTCCGGGGCGGACACGGCCGTTCCGGGGCCGCGCCGAACGGAGCCCGGTCCCGCGTCGGCTCGGCGATTCTGGGGCAGGATGGGCTTGTGGCGGACCCCGAACCGTCGCAGCACGTACTGCGTGTCCCGCAGGCCGGCAGCCCCGACCAGACGGACGCCGTGCCGCGGCAGCAGCCTCCGGTCCCCGGCGCGGGCGAACCGCCGCCGGCGGACGGCGCCGAGGCGTCCGCCGAATCCGCGGACCGGTCCGCGGCCGGGGCCCCCGACGCCCCCGCCGCCCTCGACCTGGCCCCGGAGGAGCCGGAGGAGCCGGAGGAGCCGGAGACCCCCGAGCCCCGCCGGCACTTCCTGGTCCGCACCGCCTCCGCCGCCGGCTCCCGCACCGGCAAGGTGGTGCACGGCACCGGCCGCCGGATCCGCCGGGCCACCGCCGCCGAGGGCGCGGGCGAGTCCGGCCTCGCGAAGCTGATCGAGCTGCACGCGCTGAACTCCTTCGGCGACATGCTGATCACCGTCGCGCTGGCGTCCACCATCTTCTTCTCGGTGCCCACCGGCGAGGCCCGCGGCCGGGTCGCGCTCTACCTGCTGATCACGATGGCCCCGTTCGCGCTGCTGGCCCCGGTGGTCGGCCCGCTGCTGGACCGGCTGCCGCACGGCCGCCGGGCGGCCATGGCGACGGCCATGCTGGCCCGGGCCGTGCTCGCCTGGACGATGGCCGGGGTGATCGCCGGCGGCGGCATCGCGCTCTACCCGGAGGCGCTCGGCGTGCTGGTCGCGTCCAAGGCGTACGGCGTGGTGCGCAGCGTGGTGGTGCCCCGGCTGCTGCCGAGCCGGCTGTCCCTGGTGAAGGCGAACTCCCGGGTCACCCTGGCCGGGCTGCTGGCCACCGGCGTGGCGGCCGCGGTCGGCGGGCTGCTGCACCTGCTCGGGCCCGGCTGGCCGCTGCGCGGGGCCTTCCTGGTGTTCGTGATCGGCACCCTGATGGCCTTCCACCTGCCGCCCGCGGTGGACTCGGCCAAGGGCGAGCAGCGCGCCGTCCTGCACGCCGAGGTGCACGGCGAGGGCTCGCACCTGATCCACCACAGGCCGCCGCCGGTCAAGGCCTCGCTGCGCACCGTCGGCCCCTCGGTGATCCTGGCGCTGCGGGCGATGTCGGCGATGAAGTGGCTGGTCGGCTTCCTGGTGATGTTCCTGGCCTTCCTGCTGCGGGAGGAGCCGATCGGCGGGCTGCGGCCGACCGCGGCGCTGGGCCTGGTGGCGCTGGCGGCCGGGACGGGCAACGCGCTGGGCTCGGTGCTCGGCTCCTGGCTGCGCACCCGGGGCCCGGAGGCGACGGTCACCGCGATGCTGCTGCTGGCGACCTGCGTCACGGCGGCGGCCGCGCTCTGGTACGGCGTGGTGACGGTGGTTCTGGTCGCCGGGACTGCCGGGATGGCGGCGTCACTGGGCAAGCTGGCGCTGGACGCGCTGATCCAGCGGGACGTCCCGGAGGCGGTGCGGACCTCGGCGTTCGCCCGTTCGGAGACCCTGATGCAGCTGTGCTGGGTGGCCGGCGGCGCGGTCGGCATCCTGCTGCCGCTGAACGGGAAGCTGGGCCTGTCGATCGCCGCCGGGGTGGTCGGCGTGGTGCTGCTGTGGACGCTGCGCTCGCTGTTCCGGGTGGGTCTGCGGCGGCACCCGGCGGCGCCCCGGGTGGCCTGACCGGGGCCCGGGGCAACACGCGGTGCCGACCCCCGCGTCGCGTGATCGGCCAGGCCCGGTAGATTCTGACGCATGAGCCTCAATACCCGTGCCATCGCCGCCCTCGGCGCCGTCGTCGTGGTCGGCGCCGCCACGGTGGGCACCTCCGTCGCCATCGCCGCCGGCCAGACCGAGCACAGCTCCCACCGTGCCACCCTCACGGTCGGCAACTCCTCGATCGTCGCGGACCCGCTGTGCTGGAACGGCGGCAGCCCGATCACCGAGGACCTCCAGGAGCAGTGCCAGGACAAGGCCACCGAGGCCCTGAAGAACGGCACGCTGCCCACCAAGGACGTGGTGGGCAGCGACCGGGTCGGCGTCGGGGTCTCCCCGAACGTGGCCGAGACCGGCTGGTGGGCCTTCACCAACGGCGGCTCGACCGGCCAGGGCGGGCGCTTCAGCCTGTTCTCGTACGCCAAGGGCCCGACCTGGTCGGGTTCCCAGCAGGCGAACAAGGTGCTGAACGCCAGCGGCAAGACCCTGGTCACCGTGGTCGAGGGCGACAAGAACTCGGACAACCCGGTCGCCGTCTGGTACTTCCAGCTGAACACCCAGGACAGCTGACGGTCCTGCGATGACCGCACACGCCGTCACCGACGGCCAGGGCGAGCAGTCGGGCACCGCACGGGCCCGGCTGCTCGTCGTCGTCGCGGTGGCCGCCGAGGCCGAGGCCGTGCTCCGCGGCCTGCCCGGCGGGTCCGCCGCGCTGCCGCTGCCCGGCGGCACGCTGCACCGGGCCGAGCGGGTGCCGGTGGACGTGCTGGCCGCCGGGGTCGGCCCGGCCGCCGCCGCGGCCGGCGCCGCCGCCGCGCTGGCGGCCCACCCGTACGCCCTGGCCGTCTCGGCCGGGATCGCCGGCGGCTTCGCCCCGCTCGCCCCGGTCGGCGCCACCGTGCTGGCCGACGCCATCGTGGCCGCGGACCTCGGCGCCCAGACCCCCGACGGCTTCGCCGACGTCACCGAACTGGGCTTCGGCACCGTCCGGCACACCCCGCCCCCGGCGGCCGTCGCCCTGGTCGCGCGGGCACTGGGCCCCGGCCTCGCCGTCGGCCCGGTGCTGACCGTCTCCACCGTCACCGGCAGCGCCGAGCGGGCCACCGAGCTGGCGGCCCGCCACCCGAGCGCCGCCGCCGAGGCGATGGAGGGCTTCGGCGTGGCCGAGGCCGCCGCCCGGTACGGCGTGCCGGCCCTCGAACTGCGCACCGTGTCCAACCCGGTGGGCCCGCGCGACCGGTCCGCCTGGCGGATCGGCGAGGCGCTGGCCGCCCTGGAACGGGCCTTCGCCGCGCTGCCCGTCCGGGAACTGGCCGCGGCGCACGAACCGGCCGCGCGGCACCAACCGACTGAGGAGGCCGGCCGTGGCTGAACGGCTGAGCATCGCGTACTCGCCCTGCCCGAACGACACCTTCGTCTTCCACGCCTGGGCGCACGGCCTGGTGCCCGGGGTGGACGCCCCCGAGGTGACCTTCGCCGACATCGACGTCACCAACGGCCAGGCCGAACGCGGCGAGCTGGACGTGCTGAAGATCAGCTACGGCGCGCTGCCCTGGGTCCTGGACGAGTACACCCTGCTGCCCTGCGGCGGCGCGCTGGGCCGCGGCTGCGGCCCGCTGGTGCTCACCCTGCCGGGCGTGGACTCCCCCGCCGACCTCGCCGGGAAGACCGTCGCGGTGCCCTCCGAGCGCTCCACCGCCTACCTGCTGTTCCGGCTCTGGGCGGCGCGGGCGGTGCCGGGCGGCTTCGGCGAGATCGTCGTCCTGCCGTTCCACGAGATCATGCCCGCCGTCCGGGACGGCCGGGTGGACGCCGGCCTGGTGATCCACGAGGCCCGCTTCACGTACCGGCAGTACGGCCTGCACAGCCTGGCCGACATGGGCGAGGCCTGGGAGCGGGAGACCGGCCTGCCGATCCCGCTGGGCGCGATCGTCGCCAGGCGCTCGCTCGGCGCCGAGCGGCTGCGGGAGATCTCCGACGCGATCCGCGCCTCCGTCCGGCAGGCCTGGGCGGACCCGGCGGCGAGCCGCGAGTACGTGCTGGCGCACGCCCAGGAGATGGACCTGGCCGTCGCCGAGCAGCACATCGGGCTGTACGTCACCGAGTTCTCCGAGGACCTCGGCGAGGAGGGCTACGCGGCCGTCCACGCGCTGCTCACCCGGGCCGCGGCGGAGGGGCTGGTGCCCCTGCTCGACCCGGGTGCGCTCGCGTTCTAGCCGGCCCGCGTTCCCACGTGCCCGTCGGTCAGACGTCGAACTGGTCGGCCACCGCGCGCAGCAGGCCGGCCAGCTTCTGGCCGGTCGGCTTGGCGGGGTAGCGCCCGCGCTGCAGGCCGGGCAGCACCGCGTCCAGCGTGGTGATCAGGTCCTGGACGATCGGTGCCATGTCGTCGGCGCTGCGGCGCTGGGCGGCGGCCACCGAGGGCAGCGCGTCCAGCAGCTGCACGGCCATCGCCTGGTCCCCGCGGTGGCCGGCGACCACGCCGAACTCGACCCGCTGACCCGGCTTCAGCGACGTGACACCGGCGGGCAGCGCCTTGGTGTGGACGAAGACGTCGCCGCCGTCGTCGCGCGACAGGAAGCCGAAGCCCTTCGTCTCGTTGAACCACTTGACCTGGCCGGTGGGCATCTCGAACAGTCCTCGAATGGGTGTGAGGGATCCCGGCCCTGGCCGGGGATCACTGGGTGGTGGGGAAAGGCGACCGACCCCGCTTCGGCGCCCTTGGGCGCTCGTGGTCGGCACGCGGTCAGGAGCAGACTAACCGTCCGTCACTGCCTCATCCGCGTTCCGCGAGGGATCCGCGTTCCGAGGCCCGGTCGGGGCGGCGGGAACGGGATCTCGCGGTCACGGGCAACCCGGCATCGGCACGGCCGGGGCGCGGCTCCACGCGGTCCATCGGCTCACACCCCCGGGTCTGAGGACGCGGGGCGCACCTGTAGCGCCCCTCGGCACCCCGTGCATACCCCCGCCCAACAGGGATCAAAACGTTCAGCTGCCGGGAAACTGCGCAACGTGACCGACCCGCTCCGGTGGGCCCGCCCGCAGGCCGCTCTGCCAGACTGGGAGAAGTCCCGACCGGCCAGGAGGAGTGAGCAGACGTGAGCAGCCAGAGCGCCGACCCCGGTGACGTGTACGTCAAGGCCGGGGCGATCGTCTTCGGCCTCGGGGCACTCGCCACCCTGGTCACCTTCGTCCCGCTGTTCCTGCACCTGACGCCGCTGCCGACGGCCGCGTACTGGCTGAGCATGCTGATGCCGGCCGGCTTCCTGGCCGCGCTGACCGGGCTGCTGCTGAACGCCCGGGCCCAGCGCCGCCGGACCGGGCCCGTCGGCTCCTGACGGCCGCCGCAGGCCTGCGCGCTAGCCCCGCTCGGCCAGGTGCCCGGCGAGCCAGTCCGGGAAGCCGGTGAGGTCCGCCAGCACCACGTCCGCCCCCGCCTCGCGCAGCTCCCGCGCGCTGTACGGGCCGGTGGGCACGCAGACCGCGAGGGCGTCCGCGAACCGGGCGCCCCTGATGTCGCCGAGGTGGTCGCCGACGTAGACGCTCGCGCCGTGCTCGCGCAGCGCCACGCCCTTGGTCTCCGCCCACAGGTCGCCGATCACGGTGTCCGCGGCCAGCCCGGCGTGCTCCAGGTGGAGGCGGGCGTTCGGCTCGTACTTGCCGGTGATCACCGCGACCCGGCCGCCGTGGGCGCGGACCGCCTCGACGGCGGCGTGCGCGCCGGGCAGGGCCACGGTCGGCGCGAAGGCGTGGTCCCGGTAGAGCTCGCGGTAGCGGTCGACGGCCCGCTCCACCTCGCCCTCCGGGAACCAGTTGCGCATCTCGTCCAGCAGCGGCGGGCCGAGCCGGGTGACCACCAGGTCGGCGTCGATGTGGGTGCCGGTCTCGGCGGAGAGCGCCAGGTAGGTGGCGCGGATACCCGGCCGGGTGTCCAGCAGCGTCATGTCGAGGTCGAAGCCGACGGTGAGCGGAGCGGGTGAGGTCGCGGGCATGCCGTCAGGCTACCCAACGGGGGCCTCGGGCCACGAGGCAATTTGCCCGGGCTTCACGGGGGAACTTAGGTTTACCTGAGTTGTCTGCGGAGAGGGCCCATGACCGACACCAGCGCACCGCCCGGTGCGCCCCGCGCGCCGTACCGCGCGCCGCGGCGCCGAATACTGTGGCTCGCCGCCGCACTCGCCGTCCTGGCCGCCGCGGTGCTGCTCAGCCTCGCGGTCGGCAGCCGGACCATCCCGTTCGGCGGCACGCTGGACGCCCTGCTGCACGGCGGCGACACCGCCGACGCCGTGGTGGTCCGCGAGCTGCGGGTGCCGCGCACGGTCGTCGGGCTGGCCGTCGGCGCGGCGCTCGGCCTGGCCGGGGCCGTCATGCAGGGCCTGACCCGCAATCCGATCGCCGACCCCGGCATCCTCGGCGTCTCCCAGGGGGCGGCGGCCGGTGTGGTGGTCGCCATCTCCGGCTTCGGCGTCTCCACCCTCACGGGGTACGTCTGGTTCGGCTTCGCGGGCGCGGTGATCGCCACCGTGCTGGTGTACGGGCTCGCCGGGCGCGGCCGGGGCGGGGCCACGCCGATCAAGCTGACACTGGCCGGCTCGGCCGCGTCCGCCTTCATCGCCTCGCTCAACACCCTGGTGCTGACCACCGACTCGGCCACCATGGACCAGTTCCGCTTCTGGCACGTCGGCTCGCTCTCCGGGCGGACCTCGGACGTGGCCTGGCAGCTGCTGCCGTTCCTGGCCGTCGGCACGGTGCTGGTGGTCGCGGTGGCGCGCGGACTGGACGCGCTGGCGCTCGGCGACGACACCGCCAAGGGGCTGGGCGCCAGGACCGGCCTGGTCCGGGCCGTCGGCGCGCTCGGCGCGACCGTCCTGACCGGCTCGGCGGTCGCGGCGGCCGGCCCGATCGCCTTCGTCGGCCTCGCCGTCCCGCACGCGGCCCGCGCGGTGGCCGGCGCCGACCACCGCTGGATCCTCGCCTTCTCCGCCGTCCTCGGCCCGGCACTGCTGCTGCTCGCCGACACCCTCGGCCGGGTCCTGTTCCCGCCGTCCGAGGTCCCGGCGGGCGTGATGACGGCCCTCGTCGGCGTCCCGGTGCTGGTGGCCCTGGTCCGCCGCCGGAAGGTGGTGGCGGCATGACGTCGGTGTCGCTGCGCGGCTACTCGGCCGTCCGGGCCGGGCGGGTGTCGTTCCTGGTGCACCGGCGCTCGGTGGCCGTCACCGTCGGGCTGCTGGTGGCGCTGGCGGCGACCGCGGTGGCCTCGCTCTGCCTGGGCGAGTCCACGGTGGCGCCGGGCGAGGTGGTCAAGGTGGTGCTCGGGCAGCCGAGCCCGCACGAGCTGGTGGTCGGCGAGTTCCGGCTGCCCCGGGTGGTGGTCGGGCTGCTGGTCGGCCTCGCGCTCGGGCTGGCCGGGGCGCTGATCCAGACCGTCGCCCGCAATCCGCTGGCCAGCCCCGACGTGGTGGGCGTGACCTGGGGCGCCACCGCGACCGTGGTCGGCCTGACGGCGTACGGCGTGGTCGGCTCGACCGGCCAGGCCCCGTACGCGGCGGTGGCCGGCGGTCTGGTGGCCGGGCTGCTGGTGTACGCGCTGGCCTGGCGGCGCGGCCTGCACGCCCAGCGCTTCGTGCTGATCGGCATCGGCGTCAGCGTCGCGCTGTCCTCCCTGACTTCCGTCTTCCTCACCAAGGGCGACGGCTTCCAGGCCCAGGCCGCCAAGGTCTGGATGACCGGCAGCCTGAACGGCGCCGGCTACGACCAGGCCGACCGGCTCGCCTGGGTGCTGCTCGCGGCCCTGCCGGTCGCGCTGTGGGCCGCCCGCGCCCAGCGGTCGATCTCCTTCGACGACGCCACCGCCGTCGGCCTCGGCCTGCGCCTGGACCGGATCCGCCTCGGCATGGCCCTGCTGGGCATCGTGCTGGCCTCGTGCGCGGCCGGGGCCGCCGGGCCGGTGGACTTCGTCGCGCTGATGGCCCCGCAGATCGCGCTGCGGCTGGCCCGCTCGGCGCAGGTCCCGCTGTTCTGCTCGGCGCTGACCGGCGCGCTGGTGGTGGTCCTCGCCGACCTGATCGCCCGGCGGCTGCTGGCCCCGACGGAGCTGCCGGTGGGCGTGGTGACCGGCCTGGTCGGCGCGCCGTACCTGATGTGGCTGCTGATCCGATCCCGCCGTGGAGGTTCCTGATGTCCGATCACCGTCTGGAGGCCCGGGGCCTCACCCTGGCCTACGAGGCGCGCACGGTCGTCGAGGGCCTGGACGTGAGCGTCCCGGACGGGCGGGTGACGGTGATCGTCGGCCCGAACGCCTGCGGCAAGTCGACCCTGCTGCGGGCCCTCGGCCGGCTGCTGAAGCCGGTCCGGGGCGCCGTGCTGCTGGACGGCGAGGAGCTGGCGCGGATCCCGACCAAGCGGATCGCCCAGCGGCTCGGCCTGCTGCCGCAGTCGCCGACCGCCCCCGAGGGCATCTCGGTGGCGGACCTGGTCGCGCGCGGCCGCCAGCCGCACCAGAGCTGGTGGCGGCAGTGGTCGCCGGAGGACGAGGCGGCGGTCGCGGAGGCGCTGGAGCGCACCTCCACCGCCGAACTGGCCGAGCGGAGCATGGACGAGCTGTCCGGCGGCCAGCGCCAGCGCGCCTGGATCGCGATGGCGCTCGCCCAGGGCACCGACATCCTGCTGCTGGACGAGCCGACCACCTACCTGGACATCGCGCACCAGGTGGAGGTGCTGGACCTGGTCCGGCGACTGAACGTCGAACGCGGCCGGACCGTCGTCGCGGTGCTGCACGACCTCAACCAGGCCGCCCGGTACGCGGACCACCTGGTGGCGATGCGGGACGGCCGGGTGGTGGCGCAGGGCGCGCCCGGGGACGTGGTGACGGCCGAGCTGGTGCGGGAGGTGTTCGGGCTGGACTCGGTGGTGGTGCCGGACCCGGTGACCGGCACGCCGCTGGTCGTGCCGGGCGCCCCGTGGTCGGCGCTCACCCCGGACGGCGCTCCCGCCTGACTGCGTCCTTAACGGCACTTTAGCTGCCATTTCGGACATAATCGACGGCGCCCCGACCCCGCCGCGACGCCAGAGGACCGCCGATGCCCCGGATCTCCCGCCGCACCCTCCTCACCGGCCTCGGCGCCACCGCGCTCGCGACGGCCACCGGCTGCACCGACCACCACCCGGCCCCGGCGACCACGGACGGCCTCGCCCCCGGCGCCACGCCGTCCCCGACCCCGCTGCCGCCGGTGACGGTGAACGCCGCCACCGGACCGGTGGTGGTGCCGGGCGCGCCGATGCGGGTGGTCGTGCTGGACACCGACGTGCTCGACTCGGCGCTGACCCTAGGCATCACCCCGGTCGGCGCCGCGCTGCCGGCCCGCGACACCAGCTACCCCGGGTACTGGCCGGCCTCCCGGACGGCCGGGATCCGACTGGTCGGCCCGGCGGGCGCACCCGACCTGCCGACCGTACGGGCGCTGCGGCCGGACCTGATCCTCTCCAACCAGGCCCGCGACGGCGACCGCTACGAGCAGCTGCGGGGCATCGCCCCGACCGTGCTCACCCAGACCACCGGGGCGCCGTGGAAGGCCGACTTCCAGCTGCACGCCCAGGCGCTGAGCCGGGAGGCGGCCGCGGCGGCCTTCGCCGGCTCGTACCAGAGGCACGTCGGGCAGGTGGTGCAGGCGCTGGCGGCGGCGAAGCTGTCGGGGCGCAAGGTGAGCCTGGTGCGGTTCGTGGAGGGCGGCGGCATCCGACTGTTCGGCCGGCAGAGCTTTCCCGGCACCGTGCTCGCCGACGCCCAGGTGGGCCGGCCGGACGCGCAGAACGTCGACCAGTCGGACTTCGAGATCCCGGCGGACCAGCTCGCCAGGGCCGACGGCGATCTGCTGCTGTACGCGACCTACGGCGATCCGGGGCGCTCGGGCACCACCTCGGTGCTGGCGAGCCCTGGTTGGCAGGCGCTGGGGGCGGTCAAGGGGCACCGGGCGTTCCCGGTGGACGACCAGCTGTGGTTCCAGGGGATCGGGTACACGGGCGCCAACTACATGCTGGACGAGCTGCAGCGCTTCCTCGGAGCCTAGGGCCGGCGCGCCCCCGCGTAGCGGGCCGGGGAAACACCCACGGCGGCGGTGAAATCCCTGGTCAGGTGCGCCTGGTCGGCGTAGCCCAGCTCGGCGGCGAGCCCGGCCAGATCCAACCCGCCGTCCGCGGCGGCGCGTTCGGCGGCCTCGTGGAGCCGGGCACGGCGCAGCACCCACTTCGGGGAGGCGCCGACGTACTCGGCGGCGGGCCCGCCCGTCGGCACTGCCGGCGGGCGGGCCCGGTGCGCGTGGGGGCGGGCCCGGGCGCGGTGGCCACGGACGGCACGGCGGGGGCTACGGCGTTCCGTGCTTCTCCGTGTACCTGGTGGTGAAGCCGAGGACCACCACGTACCGCCCCTCGGCCGCCCTGGTGACCTCGCTCGGCCGCACGGGCTGCCAGGTCAGGTACTCGGACCGCTGCCCCTCGTCGTTCCGGTAGCGCCGGCTGCCGTACTTCTCGTACCAGTAGTCCTCGCCGGAGGTCAGGCGTTCGGGCCCCGGCGGCCGGGCGACGCTCACGACCAGCTCCGTCCGCACCGCCTCGTCCGTCGCCGCCTCGAACTCCACGGACGGGGTGATCGGCCTGGCCGCCGCCTCCTGCGCCTCCTCCGGGGCCGGGTCGGCGGGCGGCAGGTGGTCGTACTCGTCGGCCGCGACCAGGCCCTTCCACCGCTGCGCGCTCCGCCAGCCCTGGCCGTCCAGGTAGCCGTCCAGATCGGCCAGCCGGGCGCGGACGTCGGCCCCGTCGAAGGCCAGGTACACGTTCACGGTCCGCTCGCAGGCCGTCGGCAGCCACTTGCCCCGGATCCAGAGGTCGCCGCGGTAGTCGGTCCGGCACACGTCGACCGTGGACCGCCCCAACCCCTGCGCCCACGGCAGCAGTTCGGGCAGCCGGTCGATCCGGTCCGCCATCCGCCCCTCGGCCGCCCGGCGGGCCTCGGCGGTGTCCGCGGCCCGCGCCAGGCCCGGGACGTCCGGCGGGGCCGGAATGGCCGTGTCGCGGTAGAGCCGCCACCCCGCCCAGCTGCCGAACACGACGGCCGCCCCGAGGACCGCGACCAGCACCCACCTCAGCCAGAACCGAACCACACCCACCCCCGGCGTCCGCCCACCCCCCGCTCGGGCATCGTACGGGCGCGGACGCGCGAACGCGCGAGTGGCCGGGCGGTGCCGCCGGAAAACGGTCCGGCACAGGAGGTCGGCGGATCCGACTTCCCGTGCGGGACAAGGGCGTTCAGGACCTCAGGCCGTCACGTCGCGAAAGCCGGGCCTTCACGCGCCCGAGCCGGAGCGGATCGGCTCACCCGTCCGGTGCAGGTGGGCGAAGATCTCCCGGTAGGAGCGGAACAGGCCCGTCTCGTAGTACGGGACGCCCTTCTCGGCGCAGAACTCCCTGGTGATCCGGGCCGCCCGCCCGAGGGCCGGGGTCGGCATGCTGGGGAACAGGTGGTGCTCCACCTGGTAGTTGAGGCCGCCCATCACCGAGTCGACGACCGGCCCGCCACGGACGTTGCGCGAGGTGAGCACCTGGCGGCGCAGGAAGTCGAGCTTCATCCCGGGCGTCACCATCAGCATCCCCTTGTGGTTCGGGGCGAAGACGGAGCCCAGGTAGACGCCGAGCAGCGCCTGATGCACGGCGAGGAAGGCGACCGCCTTGCCCGCCGGGAGCGCGGCGAACACCAGGCCGAGGTAGCCGACGAAGTGGACCACCAGCAGCACGCCCTCCAGCACCGGGCGCTTCATCGCGGGGCTGCGCAGCGCACGGAAGCTGTTGAAGCTGAGGTTGAGGCCCTCCAGCAGGAGCAGCGGGACGAACAGGTACGCCTGCCGGCGGCCGATGAACCGGGCGAGGCCGCTCGCCCGCCGGGCCTGCCGCCCGGACCACACCAGGAGATCGGGGGCGACGTCCGGGTCCCGCTCCTCGTGGTTCGGGTTGGCGTGGTGGCGGGTGTGCTTGTTCATCCACCAGCCGTAACTCATGCCCATCAGCAGGTTGGCGGCGATCCGGCCGCCGATCTCGCTCGGCACCCGCCGGTCGAAGACCTGGCGGTGCGCCAGGTCGTGGGAGAGCAGGCCGACCTGGGCGAAGACGACGGCCATCGCCGCCGCCAGGCCGAGCTGCCACCAGGTGTCACCCAGCGCGAACAGGGCGCACCAGCCGCCGAGGAAGGCGGCGAGCACCAGGCCCGCGCGGACGGCGTAGTAGCCGGGGCGCCGGTCGAGCAGGCCCTCGGCGGCTATCCGGCGGGTCAACTCGGCGAAGTCGCTGCCGCCGTTCCCGGACCGCGGGGCGGCGCGGGCGTCGGGCGCTCCAGGCACTGCGGGGACTTCGCGGGCTTCGGGTGCTGCGACGACTGCGTGGGCTTCGGGCGTCATCACGGGCTGCGCGGGCATGCCCAGAGTCTGGCCGCCGCCGGCCGGCCCGCAGAACGGGGAAAGCACCCATCCCGTACGGGTGTTAACCCCCTGCCCGCACTGGGTGCCAGCCCGCCGCGCCGCTCCGACGGCGGCCAGGCGGCCGGGTCGATCCGGCTCCCCCGTGGTCGGCGGTGGCCGGACACGCCGGTCGTTCAGGTGAAGTTCCCGCGCGCCGGCCGGGGACACCGGGCTCCCGGGGAAGCCTCCTGCGTGACGGCCGCTCGCTCAGAGCGGCCGCAGCACAGCACGGAGACCCCCCTCATGCTCCTCTTCCCACGCTTCGCCGCGCTCGCCGGCGCGGCGATGTCCCTCGCCGCGTCGGCCGGCCCGGCTCCGGCTGCCGTTGCCGGCGCCGTCAACACCGCCGACACCGCTCCGCCGCCCCCCGCGGGCCGCTACCTGAACCTTCACCAGTGCGTCTACAACGGTCCCTTCCTGCCGACCAGCTTCGACCTCATGACCACCCTGGTCCCGAGCAGGGACGGGCGGTTCAGCGCCGGGACGAACATCTCCGACACCCCCGTCGCGGCCGCCGTGTGCGGCCCCGGGGACGGGAACTACGAGCCCAATGTCTACACGGCCGCCGAAGGCTACGACCTCACGGCCGGGCGCTACCTGAACCTGCACCAGTGCGTCTTCTGGAGCGACTTCGACCAGGACCACCTCACCACGGTGGTCGGGACCACCGACGTCAAGTTCGTCGCCGGCACCAACGTCTCCAACTCCCGTGACACCGCCCCGAACTGCGGCGGCGGAGGCACCGACCACCCCATCCCCCTGCTGTCGAGTGCCACGCCGCTGGACCTGACCGCCGGGCGGTACCTGAACCTGCACCAGTGCATGTACTACTACGACGGCTACCACGACCACTTCACGACCTTCGCCCGGAGCGGGGACGGGCGGTTCGGTGCGGGGACGAACATCTCCGACACCCCCGACACCAGGCCCTCCTGCGGCGCCGGGGACGGCCGGTTCCAGCTCATCCCGGTGCTCTCGGGCGTCAAGGCGCTCCCCCTGCACTGAGGCCCGCGGGGGCCTCGCCCCCTAAGGCGCGTCCGCCGGCCCGCCCAGGGCGGCGCGGACCAGGCGGATGACGGCCGCGGTGGCCACCGTCAGGTCGCCGGCGCCGCCCGACGCCCCCTCCTCCGCCTGCGCCCCCTCCTCCGCCGCGGCCTCCGCCTCCGCCGCCAGCGCGTCGTAGGTCTCGAAGGCGGTGAGGACGAACAGCAGGCTCGCCGCGTCCGGCGGGGCGGCGGGCAGGCGGCCGGACAGCACGGCGGCCCCCTGGCGGCGGCGGGCGTCACGGTCGGCGATGACCCGGCCCACCTCCTCGTCGAGCGCGGCGAGCGCCCGCAGGCGGCGGGTGCAGACCCGGTCGAACGCCCAGAAGCCGCCCATCACCTCGACGAAGCGGTCCACCGCCGCCCAGGGGTCGGCCAGGGTGAAGGCCTCGGCGAGCCGGGCCATGCCGCCCTGCTCGGCGAGGGCGTCGCAGACCGCCTCCAGCAGGCCCGCCTTGGAGCCGAACTGGTAGTAGACGGTCGCCCGGGCGACGTCCGCGCGGCGGGCGACCGCGTCCAGCGAGACCCCGCCGGTCTCGGCCAGGTGCGCGCGGGCGGCCGCGACGATCCGGGCGCGGGTCTCGTCGACCTCCGCCTGCCGCTGTCCCATCCGGTAGGACCGGGGGCTCATCCCGCTCGCCTCCACTCGTTCCGCGTGAACTGGCAGTATCGCCGATCGGTTCACCCGGGCCGGGCGGCGCCCGCCTCCGACCGGGCCGCCCCGGCGCCCGGCGGGACGGCCCGGCTGCACCGGCACCCGGCGGGACGGCCCCGCGGCTCAGAGCATGATCCGCCCGCCGCTGACGTCCAGGGTCTGCCCGGTGATCCAGGAGGACGCGTCGGAGGCCAGGAAGAGCGCGGCCGAGGCGATGTCCACCGGCTCGCCGAGCCGGCCCAGCGGGTGCGCGGCGGCGACCGTGGCCTGCACCTCGGGCGGCATCCGCGCGGCGGTCCGCTCGGTGCGGACGGCACCCGGCGCGACGGCGTTGACCCGTACGCCCTCGTCGGCGACCTCCAGCGCGAGGTGCCGGGTGAACATCAGCACCCCCGCCTTGGCCGTGGCGTACGCCGCGGAGGCTCCGCTGGGCAGCCGGCCCGCCGTGGAGGCCATGGTGACGATCGAGCCGCCGCCGCGGACCAGCAGGCCGGGCAGGAAGGCCTGGACGGTGAGGAAGGTGGCGGTGAGGTTGCCGTCCAGCACGGCCCGCCAGTGCTCCTCGGTCTCGTGGACGGTCGACACCGGGTAGCCGTCGCCGCCGGCGAAGGGGGCCAGGACGGAGACCGGGCCGAGGTCCTGGCCGATCCTGGCGGCGGCGGAGCCGAGCGCCGCCGCGTCCGTGCAGTCGGCGACCAGCCCGAGTGCCCGGGCCCCCTCCGCCCGCAGCTGTTCGGCCACCGCCGTCAGCGCCGCCTCGTCGCGGCCGAGGACGGCGACGGCCGCGCCCTGCCGGGCGAAAGCGCGGGCGGTCTCCGCACCGATGCCACGGCTGCCGCCGGTGATCACGACCACCCGGCCGTCCAGGTCGGGGTACTGAGCCTGTCGAACTCCCATGTCCCATCGCTCCTTTGGGCTTGCGCTCGGGGCGTGCTGTGGTTCACTTGATTTCATTCATACAGCTCGTCTGAATGAATGACAACCGCTGCCGGACCCAGGGCCGAGCCCAGGCCCGGGCCGAGCCCGAACCCCGAGCCCGAACCCCCGAGTCCCGGGCATCCCGAGTCCCGGGCATCCCGAGGAGGAACCGATGAGGATCGCAGTCGTGGGAGCCACCGGGCGCACCGGCCGCCTGGTGGTCGACCTCGCGCTGGCCGCCGGACACACCGTGACCGCCGTCGTCCGCGACCCCGCCCGGCTGCCGGACTTCCCGCACGGCACCCCGCTCACCGCACGGGCCGACGTCGGCCGGCCGGGCTCCCTGCACGGCCCGCTGTACGGCCAGGACGCCGTCGTCGCCACCCTCGGCACCACCGGCCGCCGGGCCACCTCCGTCTTCTCCGACGGCGCCCGCGAGCTGACCGCGGCGCTGCGGGCCAGCGGCGCCGGGCACCTGGTGACGATGAGCTCGGCGGGCCTGGACACCAGCCGGCTCCCGCTGGCCCAGCGGATGGTGGCCACGCTGGTGGTCGACCGGCTGTACCGGGAGATCCACCACGACCTCGCCCGGATGGAGGCGGTGCTCGCCGAATCCGACACCGCCTGGACGGTGGTCCGGGTGCCGATGCTCAAGGACGGACCGCCGGCCCCTGGCCCCCAGGTCTCGTACGACCGGCCGCTCCCCCGCGCCGGCACCGTCACCCGCGCCACCGTCGCCCGGTGGATCGTCGGCCACCTCGGCGACCCGGAGACCTTCCGCCGCCTCGTCCACCTCGCCGACGACTGACCCGGCCGCCGACACGCAGCCGGAGCGGTACGGCGTCGGCTCAGGCCCCGGCCGCCCCGGGAGGACCGCCGGTACGGCCCCGGCTCAGCCCTCCTGCGGCGGGCGGCGGCGCATGGCGAGCAGCAGCAGGACCACCGCCGACAGCACGGCGGACACCCGCAGCACGGTCGGGGCCGACGACCAGCTGATCTCGCCCAGCGGCGAGCCCGTCTGGAGGCCGCCGCCCTGTCCCCCGCCCTGCTTGGCCCGCTGCATGGAGTAGAGGGTGGTCGCGCTCATCGTGACCAGCGGAATGCCGAGGATCACGAACTTGCGCATCAGCTCGGAGATCCGGCGGGACAGATACCCGAGGCCCCAGCCGGCCAGCATCGCCGGGAAGAACCCGGAGACCGCCCCGCCCACCAGCAGGAGGCAGGAGAGCAGGATCAGCGGGGAGGGCTTGCGGGCGGACGCGTCCTTCTCCGCCACCTTGCCCTTGCCCCTGACCTTGCGCCCGGCCTTCCCGGCCGGGGCCTGGGGCAGCACGGGGGGAGCGGCGGGGGCCGGGGCCGGCCTGAACAGGCCCCGGCGCGGCTTCTTCCTCAGGTCCGCGGGCTTCGCCGGCTCCGCCGCGGGCGCGGCCGCTGCCGCCGCCGCTGCCTCCTCGGCCGTGCGCTGCTCGGGGATCGGCTTCGGCGCGGGCCGCGGCCCGTCCGAGAAGTCGAAGAGCGTCATCGTCCACGGGCCGGTGCTCGACACCGTCGGCGGCGGGATCGCGTCCGACCGCTCCTCGACGGCGGCCAGGTCCGGCAGGTCCAGCGGCACCGACGGGATGCCGGCCGCGCTCGGCGCCGGCGGGTCGTACACGCTGTCGGGGTCGTGCTCCGGGGCCGGGGCGGGGGCGGACGGCGCCTCCGGGGCGCCGCCGGAAGCGGCCCCGCCCGGGCCGGCGTCCGGGCCGGCGTCCGAACGGTCGGCCGAACGGTCCGCCGAACGGTCCGCCGAACCGCCGCCGGAACGCTCGCTCCACGGCCCGCTCTTGCGCCACCACTCGCCGTCCGTCACACCGACCACCCCGCCTCGCCCGTACCGGCCGCCACCGAACCGCCCTCGGCGTGACGCTACCCACCCCGCCCCCGCCCGCGCGAGTCCGTCCGCGCCCCTGGCGGTGCGTCGGAGGTGCGGCGGCCGAGGGACACCGCGCCGTCCTCTCGCCCGACTAACCTAGGTCGAATGACCACACAGCAGGGCCCTCAACGCCGGGGCAGGCCCGCCACCGGCCCGCGCACCCTCGCCGAGGAGCTGCGCTCCCGTCCCGACGACGCGCTCGCCGCCCTGCTCCGCTCCCGCCCCGACCTGCTGAACCCCGTCCCCGGGGACCTCACCCAGCTGTCCGCCCGGCTCTCCTCGCGCGCCTCCGCGCTGCGCGCCCTGGAGCGGCTCGACCGCTTCACCCTCCAGGTCGCCGAGGCGCTGGCCACCGCCCCGGACGGCACCTCGCTGAGCACCGTCCGCACCCTGCTGACCGGCCCGGCGAAGGTCAAGCCGCACCCCGGCGCGACCCCGCTCACCCCGGCCGACCGGTCCGCCGTCGCCACCGCCCTGCCGCGCGCGATCGCCACCCTGCGCGACCGGGCGCTGCTCTGGGGCCCGGACAACGGGCTGCGGCTGGTCCTCGCCGTCCGCGAGGCGCTCGCCCCGACCGCCACCAACCCGGGCCGCACCGGACTCGGCCCCACCCTCGCCGACGCCACCGTCGGCACGTCCCCGGCCCGGCTGCAGCAGCTGCTCGCCTCGGCCGGGCAGCCCGCCACCCCGGACCCGGTCAGCGCCGTCGCCGCGCTCACCGCGCTGCTCACCGACCGCACCCGCTGCGCCGCGCTGCTCGCCACCGCGCCCGAGGCCGCGCTGCGGCTGCTGGAACGGCTGGTCTGGGGCCCGCCCACCGGCACCGTCCCGGACGCCACCCGCCCGGTCACCGCCGAGGACGCCCAGAGCCCGGTCGAGTGGCTGCTCGCCCGCGGCCTGCTGCTGCCCACCAGCCCCGGCAGCGTCGTCCTGCCCCGCGAGCTCGCGCTGCACCTGCGTGGCGGCCGCACCCACCGCACCGTCGAACCGGTCCAGCCCGAGCCGGTGCCCGCCGCCGCCCCGCGCGACCCAGGGGCCGTGGACGGCGCCGCGGCCGGCCAGGCGCACACCGCGGTCAAGACCGTCGAGGAGCTGCTGGACGGCTGGGGACTCACCCCGCCGCTGACCCTGCGCGCCGGCGGCCTCGGTGTCCGCGACCTCAAGCGCACCGCCCAGGCCCTGGAGAACACCGAGCAGCAGACCGCCTTCTGGCTCGAACTCGCCTACACCGCGGGGCTGCTGGCCCCCGACGGCGAGGTGGACGAACGCTGGGCCCCCACCCCGGGGTACGACGCCTGGCTGCACCTGGACACCGCCGAGCGCTGGTCCGTACTGGCCACCGCCTGGCTCGCCGCCACCCGCGTCCCCGCCCTCACCGGCACCCCGGACGGCCGGGGCAAGCCGCGCGCCGCCCTCGGCCCCGAACTCGACCGCACCCTCGCCCCGTCCGTCCGCCGCGCCGCCCTCGCCCTGCTCGCCGAACTCCCGCCCGGCACCCCGGCCACCGCCGAGGAACTGCTCCCCACCCTGCGCTGGCAGCGCCCGCTGCGCGGCGGCCCCACCGGCCCGGACGGCCGCGAACTGCGCGACGAACTCACCGCCTGGACCCTCGACGAGGCCGAACTCCTCGGCATCATCGGCCGCGGCGCCCTGGCCGCCCCCGCCCGCGCGCTGCTCACCGCCGAGTCCGACCCGGCCGAGGTGCTCGCCCCGCTGCTCCCGCAGCCACTGGACCACGTGATCCTCCAGCCGGACCTCACCGCGATCGCCCCCGGCCCGCTGCTCACCCCGCTCGCCCAGGCCCTCGCCCTGTGCGCCGACATCGAGTCCAAGGGCGGCGCCACCGTCTACCGCTTCACCCCGGCCTCGGTCCGCCGCGCCCTCGACGCCGGCCGCACCGCCACCGACCTGCGGACCTTCCTGGAGCAGCACAGCCGTACACCCGTCCCGCAGCCGCTCGCCTACCTGATCGACGACGTCGCCCGCCGGCACGGCGTCCTGCGGGTCGGCGCCGCCTCCTCCTACCTGCGCTGCGACGACCCGTCACTGCTCGGCGAGGTGCTCGCCGACCGCCGCTCCGCCGACCTGCGGCTCCGGCTGCTCGCCCCCACCGTCCTCGCCGCCCAGGCCGCCCCGGACGTCCTGCTCGCCGCCCTGCGCACCATGGGCTACGCCCCGGCCGCCGAGTCCGCCGAAGGCGACGTACTGATCACCCGCCCGGACAGCCACCGCACCCCGCCCCGGACCGCCCCCGTGCCCGTCCCCGACGGGCCGCCCGCCCCCGACGACACCCTGCTCGCGGCCGCCATCAAGGCCATCCGGGCCGGCGACCGCGCCGCCACCGCCACCCGCCGCGAGCCCACCCCCGACCCGCGCCACCTCCCCCGCACCGCCGCCGCGGAGACCCTGGCCGCCCTCCAGACGGCCGTCCTGCTCGGCGAACGCATGTGGATCGGCTACCTCAACGCCGAGGGCATCGCCAGCCAGCGGATCATCGACCCGGTCAAGGTCGAAGGCGGCTTCGTCACCGCCTTCGACCACCACGCCGACGAACTCCGCACCTTCGCCCTGCACCGCATCACCGGCGTCGCGGAACTCGACGAGTGACCCCCGGGGCGCTCAGTGCCCCTGCTGCGCCTCCTTCATCTTCTCCTGCACGGCCTTGTCCGCCAGGCTGCCGATCTGCCCCTGCCCGACCGGCATCGCACCCCCGGTGACGGTGTCCGCCAACAGGAACCCGGGCGCCGCGAGCAGCCCGCCGGGCCCCTCCCCGATGCCCGCGAGGGCATGCGCCGAACCGGCCGAGGACGCGGTGGCCGCGAAGGCCGAGCCCATCAGGGCGAGGGCGGTGAGAACACGCTTCGACTTCTTCATGACCAGCTCAACGAGCGAGCACGCACCGTGGTCACTCCGAGCGGCCTCCCGCGCAGCCCCCGCGATGCGCGACACTGGAGGGTCTGCGTCAATCCACCCTGTCAGCCAGTGGAGGGCTCCCCCGCGTGAACGACGGACCGCTCATCGTCCAGAGCGACAAAACTCTTCTCCTGGAGATCGACCACCCCAGGGCCGCCGACTGCCGTCGCGCCATCGCGCCGTTCGCCGAGTTGGAGCGGGCGCCCGAGCACGTGCACACGTACCGGGTGACGCCGCTCGGGCTGTGGAACGCGCGGGCGGCCGGGCACGACGCCGAGCAGGTGGTGGACGCCCTGGTGACGTACTCGCGCTACCCGGTGCCGCACGCGCTGCTGGTGGACGTGGCGGACACCATGGGCCGGTACGGGCGGCTCCAGCTGCTCAAGCACCCGACCCACGGGCTGGTGCTCACCACCACCGACCGACCGGTGCTGGAGGAGGTGCTGCGCTCCAAGAAGATCGTCCCGCTGGTCGGCGCCCGGGTCGACCCGGACACCGTGGTGGTCCACCCCTCCGAGCGCGGGCAGATCAAGCAGGTGCTGCTCAAGCTCGGCTGGCCCGCCGAGGACTTCGCCGGGTATGTCGACGGCGAGGCGCACCCGATCCACCTGGAGGAGGACGGCTGGCAGCTGCGCCCGTACCAGGCGCAGGCCGTCGAGGGCTTCTGGCACGGCGGCTCGGGCGTGGTCGTGCTGCCCTGCGGCGCCGGCAAGACGCTGGTGGGCGCGGCGGCGATGGCGCAGGCCAAGTCGACCACGCTGATCCTGGTCACCAACACCGTCTCGGCCCGCCAGTGGAAGCACGAGCTGGTCAAGCGCACCTCGCTCACCGAGGACGAGATCGGCGAGTACAGCGGGACGCGGAAGGAGATCCGCCCGGTCACGATCGCCACCTACCAGGTGATGACGACCAAGCGGAAGGGCGTCTACGCCCACCTGGAGCTGTTCGACGCCCGCAACTGGGGCCTGGTGGTCTACGACGAGGTGCACCTGCTGCCCGCGCCGGTGTTCAAGTTCACCGCCGACCTCCAGGCCCGCCGCCGGCTCGGCCTGACCGCCACGCTGGTGCGCGAGGACGGCCGCGAGGGCGACGTGTTCAGCCTGATCGGCCCCAAGCGCTTCGACGCGCCGTGGAAGGAGATCGAGGCGCAGGGCTACATCGCACCGGCCGACTGCTGCGAGGTGCGGGTCACCCTGACCGACTCCGAGCGGCTCGCCTACGCGACCGCCGAGCCGGAGGAGCGCTACCGCTTCTGCGCCACCACGGCGACCAAGCGGCGGGTGGTGGAGGCGCTGGTCAGGAAGCACGAGAAGGACCAGACGCTGATCATCGGCCAGTACATCGACCAGTTGGACGAGCTCGGCGAGGCCCTGGACGCCCCGGTGATCAAGGGCGAGACCAGCAACGCCCAGCGCGAGAGGCTCTTCGACGCCTTCCGGAACAAGGAGATCAGCGTCCTGGTGGTCTCCAAGGTCGCGAACTTCTCGATCGACCTGCCCGAGGCCACCGTCGCCATCCAGGTCTCCGGGACCTTCGGTTCCCGCCAGGAGGAGGCCCAGCGCCTCGGCCGGGTGCTGCGCCCCAAGGCGGACGGCCACGCGGCGCACTTCTACTCGGTGGTCGCCCGGGACACCGTGGACCAGGACTTCGCCGCCCACCGGCAGCGCTTCCTGGCCGAGCAGGGCTACGCGTACCGGATCATCGACGCGGACGACGTGCTGTAGGGCGCGTCAGTACCGGGCATTTCAGTACCGGACACCGTCGCGCCCGAGGAAGATCACGCGCGCGGCGGTGTCCAGGGCGATGCCGACGTTGCGGACGGCGGTGCTGAGCGGGTTGCGGTGATGCCCGGAGACGGCGGTGGCGCCGGACGGGCCGGATCGGGGGGTTCGGTTCGTGGTGCTCATGTCTTCAACGGTAGGCACCCGGACGGCCGTCGGCATCACTCCAAAGGCCGTATCCGCAGGTACGCGGGTCGTCCTGCGGGTGTACGGCGGACCCCGGGGCCGGGGTAGGGCGAACCCCGAGGCCCGCACGACCGGAACCCCGGGAAGGGCACGGCTGGAACCCCGGGGCGGACGGGTCTAAGATCGTCCGTCTGCCCCCTCCCGAACCGTGGTACCTGCTGAAGTCCCGCAGGCAGCCGGGGGAGGTGCCGACCGCACGGCAACCGGTCGGCGTGCCCACCGTGAGCTCCTACGATCCGCTGCACCCGCCACCGGGGGCAGCCGGGAAGGTTCGCTGTGCCCGCCACCCCCATCACCGACCCCCTCCAGCGCGAACGCGACCACCTGGCCGCGTCCCGGGCCGCGCTGCGCGCCATGCGCGAGGACGTCGAGTCGCTCGACATCCGCGACGTGACCGGCACCTGGGTCACCACCCTCGTCCTGCAGAACCAGATCGAGGCCAGGATCGCCGCACTGGCCGACCTCTCGCACACCCCGCTGTTCTTCGGCCGCCTCGACTACCTCCACGCGATCAGCGAGGAACTGTCCGAGGGCAGCGGAGGCGAGAGCTTCTACATCGGCCGCCGGCACGTCCACGACGCCGACGGCGACCCGATGGTGATCGACTGGCGCGCGCCGGTCTCCCAGCCGTTCTACCGGGCCAGCCGCACCGAGCCGATGGACGTCGAGCGCCGCCGCCGCTTCGGCTACACCGGCGGCGAGCTCACCGCCTACGAGGACGAGCACCTCACCGACCCGGCCGAGACGGAGCAGACCTCCGCCCTGCTGGCCGCCGAGATCGAGAAGCCCCGCGTCGGCCCGATGCGCGACATCGTCGCCACCATCCAGCCCGAGCAGGACGAGATCGTCCGCTCCGACATCACGGGCACGATCTGCGTCCAGGGGGCGCCCGGCACCGGGAAGACCGCCGTCGGCCTGCACCGCGTCGCGTACCTGCTGTACGCGCACCGCGAGCGCCTGGCCCGTACCGGCACCCTGGTGATCGGGCCGAACAACGCCTTCCTCTCCTACATCGAGCAGGTGCTCCCGGCCCTCGGCGAGCTGGACGTCGCCCAGGCCACCGTGCAGCAGCTGGTCGGACACGTCGAGGTGAGGGGCGAGGACACCCCGGAGGCGGCCCGGCTGAAGGGCGACGCCCGGATGGCCGAGGTGCTGCGCCGGGCCGTGCGCTCGGGCATCTCGCTGCCCACCGAGCCCTGCGTGGTGGTCCGCGGCTCCCGCCGCTGGCGCGTGCCGGTGTACGAACTGGTCGAGATCATCGAGGAGTTGAAGGGCCGCGAGGTCCGTTACGGCGCGTCCAGGGACGCCCTGCCGCAGCGCATCGCGCACGCCGTGCTGCTGAAGATGGAGCAGGGCGGCGAGGCCCCGGACGACCGGGTGCAGGACGCGGTGGCCCGCAACAGCGCCGTCAAGGCGGTGGTCAAGGAGTGCTGGCCGGCCGTCGACCCGGCGAAGCTGGTCCTGCGGCTGCTCTCCGAGCCGGAGTTCCTGGCCGAGTGCGCCGAGGGCGTGCTGACGCCCGAGGAGCAGCGGGCGGTGCTGTGGCCCAAGCCCGGCCGCTCGGTGAAGACGGCCCGCTGGACGGCGGCCGACGCCGTCCTGGTGGACGAGGCGACCGACCTGGTGCAGCGCACCCCCTCGCTCGGGCACGTGGTGCTGGACGAGGCCCAGGACCTCTCCCCGATGCAGTACCGCGCGGTCGGCCGCCGCTGCACCACCGGCTCGGCGACCGTCCTCGGCGACCTCGCCCAGGGCACCACCCCGTGGGCGACGGCGAGTTGGCCGGAGGCGCTGCGCCACCTGGGCAAGCCGGAGGCGCACATCGAGGAGCTGACCAAGGGCTTCCGGGTGCCGGAGGAGGTCATCGCGTACGCCTCCCGGCTGCTCCCGGCGATCGCCCCCGGCCTGGCCCCTGCCTCCTCGGTCCGCGAGGCGCCCGGCTCGCTGACGATCCGTCCGATCGCGGACGGGGACGGCACGGACGGCACGGAGGCGGTCCTCGCGGCCTGCCGGGAGGCGCTGGAACACGAGGGCTCGACCGGCCTGATCGCCGCCGACGCCCGCATCCCGCGGTTCGCCGAGGCGCTCACCGCGGCCGGCCTGCCGTACCTCTCCCCCGGCACCGAGACCAGCGCGGAGGCCCGGCTCACCCTCGTCCCCGCCTCGCTGGCCAAGGGTCTGGAGTACGACTACGTGGTGCTGGACGAGCCGGCCGCGGTGATCGCCGGGGAGCCGGACGAGCGGACCGGACTGCGGCGGCTGTACGTGGCGCTGACCCGTGCCGTCTCCGGGCTGACGGTGCTGCACGGCGAGCCGCTGCCCGAGCAGTTGCGGTAACGGCTCGCCCACCCGGAGGGGCCGGCCCGCGGACCGGCCCCTCCGGGCACGCGCTCAGGCGTCGATCAGCGCCCGCCACTCGGCGACCCTGGCCGCGTCCACCGGCGTCCGCCAGCCGTCGACCCGCACCGCGCCGCCGACGTGGAAGGCGTCGAAGCCCTCCGCCCGCAGCTCCTTCAGGTGCTCGACCCGCAGACCGCCACCGATCAGGATCCGCTGCCGGTACCCGGGCTCGCCGGCCCGGGCCAGCTCGGCCGACAGCACCTCGCGCCCGGCGTCCACCCCGGCGGCCGCGCCGGAGGTGAGGAAGGTGTCCAGGCCGGGCAGCCCGCCGACGGCGGCCCGCAGGGCGGCCCGGTCGGCGCTGTGGTCGATCGCCCGGTGGAAGGTCCAACGGCAGCCGGCGATCGTCTCGGCGACGGCGGTGGTGGCGGCCAGGTCGACGGCGCCGTCGGCGTCGAGGAAGCCGAGGACGAACTCCTCGGCGCCCTCGGCCCGCAGCGCGGCGGCCCGGGCGCACAGCTCGTCCACGTCGCCGGGGGCGAAGCCGTCCCGGATCCGCAGCATGACCCGCAGCGGGATGCCGACGGCGGCCCGGATCCGGCCGAAGTCCTCGACGGACGGGGTGAGCCCGTCGGCGGCCATGTCGGTGACCAGTTCGAGCCGGTCGGCGCCGCCCGACTCGGCGGCCTGGGCGTCCTGGGGCGTCAGCGCGATGACTTCGAAAATTGGTCTAGACATATTCGACAGACTGCCACATCCGGCGGAGCCCGGCGACCCCCGGTGACCCCCAGGGGGCCGATCCGGTCACGCCGGAACGACCCCCCGGAGCCGCCCGGTCCCGCCGCACCGCCCCACCTGCCCTCACGCCGCCGCCGTCACGCCGCTCCGTGGACCACCCCGACCGCCTCCCGCCGCCCGGACCGGTGCACCACCACCGCCACCAGCACCAGCAGCGCCACCATCGGCGCCGCCACCGGAAGCAGGTGCGAGAGCCCCCGGGACTCACGCCAGATGTTGAACAGGCAGCCCGGCCCGGTCAGCACCAGCACCGCCACCCCCGCGGCCGCCGGGGCCGCCCGCCCGCGCAGCCCGGCGAAGGTCAGCAGCAGCAGGAGGACCAGCATCGCCACGACCCACGGCAGCTCCAGCGGGAAGGTGGTGTCGTCCCAGTTCTGCGCCGTCTCCAGCAGCCCGCCCACGACCGCCGACGCCAGCACCAGCCCGCCGACGCGCCAGGTCGGCCGGGCCAGCAGGTCGGTCGGCGCCGCGGCCAGCAGCAGCGCGGCCAGCACCAGCGGCAGCGAGGCCATCCCGATGTAGCCGCTCCACCACGCGTCGAAGGAGGAGACCCACACGGCCTCCACCAGCTCGTACAGCCCCACCGCGCCCAGGACCAGCGCGCTGCCCCGCACCGCCGTCCACCGCCCGAGGAGCACCGCCACCAGGAGCAGCGCGGCGGCCACCGGCCGGGAGAGCAACTCGGCGTAGGTGCCGTACGAGCCGTCCCAGGAGAGCCGGTTGGCGACCCGGTCCGCGGTGGTCACCCAGGCCACCAGCGCGGCGCCGGCCACCGCGCCGGCGAGCATCGGCGCGACCAGCGCCAGCAGCCGCCCGGCCGGCGAGGCCCCGGTCAGCCCGAGCCGCACCCGCAGCCCGTACACCGCCAGGCCGAGGAGCTCCCGGGTGACCGCCAGGCGGCCGCCCTCCGCCGTCGTGTCGGCGAACACCTCGGCCAGTTCCTCGCCGCGCTCGCGGCGGTACCGCTCCGGGTAGAACCGGAGCGCGGTCCGCAGCGCCACCGAGGGCCCCGCGCCGATCGCCGGTGCGCTCATGAGAGTCCTCCCCCCGCCGCGGGCCGCCCGTGCGACCCGGTCCCGCCCGGAAGCACCGACCGGATCTCGGCCAGTCGGCGCTCGGCCTCGGTGGCGACCGCCCGCAGCCGCTCCGCCTCGGCGGCCAGCGCGTCCCGGCCGGCCCCGGTCAGCGCGTAGCTGCGCCGGGCCCGACCGTCCACCACCTCCTCGGCGGCGACCTCGATCAGCCCCTGGCCGAGCAGCCGGTCGAGTGCCCCGTAGAGCGTGCCGGTGCGCATCTTGACCCGGCCGTCCGAGATCGCGGCGACCTCCTGGATCAGCGCGTAACCGTGTCTCGGCGCGTCGGCCAGGGCGGTGAGCAGCAGCAGCGTGGGCTCCTGCATGGAGCGTTCAGTCATACGACTACATATATCGCCAACCTACCTATAGGTCCAGGGCCGGGCCCGTCCGCCACAATGTGCCCATGCCGACCGAGGACCTGCTCGCCGCCTGGACCGCCCTGCTGCACCGCTGCGGCGCCGCCGTCGACCCCGAGCCGTACGGCCGGGAGCTGCTGCGCCGCTGGTCGGAGCCGCAGCGCAGGTACCACACCGTCGCGCACCTGCGCGCGGTGCTGCGGCACGTCGACGAGCTGGCCGGGCACGCCGCCGACCCGGAGGCCGTCCGCCTCGCGGCCTGGTTCCACGACGTCGTCTACCGGCCCGACCGCACCGAGAACGAGGAACGCAGCGCCGCCCTCGCCGTCCGCGCGCTGACCGCCGCCGGGCTGCCCGCCGAGCGGGTCGCCGAGGTCGAGCGCCTCGTGCTGCTCACCGTCGGCCACGACCCCGCCCCCGGCGACCGCAACGGCGAGGTGCTCTGCGACGCGGACCTCGCCGTCCTCGGCGGCACCCCCGAGGCGTACGCGGCGTACGCGGCCGCCGTCCGCGAGGAGTACGGCTTCGTCCCCGCACCGGACTTCACGGCCGGCCGGGCCGCCGTACTGCGCCACCTGCTCGCCCTGCCCGGGCTCTACCGCACGCCCGCCGCCCGCGAGCGCTTCACGGCGGCCGCCCACGCCAACCTGACGGCCGAGCTCGGCGCCCTCTGACGCGCGCCCCCCACGCACGCCCGTCAACCCGCCCGACCGCCCGTCAGCCCCGCCACGCGATCACCCGGTCCGCGGCGGCCATCCCCGCCAGCACGGCGGGAACGCGCCCTATCACGGCCCACCACACGTCCTGGTCGGCCACCGTCACCTCCACCAGGCCCCACCACAACCCGAGCCCGCAGCACCCGCCGACCACACCCCACACCCAGCGCCCCATGCGGGCACCGTACCCACCCGTCAGGAAAGCTCCCCCACCGGAGCCACCACCGCGCCCCGCTTGCCGCACACCCAGTGCGGCTCCGGCCCCAACTCGGGCTCCACGCTCAGCGCGTGCGGATCCCCGTCGGCCGCGCAGTCGGTGCACAGCGGCCAGCGACCGTACGCCTCCAGCAGCGCGTCCTGGACGTCCTGGGCGACCAGTCCGAGCACGTAGTCGGTGCCGTCGGGCCACTGCTCCAGCCACCAGCGGCGGTGCGTCACGGCCTGCTCCACCAGCGAGACGACGGCGGCGTCCGCCACGTCCCGCGCGGTGAGGTCGGCCAGGATCAGTGCCCGCGCGTTGTGCAGGGCGGTCTCAATGTCGTCAGCAGCCATCCGTCCATCCTCTCCTCAACTCCCCCGAACGCCGAAACGCCGCGTGGGCGGCCCCCCGAAGGGAGCCGCCCACACGGACGGGGAACCAGCCGATCCGATCGAAGCGATCAGGATCAGAAGTCCATGTCACCGCCCGGCATGCCGCCACCGGCGGCCGCGGCGGCCTTCTCCGGCTTGTCGGCGATGACGGCCTCGGTGGTGAGGAACAGCGCCGCGATGGAGGCGGCGTTCTGCAGCGCGGAGCGGGTGACCTTGGCCGGGTCGATGATGCCCTCGGCGACCAGGTCGACGTACTCGTTGGTGGCGGCGTTCAGGCCGTGACCGGCGGGGAGGTTGCGCACCTTCTCCACCACGACGCCACCCTCCAGGCCGGCGTTGGTCGCGATCTGCTTGATCGGGGCCTCCAGCGCGACCTTGACGATGTTGGCACCGGTGGCCTCGTCGCCGTCCAGCTCCAGCTTGTCGAAGGCGACACCGGCCTGCAGCAGGGCGACGCCACCACCGGCGACGATGCCCTCCTCGACGGCGGCCTTGGCGTTGCGGACGGCGTCCTCGATGCGGTGCTTGCGCTCCTTGAGCTCCACCTCGGTGGCCGCGCCGGCCTTGATGACGGCCACGCCGCCGGCCAGCTTGGCGAGGCGCTCCTGGAGCTTCTCGCGGTCGTAGTCCGAGTCGCTGTTCTCGATCTCGGCGCGGATCTGGTTCACGCGGCCCGCGACCTGCTCGCTGTCGCCGCCACCGTCGACGATGGTGGTCTCGTCCTTGGTGATGACCACCTTGCGGGCGGTGCCCAGCAGGTCGATGCCGGCGCTCTCCAGCTTCAGGCCGACCTCCTCGGAGATGACGGTGCCACCGGTGAGGATGGCGATGTCGCCGAGCATGGCCTTGCGGCGGTCACCGAAGCCCGGGGCCTTGACGGCGACGGACTTGAAGGTGCCACGGATCTTGTTCACGACCAGGGTCGACAGGGCCTCGCCCTCGACGTCCTCGGCGATGATGACCAGCGGCTTGCCGCTCTGCATGACCTTCTCCAGCAGCGGGAGCAGGTCCTTGACCGAGCCGATCTTGGAGTTGGCGATGAGGATGTACGGGTCCTCGAAGGTCGCCTCCATGCGCTCCAGGTCGGTGGCGAAGTAGGCGGAGATGTAGCCCTTGTCGAAGCGCATGCCCTCGGTGAGCTCGAGCTCCAGGCCGAAGGTGTTGCTCTCCTCGACGGTGATGACGCCTTCCTTGCCGACCTTGTCCATGGCCTCGGCGATCAGCTCGCCGATCTGGGTGTCGGCGGCGGAGATGGAGGCGGTGGAGGCGATCTGCTCCTTGGTCTCCACGTCCTTGGCCTGGGCCAGCAGCTGGTCGGAGACGGCCGCGACGGCCTTCTCGATGCCGCGCTTCAGGGCCATCGGGTTGGCGCCGGCGGCGACGTTGCGCAGACCCTCGCGAACCAGGGCCTGGGCGAGCACGGTGGCGGTGGTGGTGCCGTCACCCGCGACGTCGTCCGTCTTCTTGGCGACCTCCTTGACGAGCTCCGCACCGATCTTCTCGTACGGGTCCTCGAGCTCGATCTCCTTGGCGATGGAGACACCGTCGTTGGTGATCGTGGGGGCGCCCCACTTCTTCTCCAGCACGACGTTGCGACCCTTGGGGCCGAGCGTGACCTTCACTGCGTCGGCGAGCTGGTTCATGCCACGCTCAAGGCCGCGGCGAGCTTCCTCATCAAAGGCGATGATCTTGGCCATCAGAAGTGGTCCTCCGGGACACGGTCGACTGCTCGGACCAAGGGGTGCCCGCGACGGACGGCCCTGGTGCGCGGAGGTCCATTCCCTACCGCTCCCGGGGGCCTCACCGACCCGGTCCGCTGTCACTCTCACACTGTGAGTGCTAACGCCAATGATTAGCACTCCGGGTGGTCGAGTGCAAGCCCAATCGGCAATCAGCGAGCCGCCGCGGGAGCCGCCCGGGAACGCCGACGGGCCCGTGCGACACACGTCGCACGGGCCCGTCGAGAAGCGAGAGGTCACCAGCCGTGGGGCCGCGCCGAGCTCCTGGGGTCGGAAGGGGTCAGACCGCCGCGCGGACCATGTCCGCCTGCGGGCCCTTCTGTCCCTGGGAGATCTCGAACTCGACCCGCTGGCCCTCCTCGAGGGTGCGGTAGCCGTCCATCTGGATCGCGCTGTAGTGGACGAAGACGTCCGCACCACCGTCGACCGCGATGAAGCCGTAGCCCTTCTCCGCGTTGAACCACTTGACGGTGCCCTGAGCCATTCCGAACTCCCCTAGTGCTGTGCTGGCCCTTCACGCGCCCGCAGGTCGCGGGCCCGGGTTGGTTGAAGGCCGGCCCGGGGAACCCCCCCTGGGCGCAGCCGTGCACGCCGCAACCCTCCGCACAGGACGCCAGGCGGCTTCCGGCGAGCGGGTGATTGCGTCGACCGCCGCTGAATGTATCCGGACCGACGCCCTCTGCAACAGGGCCAACCACCGGTAATTCCGGCACGGCGTCAAGGGACAGGACGGACCGAATCGGGATGTTCTCGGCATTTCACGCCGGACATAGCGGACGAATTACCCAAATGCCTGCGGTAATTCTGACATCCGCCTGACAGGTTTCACGGGCCGGTCCCATCGGCCGGACGCCCCGGGCCGAGCACTGCGGGGCCGAAAGGGAAACCCTGTTCCCAGCCGAGCGACACTCTACTCCGACTCGACCCGGAAATATTCCCGCAGGAATGCGAGCGGTCGCCCGCGCATACGGACAGCGGAATTCCGTACGCGCGGGCGACCGCGGGTTCTCTTGCGGGCTCAGCAGCCGCCGGCCACCGCCGGGATGATCGAGATGCTGGCGCCGTCCCCGATCTCGGTCGCCAGGCCCTCGGCGAAGCGCACGTCGTCGTCGTTCACGTACACGTTCACGAAGCGGCGCAGCTTGCCCGTGTCGTCCAGGATGCGGGCCGAGATGCCCGCGTGGTTCTTCTCCAGGTCGGCGACGACCTCGGCCAGGGTGGCGCCCTCGGCGGTCACCTCGGCGGCGCCGGAGGTGTAGGTGCGCAGGATGGTGGGGATGCGGACGTTGGCGCTCATGAATTCTCCTTGCGGGGGCGGGTGGTTCAGGCGGACACGAGGCCGGCGGCGCGGAACGAGTCCAGCGTCGGGCGGATGACGGCGGTCATCCCGGCGTCGGAGACGGCGTCCAGGGTCTTCAGGCCGTCGCCGGTGTTGATCGCGACGGTCTCCTTCGACGGGTCCAGCTGCCCGGTCTCGACCAGCTTCTTCAGCACGCCGACGGTCACCCCGCCCGCGGTCTCGGCGAAGATGCCCTCGGTCCGCGCCAGCAGCCGGATCGCCGCCACGACCTCGGCGTCCGTGACGTCCTCCACCGCGCCACCGGTGCGGCGGGCGATGTCCAGCACGTACGGGCCGTCGGCCGGGTTGCCGATCGCCAGCGACTTGGCGATGGTGTCCGGCTTGACCGGCTTGATCACGTCCCGGCCGGCCTTGAACGCGGCCGACACCGGCGAGCAGCCCTCGGCCTGGGCACCGAAGATCCGGTACGGCCGGTCCTCGACCAGGCCCAGCCTGATCAGCTCCTGGAGACCCTTGTCGATCTTCGTCAGCTGCGAGCCCGAGGCGATCGGGATCACGATCTGCTCCGGCAGCCGCCAGCCGAGCTGCTCGCAGATCTCGTACGCCAGCGTCTTGGAGCCCTCGCCGTAGTACGGCCGCAGGTTCACGTTGACGAAGCCCCAGCCCTCGCCGGCCGGATCGCCGATCAGCTCCGAACAGAAGCGGTTCACGTCGTCGTAGTTGCCCTCGATGCCGACCAGCTCACCGCCGTACACCCCGGCCATGACGACCTTGCCCTGCTCCAGGTCGTGCGGGATGAACACGCAGGACCGGAACCCGGCCCGGGCCGCCGCCGCACCCACCGCGCCGGCCAGGTTGCCGGTGGAGGAGCAGGACAGCGTGGTGTAGCCGAACGCCCGGGCCGCCTCGATCGCGCACGCGACCACCCGGTCCTTGAAGGAGTGCGTCGGGTTCCCGGAGTCGTCCTTGACGTGCAGTTGGGCGGTGAACCCGAGCTCCCGGCCCAGGTTGTCCGCCTTCACCAGCGGGGTCCACCCCGGGTTCAGGTTCGGCTTCGAGGCCACGTCCGCCGGAACGGGCAGCAGCGGCGCGTACCGCCAGATGGACGCCGGACCGGCCTCGATCCGCTTGCGCAGCTCCTCGGCGCCCTCGCTGCCGAACTCGTAGGCGATCTCCAGCGGGCCGAAGCACTCCAGGCAGGCGAAGCTGGGGCCGAGCGGGAAGCGGGTGCCGCACTCGCGACAGGACAGCGCGGTGGCGGGGCCGAGGTCGACGGAAACGGGTGCGGCAGTGTCGATAGCCATGATGGCGAGGCCTCTCTCCTCATCTTCCCCGTGACGCGGTCGCGCACGGGCCGGAATTGGCACCTGTCCCGCCGGGGCCTGTCGACGACAGCCGCGCGAGAAGGTTGCCGGGACGTCAACGGGCCGTTCCCTCAGTCCCTCTGGATGAGCTTGTGAAATTGTGGTGCTGCTCAACGGCGACCCCGGCGTGCAAAGGTCCGACCGCTGTACGAAGACTGTATCCGAAGGCGCCAATCCTGAACGGGACCGTCCGCCACGCGAGATGACAGATTCCACCGACCCCGCCGAGGAGACCTCCGTGCCCGCCGAACCGACTCCCGAGCTCCTCCCGCAGGTGGCGTCCTGGCTCCGCCGCCGCTCCTGGAGCGCGGCCGACCGGCCGGTCCGCACCCTCCTCGACGCCAAGGAACGCACCGGCCGCACCGTCAGCGTGGTCCTCCCCGCCCTGGACGAGGAGGCCACCGTCGGCGACATCGTCCGCACCGTCCGCCGCGAGCTGATGGAACGCCTCCCGCTCGTCGACGAACTCGTCGTCGTCGACTCCGGCTCCACCGACGCCACCGCCGCCGTCGCCGCCGAGGCCGGCGCCCGGGTGGAACACCGCGACCGGATCCTCCCCCGGCTGCCCGCCGTCCCGGGCAAGGGCGAGGTGCTCTGGCGCTCCCTGCTGGTCACCCACGGCGACATCGTCTGCTTCGTCGACGCCGACCTGCGCGAGTTCGACCCGACCTTCGTCTCCGGCATCGTCGGCCCGCTGCTCACCGACGAGTCCATCCAGCTGGTCAAGGCCATGTACGACCGCCCGCTGGAGTCGGACGGCGCCGTCCTGCCCGCCGGCGGCGGCCGGGTCACCGAACTCGTCGCCCGCCCCCTGCTCAACCTCCACTGGCCGGAACTCGCCGGCTTCGTCCAGCCCCTCGGCGGCGAGTACGCGGCCCGCCGCTCACTGCTCGAACGGCTGCCCTTCCCCACCGGCTACGGCGTCGAACTCGGCCTGCTGGTCGACGCCCTGGAAGTGGCCGGCCTCGACGCCCTGGCCCAGGTGGACGTCGGCGTCCGGCACCACCGCCACCAGGACGGCCAGGCCCTCGGCCGGATGGCCGCCACCATCTACCGGACCGCCCTGGAACGCCTCGACCGCACCCACCGCCTCAAGGCCTCGGCCGACCTCGTCCACCCCCATCTCACCCAGTTCACCCGCGACCCGGAAACCCGCGCCTTCACCGCGCACACCCACCCGGTGACCGCCCTGGAACGCCCCCCGATGCACACCGTGCCGGAATACGCCACCCGTCATTGACGGGTTTGCCACGCCGAGCCCCCGGCAAGATGCCAACCATGGGCGATCTCACGACCAACCGTTCGAACGCGACCGGCACCGCCCCCGTCCTGGTGGCCTCCAACCGGGGACCGGTGTCCTTCAGCACCGCCGACGACGGCACGCTGACCCTGCGGCGGGGCGGCGGCGGCCTGGTCTCCGGCCTCTCCGCGATCGAGGACCCGAACGCCGTCTGGGTCTGCGCCGCCCTCAACGACTCCGACCGCAGAGCCGCCGCCGAGGCCCCCCACGGCCGCCTCGACCTGGCCGGCCACGAGGTCGGCGGCCAGGCCGTACGGATGCTGGACCTCGACCCGCAGACCTTCGCCCGCGCCTACAACGGCGTCGCCAACTCCACCCTCTGGTTCGTCCACCACCTGCTCTACGCGACCCCCACCGCCCCCGCCTTCGACGCCGGCTTCCGCACCGAGTGGGCCGCCTACCAGGCCTACAACGAGGCCTTCGCCGAAGCCCTGGCCGCCGAAGCCGCCCCGAACGCCGCGGTGCTCGTCCAGGACTACCACCTCTCCCTGGTCCCGGCCCTGCTCCGGGAGGCCCGCCCCGACCTGCGGATCGGCCACTTCTCGCACACCCCCTGGGCCCCGCCCGAGTACTACCGGCTGCTGCCCGACGACGTCGCCCGGGCCGTCCTCACCGGCATCCTGGGCGCCGACCGGGCCGGCTTCCTCACCGAACGCTGGGCCCGCGCCTTCGCCGCCTGCTGCGAGGACCTCCTCGGCGCCACCGTCGACCACGACGCGCTCTCCGTCACGCTCGACGGCCGCACCACCGGGGGGACCCCCACTCGGCGGACCACCCGCCTCGGCGTGCACGCCCTCGGCGCCGACGCCGACTTCCTGCGCGAGCGCGCCCACCGCCCCGACGTCGACGAACGCCTCGCCGCCCTCCGCGCGGCCGTCGGCGACCGCCGCACCATCGTCCGGGTCGACCGCACCGAGCTGAGCAAGAACATCGTCCGCGGCCTGCTGGCCTACCGGCACCTGCTCCGCACCCGCCCGCAGTGGCACGACCGGGTGGTGCACATCGCCTTCGCCTACCCGTCCCGGACCGACCTCGCCGAGTACCGCGACTACACGGCACAGGTCCAGGACCTCGCCGTTGCCGTCAACTCGGAGTTCGCCACCCCCACCTGGCAACCGCTGATCCTGCACGTCGACGACGACTTCCCGCGCTCCCTCGCCGCCTACCGCCTCGCCGACGTCGCCCTGGTCAATCCCATCCGCGACGGCATGAACCTGGTCGCCAAGGAGGTCCCCGTGGTCTCCGACCACGGCTGCGCCCTCGTCCTCTCCCGCGAGGCCGGCGCCCACGCCGAACTCAAGGACGACGCCCTCACCGTCAACCCCTACGACGTCATCGCCACCGCCGACGCCCTCCACGCCGGCCTCACCATGAGCCCGGAGGAGCGCGCCGACCGCACCAAGCGCCTGGCGGCGGCGGCCACCGCACTCCCCCCGCAGCAGTGGTTCCTGGACCAGCTCAACGCGCTGTGAGCGCGTCCCCCAACGCCCCCAGCAGCTCCACCACGCCCTCCGGCCCGGCGACCACCAGGTCCGCCCGGTCGGCCAGCTCCCGCACCGGCGCGTCCCCCACCGCGCCGGCGCACACCAGCACCCCCGCGACACCCTCGCCGCGCAGCTTCTCCACCGCGGCGAAGGCCGCCACGTCCCCCAGGTCGTCCCCCGCGTAGAGCACCGACCGGGCGCCCCGCTCGCGCAGGAAGCCGGTCAGCGCCGCCCCCTTGTCCACCCCCGGCGGCCGCAGCTCCAGCACCAGCCGCCCGGGCTCCACCACCAGCCCGTGCTCGGCCGCCAACTCCCCCACCGGCGCCCGCAACAGCTCCAACGCCTCCTGCGGCGCCGCCGTCCGCCGGGTGTGCACGGCCACCGCCCGCCCCTTGTCCTCCACCCACGTCCCCCCGGGCGCCCCCACCCGCTCCAGCACCCCCGGCAACTCCTCCCGCACCCGCGCCACCCCCGGATGCGCCTCCGGCGCCGACAGTTCCCCGTCCTCCCACCGCTCGGCCCCGTAGTGCCCCAGCACCACCACCCCCGGCAGCCCCGCGAACCCCCCGTACTCCACCGCCACCCCGGCCGGCCGCCCCGTCACCACCACCACGCCACCCACCACCGGAGCCAGCCGCCGCAACGCCCCCACCACCCCGGGATGCGCCCGCGCCCGCTCCGGATCCGCCACGATCGGCGCCAACGTCCCGTCGAAGTCCAACCCGATCACGGCGTCCCCGGGCGCCGCCAGGACGACCCGCACCCCGTCCCGCCCAGCCCCGGTCGCCGGCACGAACATCTCTTCAAAGCCCATACCGGAGCCCTACCCCCGAGCACCCCGCTCCGCACTCCCCCGGCCCGCGGGCGCGCGCGGAAGCCCCCCACCCTCCCGAGAGCCCCCGTCGATCAGCGAGCCGATCAGCGGGCCCCCCGCCGAGCCTCCCGCACCCGCCGCAGCCGATTCACCAGCACCGGCGCGTGCGCCAGCGCCTCCTCCCGGTCCAGCAGAGCGTTCAGCACCTGGTAGTACCGCGTGGAGGAGAGCCCCAGCTCCTCCCGGATCGCCCGCTCCTTGGCCCCCGCCGTACGCCACTGCCGCCCCTCCAGCGCCAGCACCGCCCGTTCCCGCTCACTCAGCTCGCCCACCGCGCACACCTCCGCCCGCCACTACGGAGTGTCATTCTCCCGCGCGACCCCGACACACACTGCTCGCCCCACCGTCCCCCCGGCCGCACTAACGTCACCCCCATGACCACGCCCAGCTTCGCCCTGCACATCCCGACCGCCGACCTCGACCCCGACCCGCTGGACCCCTCCCAGATCGTCTCCGGCACCCCCGAGGTCACCGGCAGGGTGCTGTCCGAGTCCGCCGACGGCCGCCACCTGCGCGGCCTCTGGCAGATCACCCCCGGCGTGGTCACCGACGTCGAGGCCGACGAGATGTTCGTGGTGCTCAGCGGTCGGGCCACCATCGAGATCGAGGGCGGCCCGACCCTGGAGGTCGGCCCCGGCGACTGCGCGGTCCTGCGCGAGGGCGACCGCACCACCTGGACGGTCCACGAGACCCTCCGCAAGGCCTACGCCATCACGCTCCCGTAGGAACCGGACGACCCCGCCGGGGCCGGTCCCCCGGCCCGGCCCCGGCCCCCTACTTGCGGACCGCCGCCGCCTCCTTCACCGCCGCGTCCTGCAGCCCCCCGAGCACCTGCTTCGGATCCCCCGTCACCGCCTGCCCGATCCCCGCCTTGATCCGGTCGCTGACCTCGCCCCAGGCCGGGTCCCCGAACGGGTAGAAGCTCGCGTTGGTCAGCCCGACCGCGAACTGCTTGAGGTCCTCGTGCTTCGGGTCCGTCGACATCTGCGCGAACGCGTCCTGGGTGACCGGCAGGAGGTTGTACTGCTCGTCGAACTTCAGCTGGTTGTCCTTGTCGTAGACGAACGACAGGAACTTCTTGATCTCGTTCTTGTGCCCGTTCGCCTTGAACGCCATCATCCAGTCCGCGACCCCGAGGCTCCCCGTGCGCCCGAGCCCGTCCCGCTTCGGGATCGGCGCCGTCCCGAACTCGACCTTCCCCGCGGTCGCCATCCGCAGCAGCGTCGGATGCCCGTTCAGCATCGCCACCTTCCCCGCGGCGAAGTCCTGGAACACCGGGGTGCGGTTCATCTTGCCGGGGTCCGGGTACGTCAGCCCGGTGGCCACCAGGTTGCTCTTCAGCCAGCTGAAGGTCGCCTGGTTCTGGGCGCTGTCGATGGTGTAGTTGCCGACGTCGTCGGAGATGCTGCCGCCGCCGCTCAGCGTCCACAGCATCGACTCGGCCGGCGCCTCCTCCGGTCCCAGCGGCAGCCCGTACGGGGTCACCCCCGGCACCTTGGCCTTGATCTTCTCCGCGTCCTGCCGCAGCTCGTTCCAGGTGGCCGGCGGCTGGGCGATCCCGGCCTGCCGGAACATCGCCTTGTTGTAGAAGAGCACCCGCGACGAGGAGACGAACGGGATCCCGTACTGCGTCCCGAGCACCTGTCCGGCGTGCGCGAAGGTCTCCAGGAACCTGGCCTGGGTCTCCACCGAGAGCACGTCGGACGCCGGGTAGAGCCGCTCCGCCGCCACCTGGTCGGCGAAGCCGCCGGTCTGCAGCAGGTCCGGCGACTTGCCGGCCGCGATCATGTCCTCGACCTTCTTGCCGATCTCGGTCCAGCTGTCCACCTCGACGCTGACCTTGATCCCGGGGTTGGCCGCCTCGAAGTCCCTGGCGACCGCGTCCCAGTAGCGCTGGGAGTTGGTCTCGGGGCTCTCCCCGTAGTCGGCCGCGACCAGCTTGAGGGTGACGGGCCCGCCGTCCTGCCCGGCGCAGGCACTGGCCGCGGTGAGGACCAGTGTTCCGGCCAGTACACCGCCGAGCACACGGGTGGGAACGTGGACGCGCCTGTTCAACGCGGGTACCGCCTTCGGGGGGATGAATTCGGCCGGAACGGGGGATTCCGGCAGGGGACGCGCCACACTGCCAAACCCGCCGACCGCCGGTCCACACCACCGACCGGGCCCGCCCGAGTAGTTATCGAAGTGCTCCGAGTCATTGCACAATGCGCAACAAAACCCCCGCGCACCCCGGTCCGCACCCACCCCGGCCTCCGGCCCCGCGCCCCGCCGCAAAGCCCCGCACACCCCCGCAGCTGCGACAAAGCTCACCCAGTATGGACCAGACCAATCCGACAACTGGACTAGACCTCTTCGACCCGCCCAAGGGAAACTGTCCTCCGTGAAGCACGTCATCGCACTCGATGTAGGCGGCACCGGCATGAAGGCCGCGCTGCTCGCCCAGGACGGCTCCGTGCTGTTCGAAGCACGCCGACCGACCGGGCGGGAGCACGGCACCGACGCCGTCGTCACCGCCATCCTCGACTTCGCCACCGACCTGGCGGACGAGGGCCGCAGCCGCTTCGGCGTCGCCCCGCTCGCGGCCGGCGTCGCCGTCCCGGGCACGATCGACGAGAAGAACGGCATCGCGGTCTACTCCGCCAACCTCGGCTGGCGCGACCTCCCGCTGCGCAAGCTGCTCGGCGAGCGCCTGGCCGGGCCGCAGGGCGGCGCGATGCCGGTGGCCCTCGGCCACGACGTGCGGTCCGGCGGCCTGGCCGAGGGCCGGATCGGAGCCGGACGGGGCGTCGACCGCTTCCTGTTCATCGCCCTCGGCACCGGCATCGCCGGCGCCATCGGCATCGACGGCCGGATCGAGGCCGGCGCGCACGGCTACGGCGGCGAGATCGGCCACGTCGTGGTCCGCCCTGGCGGCCCGCTGTGCGGCTGCGGCGCCCGCGGCTGCCTGGAGACACTGGCCTCCGCCTCCGCCGTCTCCCGCGCCTGGGCCGAGGCCAGCGGTGACCCCGACGCCGACGCGGCATCCTGCGCCGCCGCGGTGGACGCCGGGAACGACCGCGCCGTCGCGGTCTGGCAGCGGGCCGTCGACGCCCTGGCGGACGGCATCGTCCTGGCCCAGAGCCTGCTCGACCCGTCGACGGTGATCGTCGGCGGCGGGCTGGCCGAGGCCGCCGACACGCTCTTCACCCCGCTGCGCGCGGCGGTCGCCGAGCGACTGACCTTCCAGATGCCCCCGAAGGTCGTGCCCGCCATGCTCAAAGACACCGCCGCATCCCTGGGCGCGGGCCTGCTCGCCTGGGATCTGCTCTCCTTGGAGGTGACCGCGTGACCACCGCGGACCGTGACCGTACTGCCCTGGCCGGCGCCCGACTGGTCCTGCCCGGCGGCGTCGTCGAGGGCGGCCGCCTCACCGTCGACGGCGAGCGCATCGCCGCCGTCGGGAGTGGGGCGGGTGGCGGCGACAGCGAGCCCGGCGATCTCGACCTGACCGGGTACACCGTCGTGCCCGGCTTCGTCGACCTGCACGTCCACGGCGGCGGCGGTGCCTCGTACACCTCCGGCATCGCCGAGGAGGCGCTGCTGGCCGCCCGCACCCACCTGGAGCACGGCACCACCACCACGGTGGCCTCCACCGTCACCGGCGAGATCGACGAGGTCGCGCGCCAGGCGCACGTCCTGTCCGAACTCGTCGAGGACGGCGTCCTGGCCGGCATCCACTTCGAGGGCCCGTTCATCTCGCCGGGCCGCTGCGGCGCCCACCGCCCCGACCTGCTGCGGGACCCCGACCCGGCGCTGGTGCGCAAGCTGGTCGACGCCGCCCGCGGCCACGCCAGGATGGTCACCCTGGCCCCCGAACTGCCCGGCGGCCTGGACTCGGTGCGGATGCTCGCCGACCTCGGCGTGATCGCCGCCGTCGGCCACACCGACTCCGACTACGCCACCACCCTGGAGGCGATCGAGGCCGGCGCCACCGTCGCCACCCACCTGTTCAACGCCATGCCCGGCATCGCCCACCGCGCGCCCGGCCCGATCGTGGCGCTGCTGGAGGACGAGCGGGTCACCGTCGAACTGATCAACGACGGCGTGCACCTGCACCCCTCCGTGCTGGACCTCGCCTACGGCACCGCCGGCGCGCAGCGGGTCGCCCTGATCACCGACGCGATGGGCGCGGCCGGCATGGGCGACGGCCTCTACCCGCTCGGCCCGCTCCAGGTCGAGGTCAAGGACGGCGTGGCCCGGCTGGTCGAGGGCGGCGCGATCGCCGGCTCCACCCTCACCCTGGACGTGGCGTTCAAGCGCTCGGTCACCGTCAACGGGCTGAGCCTGAACCAGAGCGTCGAGTCGCTGTCCGCCACCCCGGCCCGCCTCCTCGGCCTGAGCGACTCGATCGGCTCGCTGGAGGCCGGCAAGCTCGCCGACCTGGTCGTGGTCGACTCCGAGAGCTACGACCTGGTCGCCGTGATGCGCCGCGGCCGGTGGGTCCTCGGCGGCGAGCGGTTCCGGCCCGTGAAGGCCGACTGACCGGAGCCCGCCGACACGACGGCCGCCCGCCCCCGGGAAGGGGACGGGCGGCCGTGTCGCGTCCGGGGCGGCGTCAGCCGCTCGGCTCGATGGTGATCTGGTCGATCAGGATCGGCCCGGAGGGCACCGTGAAGGTCACCGAGTTCGTCCCGGCCTGGAACTGCGGGAGTATCCAGGTGGAGAACCAGGCGGAGGTCTGGTCCTTGGGGGGCGCCCCGTAGATCTTGTAGGTCACCCCGCTCGGCCAGTCCTTGCCGTTCACCACGACGCTGCCCTTGATATCGGCACCCGTGTAGTTGTAGTGCACGGACAGCTTGTACGTCCCGGCCGTGGCGATCTCGCCGGTCCAGGTCACCGAGCCGCCCGGCTGCAGCGTCAGGTAGCTGCCGTCGGCCGACTTGGCGCCCTTGACGCTGTTGCCCACCGGCGCGTTCTGCGCCTGGAACTGGCCGGCGTCCACGTTCGTCGGGCCGGTGATCGCGGCGGCGCTCGCCGACGGGGCGGCGCTCGCGGACGTGGCCGTCGGAACCGGGGTGGTGGGGGCCGGCGGTGCGGCGGTCGCGGCGCCGCCCTTGCCGCCCTTGTCGTCCGGGTCCCCGGTGGAGAGCGCTATGCCGGCCCCGATCGCTATCGCCGCGACCACGGCCACCGCGCCGATCACCGCGCCCTTGCTGCGGCCGCTGCTGCGGGGCTCCTCCCCCGGCTGCGGCCGGGAGTGCTCCGCGTAGCGGGTCTGCTGGGTGGGCACGGCACCGTACTCGGGCTGCTGCGGCTGGCCGGGCTGGCCGCCGTACGGGGCCTGCGGCTGACCGCCCTGCTGGCCGTACGGCTGCTGCTGTTGCTGCTGTGCCCGCTGCGGGTAGCCGTACTGCGCGCGCCCGACCTCCATCGGACGGCTGTACGACGTGCGCGGGACCCCCTGCTGCGGCTCGGCCGGCTGCCCGGTGGAACCGTCGGCCGGGCGGTACAGGTAGCCGAACGGGTCGTCGTCCTGCGGGGCACCGCCCCCCTGGCCCTCGGGCACTCCGTTGCTGCCGGCGGTCGTCACGGTGGTCTGCTCCCCCATCCGGTGCGCCGCCGGCTGCGGGCGGCACAGATCATGGACGCTGTCGTACCGGGAACCCTACCTGCCGTACGTGACAGCGGGAAAAGACGCCTTGACAACTCACGGGTAACCTGGCGCGACCGGGGCCCGCACCCGCGCTGCTCGGCGCCCGCTCAGCCCGCGCGCCGGTGCGAGCGCTCGCCGCGCGCCCCGCGCACCGCCCCGCCCCGGGCCCGCTTCTCGTCGTACATCCGCTCGTCCGCGGTGTGCAGCACCTCCTCGATGCTCATCCCGCAGCCGGCCCAGCCGACCCCGAGGCTCACCCCCACCCGCATCGCCCGGCCGTCGATCCGCATCGGCGGGATGATGGCGCCCCGCAGCCGGTGGGCGAGGTCCTTGGCCTCCTCGCGGCCGATCCCGTCGGCCAGCACCACGAACTCGTCACCGCCGAGCCGGGCCACCGTGTCGCCGTCCCGGACGGCCTGGCTCAGCCGCTGGGCGACCTCGACCAGCACCGCGTCACCCGCGTTGTGGCCGAACCGGTCGTTGATCGACTTGAAGCCGTCCAGGTCGCAGAAGAGCACCGCGAGCCCCTTCTCCACCGCCGCCGCGCCGCCGGAGCGGAACGGCACCGACCAGGCCTCGCCGCCCGGCCCGTACTCGGCGGGGACCACCGCGTGCACGTGCTCCCCGTAGCCCGGGCCGATCCCGCCCGGCACGCCCTCGTACATCCCGTAGCCGTGCACCGCCCCGGCGTACTCCCTGTGCACGGCGTAGGAGTCGGCCGGGTAGCCGTACGGCTGGGGGTAGGCCACCTCGACCTGGCCGGCGGCGGCGCCGACCGGCTGCGGCTGGGCGCAGAGCCGGCGGGCCAGCCTGGCCTTGAGCTCGGCGCCGTTCGGCAGCCCGGTGAGTGCGTCGTGGCTGGCCCGGTGGGCGAGCTGGAACTCGTGCCGCTTGCGGTCCTCGATGTCCTCGACGTGGGTGAGCAGGAAGCTCGGGCCCTCGGCCGCGTCCGCGACGATCGAGTTGCGCAGGCAGACCCACTGGTAGCCGCCGTCCCGCCGGGACAGCCGCAGCTCGGCGCGGCCGCTCTCGGCGCTGGTGCGCTCCAGCAGCGCCCGGTCCTCGGGGTGCACGAGGTCGGCGAAGCTCTGCTGGCGCAGCACCGCCCGGGGCCGGCCGAGCAGTCGGCAGAGCGCGTCGTTGACCCTGGTCAGCTGGCCGCGCCCGGCACCGTGCAGCTCGGTGATCGCCATCCCGCTGGGTGCGTACTCGAACGCCTGGCGGAAGCTCTCCTCGCTGGCCCGCAGCGCCTGCTGCTCCTTCTCCAGGCGGGCCAGCGCGCGCTGCATCTCGGCCCGCAGCCGGGCGTTGCCGATCGCGATGGAGGCCTGCAGCGAGAACATCTCCAGCGCCTCGCGGGTCCACGCCCCGGGCCGTTTGCCGCTGCGCGGCCGGTCCACCGAGAGGACGCCGAGGAGGTCGCCGCCGGCGCTGTACATCGGGGCGAGCAGCCCGTCGGCGGGGTGCCAGTCGTTGGCGTACACCGGCAGCGGACCGTCCCCGATCCAGCGCGGGATGTCGCTGGCGACGGCCCAGCCGCGGTCGTACGGCAGGAAGCGCAGGGTGCCCCAGTGGTCGCTGACGCCGAGCAGCCGGTCCCAGGACTCCCGGGAGCCGACCTGGCCGAGCAGGACGGAGGGGCCGCCCATCGGGCTCTCCTCCAGCTCCCAGACGGCCGCCACCACCAGGTCGCCGTCCGGCCGGACCAGGCTGACCGCGGCGGCGTCGAAGCCGAGCCCGTGTACCGCGCCTTCGACAACGGCCTGGAGCGTGCCAGCGAGGCTGCGGGCAGCGTTGAGGTCCGCCACGACCCGGTGCAAGGTGCGGAGGGTCGCGAGACGGACGTACGGCTCCGACTCGGCTTCCATGCGGGGGCTCCCCGGCTGCTTCGGATAGTTCTTGATTGGTTATCGTCCGATTGCCAGAAGAACTGAATCACAGGGAGCACAGCGCTCGGCACGCTCGGTCAGCAATAGGCCATCACTTGTGACTTAAATCACACGACACTAATGCGCCCTTAATCAGTTCATCTGTCCCATAGCGGGACATAAAGCGCCATCGGAACATTTCTCGTGGTCGACCGCATTGGCCGCGGGCTGAAGCCCAGTGCGCCCGCCACTCCGGCCGCTTCACTCCTACGGGTGAGTTCGGCCACCGAGCGCAACCCTTCGGCCTGACCTCCGGTCCTACGACCAAGGCCCGATGCCGTTTCTCCCAGGTGACGACTACCGTGCGGTACGTGTACCCGTCCCCGCAGCCCGAAGCTGCCCCCCACGCCACGCCCGACGAGTTCCGGGCTGCCCTCTCCCAGCTCGCCGCCGGCGTGAGCCTGGTGACCGTCCACGACCCGGAGGACGGCGAGGACGTCGGCATGACCGCCACGTCCTTCCTCTCGGTGTCGCTGGAGCCGCCGCTGGTGCTGATCTCGGTCCGCGAGGACTCCCGGATGGACGACGTGCTCTCCCGGGCGGACACCTGGGCGGTCTCGGTGCTGGCCGAGGGGCAGAAGACGCTCGGCTCCCGGTTCGCCATGAAGGGCCGACTCAGCGACCGGCTGCTGTTCGCGGACACCCCGCACCACCGCGGCCCGCACACCGACGCCCCGCTGATCACCGGGGCGCTGGCCACCGTCGAGTGCCGCACCGAACAGCGGATACCGGCCGGGGACCACACCCTGCTGCTCGGCCGCGTCCTGGAGGCCGTGGTGCCCGACCCCGGCGGCCGCCCGCTGCTCTACTTCCGCGGCGGCTACCGCACCCTCGGCTAGAGCGCGTCCGCACGGCCACGGCCCGTCCGCCCGCCCAGGGCGCGTCTACTCGCCGCCCCGCGGCGCCCGACGGCCCTGCTTCAGCTCGGAGCGGTGCCGCTTGTTGTACAGCCGGCGCTCGACCATCCCCCGGCTCGGCCTGGTCGCCCGCCGGGTCTTCGGCGGCGGTGCGCACGCCTCGCTCAGCAGCGCCGACAGCCGAGCCGCGGCCGCCTCCCGGTTGCGCCACTGCGAGCGGAACTCCGAGGCCTGGACCACCAGCACCCGCCCGTCCACCAGCCGACCGGCCAGCCGCTCCAGCGCGCGCTCGCGCCAGACCTCGGGCAGCGCCTTGGTCGACGCCAGGTCGAAGCGCAGCTCGGCCTTGGAGTCGGAGGTGTTGACGTGCTGGCCGCCGGGGCCTGAGGAACGCGAGAAGCGCCAGACGAGCTCGGCGTCGGGGACGACCACCGACCCCCGTACGCGGATGGGCTCGGACATGCGTCCATCATCCCGTGCGCGGCCCACCCGGTCACGCCGTTATTCGCCCCCGCCCCTCCGGCTCGGGGCGGCACGGCCCGCGGGCCCCGTCGCCCGTCCGGCCCCGGTTCCCCCCGGGCGTCCGGAGCCCCGACAATGGCGTACGTGATCGAGCTCGGCTACTCCCTCTCCAACCGTTTCCCCGACCCCCCGCAGACGGACTACCGCACCGCGTCCGTGCACGCCCTGCGGTACGACCTGTTCTGCGGCGACGTCTACCTGGACGACGAGGGCTCGGAGCTGTCCACCGCCTGGGGCTGGGTGCCGGTGCTCGACTTCGCGTGGGCGCTGTGCGACATCGCCGAGCTGCTGGACCGCGACCCGGACGGCGTCCGGGCCGCCCGGGTGCAGACCGCCGACCTCGACTTCACCCAGAACACCGAGCTGCTGCGCTTCGCCCGCCGCTTCAACTGGGTCGAGGTCACCGCCACCTGGCTGCCGGACGAACCGCCGGTGGTCGTCCGACACGGCGAACTGCGGCGCGAGGCCCGGGACTTCCTCCAGGACACCCTGGCCGACCTCTTCGACATGCACCCCGATCTGGCCGACAACCCGAACATCTGGACGCTGCAGGGACGGTTCCGCCGGATCTGACACCGGCTTTGCCGGGGCTTTGCCAGCCGATTGGCGCCCACGAAGAATTCACGGGCTCTGCGGAACCAAGCCCCCGGACTATTGCGTTGTCCCGGGAAATAGCGAACGAAAGCAACGAAGGGACTGCAATCGTCATGCCAGTGAGCCTCTCCAAGGGTGGCAACGTCTCGCTGACCAAGGAGGCCCCCGGCCTGTCCGCGGTCTCCGTCGGCCTGGGTTGGGACGTCCGCACCACGACCGGCGCCGAGTTCGACCTCGACGCCAGCGCGATCGTCCTGAACGCGGACGGCAAGGTGCTGTCCAACGCCCACTTCGTCTTCTTCAACAACACCAGCACGCCGGACAACACCGTCGTGCACACCGGTGACAACCGCACCGGCGAGGGTGCGGGCGACGACGAGTCGATCAACGTCAACCTGGCCGGCCTGCCGGCCGAGGCCGTCAAGATCACCTTCCCGGTCACCATCTACGACGGCGTCGCCCGCGGCCAGAACTTCGGCCAGGTCCGCAACGCCTACATCCGCGTGGTGAACGCGGCCGGCGGCTCCGAGATCGCCCGCTACGACCTCTCCGAGGACGCCGCCACCGAGACCGCGATGATCTTCGGCGAGCTCTACCGCAACGGCGCGGAGTGGAAGTTCCGCGCCGTCGGCCAGGGCTACGCCTCCGGCCTGGCGGGCATCGCCCAGGACTTCGGCGTCCAGATCTGACGCACCCGCGGAAAACACCGCGGCGCGGGAAGTCGGTCCGTCCGACTTCCCGCGCCGCGGTTCTCGTTTCCGGGGCCCGGCGGGCCCGGCGCCCTCAGCGCGAGGCGCGCAGCTCCGGCAGCTGGATCAGCTCGGTCTCGTCCTCCGGCGTCAGGTCCACCACGGCCGGCGCGCCCTGCTCCGGCCGCTCGGCCCGCTCCGCCGCCCGGGCGTCGGCCTCGGCCTTCGCGGCCACCGCCTCGTCGCCCACCACGTCCGCCAGGTCGGCGCGCTCCCCCAACTCGGCGACGCTGCCCACGGCCGGCGCCGGGGCCGCCGGGCGCGCCGGGGCGGCCGAGCCGCGGCCGAAGAAGCTGAAGCCCTGCCCGCGCGCCTGCCCGGACTGGGCCGGCCGCGGCCGCTGCCGCTCGGCCGGCGCGGGCGCCGCGGCGGGCGCGGCCGGCGTCCCGCCGAGCTGACCCACCGTCGCGGTCAGCGCCGGACGCACCGGCGCGGGCCGCACCGGCGACTGGGCCGCCGGCGCCTGCTCCGGCGTGGGCACCGAGGGCGCCACCGGAGCCGGTACGGCCACCGGGGCGGGCACCGGGGTCGGCGCCGGCGCCGTACGCGCCCGCAGAGCCACCTCCGCACCCGCCGTCCGCGCCCGCCGGGCCTCCTGCTCCGCCGCACGGCGCTCCAGCTGCCGCAGCACGGCCGCCGCCCGCACGTACGCCGCCGGGCTGGCCGGGTACTTCGGACGGCTCGCGGCGAGCGCCCGCTGGGCCGCCTCGGCCTCCTTGAGCGCCTGCTCGGCCACCGTCACGGCCCGCTCGCGCAGCAGCCGGGCGATCTCGGTCTCGGCCTTCGCCAGCCGCGACTTCTCCGCCGTCAGCCGCCGCCCGAACCGGGTGGCCCGCTCCTCGGCGACCTCCGCCGCGTACTCGGCCTCGGCCAACTGCTCCTCGAACCGCTCCTCGGCGCGCAGCCGCTGCGCCGAGGACATCTCGGCGGCCGCCCGGGCCGCCTTGTCCCGCTGGCGCAGCAGCAGCGCGAAGCCGAGCGTCGCGATCACCGCCGCGACGCCCACCGAGCGCACCAGGACGGTGTCCTGACTGAAAAGCAGCCCGGCCAGCGCGGCGACCAGCAGCACGCCGGCGGCGGTGGGGGGAAAGACCCGGCCGAGGACGGAGGAATGACGGTGGCGTCCGCGAGACATGTCCAAGAAACTAGCGTGCGAATTGGGGGCGTGTCAGCCCAGGGTCCCCTTCCGCCCTTGACAGGGGGCGGTTTTTACCGCACGTGCCCGGATTCTCACCCAAGATCACGAAGAAAGCCCTGCTCAACGAGGCCCTGGCGGTCTCAGCGGTGCGACGCCGCCGGACCACGCGGGTCGTCGTGGTTCTCCGGCAGCTTGCACACGTGCTGGATCCAGAGCGCCGCCGCGATCACCGCGGCCCCCGCCAGCACCACGAGCCCGGCCGTCACGGCCTGGTCCTTGCGGGCCGGCACGTCCAGTTCGCCCAGCAGGTAGATCCCGGCCCCCGCGTAGATCCCGGTGACCACCGACGACACCAGCGCGCTGGCCTGCCCCAGCACCACCGCCCGGGCCGCCAGCAGCGGGTCGACCCCCTTCGCCCCGGGCTGCCGCTCGCGCACCGCCTTCAGCCGGGCCCGCAGCGACAGCGCGGTCGCCAGCAGGATCACGGCCACCGCCGCCAGCACCACCGGCGCCGCGGCCGGAACGGCCGGCAGCGTGTCCACGGAGGCCCACAGCTTGGAGCCGGCCCAGGACAGCGCCGTCGTGGCGGCGGTGATGCCGATCAGCAGACGGAGGCGAAGCAGCTTCACGCGGAGGAGGTCCTTCCCGGGTACCAGAACCGGCCGACCGCCCGGCGGCCCGGCGCGGCGACGCCAAGCCACCGTACCGGGCCCGGCCGGGCGGACACCCGCGCCGACGACGGTCACCTACTCGTACGGCCGGGCCCCCGGTCGAGTTCCCCGGGCGACGACCCCGGCCGCCGGCCCCCGCAGGGCTCCCCCAGGCCCCACGACGGCCCTGCTACGGCCTCACTCCGGCAGCGTCAGCCGGATGTCGTCGCGGCGCTTCACGCCCTGCGCGTCGGGGCCGCCCAGCGCCGTCAGCAGCGCGTCCACCCGCCCGTGCCCGGGCACCTCGGCCTCCGGCTGGGCGTCCAGCCAGGGGGCGAGCACGAAGGCCCGCTCGTGCGAGCGCGGGTGCGGCAGCAGCAGCTGCGGGTCGTCGCTCAGCACGCCCTCGTAGGCCAGGATGTCGACGTCCAGGGTGCGCGGGCCCCAGTGGACGGTCCGCACCCGCCCGAAGGCGTCCTCGATGGCGTTGCCGCGCTCCAGCAGGTCCCGCGGGGGCAGCGAGGTCTGCAGCACCACGACCGCGTTGTAGTAGTTCGGCTGCTCCTCGGGCCCGCCGACGGCCTCGGTCTCGTACACCGCGGAGACGGCCTTGATCTTCAGCCCCGGCGTGTCGGCGAGCGCGTCGACGGCGCCCTGGAGGGTGTCCAGCCGGTTGCCCAGGTTGCTGCCGAGCGCGATCACCGCGCACCGCTGGCTGTGCAGCGTGGTGTCGGCGGAGTCCACCCGGCTCTCCAGGTCGAACGCGTTCGGCGTGTCGCTGCTGTTCATCGAAGAAATCCCTCTGCATCGGATACCGGGCGCGCGGTGGGGGTCATGCGCGGCCCCGGTGGATGGTCACGGTCACGTCGTCGAACGGCACGGTGATCGGGGCGTCCGGCTTGTGCACGGTGACCTCGACCTCCTCGACCGCATCGTGCTTCAGGCACTGGTCGGCGATGCGCTGGGCCAGCGTCTCGATCAGGTCGACCGGCTCCCCGGCGATGATCGCGGTGACCTCCTCCGCCACCAGGCCGTAGTGCGCGGTGCGGGTGAGGTCGTCTCCGGCCGCGGCGGGGCGGGTGTCCAGGTAGAGCACGAGGTCGACCACGAAGGTCTGCCCCTCGACGCGCTCGCGCTCGAAGACGCCGTGGTGGCCCCGGGCTCGCAGCCCCCGCAGGGTGACGCGGTCCAGCAAACGAATCACTGCTCCCAGTCGGACGGGCCCCACCCGGAGAAAGGCATGGACGGGCAGGGCGAAGGCGGGCAGCACGCCCGCCACTCCGTTTCGAATCTACCCGCGAGCACGGACAACGCCTGACCGTCCTACCCGGCACGAACCGACGCCACGCGCGCCGATATGGCGATTGACGTGAACGTTCGGTGACCACTCGGAGATTTCCGGCGACTTCTCGGCAGCGCATTTCCGCGGCCGCCGGAATCAGCTCTCCTCGTCGTCGTCCCCGCTGGTCAGAACGGGTGAACCGTGATGCGACCAGAGCTTCCACCCGGCCGGGGTGCGACGGAACAGATTCGTCGACACGACCTTTCCGCCGACCAGTGGTCCGAGTTCCCCCTCCTCTTCCGACTCACCGCCGGACAGGATGTTCTCGGTGCACGTGACAAGGGCCACATCCCCGTGCACCTCGGCCTCGACATCGGTCAGGAAGAACTGGATGTACTCCGTGTTCATCATGATCAGCATGTACGAACGGGTCACCTGGGCGCGGCCGCGCAGGACCGGCCAGCCCGGGTGCACGCACACCACCCCGCCCTTGTCGTCGGCGTCGGCGGCGCCCAGCCAGGCGTCCTCGACCGCTTCCAGGTCCCCCCGTTCCAGCGCCTCGTAGAGCCCCCGGTTCGCCGCGAGCACGGCCTCCACGTCCGCCTCGCGAGCCCGCCCGGCCGTACCGCCGCTCAACCTGCCGTCACCTGTCACAGACCCTCCCTCACACCGACCGCGCCGCGTGCTGCCAGGCCGCGACGACCCGGACGGCATCCGCCGTGCCGGACACGTCGTGCACCCGCACCGCCCAGGCTCCGGCCCGGGCGGACAGCACCGACACCGCAGCCGTCGCGTCGTCGCGCTCCCGGGCCGGGCGCAGTTCCCCGGTTGCCGGGTCGGCGAGCAGCGTACCCAGGAACCGCTTGCGCGAAGCCGCCACGAGCACGGGACGGCCGAGCGCGGTGAGCGCGTCCAGCCGGCCGAGCAGCGCCCAGTTGTGCTCGGAGGTCTTGGCGAAGCCGAGCCCCGGGTCGAGGATCACCTGGTCCTCCTTGACCCCGGCGGCCAGCAGCGCGTCCACCCGGTCGGTCAGTTCGGTCACCACGTCCCGGACCACGTCGTCGTAGACGGCCAGCCGGTCCATGTCGGCGGACTGCCCGCGCCAGTGCATCACCACGAAGGGGGCGCCGGTCTCGGCGACCACCCGGGCCATCGCCGGGTCGGCGAGCCCGCCGGAGACGTCGTTGACGATCACGGCGCCGGCCTCGACGGCCCGCTCGGCGACCGAGGCGCGCATGGTGTCCACGGAGACCATCACCCCGGCGTCGGAGAGCTCGCGCACCACCGGGATCACCCGGCGCAGCTCCTCCTCCTCGGGCACCCGCTGCGAGCCCGGCCGGGTGGACTCGCCGCCGACGTCCACCAGGTCCGCGCCGCGGGCCCGCAGCGCGAGGCCGTGCGCGATCGCCTTGGCCGGGTCGTGCCACATCCCGCCGTCCGAGAAGGAGTCGGGCGTGACGTTGACAACGCCCATCACGGCACAGCGCTCCAGTCGCGGCAGGCCGGCCGGCAGGGAGAAAGACGGCGAATCGTTCATGCTTCCCATTATCGAACGGGGCCCCCGCCGAAGGTTCTCGGCGGGGGCCCCGTTCCGTACCGGCGGGCCCCGGAGGGCGGCGGCGGGCCTCAGGCGGCCTCGGTGACCTCACGGGTCGACGGGACCGGCATCAGCCCCTCGCGCTGGCGCTTGCGGCCGAAACGCGGCATGCCGAGGGTGATGAAGGCCTCCGCCTGCATCGCGGCGAAGCCGATCCGCGGCAGGTCCCGGGTGCTCGGGAAGACCAGGAAGCGCGGCTCCCACTCGGGCTGGAACTTGGCGTTGAACTTGTACAGCGACTCGATCTGGAACCAGCGCGACAGGAACACCAGCAGCCCGCGCCAGGCGCGCAGCACCGGGCCGGCGCCGATCCGCTCGCCGCGGGCCAGCGCCGAGCGGAACATCGCGAAGTTGAGCGACACCCGGCGCACGCCCATCGCGGGCACCGCCTGCAGCGCGGCGACGATCAGCAGCTCGTTCAGGCCGGGGTCGGCGGCGCGGTCGCGGCGCATCAGCTCCAGCGAGATGCCGTCCGGCCCCCAGGGCACGAAGTGCAGCACGGCCTTCAGGTCGTCGCCCTCCTCGCCCTCCTCCGGGGCCTTGTGGGCGGTGACCACCACGCAGTCGTCGTCCAGCGGGTCGCCGAAGCGGCCGAGGGCCATCGAGAAGCCGCGTTCGGTGTCGGTGCCGCGCCAGCGGGCGGCGGCGTCGGCGATCCGGTACTTCTCCTCGGCGGTGAGCTCGGAGACCCGGCGCACCCGGCAGGAGTAGCCGTTGCGCTCGATCCGCTTGACCATCTGGCGCACGTTGCGCATGGCCCGGCCGGAGAGCGAGAAGGTGGCGGTGTCCACGATCGCCTCGTCACCCAGCTCCAGCGCGTCCAGGCCCGCCTCGCGGGTCCAGACCTCGCCGCCGACCTCGCTGCAGCCCATCACCGCCGGCACCCAGGCGTGCTCGCGGGCCTCGGCCATGAACACCTTGATCGCGCCGGGCCAGGCCTCGACGTCGCCGACCGGGTCGCCGGAGGCCAGCATCACGCCGGAGACCACCCGGTAGGAGATCGCCGCCTTGCCGGTGGGCGAGAACAGCACGCTCTTGTCGCGGCGCAGCGCGAAGTAGCCGAGCGAGTCGCGCTCGCCGTGCCGCTTGAGCAGCTCGCGGACCTTGTCCTCGTCCTCCGCGGTCAGCTCGGGCTTCGGCTTGCCCGGACGCAGCGCCAGGTAGGCGGTGGTGAAGGCGGTCAGCAGGCCGAGTCCGCCGAGCAGGTACGCGACCAGGTCGGACATCCGGATGTTGTTGTACCGGACCGGGCCCTCGAAGCCGAACAGTCCGTAGCCGACGTGCTGCAGGCGCTCGGTCAGGCCGGGGTGGCCGATCTCGTACTTGGTCCGGGTGCTCACGATCAGCAGGCCGAGCAGCACGCTGAGGGCGCCCATGACGATCAGGTTGACCAGCGCCCGCCAGCGGGTGCGCGGGTCGGCCTTGGCGTAGAACTCGCGCTGGTGGACCAGCATCACGACGAGGACCACCAGCGAGACGACCGCCGGGCCGATCTGGTGCCAGCGCACGATGTGCAGTCCGGCGCTGACCGGCAGCAGCACGCAGACCGCCCGCCAGGCCCGCCGCTTGCGCCGGCGCAGCGCGTGCGCCAGCGGCACCAGCAGGATGCCGACCATCAGCGTGCCGACCGCCGCCAGGCTGGTGGTGCCGCCCGGCAGCTGCCCGGCGAAGGTGTGCACCCTGGTGTGCCGAAGCTTGGGGAACACCGCGCTGGCTATGTCCATGAGCCCGATCAGCAGACAGGCGTAGCCGACCGCTCCGGGGAGCCAGGCCCTCGGGACGGCGGCCGCCTGGGTGCGCAGCGTCTGCAGGCCGCGGCGACGGCGGGGCGGCTGCTCGGGGCTCGGCTCAACGGACACGGGAACGCTCATGGAAGCTCAGCGTAGAGGCTGCGGTGCGGTGTCCGGTCACTCCGGAGGAGGACGCGTGATGGACCTTCATGCCTATTCCTTCATCAGGCAATGCGCATACCAAGGACCCGGAAACGGTCGGTAAACCGGTGCCGTGGTCGCGCTGCGGGTTGAGCCGGCGGCGGGAGCCCGGAGCCCGCCGCAACGTGGCGCGACGGGACCCTCCGGGACGCGTTACGTACGGTGGACGCCGCATTCTAGGGCGCCGGTTGCCCCGCGGCTCCCCCCGCCCCACCCGGCCCGCCCGAGCATCCGGACAGCCTAGTCGCGGTGGCCGGACCTGACGGACCGCCAGACGATGAAGCCTGCACCGACAGCGTCCCACCGGAAGGCCGACGGCATGGAACTGACCAGCGAAGCGCTGGTGAACTCGCTGCTCGCACTCGGCGTTGTGGCCGTCGTCGCGACCCTGTGGCTCTGGCCACGACTGGCACCCCAGCGCCCACTGCCGGTACTCGGCCGGATCGGACTGCTGACGGTCGTTCAAGCCTCCGTCCTGGCCGTGCTCGCGCTGTCGGTGAACAACTCCTTCGGGTTCTACACCTCCTGGGACGACCTGCTCAGCCCGGGCGGCGCCAAGCTCGCGCTGACCAGCAACGAGAACCACAAGGGCGGCACCCCGGCCCCCGACGCACTGGTCGAGCCCACCACCGAGGGCGGCCTGGAGGCCGTCACCAACCTGCCGAAGGGCCCGCCCGAGGAGGTCGGCAGGATCGAGTCGATCCGGGTCAACGGCAAGGAGACGGGCCTCTCCGACCAGATGTTCGTCTACCTGCCGCCCGCGTACTTCGACCAGAAGCTCGCCCTGGTCCGCTTCCCCGTCCTGCTGGCCATCGCCGGCTACCCGGGCACCACGCTGAACCTGCTGCAGGAGCTCCCCCTCGCCCAGACTGCGATCGAGCTGCAGCGCACCGGCAAGATGCCGCCGACCATCCTGGTGCTGGCCCGCCCCGCGGTCGTCCCCGCCCGGGACACCGAGTGCGTGGACGTCCCCGGCGGGCCGCGCACCGAGACCTGGTTCGTCAAGGACGTCCCCGAGGCCATCCGCAGCACCTACCGGGTCGGCCGCACGGCCGGCTCCTGGGGCACCTTAGGCTACTCCACCGGCGGCAGCTGCGCGCTGCGCCTGGCGATGCGTTTCCCGAACGTCTACGGCAACGCGGCGAGCCTGCACGGCGACTTCACCGTGCGCCAGGACAACTACACCGGCGGCGACCTCTTCAACGGCGACACGAAGCTGGCCCAGCAGCACGACCTCGGCTGGCGGCTGCAGAACCTGCCAGTCCCGACGCTCAACCTGTTGGCCGTCTCCACCCACACGGAGAGTGACTACCCGCAGACCGTCCAGTTCGTCGACCAGGCCACCAAGGTCGCGGCGGCCAACCCGCAGTTCACCATCGAGTCGCTCTACCTGAACGACGGCGGGCACAACTTCGAGAGCTGGACCAGGGAGCTGCCGGCCACCCTCGAATGGTTGGGCGCGCACCTGGGCTAGGCCGCACCCGAGCCGGGCCCGCACCCGGGCTAGGGCAGCTGAGTGATTACCCGACGGTCGGCCCGGAACGGCCGGCGGCCCGGGGGAACGTATCGCGACCGCCCGTCGGCCCCCGCCGGGCGCCGCCCCGGACCCGCGCAGGAGGCACCGTGCTGAGCACCCGCTCGCTCTTCGACGAGATCTACCGGAACGACCAGGCGTATCAGCTGTTCTGCAGCATCGCGGCCGGCGGCGAGGACCAGGGCGGCTGGGAGAACGAGCGGATCGCCGCGCTCACCCGGGACCCGGTCCTCGCCCCGAAGGTCGCCCGGCACGGTGCCGACGAACGCAAGCACGGCCGGATCTTCGCCGGGCTGCTGCACAAGCGCGGCCTGCCCAGGGTGCCCGTGCCGGACGAGGCGGACTACTGCATGCTGCTGGAGCGCCAGGGCATCGGCCTCTCGCACGAGCGGCTGAACAGCGACGTCCCGCTGACCGACCGCGAGATCATCACCTACCTCGCCCACAGCCGGGTCACCGAGCAGCGCGCCGCCGAGCAGATGCGCCAACTGGTGAGGGTGTACGAGCACAACCCCGACCTCGGCCGGGCGATGCGGATGATCTCCGCCGACGAGGACAACCACCTCGCCTACTGCCACGAGGAGCTGCTGCGGCTGGTCTCCGAGGGCCACGGCCCGTACATCCGGCACGCCCTGGAGACCAGCGCCCGCGGCGAGATCCGCACCCACCGGGACGTCGGCCTCGCCGTCACCGCCCGGATGGCCCGGATCCTGCGCTGGCCGCGCTGGCAGCTCGCCCTGGTCACCCTCGGGGTGCAGACGCTCTACCTGTACGACCGCGCCTACGGCTGGCGCCGGATGGTCACGCTGCGGATGCCCGAGCGCCGCAACGCCCTGGGCACCCCGGCCCCGCCGCACGCGGAGCACGAGGTGCTCTGAGCGGACCCCCGCCGACCGCCCTAGCGGCCGATGATGAGGCTCATCGCCTCGGCCCGGGTGGCAGGGTCGCGCAGCTGGCCGCGCACGCAGGAGGTGATGGTCTTGGCGCCGGGCTTGCGGATGCCGCGCATCGACATGCACATGTGCTCGCACTCGACCACGACGATGGCCCCGCGCGGCTCCAGGATCCGCATCAGCGCGTCGGCGACCTGACTGGTCAGCCGTTCCTGCACCTGCGGCCGGCGGGCGTAGACGTCGACCAGCCGGGCGAGCTTGGACAGCCCGGTGATCTTGCCACTGGTGGACGGGATGTACCCGACGTGGGCCACACCGCGGAACGGCACCAGGTGGTGCTCGCAGACCGAGGTCAGCTCGATGTCCTTGACCAGCACCATCTCGTCGTGGCCGAGGTCGAAGGTGGTGGTGAGGACGTCCTCGGGCTCCTGCCACAGGCCCGCGAATATCTCCTTGTAGGCACGCGCGACCCGGGCCGGCGTCTCCAGCAGGCCTTCGCGGTCCGGGTCCTCCCCGACGGCGAGCAGCAGCTCGCGGATGGCGTTCTCGGCCCGCTTCTGGTCGAAGGTACCGACGGCGGGCGGACCGTCGAACGTCACCGGGTCGATCATGCGGGCCTCGCTTACGTGTGGGAAGAGCTCTGGCGGAACAGCACGGATGCCGCGCCTCCAGGGTACAAACCCTGGTGACGCGGCATCCATTCCCTACGGAGTGGGGGTCAGCCCTCGGTCGGCGGCTCGGCCGGCAGCGGCGGGAGCTTCACGACGTCCACCGGAGCGCTCTCCACGGAGGCGGCGCCGTTGGTGAGCGCCAGCTCCTTCGGGGACTGCACCGGAGGCCGGGTGGACGGCGTGCGGCGGGCGGAGCCCGTCCAGGCCGGCCGGGCCGGGCGCTTGACGATCGGGGCGAAGATCTCGGCGATCTGCTCCTTGTTCAGGGTCTCCTTCTCCAGGAGCTCCAGAACCAGGTTGTCGAGCACGTCGCGGTTCTCGACCAGGATCTCCCAGGCCTCGTTGTGCGCCGTGTCGATGAGCTTCTTGACCTCCTCGTCCACCAGCCCGGCGACCTCTTCCGAGTAGTCGCGCTGGTGGCCCATCTCGCGGCCCAGGAACGGCTCCGAGTTGTCCGAGCCGAACTTGATCGCGCCGAGGCGCTCGGTCATGCCGTACTGGGTGACCATGGCCCGGGCCGTCGCGGTGGCCTTCTCGATGTCGTTCGAGGCACCGGTGGTCGGGTCGTGGAAGACCAGCTCCTCCGCCGCGCGCCCGCCCATCATGTAGGCGAGCTGGTCGAGCATCTCGTTGCGGGTGGTGGAGTACTTGTCCTCGTCCGGCAGCACCATGGTGTAGCCGAGGGCCCGGCCGCGGGACAGGATGGTGATCTTGTGCACCGGGTCCGCGTTCGGGGAGGCCGCCGCGACCAGGGCGTGGCCGCCCTCGTGGTACGCGGTGATCTTCTTCTCCTTGTCGGACATGATCCGCGTGCGCTTCTGCGGACCGGCCACGACGCGGTCGATCGCCTCGTCCAGGATGCCGTTGTCGATCAGCTTCTTGTCCGAACGGGCGGTCAGCAGCGCCGCCTCGTTGAGGACGTTCGACAGGTCGGCGCCGGTGAAGCCGGGGGTGCGCTTGGCGACGGCCGACAGGTCGACATCGGGCGCGATCGGCTTGCCCTTCTGGTGCACCTTGAGGATGTCCAGCCGGCCCTGGAGGTCGGGACGCTCCACCGCGATCTGGCGGTCGAAGCGGCCCGGGCGCAGCAGCGCCGGGTCCAGGATGTCGGGGCGGTTGGTCGCGGCGATCAGGATCACGCCGCCCTTGACGTCGAAGCCGTCCATCTCGACCAGCAGCTGGTTGAGGGTCTGCTCGCGCTCGTCGTGGCCGCCGCCGAGGCCCGCGCCGCGGTGCCGGCCGACGGCGTCGATCTCGTCGACGAAGACGATCGCCGGGGCGTTCGCCTTGGCCTGCTCGAAGAGGTCGCGGACGCGGCTGGCGCCGACACCGACGAACATCTCGACGAAGTCCGAGCCGGAGATGGAGTAGAACGGCACGCCGGCCTCGCCCGCGACGGCGCGCGCCAGCAGGGTCTTGCCGGTACCGGGCGGGCCGTAGAGCAGCACGCCCTTGGGGATCTTGGCGCCGACGGCCTGGAACTTGGCCGGCTCCTGGAGGAACTCCTTGATCTCGTGGAGCTCCTCGACCGCCTCGTCCGCGCCGGCGACGTCGGCGAAGGTGGTCTTGGGGGTGTCCTTGGTGAGCAGCTTGGCCTTGGACTTGCCGAACTGCATGACCCGGGAGCCGCCGCCCTGCATCTGGTTCATCAGGAACAGGAAGACCAGGACGATGATCACGATCGGGAGCATCGACAGCAGCAGGCTGACGAAGGTGCTCTGCTTCTCCGGGCTGATGGTGTAGCCCTCGGCGAGCGTGCTCTGGTCCTTGTCGTTGACCTGGGCCTGGAGCTTGTCGGCGATGGCGACGCCCTGGTCGCCGATGTACGAGGCCTGGAACTTGGTACCGGACGGGGTCTTGCCCGTGCCGGAGCTGGGCAGCGTTGCGCCGTCCTTCAGCTGGATCTTGATCGTGTTCGAGTCACCGGTGGTGATCTGCGCCGACTTGACGTTGTGCGCGTCGATCGCCGCGACGACCTGACCGGTGTCCACCGTCTTGTAGCCGTTCGAGTCCGAAACGACCTGCATCAATACGATGACGGCGAGGACGGCCAGCACGATCCACATGATCGGCGCACGGAAGTATCGCTTGACGTCCATCCATGCGGGGCGTTGCCGCCCCGTCCCTCCTGCCACTCAACGGCGCCGGGAGGCTGTTGGGCCGCGGCGCATCCGATTGGTGCTCATGTGAAGAGCGGTTTATTGGACCGTACCGCAGTCGAACCCACCCATGGCGGGAGCACGGCGACACGGCTTTGGTTCTTTGTCCCCCCGGGACAACGGGCGGGAACGGCCTACTGTTCCCGCCCGTCGCCCGAACGGGGCCTCAGCCGCCGTAGACGTGCGGGGCGAGGGTCCCGATGAACGGAAGGTTGCGCAGCTTCTCCGCGTAGTCCAGGCCGTAGCCGACCACGAACTCGTTGGGGATGTCGAAGCCGACGTACTTCACGTCGATCTCGACCTTGGCCGCGTCCGGCTTGCGGAGCAGGGTGCAGACCTCCAGCGAGGCCGGGCCGCGCGAGCCCAGGTTGCCCAGCAGCCAGGACAGCGTCAGACCGGAGTCGATGATGTCCTCGACGATCAGGACGTCACGGCCGGCGATGTCGGTGTCCAGGTCCTTCAGGATCCGCACCACACCGGAGGACTTGGTGCCCATGCCGTACGAGGAGACGGCCATCCAGTCCATGGTGACCTGCGAGTGCAGGGCCCGGGCGAGGTCGGCCATGACCATCACGGCCCCCTTGAGGACGCCGACGATCAGCAGGTCCTTGCCTGCGTAGTCCCGGTCGATTCGCTCGGCCAGCTCCAGGAGCTTGGCGTCGATCTCGTCCTTGCTGATGAGCACCTTCGCGAGGTCAGCGCCCATGTCGTTCTGGTCCACCGGGGATACGTCCTCAAACGTTCGGGGTCTTTGTGGCCGGCGGTCGGCTCCCCCGGGGCATGCCTCGCCCGTCAGTCGCCCTGCCGCCGAAAGACCAGCGTGCCACACCTGCGGGTGGCCTCGACGCCCCCGGGTAGGTGCAGCGGGCCCTGTCCGCGCCATCCGGTGACCAGCAGGTCGATCGTCTCCAGGTGCCGGGCGAAGAGGTCCCCGGCCGGGCAGCCCGCCCGCAGCGCGGCCCGGCGCAGCACCCGGCGGCGCACCGCGGGCGGCAGTTCGGCCAGTTTCACCGCGTCCAGGGCCCCGTCGCCCGTACGGAGGTCGCGTTCGGCCAGGGAGGCCCACTGGTCGAGGGCGTCGGCGTCGTCGCGGAACAGCCGGGCGGTGCGGGCCAGCGCCTCGACCACTCCACCGCCCAGGTGCTTCTCCAGGACGGGCAGCACCTCGTGGCGGACGCGGGAGCGGGTGTAGGCGGGATCACAGTTGTGCGGGTCGTCCCAGACCGGGATCGACTGGGCGGCGCAGGCCTGCCGGGTGGCCGCCCGGTCCAGCTCCAGCAGCGGGCGGCGGTAGCGGCCCTTCTGGGCGGGCATCCCGGCCAGCGAGCGCGCGCCGGAACCGCGGGCCAGGCCCAGCAGCACGGTCTCGGCCTGGTCGTCCCTGGTGTGGCCGAGCAGCACCGCGATCGCACCGTGGCGGTCGGCGGCCTCGTCCAGGGCGGCGTAGCGGGCGTCCCGGGCCGCGGCCTCCGGGCCGCCGGCGCGGCCGACCCGCACCGGGACCGCCTCCACCGGGTCGAGGCCGAGCGTGCGCAGCCGGTCGGCCACCTGGGCGGCGCGCTCGGCGGAGCCGGCCTGGAGGCCGTGGTCGACGGTGACGGCGCCGACCCGCAGGCCGATCTTGGGGGCCTCGAAGGCGGCGGCGATGGCCAGCGCCATCGAGTCCGCGCCACCGCTGACGGCGACCAGGACCAGCGGCGAGCCGGGCGCGGCCGGGGTCCGGGGCAGCCCGGAGGGATGGCGCGCGGCGTTGCCGATCAGGGTGGTGCCGACCGCGGCACCCACCAGCGGCGCCCCGGCCGGGCGCTCGCGGGGCTCGCGCGCGGGCGCGGTGAAGGTGGAACCGGCCTCGGCGGCGAGGTCGGTGAGCGTACGGCGAACGGCCAGGCGTATCGCGGCGACGGCGGGGTGAGGGCCCACGGCGGAAGACTCCTCGGCGGAGGGGGGACAGGACTCGCGGCGGACGCGGCGGGGACCGCGCACCGGCATGAACGCCCGGTTACGGGGCGCTCACAGATGGTGGCAGATAGTGGCCACCCACTACGCCGCCCGCGCGCCCGCTGGCACCACCGTCCCACGTTCGGGTGAATGAAGAAACGCTTCTTCATCCGTCGTACGGCCGATTGGACCACTCGTACGAGCGGGTTTGACCGGCGCGCGCCGCTTGCCGTCCAGCTCCCGGCGCGCCCGCGTCACGACCGCGCGCTCAGCGGGCCACCCGGGCCACCCAGGCGGCCGGATCGTGGATCTCCTCCTTGGTCGGCAGGGTGTTCGGGGAGGTCCACACCCGGTTGAACCCCTCCATGCCGACCTGCTCCACGACCCCGCGCACGAACACCGCGCCGTCCTGGTACTGGCGCAGCTTGGCGTCCATGCCGAGCAGCCGCCGCAGCACCAGGTCGAGCCGGTTGGCACCGCGGTCCCGGCGCTGCTGGAACTTCTCCCGGATCTCGGCGACCGTCGGCACCACGGCCGGCCCGACGCCGTCCATCACCACGTCCGCGTGGCCCTCCAGCAGCGACATCACGGCCGTCAGCCGGCCGAGGATCTCGCGCTGCGCGGGCGACTGGACGACCTCCAGCAGGTTCCCGGACGAGGCACCCTCCCGGCTTCCGCCGCCCGGCAGGCCACCGAGCGAACCCGCCGCGTCCCGCAGCCGCTCCAGCAGGGCACCCGGGTCGACGTCCGTCTCGGCGAGGAAGGACTGCACCTCGGACTGGATGTGGTCACGCAGCCACGGCACCGCGGTGAACTGCGTCCGGTGCGTCTCCTCGTGCAGGCAGACCCAGAGCCGGAAGTCGGACGGGTCGACGTCCAGCTCCCGCTCGACGTGCACGATGTTCGGCGCCACCAGCAGCAGCCGGCCCGGCCCGGGGCCGTCCGGCCCCAGCCGCGGCTTGTCGAACAGCGCGGCCGGGCTGTCCGGCGCCTCCAGCGGGGCCTCGGCCGGGGCGAAGGTCTCGTACTGGCCCAGCACCTTGGTGGACAGGAACGCCAGCAGCGCCCCGACCTCGATCCCGGTGGCCTTCTCGCCCACCGCCCCGAACATCCCGGCCGCCGCGCTGTTCGCCCGGCGCGCCTGGAGCTTCTCCACCAGCGGCTGGACGACCGTCCGGAAGCCCGCCACGTTCGCCCGGATCCACCCGGGGCGGTCCACCACCAGCACCGGCGTCGCCACGGCCTGGGACAGGCCGGACGAGCGCATGCCGGTGAACGCCCGCACGTGCTCCTCCGCCGCCAGGGCGTGCCGGCGCAACTCGGCGACCACCGCCGCCGCTTCCTCCCGGCTCACTTCCGGACCCGGCCGCACCAACCTGGTCGCGGTTGCGACCGCGAGGTTCCAGTCGACCATGTCAGCACCGCCACTCGCGCTCGTCATGCCCTCACCGTACGTGCTCCCCACCGCCAACGGCAGCCACCCGCCGCCAACACCTCTCCACCGAGGGCCCCGGCGCACCGCCCCGGCCACGGCCGGGCACCGGCGGGGCCTCCCCGCGCCCGACGGAGCGCCCGACAGAGCGCCCGACGAGGCACCCGACGAACGGGGGCTGACGGCCGCCCGCCCGTGGCACCGCCGCCGGACGCCGGGTCAGTGGCAACCGCAGGTGGTGAGGCGGGCGGCCACCCGGTCCATGGCGGCGCGGGCGGTGTCGGCGGGGGCGGTGGTGCGGGTCATGACGGCGAAGGCGAGCAGCCGACCGTCGGCGTCGACGGCGGTGCCCGCGAGCGTGTTGACGCCGCTGAGGGTGCCGGTCTTGGCGCGGATCAGGCCGGCCGCGTCGGCGGCGCCGGACCCGGAGCCGTAGCGCTTGTTGAGGGTGCCGGTGAAGCCGGCGACCGGGAGGCCGGTGAGCACCGGGCGCAGGGTGGGGTGCTGTTCGGAGGCGGCCAGCACGAGCAGTCGCACCAGGACGGCGGGCGGGATCGCGTTGCCCGGGTGCAGGCCGCTGCCGTCGTTGAGGACCGCGTTGCCCATCGGCACGCCGAGCCGGGTGAGTTCCTGGGTGACGGCGGCCGCGGCGCCCTCGAAGCTCGCCGACTGGTGGGCGGCGATGGCGACCTGACGGGCGATCGCCTCGGCGAGCTGGTTGTCGGAGGTGGTCAGCAGGCGTTCGACCAGCCGGGAGACCGTCGGCGACCGGACGTCGGCGAGGGGTATCGCGCCGGAGGGGGCCGGGGCGGCGGCGGGCGCGACCTTGCCCGTCACGGCGACGCCCCGGGCCCTGAGCAGCGCGGCGAAGGCCTCGGCGGCCGCGGCCGCCGGGTCGGCGACCCGGTCCGGCGCGTCCTCCCGGCTCTTCGGGTCCACCCTGCCCTCGTCCACCATCAACGGGACCACCAGGGCGATGTTCTGCGCGTCGTGGTTGCGGTGCTGCGGGCTGCCCGCGTACAGCGACAGGTCGTAGTCCAGCCGGACCGACGTGACGCCGATGTTCTTGAGGCCGTCGGCGGTCTGCTGGGCGAGGAGGTCCAGCGAGGCGGGGGCGGTGTCGGCGTCGGCCGGCTGCCCGCCGATCTGCACCTGGTCGGCGGGCAGGGCGGTGAGCGTCGGGTCTCCGCCGCCGACCAGGGTGATCGCGGACGGGTCCGCGCCCCGGACCACCCGGGTGTGCAGCCGGGTGTCGCCCGGGATGAGAGACAGGGCCGCGACCGCGGTGGCCAGCTTGGTGGTGGAGGCGGGGGTGGCCGGGGTGTTCTCCCCCGAGCCGTACAGGAGTTGGCCGGTGCCGGCGTCCGCGACGGCGACGGTGACCTCGCCGAGGCTCCGGTCGGCGAGGGCGGCGGCGAGCGCCTGCTGGAGGCCCTGGGCGGTGGGGACGGCGGCGCCGGCACCGCCCTCGACGGCGGCCAGGACGGTGCCCGGCGCGGGGGCCGGGCGTGTGCCGGGAGCGTCGCTGCCGGCGGCGGTGGGCGAGGTGGCGCCCGGTTGCGCGGCCCGGCGGGCGGGCGTGGTGCTCGGACCCGCGCTCGGGCTGTCGCCCGGCCGGGACTTGCCGCCCTTCCCGTGGTCGTCCTTCTTCCCGTCGCGGCCGCCCTGCCCGTCGTGGTCCCCGTCCTCGCCCTGCCCGGCGCTGTGCCCGCCCGGCGACGGGGACGGCTGCGCGTACGCACCACCCGAGGTCAGGACCGTACCGACGACCAGCAGCGCCGCCCCGAACAGCCCCGCGGCTGTCCCCCCGCGGCGGCGCGCCGCCCCTCCCCCTGCTCGCACCGACCGGCCCCTTTCCCGAGCACTCACTCCCGTAGGAGACACTTGGATTCTGTCAGTCCCTACCTTGGAGGAACCGTTGGAGTTCGACGTCCTTATCGAAATCCCGAAGGGCTCTCGTAACAAGTACGAGGTCGACCACGAGACCGGCCGTCTGCGGCTCGACCGGATGCTCTTCACCTCGACCCGCTACCCGGCCGACTACGGCTACGTCGAGGGCACGCTCGGCGAGGACGGCGACCCGCTGGACGCCCTGGTCATCCTGGACGAGCCGACCTTCCCGGGCTGCCTGATCAAGTGCCGCGCCATCGGCATGTTCCACATGACCGACGAGGCCGGCGGCGACGACAAGCTGCTCTGCGTCCCGGCGACCGACCCGCGCTGGGAGCACCTGCGCGACATCCACCACGTGTCGGAGTTCGACCGCCTGGAGATCCAGCACTTCTTCGAGGTCTACAAGGACCTGGAGCCGGGCAAGTCCGTCGAGGGCGCCAACTGGGTCGGCCGCGCCGAGGCCGAGGCCGAGGTCACCGCTTCGATCAAGCGTCTGGCGGAGCAGGGCGGCCACTGAGCCGTCGTTCCGATCTCTCATTCGATCGAGGGCGGTTCGAGGTAGGTCGGGACAGCCAGGGGCCGGGGCTCGCGGATTCCTCCGCGGGCCCCGGCCCCTGTCGTGTCCGAACCCGGCCGGTGCCGGGGAGGTCAGTCCTCCAGCCGGAAGCCGACCTTGATGCACACCTGGTAGTGCTTGATCCGGCCGTCCTCCAGGTGGCCCCGGACCTGTGAGACCTCGAACCAGTCGAGGTTGCGCAGCGTCCGGGAGGCCCGCTCCACCCCGTTGCGGATCGCGGCGTCGACGCTCTCGGTCGAGGACCCGACGATCTCGGTCACCCGGTACACATGGTCGGTCATGGCGGACTCCTCAGCTGTGCGACGGCCCCCGGTCCACCGTGCACCGGCCCGGGTCCGCCCGCACCCCGACGGCCCCCGGGACAAGGGGCTCCGGAAGGCCGCCCGCACCCCGCCGGGCAGCGGCCCTAGAAGGCCGCCCGCACCTCGCCGACCGGCACGCCGCCGCCGAGCAGCGGAGCCGCGCCGATCCGCTCGACGGTCCCGTCCGCCCCGGCCACCCCGAGCCGGCGCAGCGCGGCCGCCAGCACCGGACCGCGGGCCCGCTCGGCGCCGTCCTCGATCTTGAAGGCCAGCGCCCGCCCGTCCGGCAGCGCGACCACCTGGACGGCCTCGGCGCCCATCTTGGACAGCGCGCCCGGCACCGCCCGCATCAGCCAGGTGTCGGCCCGGCGGGTGCCGGCCACGTACTCGGGGTGGGCGCGCATCGCGTCGGCGACGCGGCGCGGCCCGGTGCCCTCGGCGGCCAGCACGAGGCCGCGGTAGCCGCGCGCCAGGCCGGTCAGCGACACGGCCAGCAGCGGCGCTCCGCAGCCGTCCACCCCGGCGTGCACGGCGGTCTCGCCGGTGGCCTCCTCCAGGGCCTCGCGGGCCAGGAGCTGGATCGGGTGGACCGTGTCGAGGTAGCTCGCGGTGTCCCAGCCGTTGGCGGTGCAGGCGGCCAGCCAGCCGGCGTGCTTGCCGGAGCAGTCCATCAGGATCGGGGCGCGCCCGCGGCCCGCGGCGAGCAGCAGCTCCGCCTCGGTCTCGTCCAGCGGGAGGTCGGCCGGGGTGCGCAGGGCCGACTCGTCGAGCCCGGCGGAGCCGAGGATGCTCCGCACACCATCGAGGTGAAACGATTCTGCAGAGTGGCTGGAGGCCGCCAGCGCCAGCAGCTCGCCGCCGATCGCGAGCCCGGCCCGCAGCGTGGCCACCGCCTGGAACGGCTTGGCGGTCGACCGCGGGAAGACCGGGGCGTCCGGGTCGCCGAGCGCGAACTCGACCGAGCCGTCGGCCGCGAGCAGCACCAGGGAGCCACGGTGGCGGCCCTCGACGAAACCGGAGCGCACGACCTCGGCGAGAACGGGCGCGGTGACGGGCAGGGACATGACGGATGAGCCTTCCGGGGGCGAGGGTGGGCCGGGAGCGAGCCGGGTCCCACCGCCCGCGGTGACTCACCCGGTCAGAGCGGCCCACCTGCGAGTAGGTCGTCGACCCGTGCCTCCCCATCACGGTACCTGCGGGTGATCTCGGCATTGCAACCGTCGGCCGTGCGCAGCAGCCGCTGGCGCCGTCCGGACACCTCGCGCTCGTGCGCCCGCAGCCGCTCCAGGGCGGCCAGCAGCTCCTCCGCCGGGTGCGCGGCCAGGTCGGCGAGCTGGACGTCGCCCATCAGCGCGTCCGCCTCCAGCCGGGACTCCTCGGTGCGCGGCGGGCCGAGGGTGACGTGCCGGGCCGAGCGCCGCACGGTGGAGGGCGCGTCGGTCAGGATGGCCGGCAGCCGGTCCAGCAGGTCGCCGGAAACGAGGTCGGGGCCGGACGGGCCGGCCGTACGGACCGGGCCCACCCCGGGCCGCCGGTCGAGTTCCGCGCGCAGGATGTCCATCCGCCCGTGCAGCAGCCGCCGCAGGTAGGACAGGTCGGCCTCCTGCTCCAGGGTCTCCCGGCGCAGCACCCGCAGCTGCTCCAGGCCCAGCCGCTCCAGGTCGGGCTCGTCCTCCACGCCCGCCGCCGGACCGTACGGGCCTCCCGGGTCCCGCACCACCGGCCCGAACCGGTCCCGCGCCGCGCCGCTCGCGTCCATCACCCAACCACCTGACGTCGTCCGATCCCGCCCGCTCGCGGCACCCCGTCCCTGCCGCCGGTCCGGCCCGGCCCCCGACGGGCCGGGCGTCCCGTCCACCGGCACCCCCGGGAACCCCGGGAGGGTCCGGTCCCCGGCCGCGACCGCCCACCGGGCGGCACCGCCAGACGCCTGACCTACCGGCTCGACCGCCCGGCCGAACCCGGCCCGGCGCGGCGGACCTCCTGGCGCCCCGGACCCTTCGTACGGTCCACCAGCGTGCCACCCCTCCCGGCGCGCGCGCACCGCCCGTGCACCCGAACGGCCCCCTGGCGAACGGGGGTGGCTGATATGACCGGTCCTTTTCGCAGGGAGAGCGGCGCCCGATTCAGCGCAGGCGCGCACTCCAGGGCGTGCACGACCTTTGCGCACGCCCCTGGTGTGCGCCCCGAGGAGGCCACTGGGGCGGACGGGAAGGGTGCGGCGGGCGCCCGGGGCACGGCCGACACGCGGCGGCGGACGCCCCTCGGGGGCCCTCCCGGGGGCCCCGCGGCGCTCCGGCACAATGGCGGCATGCGAGCAGTGGTGCAGCGAGTGACCGAGGCCCGGGTGACCGTGGCCGGTGAGACCGTCGGCGCGATCGAGGGGCCCGGGCTCTGCGTCCTGGTCGGCGTCACCCACGACGACACCCCCGCCAAGGCCGCCCAACTGGCCCGCAAGCTCTGGACGCTGCGGCTGCTGCCCGCGAACGACGAGGGCGTCGAGCAGAGTTGCTCCGACCTCGGCGCCCCGCTGCTGGTGATCAGCCAGTTCACGCTCTACGGCGACGCCCGCAAGGGCCGCCGCCCCACCTGGAACGCCGCCGCCCCCGGCCCGGTCGCCGAGCCGCTGGTGGACGAGGTGGTGGCGCAGCTGCGCGCGCTGGGCGCCAAGGTGGAGACGGGCCGGTTCGGCGCCGACATGCAGGTGGCGCTGGTGAACGACGGCCCGTTCACCGTCCTCGTCGAGGTCTGACCGCGTCGGGGCCGGGCGGCCCCGGCCGCGCGGCCGTCTACTGGGGGACGATCACGTCCTGGGTGCCCGGCACCGTCCCGGCCAGCAGCACGGCGTCCACCGGGACGTTCCGCTTGACGATCGCCAGCGCGATCGGCCCCAGCTCGTGGTGCCGGGCCGAGGAGGTCACGAAGCCCAGCGCCCGCCCGTCCGGGTCGGTGGCCAGCCGCACCTCGGTGCCGTGCGCGGGCAGCGTCTCCTCGGTGCCGTCCAGGTGCAGGAAGACCAGCCGGCGCGGCGGGCGGCCCAGGTTGTGCACCCGGGCGACGGTCTCCTGGCCGCGGTAGCAGCCCTTCTGGAGGTGGACGGCGGTGCGCAGCCAGTCCACCTCGTGCGGAATGGTCCGGTGGTCGGTCTCGAAGCCCAGCCGGGGCCGGTGGCCCTCGATCCGCAGCGCCTCGTACGCCCAGACCCCGGCCGCCGGGCCGTACCCGGCGGTGAGCCGCTCCAGCTCGCCGCGCGGCACGAACAGGTCACGCCCGTACGGGAGTTCGCGGACGGCGGCGGCGCCCTCGACGGCGGCGGTGGAGCCGGCCGGCAGGTGGACCACGGCGTACTCGGCGGTCGCGTCGGCGACCTCCACCCGGTAGAAGAACCTCATGCTGTCCAGGTAGGCCACCAGCGCCTCCTGGGTGCCCGGCTCGACGTGCGCCCAGGTGGTGGTGCCGTCGTCCACCAGGTAGAGCGCGTGCTCGACGTGCCCGTTCGGGGAGAGCACCAGCGCCTCGGCGGCCTGCTGCGGCGGCAGCTCGCTGACGTGCTGGGTGAGCAGCAGGTGCAGCCAGGAGAGCCGGTCCGCGCCGGTCACGGTGACCACGCCGCGGTGCGAGAGGTCCACGAAGCCCGCACCCTGCGACAGGTTGCGTTGCTCGCGGAAGATGTCGCCGTAGTGGGCGGCGACGCCTTCGTCGGCCCCCTCGGCGGGGACGGCTCCGGGCAGGGAAAGCAGCGGGCTCTTCACACCGGTCATACCGGCCAGCTTACGACCGCCCCTCGGCGAGCTTGGCGGTGCAGTCCGCACAGCGGCCGAAGATCGCGAAGTGCTTGAGGTCGGTGTCGAAGCCGTACCGCTCGCGCAGGCCGTCGACCAGCGGCTGGGCGATCTCGGTGCCGGTCTCGGTGACCTGCTCGCAGTCCCGGCAGACCAGGTGCAGGTGGTGGTGGCGGCCGGCCAGGTGGTACGTCGGGGCGCCGTGGCCGAGGTGGGCGTGCGAGACCAGGCCCAGTTCCTCCAGCAGCTCCAGGGTCCGGTAGACGGTGGAGATGTTGACGCCGCTGGCCGTCCGGCGGACGTGGCAGAGGATGTCGTCGGGGGTGGCGTGGTCGAGTTCGTCGACGGCCTCCAGCACGAGCTGGCGCTGCGGGGTGAGCCGGTACCCGCGTTCGCGCAGGTCGGCCTTCCAGTCGCCGGATAGCTGCCAGTCGGTGGTGCCGGTGTCCGCCACGGTACTGTCCCTGCCAATGGTCGGGGGTCCTGGATGCAAGTGTAGGGACCGGCCGCGGGCCGGTCCCTACCTCGTGCACCGAAGTGCCGGTCGTGCGACCGGCCTACTTGAAGAACGCGATGCCGTCGTCCGGCAGGTCGTTGATGTCCTTGATCAGCTGGGCGGGGCTGAGCACCTTCTTCAGCTGCGCGGACATGTACGGGCGCAGCGGCACGTTCGGGGCGGCCTTCTCGCCGACCCAGAGCAGCTCGCCGTTGACGAAGCCGTACAGCCGCTTGCCGCCCGAGTACTCCGGGGAGCCCTCGATCCGGGCGACGGCGTCGGTGGAGACGTCGACCTGGGGCTTGCCGTCGGCCAGCTCGCCGTACCAGATCTCGACCGTGCCGTCGTCGCGGACGGAGGAGATCTCGATCCCCCGGGCGCCGCTGGTGCCGTCGTGGTTGCTGGTGATGCGCCAGAACGCGTGCTCGTTCTCCAGCGGACGGACCTTCTCGCCCTCCTCGTTCAGCACCCAGGTGCGGGAGCGGAACTCCAGGAAGGGGCGGCCGTCGTGGCGGATCACGATCTCCTGGCCGAAGTTGCACTTCTCCGCGCCGGGGCCGCTTTCACCCGGTAGAGGGGCGAAGACTCCCGCGCCCTCCCAGGTGCCGAGGAGGAAGGCGAGCGGGACGACGTCCCTGTGGAGGTCAGAGGGGATCTCGATCATGTTCCTGGTCGCTGTTCTCGTCGGTGTGGGACTGCCTCAACCGTACGGCAGGCTCAGCGCTGGCCCTGGTACAGCTTCATCACCGAGAAGATGGCGAACCAGGTGATCAGCACGGCCATGAGGGCCAGCAGACCGTCGAAGAAGATTTCCAGACCGGACACGGGGGGCTCCCAGGCGGCGACAGTGTGGTGGATTTTGCTCCGCTCACTCTATCCGCCGGGTTCCGGGCGGTCGCGGTGAGCCCCACCACGTCGCGGTTCGCGCCGCCTCCCCGCCGTGTTCCCGCCGCCTCCCCGGCGCTGCCCAAGCTTTGCCCAAGGGTTCCGGGGATGCCGGACGGCGGGGGTGGCGGGCGCTCTATGGTGGCGCCATGTCGAAGAAACTGGTCATCAAGGTCACCGCAGGGGCGGACGCGCCGGAGCGGTGCTCGCAGGCGTTCACGGTGGCGGCGGTGGCCGTCGCCAGCGGGATCGAGGTCTCGCTCTGGCTGACCGGGGAGTCCTCCTGGTTCGCGCTGCCGGGCCGGGCCGCGGAGTTCGAGCTGCCGCACGCGGCGCCGCTGCCGGACCTGCTGGAGTCGATCCTGGCGGCCGGCTCGGTGACGCTGTGCACCCAGTGCGCGACCCGGCGCGGGATCGAGCAGAAGGACACCGTCGAGGGCGTCCGCATCGCGGGCGCCCAGGTCTTCGTCAGCGAGATCATGGCGGACGGCGTCCAGGCGCTCGTGTACTGACGCCCGCCGGGCCCTACGGGCGTCGCTCGTGGTCGGGGCGGTCCCGGTCGTGGCCGGGTTCGTCCCACTTCGGGTCGTCCCAGCGCGGGTCCTCCCACCAGTCGTCGTCCGGGTCCCGCTTGTTGGCGAACACCGCGGCGGCGGGCGGGATGACCATCGCGACCACGCACATGCCGATCGCCGCGCCGACCGAGAAGAACCGCACCACGCCCCAGGCCATGACGAACAGGCCCAGGCACACGCCCATCATGGCGAAGTAGTAGCGACGCCGCCGCTTTGCCTGCACCCCTCCACGGTACGGCCGAGGGCCCCTGCGCGGCAGGGGCCCTCGGGGTGCTCCGGAGTCGTTCCGGCCAGGGTCAGACCGCGATCGCGACCTCGACGGCGGTGCCCTGGGAGGCCACCACCTGACGGTCCACGGTCTGGCCCGGCACCAGCGCGCGCAGGGTCCACTTGCCCGGGCGGGCGAAGAACCGGAACTGGCCGGTCGCCGAGGTGGGCACCTCGGCCGTGAACTCGTTGTTCTCGTCCAGCAGCCGGACGTAGCCGTTGACCGGCTCACCGTCGCGGGTCACCGAACCCTGGATGATCGTCTCGTTCGCCACGTCAACTCCTGCCAGGTCCGGGCCGCCGGCCTTCGCACCGCACATGTCTGTGATTTCCCTTCTGACTTACGGGTCGAGCCGGGGCTCAGTTGCTGCCGAGCTCGATCGGCACGCCGACCAGGCTGCCGTACTCGGTCCACGAGCCGTCGTAGTTCCTGACGTTCTCCTGGCCGAGCAGCTCGTGCAGCACGAACCAGGTGAGCGCGGAGCGCTCGCCGATGCGGCAGTAGGCGATGGTGTCCTTCGCCAGGTCGATGCCCTCGGCCTCGTACAGCGCCTTGAGCTCGTCGTCGCTCTTGAAGGTGCCGTCGTCGTTGGCGTTCTTGGCCCACGGGATGTTGCGGGCGCTCGGCACGTGGCCGGGGCGCTGCGACTGCTCCTGCGGGAGGTGCGCCGGGGCGAGCAGCTTGCCGGAGAACTCGTCGGGCGAGCGGACGTCGACCAGGTTCAGGTTGCCGATGGCGGCGATCACGTCGTCGCGGAAGGCGCGGATCGAGGAGTCGGCGGCCTGCGCCGTGTACGAGGTGGCGGGGCGGGCCGGCACCTCGGCGACCAGGTCGCGGGAGTCCAGCTCCCACTTCTTGCGGCCGCCGTCCAGCAGGCGGACGTCGCCGTGGCCGTACAGCTTGAAGTACCAGTAGGCGTACGAGGCGAACCAGTTGTTGTTGCCGCCGTACAGGACGACGGTGTCGTCGTTGGCGATGCCCTTGGCGCCGAGCAGCGCCTCGAAGCCGGCCTGGTCGATGAAGTCACGGCGGACCGGGTCCTGGAGGTCCTGCTTCCAGTCGATCCGGACGGCGTTGCGGATGTGGTTCTTGTCGTACGCGGAGGTGTCCTCGTCGACCTCGACGATGACGACCTTCGGGTCGTCCAGGTGGGCCTGGACCCAGTCGGCGTCGACCAGGACGTCGCTGCGGCTCATGGTGGTGATCTCCATCCGAGGGCGGTTGTGCGGAAGGTGCTGCTCAGGAGGGGTGCTGCAGGGGCCCGGGCAGGCGCGGTCCGAGAATCCGTCCGAATACTGGGACGAGAGGTTGGACCGGTGCGGCCGGGCGGTGAACTGCGGAGTACCTCGGGGACCACCCGCTCGCAGAGCCGGGCACGGTCACCGGGAAGATCGGCGGCGGGCGTCAACTGCCCTGCCGGGGCGCCGAGTCAGCGCATTCGACACAGACAGGCGGCCACGCGGCACAGGTCTACCGCCCGCCGCTTCGTGAGGTCCGTCTGTCGCTTCATGCCGACGATGCTAGGGACACCGGAGGCCCGCTGTCATCAACGTATCGAATAATGGGATCGAAACGACCGGATGATGGGATTCGCCCTCGGTGCGGCCCGCCGGGGCCCCGCCGGAGGCCCTCCGACGGCGCGCGCGGGGCGGAAACGACACCGCTCCGCGGTTCGCGCTGGACAGCGCGTCTCGCGGAGCGAAACGATTCGGCAGCGCCCGGCACGGGCCGGGATCAGCCCAGGAGCTTGACGTCCTTGCCGTCGAAGGTCAGCTGGAGGCCCTCCGGCAGCGGCGTCACACCGCCGCTCCCGCCCTCCTGGTCGGCCAGCTTCAGGCCGGCCGGCAGCGAGTCCAGGGTGAAGCTCATCGGCTCGACCTGCTGGCCGGTGGCACCGGCCACCATCCCCGCGAGCGAGCTCAGCCGGAAGCCGTCCACCGTCACGGTGTTGCCCTTGTTGTGCACGGTGCCCTCGCCGATCGCGATCGGCCCCAGCGCGGCCTTGACCTTGCCCGGGCCCGCGTAGGACAGGCTCAGCCGGGAGTTGCCGCCCACCGGCAGCTTGGCCCCGTGCAGCAGCTCGGAGGCGGGCGGCAGCAGCTGCGCGAGGTCCTGGTAGGAGATCACCCCGCTGCCGGTGCCGCTGTCCACCGTGGCACTGCTCATGCTGTCGCTCACCTTGACCCCGGAGAGCCGCGCCTTGAAGGAGTGCAGCGCCACCCGGTGGCTGCCGTCGCCGACGGTCAGGCCGTCCGAGGAGATCCGGACGTCGTCCAGCTTCTTCGACACCACCTGGGTGAGGAACGGGAAGCCCTCGATCGAGACGTCCGGGCGCTGGCTCATCCGGCCGCTCTTCACGATCCGGTCGGCGGCCTCGTCCTCGGCCACGCCGACCGCGATCCGGTCGGCGCCCAGCAGCAGGCCGGAGAGCACCACCAGGCCGATCGTGGCCTTCAGCCATCCGCGCATCGTGTCCCCCGTCGTCGCCGGTCGCTGTGGTCGTTCGTCGGTCGTCGTCAGTCGTCGTTCCACGGCGGTCGCAGGACACGTCCGCCCTCGCACGACCGTACGACGTCCGGCCCCGGAACATGGTTCCGGGGCCGGAATCCGACCTGGGGCGGAGCGGAAGGGTCAGGCCAGCAGCTCGGTGGCGATCCAGATCAGCGGCGCCGCCACCGCCAGCGGCAGCGCCACGCCCGCCGTCATGTGCACGAAACGGGACGGGAAGTCGTACGCCGCGACCCGGCGACCGACCAGCGCGCCCAGCCCGGCCAGCGCGCCGAGCGCCACCGGCGCCCCGACCAGCAGGCCCAGCGCCACCGCCGCGGCCAGGCCCAGCACCGGGCCCAGCTGCTTCGGCCCGGGCAGCGGCGCCGCGGCCAGCAGGGTGGCCAGCGCCACCGCACCCACCGCGGCGGGCACCCAGTCGGCCAGCAGCAGCGTGGTGCACAGCGCCGTCACCACGGTGGCCGAGCCGAGCACGGTCAGCGCGTAGAAGCGCTCCTTCGGGTCCGACGGGCGGAACGTCTGCAGCACCAGGACGAGCAGGAAGAACCCGCCCAGGGTGCCGACCACGGCCGCCACGCCACCGTCGGAGTCCGCCAGCAGCACCGCCGCGTCCGCCGTGAAGCCGGCCAGCGCGGCGAGCAGGATGCCCTGCCGGGCCGGCCACATGCCGTTCAGCCGGAACCAGCCGGCCGCCGTCAGCAGCTGGAGCAGCGCCACCACCAGGGCCAGCGCGACCTGGCCGAGCGCGGCGCCGCCGGCCAGCAGGGCGGCCGCGCCGGCGGTGATCAGGGCCGGCTGCAGGCCCGGATCGATGATCGGCGAGCCGGTCCGGCCGCGCGGGCCGGCGGGCGGGACCGCCTGCGGCGGGGCGGCCGCGTACGCCGGCGCGCCCTGGCCCTGCGGGCCGGGAAGGCCGGGGACGGGCGGACGCTTGAGCGTCATGGTCGGCGGGTCGAAGGCCTCCGCCGGCTGCGGCACGGGGGCCGGCTGCGGCGCCGGGGCCGCGTGCCTGGCCCGCGGCCTCGGCGGCTGCTGGAGCTGGATCGTCGGGTCCGGCTGGGGCTGCACCGGCTGCTCCGGCTGCCGCCGCCGCGGGTGCTGCGGGGCCTGCTGCCGGTACTGAGGCTGCTGCGGGGCCTGCTGCTGAGGGTGCTGCGGGGGCTGCTGCCGGTACTGAGGGTGCTGCGGGGCCTGCTGCTGGTACTGCGGCTGCTGCTGGTGCCGCGGCGGCGCGACCGGCGTCGAACCGGACACCACCACCGGCGGCAGCAGCGCCGTCGTCTCGGCGTCGTCCACCGCCGGCACCGGCGGCAGCAGGGTGGTCGCGGCCGCGTCGTCGAACGCCGGCACCGGCGGCAGCACCGCGGTCGCCGCGTCGTCCACCGGGTAGCCGTACGGCGGCTGCGGGCCGGGCTGCTGCGGCGGGAAGTACGGCTGCTGCCCCTGGGGCGGGTACGGCCGCTGCTGCGGGTGGGGCTGCTGCGGCCAGTCGCCGGAGCCGCCGCGGTTCGGGTTGTTCATGTCCGTCACGCCGCTCAGCCTCCCGCGAACGGCGGGAGGACCTCCACCGTCCCGCCCTCGGTCAGGGCGACGGCCGCGTGGTCGCGGCCGCCCACCTGGGCCCCGTCGACCAGGTACGAGCAGTGCCCGAGCAGCCGGACGAGCTTCGGCCGGTCGGCGTGCCGCTCCTTGGCCGCCGCCAGCGCCTGCGCCAGGGTCGCCGCCTCGTACGGCTCCTCGGCCAGCCCGGCCTCGGACTTCGCCGCCGCCCAGTAGCGGATCGTCCCGCGCACCCGGGCGCCGCTCGCGGGCTCGGTGGTCGCGCCCATCGGGCCACCCCTTCTCGTCGTCCTCGCCCGGCCCCGGTACCCCGGTCCGGCTCGCCACCGCGACGGCCGCCCGATCACCCGAACGATGGACCCGAACAGCGCCTCCGATGTGCGTCCCATGATGGCGTGTCCGCCACCACGAGCGGCAATCGCCCTGGCCGAACGGGCAGGCGGCACCCGGCGGCCTCCCACCGGACCGGCGCCGGGGGCGCCGGACCGGCGTTCGACGCTGTGTCCAGCCTCACCCGGCGTACGCCCGATTTGGGCGAACCGCCGGATTCGGGCACTCCCGGCCGCGGGGGCGGTCGGCTATCCTCGACCACCAAGAGGGATCCGGGCAGAGTCGCCCCCGGGTCCTTTTGTGCTTCCAGGACGCCAGTACGGACGTTCTTGCGATTCGTCGGCCCACCCCCGGCGCAGCGCAGGGACCGCCCCGCCTGACGCGGCACAACGACGTGCCCCGGCCGGCCCGGGGCATCGCCACCCGGCACCGGGCCGCCACCCGGCACCGGACAGACCGGAGGGTTCGCGGTGAGGGACAGGGCAGAAACGGTGCGCCAGGGGTTGCGGGACCCCCGGCCGACCCGCCGTCGCGCCCTGTACACCGTCCGCGCCCCCGGTTCGCCGCGGCCGACCGTCGTCCCCTCCTCCCCTCCAGCACGTGCGCCATCCGGCTGTGGCGGCAGCCGTAACGCGACCGCGACGACCCGGAAAGGGGACCACCGGGCATGAGTTCTCTCCTCCTCCTCACCAATGCGCTGCAACCCTCCGCAGAGGTGCTGCCCGCCCTCGGACTGCTGCTCCACAACGTCCGGGTGGCGCCCGCCGAGGGCGCGGCCCTGGTCGACACCCCCAGCGCGGACGTCATCCTGGTCGACGGCCGACGCGACCTGCCGCAGATCCGCAGCCTCTGCCAGCTGCTGCGCTCCACCGGCATCGGCTGCCCGCTGATCCTGGTGGTCACCGAGGGCGGCCTGGCCGCCGTCACCGCCGAGTGGGGCATCGACGACGTCCTGCTGGACACGGCCGGCCCGGCCGAGGTCGAGGCCCGGCTGCGGCTCGCCCTCGGCCGCCTGCAGGTCGTCACCGACGACAGCCCGATGGAGATCCGCAACGGCGACCTCTCGGTCGACGAGGCCACCTACTCCGCCAAGCTCAAGGGCCGGGCGCTCGACCTCACCTTCAAGGAGTTCGAGCTGCTCAAGTACCTCGCCCAGCACCCGGGCCGGGTGTTCACCCGGGCGCAGCTGCTCCAGGAGGTCTGGGGCTACGACTACTTCGGCGGCACCCGGACGGTCGACGTGCACGTCCGGCGGCTGCGCGCCAAGCTCGGCGTCGAGCACGAGCAGCTGATCGGCACCGTGCGCAACGTCGGCTACCGCTTCGTCGTCCCGGAGAAGCCCGAGAAGGGCGAACGGCCAGAGCTCACCCAGCGGCCCGCCCCCCTGGACGCCTGAGGCACGGGTCCGTCCGGCACCCGTCCGGGGCCGGACGGACCGCCGACCGCCCGGCTTGTCCGGTTCCTCCCGGAGCCGCCCGCCGGCCTGCCGGACAAGGCCTCAGGTCCCACTGCCGCCCCGGGGGCCACACGCGTAGACTCCCCCCGTGGCCAAAGTGACGCGCGACGATGTAGCCCGGCTGGCTGGTACCTCGACCGCGGTCGTCAGCTACGTCATCAACAACGGGCCGCGCCCGGTCGCGCCCGCGACCCGGGAGAAGGTCCTCGCGGCGATCGAGCAGCTCGGCTACCGGCCGAACAGCGTCGCCCAGGCGATGGCCTCCCGGCGCACCAACCTGATCGGCATGGTCGTCCCGGACGCCCGCCAGCCCTTCTTCGCCGAGATGGCGCACGCCGTGGAACGGGCCGCCTCCGAGCGCGGCAAGCTCGTGCTGATCGGCAACTCCGACTACGTGGACGACCGCGAGGTGCACTACGTCCGCGCCTTCCTCGGGATGCGCGTCTCCGGCCTGATCCTGGTCAGCCAGGGCCCCTCGCAGCGCGCCGCCGAGGAGTTCGCCGCCATGGAGGGCGCCAAGGTGGTGCTGCTGCACCGCCGGCCCGAGGCGATCGACGACGTCGCGGTGGTCACCGACGACGTGGCGGGCGCCGAGGCGATCGTGCGCCACCTGCTGGAGGTGCACGGACACCCGTACGTGGCCTGCTTCGGCGGCCCGGTCGAGTCCCCCGCCCCCGGCGACCCGGTCATCGACCACGTCGAGGGCTGGCAGCGCGCCATGGACGCCCACGGCATCCCCACCGAGCCGCACCTGATCGACGCGCCCTTCCACCGCTACGGCGCCTACGAGGTCGCGCTCGGCGTGCTCCGCTCGCCGGACCGGCCGCGGGCGATCTTCTGCTCCACCGACGACCAGGCGATCGGCGTGCTGCGGGCCGCCCGCGAGGTCGGCCTGCGGGTCCCGGAGGACCTCGCGGTGGCCGGCTTCGACGACGTGCCCGAGGCCGCGCTCGCCGACCCGCCGCTGACCACCGTCGCCTCCGACCGCGACGCGATGGCCCGGGCCGCCGTGGACCTGGTGCTGGACGACTCGCTGATGGTGCCGGGATCGGACACCGAGCGGGTCCGCACCTTCCCGTCCCGGCTGGTCATCCGCCGCTCCTGCGGCTGCGACGGCACCACCCCCGGCCGATCCGTAGCGGAGTAGCCGGTTCCGCTCGACAGGCGGCCTGACCAGGCTTTATGAGAACCCAACGGGCTTCTCTCCCCGTTCTGAGCCGGTTCTCATCCACTCCTCATGCACCGGGCCGAGCTTGGTCTGCATGAGCGAACAGCAGCAGCACCCCGGCGAGCAGTACGACCCGTACCAGCCCCACCGGCAGTACGACCCGTACCAGCCCCACCGGCAGTACGACCCGTACCGGGCGCACGAGCCCCGGGTGATCGAGGGCACCGTGCTCGGCGCCGGCCCGGCCCCGGACGCCCCCGGCACCACCGGCGGCGCCACCGCCGGGTACGGCTACCGCGAGGACCACTCCGACGGCGGCTTCGACGGACCGCCGCCGCCCCCGCCGATCCCGCCCGAGCCGCCCACGATCCTCGGCCCCGGCTCCCCCGAGGGCCCCGGCCACCACGGCGGCCGGGCCCGGCGCGGACTGCTGCGCGGCCGGCTCGCCATGGTCACCGCCGTCGCCGCGGTCGCCGCCGTCCTCGGCGGGGTCACCGGCGGGCTGGTCGCCGCCGACCGGCAGAGCTCCGACAACCGCGTCGGCACCATCGCCAGCCCGGTCTCCGCCCGCTCCGACGGCAGCGCCGACGTGGCCGCCATCGCCGCCGCCGTCTCGCCCAGCACCGTCCAGATCACCGTCAAGACCGGCAACGGCACCGCCACCGGCACCGGCGTCGTCCTGGACACCGACGGCCGGATCCTCACCAACTACCACGTGATCGACACCGCCGCGGCCGGCGGCGGCCGGATCACCGTCACCTTCAAGGACGGCTCCACCGCCCAGGCCACCGTCACCGGCACCGACAAGGCCCTCGACGTCGCCGTGATCACCGCGACCGGCGCGAAGAACCTCACCCCCGCCGTCCTCGGCGACTCCTCCACCGTCGCCATCGGCGACCCGGTGGTCGCCATCGGCAACCCCGACGGCCTCACCGGCACCGTCACCTCCGGCATCATCAGCGCCGAGAACCGCGACGTCACCGTCCAGCTCGACGAGGGCAGCACCAGCAACAACGGCGGCTTCGGCCTGCCCTTCCTGCCCGGCATGCGCGGCACCGCCCCGCAGTCCACCAGCGGCAGCACCACCACCTACAAGGCCTTCCAGACCGACGCCGCGCTCAACCCCGGCAACTCCGGCGGCCCGCTGATCAACGCCAACGGCCAGGTCATCGCCGTCAACTCGGCGATGTACTCGCCCGGCGGCTCCGGCTCCTCCGGCAACGGCTCGGCCGGCAGCGTCGGCCTCGGCTTCGCCATCCCGATCAACGACATCAAGCAGGTCCTGCCGAAGCTCGAAGCCGGACAGAGCCTGTGAGCCACACTCCCTGAGACGGACAATTGCTCCCAGCAGGCCCTCCAGCCGACGAGACCCCGACGAGAAAGGGCACCCGCCCATGACCCCGTCCGCCGACGACCGCACCACCGCCGAGGCCGCCCACCCCTGCGCCCGGCTCCTCGTGGTCGACGACGAACCCGCCCTCCGGGACGCCCTGGAGAGCAGCCTCGCCTTCGAGGGGTACGAGGTCGCCACCGCCACCGACGGCTACGAAGCCCTGGAGTCCGTCGAACGCGACCGGCCCGACCTCGTCCTGCTGGACATCATGATGCCCCGGATGGACGGCCTCACCGCCGTCCGCCGGATGCGCTCGCGCGGCGACACCGTCCCGGTGCTGATGCTGACCGCCCGCGACGCCGTCGGCGACCGCGTCACCGGCCTCGACGTCGGCGCCGACGACTACCTCGCCAAGCCCTTCGAACTCGACGAACTCCTCGCCCGCGTCCGCGCCCTGCTGCGCCGCAACGCCCTCGCCGCCGAGGCCGCCGCCCGCGCCGCCGTCGAGGACGAGAGCGAGGTGCTCGCCTTCGCCGACCTGCGGATGAACACCGCCACCCGCGAGGTCACCCGGGCCGGCAAGCCGATCGAGCTCACCCGCACCGAGTTCATGCTGCTGGAGATGTTCCTCTCCCACCCGCGCCAGGTCCTCACCCGCGAACAGATCCTCAAGGCGGTCTGGGGCTTCGACTTCGAGCCCTCCTCCAACTCCCTGGACGTGTACGTGATGTACCTGCGCCGCAAGACCGAGCAGGGCGGCATGCCCCGCCTGATCCAGACCGTGCGGGGCGTCGGCTACGCGCTGCGCCCGGCCTCCGGCACGAGCGCGTGAACAACGTCCCGCCCCCTCCGCTGACCCCTCCGTCGGCTCCGCCCCGCACGCCGGGGCTCCGGCGCCGCCTGGTCCACTGGTACCGCTCCCGCTCGCTGCGCGGCCGCCTCACCTTCCTGAGCGCGGCCGCGGTGGCGGTGGCCATCGCGCTCTCGGCGCTGGCGTGCTGGTTCATCGTGGAGAAGCAGCTGTACGGGCAGGTGCGGACGGACCTCCTCAGCGCACCGATGCCCCCCGCCCCCCGAGTCCTCCTGAGCTGCTACCCGACCGCGGACCAGGCCCTGGCGGAACAGCCGACGGGCCTCACCACGGAGAACGGCGGCGCGGTGGTCCGGGACACCCAGTACGTGGTGGCCGGCCCGACCGCCGTCTGCCTACCGCCGAACGCGAGCAAGGCCATCGTGGTCCAGCCGGGCGACCTGACCGGGTTCAAGCTCCAGAACGGCCAGTCGATCATCCGCGACGGCCGGTTCACCGACGGCACCCCGGCGGTCGTCCGCATCTCCTCGACCCACGGATCACGCCCGGCACTGCTGATGGTGGCCACCTCCACCCAGCCCATCGAGGAGTCCCTCCAGGGCCTCGCCATCCTCCTCGGCTCGGTCTCCGCCGGCGGCATCCTGCTCGCCGCCATCGCCGGCCGCCTGGTCGCCCGCTCCGCCCTGAAGCCCGTCGACCGGCTCACCGACGCCGTCGAACACATCGCCAGGACCGAGGAGGTCGGCACCACCATCCCGGTCCGCGGGGACGACGAGATCGCCCGCCTCTCCACCTCCTTCAACTCCATGAGCACCGCCCTCGCCAACTCCCGCGAGCGGCAGACCCGGCTGATAGCCGACGCCGGACACGAACTGCGCACCCCCCTGACCTCCCTGCGCACCAACGTCGACCTGCTGATCCGCAGCAACGACACCGGACGCCCGCTGCCCGCCGCGACCAAGACCAAGCTGCTCGGCAACATGAAGGCGCAGATGCAGGAACTCACCGTCCTGATCGGCGACCTGCTCCAGCTCTCCCGCCCGGACACCCCGAAGAGCGGTCCGGCGCCGACCGTGGTCGCCCTGCACGAGATCACCGGACGGGCCGTCGAACGGGCCGAGCTGCGCGGCCCGGGGCTGGTCTTCGAGACCGACACCGAGCCCTGGTACGTGCACGGCGACGCGGCCGGGCTGGAACGGGCCGTGATCAACCTGCTGGACAACGCGGTCAAGTACAGCCCGCCCGGCGGCACCATCGACGTCCGGCTGCACCAGGGCGTCCTGACCGTCCGCGACCACGGCCCCGGCATCCCGCCGGACGAGCTCCAGTACGTCTTCGACCGGTTCTGGCGCTCGCCGTCCTCGCGCCAGCTGCCCGGCTCCGGCCTCGGGCTCTCGATCGTCGCCCAGAGCATCCGGGAGGCCGGCGGCGAGGTCACCCTCGGCCCCGCCGCCGACGGCGGCCCGGGCGCGCTGGCCACCGTCCGCCTGCCCGGCGGCCCCGCCCCGGAATGACGGAAGGGCGGGTGGGAGCGCCCCGACAGCGCTCCCACCCGCCCCATGGCCGGCTCACGGTCAGTCGATGGTGCTGCCCGGGCCGATGATCTTGATCCGGTCCTGCGCCGGGGCCTGGAGCGGCGCGGCCGCCGAGCTGTGGGCACCCAGGTAGGCGGTGAAGACGTCCAGGTCCGAGGCGCCGACCAGCTTGTCGGTGCCGGCCGCGAAGGCCGGGAAGCCGTCGCCGCCGCCGGCCAGGAACTCGTTGGCCGCGACGCGGTACGTGGCGGCCGGGTCGACCGGGGCGCCGTTCAGCCGGACCGAGTCCAGGACCACGCGGTCCGCACCGGTCTTGCGCATGTCCAGGGTGTAGTGCAGGTTCGAGGACACCTGGAGGATCTTCGGCGCGGCGGTGTTGGAGCCGCTCACCTGCTGCTGGAGCAGCTGGATCAGCTGGGCGCCGGTCAGCGTCTTGACCTGCATCATGTTGGTGAACGGCTGGACGGTGAACGCCTCGCCGTAGGTCACCACGCCGTCGCCCTCGCCGCCCGAGGCCTTGTAGACCAGGTCGGAGCGGATGCCGCCGGGGTTCATGAAGGCGACCTGCGCGCCGCCCTTGTCGGCCGGGGCCAGCCCGGCGAGCTGCGCGTCGGCGATCACGTCACCGAGCGGCTTCTCCGGGTCGCCGTTGCCGCGGCCGTTGATGTCCGAGGCGATGTAGCCGATCGGACGGTTGGCGATCGGGGCGGCCAGCTTGGAGTAGTGGTCGACCAGCGCCGTCATGTCGGGCGCCTTCTCGACCGTGCGGCGCACCACGTGGTTCTCGGCCTTGACCGAGGGACGCACGATCTCGCCGGTGGTCTTGTCCAGCTTCATGTCGATCTCGGTGAACAGCCGGCCGAAGGAGGCGGCGCTGGTCACCGAGCGCGGGACGCCGTCGGGGTCGGGGATGCTGCAGGCGTACGCGTTGTGGGTGTGGCCGGTGACGATGGCGCCGACCGCCGGGTCGATCTTCTTCGCGATGTCGACGATCGGGCCCGAGATACCCTGGCCGGCCGCGCCGCAGTCGTAGTTGTAGGTGCCGCTGGCCGGGTAACCGCCCTCGTGGATCAGCGCGACGATCGAGTTGACGCCCTTGGCCTTGAGCTCGGCGGCGTACTTGTTGATCGTGGTGACCTCGTTGGCGAACTTCAGGCCCTTGACGCCCTCGGCGGTCACGATGTTCGGCGTGCCCTCCAGGGTGACGCCGATGAAGCCGACCTTCACGCCCTGGGACTTGGTGATCCAGTACGGGGCCAGCAGCGGCTTGCCGGACTTCTCGTCGGTGACGTTGGCCGACAGGAAGTTGAAGTTGGCGCCCTTGAAGGTGCGGCCGGGCTCGTAGCAGCCGTCGGTCGGGTGGCAGCCGCCGTCCTGCATGCGCCGCAGCTCCTGCGCGCCCTCGTCGAACTCGTGGTTGCCCACGGAGGTGACGTCCAGGCCGAGCTTGTCCATCGCCTCGATGGTCGGCTCGTCGTGGAAGAGCGCCGAGGTCAGCGGGCTGGCGCCGATGATGTCGCCGGCGGCGACGGTGATCGAGTCGTCGGCCGGGATGCGCGCCTTGCGCAGCTCGGTGGCCAGGTACTCGATGCCGCCGGCCGGGGTGGAGACCTCCTTGCCGGTGGCCGGGTCGATCTCCTTGATCGTGCCGGACGAGCCGGCCGGGGGCTCCAGGTTGCCGTGGAAGTCGTTGATCGCCAGCAGCTGGAGGTTGACGGTCTTGTGGCGCTTGGCGTTGGCGTCGGCGGCCTGGGCGGCCGTCGGCACGACCACCGTGCCGAACAGACCTGCGGCGGCGACGACGGCGAGCGCCGTCCGTCGGGATCTGACGGTGAGCATGAAGGGTTCCCCTGCACCTTGGAAGGAGCACCGGCTGTGGACAGCATCGGCGTTCGGGCATGTGTTGCGACTGCGAAGCCTATGGTCAACGCGCGTAGCTGTCAGGACGTCGAACGTAACGAGAGGATTACCTACTGACGAACCATCGCCGTCCGAGGGGCGCCGAGCCCGCGGAGACGGCCGCCGCGCGGGCCCTCCCGAGGAGCCCTCAGACCCCCGGCTCGGCCGCCAACTGCCGCTCCGCACGGTCCCGTTCGGCCACCGCGTCCTCCGTCATCGCGCGGTCCGTGTAGACCAGCGGACGCTCGGCCTCGGTGACGATGTGCTTGACCACCTGGACGTTGCCGTTGACGTCCCAGACCGCGATGCCCGGCGACAGGGTCGGGATGATCTCCACCGCCCAGCGCGGCAGGCCCAGCACCCGGCCGGTCGCCCGCGCCTCCTCGGCCTTCTGCATGTAGATCGTCCGGGTCGAGGCCATCTTCAGGATCGCCGAGGCCTCCTTGGCCGCCGCGCCGTCCACCACGTCGGACAGGTGGTGGACCACCGCGACGAAGGACAGGCCGAGCCGGCGGCCGAACTTCAGCAGCCGCTGGAACAGCTGGGCCACGAAGGGGCTGTTGATGATGTGCCAGGCCTCCTCGACCAGGAAGATGCGCTTCTTCCGGTCCGGCCTGATCCAGGTGTGCTCCAGCCACACCCCGACGATCGCCATCAGGATCGGCATCGCGATCGAGTTGCGGTCGATGTGCGAGAGGTCGAAGACGATCAGCGGCGCGTCCAGGTCGATGCCCTCGGTGGTCGACCCGTCGAACATGCCGCGCAGGTCGCCGTCGACCAGCCGGTCCAGCACCAGCGCCACGTCCAGGCCCCAGGACTGCACCTCGTCCACCGCCACGCCCAGCGACTCCACCGAGGACAGGTCGGGGTTGCGCAGCGTGTCGATGATGTCGTCCAGCACCGGCTGACGATCCTTCACCGAGGCCGCCACGTGGGCGTGCGCGGCCTTCAGCGCGAAGCCCGCCCGCTCCTCCAGCCCGCGCCCCATCGCCACCTCGACGATGGTGCGCAGCAGCGACAGCTGGCCGGTCTGGGTGATCGCCGGGTCCAGCGGGTTGAGCTTCACCCCGCCGTCCCTGGCCGCCATCGGGTCCAGCCGGATCGACTTTATGCCCAGCGCGTCGGCGATCAGGTTCCACTCGCCCACGCCGTCCTCGCCCTGCGCGTCCAGCACCACGACCTGGCGGTCGCGGAACCTCAGCTGCCGCAGCACGTACGTCTTCTCCAGCGCCGACTTGCCGTTGCCGGACTCACCGAGCACCAGCCAGTGCGGGGCGGGCAGCTGCTGCCCGTACAGCTGGAACGGGTCGTAGACGTACCCCTTGCCGCTGTACACCTCGCGACCGATGATCACACCGGAGTCGCCCAGGCCCGGAGCTGCCGTGGGCAGGTAGACGGCCTGCGCCTGGCCGGTGGAGGTGCGCACCGGCAGGCGGGTGGTCTCCACCTTGCCGAACATCAGGCTGGTGAACGCATCGGTGAGGTTGCCGAGCGCCATGGGCGGCCTCCTGACGGGTCAGCGGTGGACGGGGATACGGGTGTACGGGGGGCGTGCGGCCGTGCTCAGCGGCGGATGCCGGTGGCGAACGGAAGCGTGTTGACGAAGGCCCGGTGGTGCTCGCGGTCGCACCACTCCAGCTTGAGGTAGCTCTTGCCGGCCGAGGCCCGGATGGTCCGCTTGTCGCGGGCCAGCGCGTCGGGGTTGCGCGAGGAGACCGTGATGTAGCCGACCAGGTTCACCCCGGCCGCGCCGGAGGCCAGGTCGTCACCGCGCTGGTCCACCCGGCCGGTGTGGGCCAGGTCGCGCGGGTCGACCGTGCGGTTCATCTTGGCCGCACGGCTGGCCTCGGCCTCGTCGTTGGTCTTCTCGGTCAGCATCCGCTCGATCGCGACGTCCGTGGGCTCCAGGTCCATCGTCACCGCGACCGTCCGGATCACGTCCGGGGTGTGCACCAGCAGCGGAGCCAGGAAGTTGACGCCCACCGGGGTGAGCGGCCACTCCTTGATCCACGCGGTGGCGTGGCACCACGGCTCCCGGGTCGCCGACTCGCGGGTCTTCGCCTGCAGGTACTGCGGCTGGGTCGCGTCCAGCTCGGCCGGCCAGGCGTTGCGCCGGGACATCGCCTGGATGTGGTCGATCGGGTGGTCCGGGTCGTACATCGAGTGCAGCAGCGAGGAGAGCCGGGCCTGACCCAGCGGCTGACGCACCCGGATGTCCGCCTCGGCCAGCCGGGCGCAGATGTCGGTCAGCTCGCGCGCCATCACGGCCGCCAGCCCCTCGTCGTCCCGCGCCCGCCGCCCGGTGGCCGTCCGGCCCATCGCGTGCGCCTCGGCGGCCAGGTCCCGGGTGTAGTGCATGCAGGCCACCAGGTACGCCCGGTGCTGCTCCGAGGAGGTCGACACCATCGACTGCAGCTGGTCGTACGAGTCCTGCAGCCAGCGCGCCGACGACGGGTCGCCGCGCCGCTCGACGTCCTTGGCGTGCGCGTCCGGATCGGCCGGCAGGGTCCGGGCCAGGATCTGCAGCCGCGTCACGAAGCCGTCCCCGTTGGCGACGTGCTTCAACAGCGTCCCGAACCGGTCGACCAGGGCCTCCTGGTCCTCCGAGTCACGCAGGCCGACGCCCGGGCCCTCGATCTCGATCGCGGCCGTCACCGTCCGACGCTCCAGGTGCATCAGCACCCCGACCTCGTCCGGCCCGAACGGCGCCGTCAGCCAGCGCAGCCGCCCCACCCCCGGCGGCGGACCGACCTCCACCTCCCGACCGTCCAGCCGGGTACCGGCGTCCATCACGTCCGAGCGCCACACCGCCCGCCCGCTGCGGACCGTCCGGCGGTAGGTGCGGTTGATCTCCACCCACTTGTAGAACGTCCGCTTGCGGTACGGCACGTACACCGCCGCGATGGCGAGCGCCGGCAGACCGACCAACCCGCCGATCCGCAGCGGCAGGATCGGCATCAACAGGCCCCAGAGCATGCCGAGGAAGGCCCCGAGGATGATCAGCATGATCTCGCCGGACTCCCGGTTCCGGCCGATCGGCGCGTTCGGGCGGGCCTTGCCGATCAGGTAGGTGCGGCGCTGGTGCACGTACGGCTGGGCGTACTGGGCACCGTACTGGCCCAGCGGTTCGCTGCTCACTTACCCGTCACCCTCCCTTCGCTGGATTGCTGTCGCGGATCGGAACCGAAGCCTGCGGGGGCCCGCCCTGCGGCGGTGGCGTCGGCGTCCGGCCGGCGTGGGCGGCGATGCCCGGCGCGACCGAACCGCCGCCCGCACCCCCGCCGCCACCCGTGCCCGCCGCCTGCGGACCACGGTCGCCGTGGGTCGTGATGCCCTGCTTCATCAGGTTCGCGGTGCCGTTGATCATCGCCGAACCGGCCTGCACGGCGTTGGCCCGGGCCCCGCGCATGTTCAGCATCTCGTCGCCGAAGCCCGGCACGAAGCGGTAGACCGAGGCACTCGCGAAGATCGACAGGAACAGGATCGCCAGCCCCGACAACACCCGGGCGAAGTCGTCGTCGGCCCCGGACCCGGTCGCCACCGCGCCCGCCAGCCCCAGGATGACCACGATGATCGGCTTCGCCAGGTCCACCGCCAGCATCACCCCCGCCCAGCGCCGCACGTGCTTCCACAACTGCCGGTCCACCAGCCCCGCGTACACCGCCGTACCCAACAGCGCGCCGACGTACAGCATCGCCGCCCGGATCAGCAGCTCGATCCAGAGCACCGCCGCCGCCAACACCGCGACCAGCGACACGATCACCAGGATCAGCGGACCACCACCCACGTCGCCCTTCTCCAGAGTGTCGGCGAACCCCCCCAGGTACGACCCGGTGTCCGTCTTCGTCCCGACCGCGATCGCCTTGGTCAGCCCGTCCGTCACACTCACCACGGTGAACAGGATCAACGGCGTGAACGCGGACGCCACCACCGTCAACCACAGGAAACCGATCGCCTCCGAGAACGCCGTCGTCAGCGGCGCCCCCCGCACCGCCCGCTTCGTCACCGCCAGCAGCCACAGCACCAGCGTGATCACCGTCGACACGGCGAACACCACGGCGTACTGCTGCAGGAACGACGCATTGGTGAAGTCCACCTGCGTCGTCCCGTCGATCGCCCCCGACAACTTCCGCACCACCCACGCCGCGGCCTGCGCACAGCTCTTGGCCAACGACCCGAGCGGATCGGTCACAGTCCCGACGGTGCCGCTCCCGGGGATGACGACCGCTCCCCCGGGAGCACAGCCCGCGTCACTGCCAGGGATCGGGAGATCGACCTTTTGACAAGTGGGCGTGGCTGTCGGCGACGGCTCTGCGAACACCCGCTGGGCCGTCGACAGCGCCGCCACCTGCACGGTGGCCAGCACACCGGCAAGGGTGCCCACGCGGCGCCGTGCGCCGGAAGTGTGTGAGGTCTGGTCAGCGCGCAAAGCGGAACCCCCCGAACTGCTGGACGGCGCCGGTGATCTCATCGGCGGTGGCGGCCTGCTGATCTGCGGGCACCGGCGCGGGGCCCTGCCTGCTGGTGAAGTCGGTGAGCTTCCAGTCGCTGCCCGTCCAGTGCAGCGAGAGCGTGAGGGTGAACCAGTTGGTGGTCACCGGCTGGACGGAGCGCTCGCCGGCGAGGCCGGTGAGGCCGGTGCACCACACCTCGACCTTGGCGTCGCCCTCGTTGTAGCCCGTCGACTTGGCGCCGACCGGGACGGTGCGGCTGACGAAGGTGAGGCCCTTGGGTGCGCGGCCCTGGGAGTCGAGGCCGTAGCGGGTGACGGTGTCGCCGCCGAAGCCCTGGTCCAGTCGACTCTGGAGCCCCGCCAGTGCGCCCGGGTCGGCGATGGTGGCGACGATGCCGTGCCGGCTGTCGGTGCGGAACATGTCCGCGGAGCCGATCGCCACCGCGTAGTTGGTGGCGGCCGACTGGGCGCCGGGCTCGGTGTGCGGGTAGCCGGTCGGGATGCCGTTGACGGTGGTGCCGACGGGCTGGTCGCCGCTGGGGGCGGGGCCGGCACCGGCGTCGGCGCGGTCGGCGGAGGGGCCGCCGCCTCCGGTGCCGGATGTGACGCGGTTGGCGATGGCGACGGCCACCACGAGCAGGGTGACGACGACCAGGACGGCCAGCAGGGCGCGCAGCGGTCGGGCCTGACGGGGGTTCGGCTGGGCGGAGGACTGTTCGCCGACCGGCAGGCGCGTGCGGGTGCGCGGCTGGTCGTCGGACAACGGCACGGCGGCCCTCCAAGTGCGGGGAGCCGGGGCGGCTCCGGGGGTCCTCCGCCCGGGGGCGGGCGCGGGCGGAGGGCGGGGACGGGGGTGGACTCCTGGCGGGCCGGCCGTCGGAGAGGGTCCGGACGGGGCCCCGGCCTCAGGCAGGTCGGACTACTGCTGTCCGATCGTCAGATCGCCATGCCGTAGACAATGGTGAACAGAGTGCCGAGTGATCCGATGATGAACACGCCGGTCAGGCCGGCGACGATCAGCCCCTTGCCCTGTTCGGCGCCGAAGCTGTCGCGCATCGCGGTCGCTCCGATCCGCTGCTTGGCCGCACCCCAGACCGCGAGGCCGAGGCAGATGAGGATGGCGACGGCCATGATGACCTCGACCATCACCCGCGCCTCCGACCCGAGGCTCGCGAACGGCCCCCAGTCCGGCGCGATTCCGCCGATGATGGTGTCGATGTTCGGCTTCTTGGGGGGGTCCTCGGCCAGGTGGCCGACCGCATTGGTGTGCACGCTGCTCAGGTTCATTTCCATCTCACCGCCCGATCAGGCAAATTCAAGGGCCCGGACCCGGCCCGCGCGAAGGGTCGGTACCTATTCTTGGCCAGATCTGATGTCGACTTGGCTACTTCTCGCGAATTGGTCGTGAGGCATCGGGCACGTACGCGAGGATGTACACCGTACGAAGGATAGCGCTCACTGTTCGTATCTCTGATGATTGCGGTGAGCAACGCCTTCCGGGACACTTCGACTGACGATTCGTCGGGATGGTGCTGATGGTACTCCGGAAGGCCGGTACGGCCGCCGCCGCTGCGGGAGTTGTTGGTTTCGGGTTCATCGGGCTGGTGACGATGGGGACTTTTGCGGCAAGTGGGACGCCGCAACAGTCGGCGAATCGTTCCGCCTTGTCCCCCGGAACGGTCCCCGCGGCCTACCAGGATCCGATCCAGCGGTGGGGCTCGCTCTGCCCGGAGATCTCCCCGCCGATGCTCGCGGCGCAGTTGTACCAGGAGAGCGGTTTCGACCCCAGGGCGCGGTCCGGGGTCGGGGCGCAGGGAATGGCGCAGTTCATGCCGGACACCTGGCCCGGCTACGCCACCGACGGCAACGGGGACGGCAAGGCGGACGTCTGGGACCCGGTGGACGCGATCGCCTCGGCGGCGACCTACGACTGTGCGATCGCCAAACGGGTCGCGAAGTACCCGGGCGACCCGCAGGCCAACATGCTGGCCGCCTACAACGCCGGCGAGGGCAACGTGGAGAAGTACAACGGGGTCCCGCCGTTCAAGGAGACGCAGGGCTACGTGCGGAACATCCAGGCGATGGCCCGCAGCTTCGCCGCGCCGGCCTCGCCGACCGCTCCGCTGGAGGTGTCCCCGCAGTCGTCGGCCGCGATCTACTTCGCGCAGACCAAGCTCGGCACCCCGTACCTGTGGGGCGGTGAGGGCCTGCCCTCGCAGAACGGGCGGTTCGACTGCTCGGGCCTGACCCAGGCCGCGTTCGCCAGTGTGGGCATCACCCTGCCCCGGGTGGCCAACGACCAGTGGTACGCCGGGCCGCACCCGTCGCGCGATCAGCTGCGGCCGGGCGACCTGGTGTTCTGGGCGACGGACCTGAGCGATCCGCGGAGCATCCACCACGTCGGGATCTACGTCGGCGGCGGGTACATGATCAACGCGCCGCACACCGGTGCGGTGATCCGCTACGACAAGATCGACACCAGGGAGTACATCGGCGCGACCCGGGTCACCTCGGACGGCGCCCAGGCGCTGCCGACCCGCAACGACGACGGCGCGGTCAACGCCCCGAGCCGGCCGGGCGGAACGGAGCCCACCGCCCCGGCGAGGAACCAGGGCGGCGCGCAGGGCGGCGCCGCCGCGGCCCCGGCGGCTCCCGCACGGTCGGCGGTCGCGGCGTCGCCCGCGCCGGCCGGGCCGAGCCCCGCCGGGTCGGGACGATAGGCCCGGCGCGGCGGGGACGGCCGGGACCTGTGTGCGCACTGTGGACGCTGAGTCAAGTTTCGATAACCGCGCGTTTCCGTGGAACGCTGTGCCCCGGAAATGACGTTTCCTCCGGTGGCCCCTCGTCAGCACCCCGCACCGGGCGGGCCCCGGCCACGACGACCAGGTGCAGCGGACCAGAAGGAGGTGCGGCGTGTCGACGCCGCTTGCCGACACGACCAACCCCGACCTCGACCTGCTCTACGCCGTCAACGGCCTGGCCAAGCGCTCCCCGCAGTGGCTGGACCACCTGGTCTCGTGGATCGGCGAGTACGGCATCCTGATCGGCCTGGCGATGCTCGGTCTGGTGGCCTGGCTCCAGGCCAGGCGTCGTCCGGACGCGCCGGTGGCGATGGCCGGGCTGCTCTGGGTGCCGCTCTCGGTGGCCGTCGCCGAGCTGGCCAACCTCCCGATCGCGGCGATCGTGAACCGCCCGCGCCCCTTCGTCGACCATCCGGGGCTGCTGGTGCTGGTGGACGGCAAGGCCGGCACCCACTCCTTCGTCAGCGACCACTCGACCATGACCATGGGCGTCGCGGTGGCGCTGTTCCTGGTGAACCGCAGGCTCGGCTGGATCGCCGGCGGGCTGGCGCTCCTCCAGGGCTTCTGCCGGATGTTCATGGGCGTCCACTACCCGACCGACGTGATCGGCGGTTTCGCGCTCGCGGTCGCCGTAGTGCTGCTGCTGGCGCCGATCGCGATGGCGGTGCTGGTGCCGTTCTGCCACGCGCTGAGCCGAACGGCGGTCGCCCCGCTGATCCGGGCGCCCGAGCGCGGCGGAGCGGCCCGCGGCGGGGTCGCCGCGCGCGGGCGTCGGCGCGGTCGCGGGGCGGTGCGGACCGGGGAGCAGCCGCCGGAGTCCGACCTCGCGGCCTGACCTCGCGGCCGCCCCTCCCGCGGCCCCGCGGGGGTGCCAGGGGTCCGGCCCCGGATCAGTCGGGCTCCGGATCAGTCCGGCTCGGCACCGTTCGCCGCATCGTTCCCGGCACCGTTCTCGGCGAGGTGGTCGGCTCCCTCGCGGCGGGCCAGGTCGCGGGAGCGGCGGGCCGGGGCGTACCAGCCACAGCTGCAGGTCGCGAAGGCGAAGGAGCCGCGCTCGCTGATCGCGAGGCGGTGTTCGGGCATCCGGGCGGCGCCGGGGGCGACCGGCAGCTCACTGTGCACGTCGCTCACCGTAACGCGTCACGGGCCCCGGCGCGAAGCTCCCGTCACACCGGCCGCCGTAACCCTTTGCCTCCCAACTCGTTTGCCCGGAAAGAGCTCTGCCCACCCGGTGGTGGCCGGCGGGGCAGTCGGGCCCGAGGGGGTTGTCGCGAGGATGAAGATGACCGACCAGCAGCGCACCGGACGGTCGGCACGCCGTCCGGGTCCTCACCTGCGCGCGGCGGCCGGGGCCGCCCTGCTCGCCGCCGCACTGGCGGCGGGGGCCGCCGGCTGCTCCGGCGGCTCCGTCGACGGCTCCTCCGACCAGCAGTCGGGCGCCCCCGACCAGCTCGCCGCGGACGCGCTGACGGCGGTGCGCAACGCCGCCGACATCACCGGTCGCACCGGTTCCGCGCACACCGCGACGGAGTTGGTCACCGAGTCCGCCGAGAAGAAGGCCTCGTTCAGCGGCTCCGGCGGCTACGACTACGTCAAGCGGATCGGCCGGCTGGAGGTCCAGGTGCCGCCGGGCGCGGCGACCACCGGGAAGATCGTCGAGGTGGTCCTGCCGGGCACCGTCTACCTCCAGAACAGCGGCGCCAAGGTCCCCGAGGGCAAGTGGGTCAAGCTGGACGTGCGCCAGCTGCCGGACGGCAACCTGGTCAGCAGCGGCGCCACCGACCCGGCCTCGGCGGCGGGGGCGCTGCGCGGGGCGCAGAAGGCGGAGGCGGTGGGCACCGATACCGTCGACGGGGTCGCGCTGCACCACTACCGGGGCACTCTGGATCTGGCGAAGGCGGCCGACGCGACCGGCGGCCGCGGCGGTGACGGCCTGCGGATGGGCGGGCAGACCTTCACCGTCAAGGAGGTCCCGTACGACGCCTGGCTGGACGACCAGGGCCGGCTGCGCAAGGTGGTCGAGGTGTTCACCTTCGCCGGGGTGGCCGGGTCGAAGGAGCCCAAGGACCAGGTGAAGGTGACGTCGACGACCTCGCTGACGGACTTCGGCAAGCCGGTGGAGGCGGCCGAGCCCTCGGCCTCGGACATCTACCAGATGAAGCCCACGGAGAGCCCGAAGTAGGGCGGGTCGGACACGCCCCGGGTCGCCGGGGCAGCGCTCCGGCGCCGGGGCGAGACGGGGTGCCACCGGGGCGGGTGGCCGTCCGGGGAGCGACGGCCACCCGTTTCGGCGGCGCCGAGATGGCCCGTCCGTGCCATGTGGACGGGCCCCGAAGTGCCTAGGCTGGACTCCGGGTGGCTGCCGCCCGGGCTGGCGAGGCACTGAAGGGGTGGTGCAGGTGGTGTCGTCCACGGGTGGCCGCAGCGGCGGCCACGACGACGCGGCCCTCGACGAGATCGATCTGGCCGGCGAGCTGATGATCGCCGCGACGGCCAGTTCCGGCGACCGGCTGCCGACCGAGCGGATCGACGAGGTGCTGCTGGACCGGGCCGAGCCCGGGCAGGCCGACCGGGAGGCCGACGGCTAGCGGGCACCCGGGGGCGACGCGCCCCCGGGGCCGCGCTCAGCTGCGCAGCAGGCGGCTGATCGCGGCGGTGGCCTCCGCGACCTTGGCGTCGAGTTCGGTGCCGCCCTCCTCGGCGGCCGCGGCGACGCAGTGCCGCAGGTGCTCCTCCAGCAGGGAGAGCGCGAAGGACTGCAGCGCCTTGGTGCTGGCCGAGACCTGGGTGAGCACGTCGATGCAGTAGACGTCCTCGTCGACCATGCGCTGCAGGCCGCGGATCTGGCCCTCGATCCGGCGCAGCCGCTTGAGGTGGGCGTCCTTCTGCGCGCTGTAGCCGTGCGGGCCGTGGTGCCCCGTCGGAGCGTGGTCGGCGTGCGGGTCGGTCCCCTGCGCCTGCTCCGGCTCGGTGCGCGCTTGCGTCGTGGTCATCGGCCCCGCCTTCGTCTCAGTGCCTGGTGGCTGCGTCGGCCACCAGTGTCCAACACCGGGGCCTTCCGTGGTGTTCCGACGGCCGACCCGGCATGTGCCACGGGGCTCGGGAGGGGGCGCCCGCCGGTTCGCCCGTCTGGGCGGCGACCCGGTCTTCCGTGCGCACGACGGGGACAATCCGGTCGAGGTTCCGTCAGACTGAGGGTTCGAGTCCACGTGTGGTGGTGCGGCCCGGACAGCCGGTGCGACCGTCGAACGGAAGGGGAGGTTCCGGCTCCTGCCCCGACACCCCGCTTGCGTGATTGCGCTTGGTTGCACCTAGCATCGTTCAGTCCCTACCCCGCACATCGGAGATTTCCGTGCGTTTTAGCCTGACCCCGAAGGAGACGAGCTTCTACGACATGTTCGCCGCCGCGGCGGAGAACCTCGTCGTCGGATCGAAGCTCCTCTTGGAGCTGCTGGGATCAGACGTGTCGGCCCGTGCGGAGATCGTCGAGCGCATGCGCGCCGCCGAACACGCCGGGGACGACACCACCCATGCCGTCTTCCACCAGCTGAACTCGTCCTTCATCACGCCCTTCGACCGCGAGGACATCTACAGCCTCGCCTCGTCGCTGGACGACATCATGGACTTCATGGAGGAGGCCGTCGACCTGGTCGTCCTCTACGACATCCAGACCCTGCCGAAGGGCATCGAGCAGCAGATCGAGGTGCTGGCGCGCGCCGCGGAACTCACCGCCGAGGCGATGCCGAACCTGCGCAGCATGTCCAACCTGACCGAGTACTGGATCGAGGTCAACCGGCTGGAGAACCAGGCCGACCAGATCCACCGCAAGCTGCTCGCCCACCTGTTCTCCGGTCAGTACGACGCCATCGAGGTCCTCAAGCTCAAGCAGATCGTGGACGTCCTTGAGGAGGCGGCGGACGCGTTCGAGCACGTCGCCAACACGGTGGAGACCATCGCCGTCAAGGAGTCCTGACCCCCGTGGACATGGCAGCACTCATCGCCGTCGTCGGCGTTGCGTTCTTCTTCACGTACACCAACGGCTTCCACGACTCGGCGAACGCGATCGCCACCTCGGTCTCCACCCGGGCGCTCACCCCGCGGGCGGCGCTGGCGATGGCCGCGGTGATGAACCTGGCCGGCGCGTTCCTCGGCAGCGGCGTGGCGCACACCGTCTCCAAGGGGATCATCGAGACCCCCACCGGTGACCAGGGGATGGTGATCCTGTTCGCGGCCCTGGTCGGGGCGATCGCCTGGAACCTGGTCACCTGGTACTTCGGCCTCCCGTCCTCCTCCTCGCACGCGCTGTTCGGCGGCATGGTGGGCGCGGCGCTGGCCGGCGGCGTCGACGTGATCTGGGGCGGCGTCCTCGACAAGATCATCATCCCGATGATCGTCTCGCCGGTGGTCGGCCTGGTCGGCGGCTTCCTGGTGATGCTGGCGATCCTGTGGATCTTCCGCCGGGCCAACCCGCACCGGGCGAAGCGCAACTTCCGGGTCGCCCAGACCGCCTCGGCCGCCGCGATGGCCCTGGCGCACGGCCTCCAGGACGCCCAGAAGACCATGGGCATCGTGGTCCTGGCCCTGACCATCTCCGGCCACCAGTCCGGCAACGGGATCCCGGTCTGGGTGAAGATCTCCTGCGCGACCATGCTGTCGCTGGGCACCTACGCGGGTGGCTGGCGGATCATGCGCACGCTCGGCCGCAAGATCATCGAGCTGGACCCGCCGCAGGGCTTCGCGGCCGAGGCCACTTCCGCGACGGTCATGTACATCACGTCGTTCGTCTTCAAGGCGCCGATCTCCACCACCCACGTGATCACCGCGGCGATCATGGGCGCGGGGGCCACCAAGCGGATCCGCGCGGTGCGCTGGGGCGTCGCGAAGAACATCGTGCTCGGCTGGTTCATCACGATGCCGGCGGCCGCCATCGTCGCAGCGCTGGTGTACTGGTTCGTCCACCTGTTCTGGGGCTGACGCCCCGGCAGGACGCGTGAACGGACAGGGCCCGCCCCCACATCTCGGGGGCGGGCCCTTTTCCATGTCCCGCGGCGGCACCGCCATGCAGCACCACGGGACAGCTCGGGTCCGTCGCGCTCCCCGTGCCGGGGGTGCGACGGGGTCCGGTCTAGCCGAAGCGGCCGGAGATGTAGTCCTCGGTCGCCTGGACCTGCGGGTTGGAGAAGATCCGCTGGGTGTCGTCCAGCTCGATCAGCTTGCCCGGCTGGCCGACGCCGGCCAGGTTGAAGAAGGCGGTGCGGTCGCTGACGCGGGCCGCCTGCTGCATGTTGTGGGTCACGATGACGATGGTGAACTGCTCCTTCAGCTCGCCGATCAGGTCCTCGATGGCGAGGGTGGAGATCGGGTCGAGCGCGGAGCACGGCTCGTCCATCAGCAGGACCTCGGGCTCGACCGCGATGGCGCGGGCGATGCACAGGCGCTGCTGCTGACCGCCGGAGAGGCCGGCCCCCGGCTTGTTCAGCCGGTTGTGGACCTCCTTCCAGAGGTTGGCGCCCTTCAGCGAGCGCTCCACCACCTCGTCCAGCACGGACTTCTTCTTCACGCCGGCGAGCCGCAGGCCCGCGACCACGTTGTCGTAGATCGACATGGTCGGGAACGGGTTCGGGCGCTGGAAGACCATGCCGATCGAGCGGCGCACGGCGACCGGGTCGACGTTGGAGGCGTACAGGTTCTCGTCGTCCAGGAGGACCTTGCCCTCGACCCGGGCGCCGGGGATCACCTCGTGCATCCGGTTGAGGGTCCGCAGGAAGGTGGACTTGCCGCAGCCGGAGGGGCCGATGAAGGCGGTCACCGAGCGGGGTTCGATGCTCATCGAGATGTCCTCGATGGCCTTGGTGGAGCCGTAGTAGGCCGACAGTCCGCTGACGTCGATGCGCTTGGCCATGATCGTTGCTTCTCTCGTCTGTCTCGTACGTCAGTCGGTCGCTCAGTGCCCGCCCTTGGGCGAGCGCCAGCGTGCGATGCCCCGGGCGATGAGGTTGAGCCCCATCACGAAGGCGATCAGCACCAGCGCCGCACCCCAGGCACGGGCGTAGCCGAAGTCGTTGTTGACCTGCGAGTACTGCGTCCAGATGTACATCGGCAGGGACTGCTGCGGCCCGTCGAACGGGTTGCTGTTGATGTAGTCGGCGCCGAACACCAGCATCATCACCGGGGCGGTCTCGCCCGTGATGCGGGCGACCGCGAGCATCACACCGGTGGTGATGCCGCCGATCGCGGTGGGGAGGACGATCCGCAGGATGGTCTTCCACTTCGGCACGCCGAGCGCGTAGGAGGCCTCGCGCAGCTCGTTCGGGACGAGCTTCAGCATCTCCTCGGTGGACCGGACCACGACCGGGATCATCAGGATCGCCAGCGCGAGGCTGCCCGAGAAACCGGAGTAGCCGAAGCCCAGGGCGAGGTTCCAGAGCGAGAGGACGAACAGACCCGCGACGATCGACGGGATGCCCGTCATGACGTCGACGAAGAAGGTGACCGCCTTGGCGAGCTTGCCGCGGCCGTACTCGACCAGGTAGACGGCGGTCAGCAGACCGATCGGGGCGGCCATCGCGGTGGCCAGGCCGACCTGCTCCAGGGTGCCGATCAGCGCGTGGTAGATGCCACCGCCGGGACCGGACTGGATCACGCCCTTCATCGAGTGGCTCAGGAAGTTGTCGTTGATCACCTCGATGCCCTGCTGGACGGTGTAGACCGTCAGGGCGACCAGCGGGATGACCGCCAGGATGAAGGCGACCCAGACCACCGAGGTGGCGACCCGGTCCTTGGCCTGCCGGCGGCCCTCGACCCGGGCCGCGAGGCCGTAGGTGACCAGGACGAAGAGCAGGGCCGAGATCAGGCCCCACTGGATGTGGCTGGCCAGTCCGGCGACCGCGCCGATCCCGCAGCCGAGGGCGATCGAGCCGGCCGCGATGGCGGCCGGGGCCCACTTGGGCAGGCGGTTGGTGGTCAGCGGACGGGCGACGGGCCGGGCGTCCTCGACGACGACGGTGGCGGTCATGCGTTGGCCCCCGAGTACTCCTTGCGGCGGGCGATGATCATTCGCGCGGCGCCGTTCACCAGCAGGGTGATGACGAACAGGACGAGGCCGGAGGCCATCAGCGCGTCGCGGCCGTTGGTGCCGGCCTCGTTGAACTTCAGCGCGATGTTCTGGGCGAAGGTTCCGCCGCCGGCGTCCAGGATGTGCAGCGACAGGACGTTGCTGGCGGAGAGCACGATCGCGACCGCGATGGTCTCGCCGAGCGCGCGGCCGAGGCCGAGCATCGAGGCCGAGATGATGCCGGGGCGGCCGAACGGCAGCACCGAGGTGCGGATCATCTCCCAGCGGGTCGCGCCGAGCGCGAGCGCCGCCTCCTCGTGCATCCGCGGCACCTGGCGGAACACCTCGCGGGAGACCGCGGTGATGATCGGCAGGATCATGATCGCCAGCAGGATGCCGACGGTGAACAGGTTGCGCGGGGTGCCGGTCCGGGTCTGGTCGAAGATGTACGTCCAGCCCAGGTACTCGTTGAGCCAGCTGGTCAGGCCGTCCAGGTGCGGCACCAGGAAGAGCGCGCCCCACAGGCCGTAGACGACGCTGGGGACGGCGGCGAGCAGGTCGACCAGGTAGGCGAACGGCTGGGCGATCCGGCGCGGCGCGTAGTGCGAGATGAACAGCGCGATCCCGATGGCGACCGGGACGGCGATGGCCATCGCGATGACGGCGCTGACGATGGTGCCGAAGGCCAGGACGGCGATGCCGAAGACGGGCTTCGGGGCGTCCGGCGTCCACTCGAAGGTGGTGAGGAAGTTGCCCTCGTTGGTGCCCAGGGCCAGCGCCGACCGCCAGGTCAGGAACGCGGCGATCGCGGCCATGATGACCAGCAGCAGGATGCCCGAGCCCCGGGCGAGGTTCATGAAGATCTTGTCGCCGACCCGGCTGTCGCGCGGCCGGCGTTCCCTGCCTCGCGGGGCGGCAGGGGAGGATGAAGTCATTGGTCTACTCCGGTCTGGTGGCGCCGCCCCGGAAGGGGGAACGGCACCATGGCGGCGGTGCCCCGGACGTGGTGCTGGGTGAGGTGCGTTCCGGTGGGGGCGGCCCCGGCCCCCCTCGCTCACGGGGCCGCCCCACCGGGGGTCCTGTCGGGTCAGGCCAGGGTGGTGATGACGCCGTTGACCTTGTCGGTCACGGTCTTCGGCAGCGGGACGTAGCCCTTCTCGCCGATGGCCTTCTGGCCGGCGTCGCTGGCCGTGTAGGTCAGGAAGGACTTCAGGGTGTCGAGGGTCTCGGCCTTGTTGCCCTTGTCGCAGACGATCTCGTACGTGATCAGGACCAGCGGGTAGGAACCCTCTTCCTTGGTCGCGTAGTCGAGCTTCAGCGCGAGGTCGCTGCCGGTGCCGGCGGCCTGGGCCTTGCCGATGGTGGTGGCGGCGGCCTCGGCGGTGGCCTCGACCGGCTTGGAGGCGCCGGTGTTGATCGCGGCGCTCTTCAGGCTGTTGGTCTGGGCGTAGGCCAGCTCGACGTAGCTGATCGAGTTCTTGACCTGCTTGACCTGGGCCGAGACGCCGGCGCTGCCGTTGGCCGACTGGCCGCCCTTGCCCGCCCAGGGCTTGGCGGCCGGGTAGGACCAGGCACCGCCGCCGGCGGCGGCGAAGTACTTGGTCAGGTTCTCGGTGGTGCCGGCGTCGTCCGAGCGGTGGAAGGTCTGGATGTCCGCGTCCGGCAGCTTGGCGCCCGGGTTCAGGGCAGCGATCGCCGGGTCGTTCCACTTGGTGATCTGCGAGTCGAAGATCTTGGCGGCGGTCGGGCCGTCCAGGACCAGCTTGTCGACGCCGTCGACGTTGTAGACCAGCGAGATCAGACCGCCGACCATCGGCAGGTCGATGCCCTGGCCGCCGGTGCAGACCGCCTTGGAGGCGTCGACCTCGGCCGGCTTGAGGGCCGAGTCGGAGCCGGCGAACTGGATCTTGCCCTGGTTGAACTGCTGGATGCCGGCACCGGAGCCGCCACCCTGGTAGTTGATCGTGGTACCGGAGCAGGCGGCGGCGAAGCTGGTCTTCCAGACGTCCATCGCGGCGCCCTGGGCGGTCGAACCGGCGGAGATCAGCGAACCGGGCTTGCCACAGTTGATCGCGCCGGCGGCCGCGGCAGAGCCGCTGGAGCCACCGGAGGCGGTCGTGTTGTTGTTGTCGTCCGACCCGCAGGCAGCGAGCGACAGCGAGCTGACGAGCGCCATGGCACCGATCGCGAGGGCCTTGGAGCGGCCGTTCCGCTGGAGCTTCACAGGGGTGTCCCTTTCTGTGGCATTGCCCTCTGCGCAGGCCGTACACGTACGGCCCGGCGCGGGTTCTGCTGTGGTCCGGGGCCCGTTCGGCCCTCCGGTGGTCCCGAAGTTAGGCCGGGTAAGTGACACGACAGCCGGTCACAAGTGAACGGAGAGTGAACCTCGAAGGGATGGCAGGAAACTACGTCAGGTAGTAACGGTTGCGTCACGGCGAGGGCGCGGGAAGATCACTTCCACCGTTCCTTCACCGTTGCGGCCCCTCCGCCCGCACCGGCTCCGCCCCCAGGACCGCCAGCAGGGCGTCGACCAGCACCCGGTCGTGGTCGTGGGTGAGCCGGGCACGGGCCTTCCCGGCCGGCAGCCACTCCAGCCGGTCCACCTCCCGGTTGGGCCGGAACGACCCGCTCGACGGCACCGCCGCCCAGTAGCGGACCTCCTTCGGACGGCCCTGCACCCGGTAGTGCCGGGTGGGCAGCTCCGGGCCCAGCAGGCAGCCGAACCCGGTCTCCTCCCGGACCTCGCGCAGCGCCGCCTCGACCACGCCCTCGCCGGGTTCGAGCTTGCCCTTCGGCAGGCTCCAGTCGTCGTACTTGGGCCGGTGGATCACCGCGATCCGCGGCCGCCCCAGCCGGCCGCTCTTCTTCGGCCGCCCCGGCAGCCACAGCACCGCACCCGCCGCCATCACCACCGGGGCGTGCTCCGCCCCGCTCCCGGCCCGGGCCGCCGCCCGTCCGGTGCCCGGGCGCTCGCCCACCTCAGACCGTCCCGGGCACGCCCGGGTGCCCCCAGGCGTCGGCCGGCACGAGCTCCAGCCAGCCGTCCGGGCCGGGCGGCAGGTCGGGCCAGCGGCGGCCGACGGCGTACCGCGCCGACTCCACCTCCAGCCGCTGGTCGGCGTGCACCACGCCCAGCACGTACGCGGTCGCCGGGGTGATCCGCGGGGTGCGCGCCGCGGTGGCGGCGGTGACGGCGGCGTCCGCCGCCTCCTGCTGCCGGGCCAGCACCAGGTCCAGCTCGTCCAGCTCGGAGGACGAGCGGCCGCACACCTCCAGCGCGTACCGGGCCCGCTTCACCAGGATCCGCAGCCGGGACCAGGGCGCGTCGTCGGCCGCCAGCGCGGTGTCCGCGTCCGTCGCCCCGCGGGACGCCGGCACCGTGCCCAGCCGGCGCAGCCCGTCCCCGCCGTACGGCGTCGCGGCCCGCTGCAGCGGCAGCTGCTGGGCTCCCGCGGACAGCGCGGCGAACGCGGCGGCGGCCTGCGGCAGCAGCACCGCCGGGGCCCGGCCGCCCGCCGACTCCAGCAGCGGCGCCTCGCCGACCAGCAGGGTCATCCGGTCCGCCAGCGCGTGCAGCCGGGCGGAGCGGAGCTCATGGAGCACCGTGGAGTGCGCCCTGGTCCGGGCCAGGGTCAGCTGCCGGTCCAGCAGCGCCCGCGCCTTGGGGGCGCCGGCGTGGCCGGCCAGCATGCCCGTCCCGCCCGGATCGGTGGCGCTCAGCGAGTCCAGCGCGCCCAGCAGCCGGGCCGAGCGGCGGACGTAACCGGGCTCCAGCGCGAGCAGGTTGAGCAGCCAGCGCAGCTCGGTGCGCGACTCCTGCGCCCAGGTCTGCTCGAAGAGCGAACCGAAGGTGTGCAGCAGCCCGCCGACCCGCCGGACGGCCCGCAGCAGGTCCGAGGTGCCGGCCGACGGGACGATCGAGGCCGCCCCGGGTCTGGCACCGACCTCGCCCACCGCCAGCGGCAGCGCGCGCAGGAAGGCGCCGGCCTGGGCGGTGAGGTGGCGGGAAAGGATGTCCCCGGCGGTCGCTGTGGAGGCCGCCTGGGCCGTCATCGGCGCTTCGGTCATGGCGTGGTAGATCCCCGTTCCCCCGGGGTGGTCCCGGAGCTGGTGGCCGACCGCCGGGGCGACTGTGCCCTCTCGTGGGCCACTGCCCCGGCGGCTTCGCATCAGTGGACGCGTCAGCGCGAGGTGGCGGCCCGGCGGCGCTGGCGTGAGTCGATCAGCAGGTCCTGGACGTGTCGCAGCGGCCGGTCCTCGGCGTCCTGGGATCGGCGGGCCCACGCGCCGTCCGGCCCCAGGTGCCAGGACTCGGTCTCGTCCGACACCCCGAGGTCGATCAGCCCGGACAGCTCGGCGCGGTGCGCCGGATCGGTGATCCGCAGCAGCGCCTCGATCCGGCGGTCCAGGTTGCGGTGCATCATGTCGGCGCTGCCGATCCAGACCTCCGGATCGCCGTTGTTGCCGAACACGAAGATCCGGGAGTGCTCCAGGAAGCGGCCCAGGATGCTGCGGACCCGGATGTTCTCGCTCAGCCCCGGCACGCCCGGGCGGATCGCGCAGATCCCGCGCACCCAGACGTCCACCGGCACCCCGGCCTGGGAGGCCCGGTACAGCGCGTCGATCACGGCCTCGTCGACGATCGAGTTGACCTTGAGCTTCACGTAGGCCGGGCGGCCGTCCCTGTGGTGCGCGATCTCGTTGTGGATCCGCGAGACCAGCCCGTCGCGCAGACCGCGCGGGGCGGTCAGCAGGCGGCGGTAGGACTCGCGGCGCGAGTAGCCGGAGAGCCGGTTGAACAGGTCCGAGAGGTCCGCACCGACCTGCGGGTCGGAGGTGAGCAGGCCGAGGTCCTCGTACAGCCGGGCCGTCTTCGGGTGGTAGTTCCCGGTGCCGACGTGCGAGTAGCGGCGCAGGGTGTCGCCCTCCTGCCGGACCACCAGCGAGAGCTTGCAGTGGGTCTTCAGCCCGACCAGGCCGTACACCACGTGACAGCCGGCCTCCTCCAGCTTGCGGGCCCACTTGATGTTGGCCTGCTCGTCGAAGCGCGCCTTGATCTCGACCAGCACCAGCACCTGCTTGCCGGACTCGGCCGCGTCGATCAGCGCGTCGACGATCGGCGAGTCGCCGGAGGTGCGGTACAGGGTCTGCTTGATCGCCAGCACGTCCGGGTCGGCGGCGGCCTGCTCCAGGAAGGCCTGCACCGAGGTGGAGAAGCTGTCGTACGGGTGGTGCAGCAGGACGTCGCGCTCGCGCATCGCGGCGAAGATGTCCGGCTGGGAGGCCGACTCGACGTCGGTCAGCCCGCGGGCCGTGCCGGCCACGAACTTCGGGTACTTGAGCTCGGGGCGGTCCAGGTCGGCGATCCCGAACAGCCCGGTCAGGTCCAGCGGCCCGGGCAGCGGGAAGACCTCCGCCTCGGTGATGTTCAGCTCCCGCACCAGCAGGTCCAGGATGTACGGGTCGATCGACTCCTCGACCTCCAGCCGGACCGGCGGGCCGAAGCGCCGCCGCATCAGCTCCTTCTCCAGGGCCTTGAGGATGTTCTCGGTGTCGTCCTCCTCCACCTCCAGGTCCTCGTTGCGGGTGACGCGGAAGGCGTGGTGGGCCAGCACCTCCATCCCCGGGAAGAGCTCCTCCAGGTGGGCGCCCATGACGTCCTCGAGCGGGACGTACCGCTGGGGCGAGGCCTCCAGGAAGCGGGCCAGCGACTGCGGCACCTTGACGCGCGCGAAGTGCTTGTGCCCGGAGACCGGGTTGCGCACCACGACGGCCAGGTTGAGCGAGAGCCCCGATATGTACGGGAAGGGGTGCGCCGGGTCGACGGCCAGCGGGGTCAGGACCGGGAAGATCTTCTGGCGGAACAGCGTGTGCAGCCGGGCCTGCTCCTTCTCGGCCAGCTCGGACCAGCGGACCACCTCGACGCCCTCGGTGGCGAGGTCCGGCAGCACCTCCTGCTGGAAGGCGGCGGCGTGGCGGGCCATCAGCTCGCGCGAGCGGGTCCAGATCAGGTCCAGCACCTCGCGCGGCTGGAGGCCTGACGCGCTGCGCTGGGCGACGCCGGTGGCGATCCGGCGCTTGAGGCCGGCCACCCGGACCATGAAGAACTCGTCCAGGTTGCTGGCGAAGATCGCCAGGAACTTCGCCCGCTCCAGCAGCGGGATACCCGGATCCTCGGCCAGCTCCAGGACCCGCTCGTTGAACGCGAGCCAACTGCGCTCGCGGTCCAGGAAGCGGCCCTGCGGCAACGCTTCGAACTCCTCTTCGTCCGTGGCCGGCAGCTCCGGCGGAACACCCAGCGCACCGGACATCCGGGCCGTAGGCGACAGCGGGGCAGAGACGGGGCGGGGGATGCTCATGAGCTCCAGCTCCTCCAGCAGCAGGACGGCGTCCGGACGCGAATGGCTCTGCGGGCCGTCGCCCTCGCCCCGGGCCGGACCCGGGGACAGCACCCACCCTCCGGGTGCGGTCCGTACAGGACCGGCCGGCGCGTGGCGGTCGACTCTGCACGAGCGAGACACTACGGACTTCATCCTGTGATCTTCGCGGCAGCAATTGAATCCACGGTAAACACCGCATGGCCAGGAGGAAAGCTGAGTCGGTCGGGGCAAGAGGCGTCGCCGTCCCGTCCCTCGCCCGCGACCGCTCGGGGGGCCGTCCCCAGCGCTCAGGACGGCCGGTTCGCCCGGTACCGGGCTCGGTACATGAGGTCCACCTCGTGAACGGCGAACCCCAATCGTTCGTATACCCGCACGGCGGCCGGATTGTCAGCGTCGACGTAGAGGAGAACGGTGTCCAGCCCGCGCTCGCCCGGACCGGTGCCGGTCAGGTGGCGCAGGCCCGCCGCGGTCAGCGCCCGGCCGAGGCCGCTGCCCTGCTCGGCCGGGTCCACCCCGACCACGTACACCTCGCCGAGCTCGGGCTCGGTGGCGCTCGCCGGGTGCACCTTCGTCCAGTGGAAGCCGACCACCTTGCCGTCACGGGTGGCGAGGAAGAAGCCGGCCGGGTCGAACCAGGGCTCGGCGATCCGCTCGGCCAGGTCCTGCTCGGTCCAGGAGCCCTGCTCCGGGTGGTGGGCGAAGGCCAGGGCGTTCAGCCGCAGCCACTCGGCGTCGTCCTCCCCGGGACGGAAGGTGCGGAGCTCGATGCCCTCGGGGACGGCCACCTCCTCGCTCTGCCGGCCGGTGCGGCGCATCTGCCGCAGCTCGCGGACCAGCTCGGCGCCGTACGCCTCGGCCAGGTGCCGGGCCGCCGGGTGGCCACCGTGCACCCAGAAGTCCACCGCCTCGTGCCCCGCCCGGTGGGCCTGCGCCAGAACGGTGTCCACCAGCGGGCGGGCCAGGCCACGACCGCGGGCGGCCGGGTCGACCACCAGCTCGGCGGCGGGGTTCGCGGCGGGGTTCTCCGGTACTTCGAGCTGGCCGTAGCCGAGGACGGCTGGGTTCTTCTCCTCGGTCCCGGTCCCGGTCCCGGCCTCGGCCTGGGCCTCGGCCTGGGTCGAGGTCTCGGTCTCGGTCTCGACGAGGTGGATGACGCCCGGGCGCGGAGTCTCCGCGGTCCGCAGCCGGAGCCGGCCCTGCTCGGACACTGCTGCCCGACCGTCCACCGCCTGGGCCTCCGCCAGAACACGCAGAGCACCGTCGCGCTGCTCGGGCCGGAGCACATCGTTCGCCATGACCGCTGTCTGATCGTCCATGCACCGACGATACGTCACCGGAAATGCGAAAAGCCCCTGATCCGAATGGATCAGGGGCTTTTCAGAAGAATTGTTCGGCGGCGTCCTACTCTCCCACAGGGTCCCCCCTGCAGT
>NZ_JBICZE010000018.1:0-207050 GCF_043201735.1 Kitasatospora sp. NPDC048286
GCCCGGTTACATTCCGAACCCGGAAGCTAAGCCTCACAGCGCCGATGGTACTGCAGGGGGGACCCTGTGGGAGAGTAGGACGCCGCCGAACAATTATTCAAGGCCGCGGCCCCAGCGACTCGCTGGGGCCGCGGCCTTTTTGTGTTTTGCGAACGTGAAGAAGGCCGGCAGATCCGGGACTTCCGCCCAGACGCGGAGGGTCCGGGCATGCCGGACAATGGAGAAGGTACGCGGGCCAGCAGGCCGGCGTCGAAACCGCGTGGCGGCAGCGAAGTTGCTCGCTCGGCCCGCGGTTGAGCTGAAGCAGCAGAAGGAGTCACCACGATGTCGAACCAGCCCCAGGACCGTCCCGAGCGCCGATCGGACGACGGCCGAGGCTACGAGCCCCGGTCCCGTGGCGGCTGGTCCAACGACCGTGGCGGCCGTCGCGATGACCGCCGTGACGACCGTTCGTCGGGCGGCTTCCGTCGCGATGACCGCCCGTCCGGTGGTTTCCGTCGCGACGACCGTGACGAGCGTCCGCGTCGTGACGACCGTCCGTCGGGTGGGTACGGCCGCGACCGCGACGACCGTGGTGGCGAGCGCGGCGGTTTCCGTCGTGACGACCGCCAGGGCGGCGGCTTCAACCGCGACCGCGGCGACCGTCCGTCGGGTGGTTTCAACCGTGACCGCGACGACCGCGGTGGTTTCCGTCGCGATGACCGTCCGTCGGGTGGTTTCAACCGTGACCGTGACGACCGTGGCGGTTTCCGTCGTGACGACCGTCCGGCCGGCGGTGGCTTCCGCCGCGATGACCGTCCGGGTGGTTTCCGTCGTGACGACCGTGACGAGCGTCCGCGTCGTGACGACCGTCCGTCGGGCGGGTACGGCCGCGACCGCGACGACCGTGGTGGCGAGCGCGGCGGTTTCCGTCGTGACGACCGCCAGGGCGGCGGCTTCAACCGCGACCGTGACGAGCGCGGCGGTGACCGCGGTGGCTTCCGTCGCGACGACCGCCCGTCGGGTGGTTTCAACCGTGACCGTGACGACCGTGGCGGTTTCCGTCGTGACGACCGTGACGAGCGTCCGCGTCGTGACGACCGTCCGTCGGGTGGGTACGGCCGCGACCGCGACGACCGTGGTGGCGAGCGCGGCGGTTTCCGTCGTGACGACCGCCAGGGCGGCGGCTTCAACCGCGACCGTGACGACCGCGGCGGTGACCGCGGTGGCTTCCGTCGCGACGACCGCCCGTCCGGTGGGTTCCGCCGGGATGACCGTCCCTCCGGTGGTTTCAACCGTGACCGCGACGACCGTGGCGGTTTCCGTCGTGACGACCGTCCGGCCGGCGGTGGCTTCCGCCGCGATGACCGTCCGGGTGGTTTCCGTCGTGACGACCGTGACGAGCGTCCGCGTCGTGACGACCGTCCGTCGGGTGGGTACGGCCGCGACCGCGACGACCGTGGTGGCGAGCGCGGCGGTTTCCGTCGTGACGACCGCCAGGGCGGCGGCTTCAACCGCGACCGTGACGACCGCGGCGGTGACCGCGGTGGCTTCCGTCGCGACGACCGTGGTGGCGACCGTGGCGGTTTCCGTCGTGACGACCGTCAGGGCGGCGGCTACCGCCGGGACCGGGACGACCGCGGCGGTGACCGTCGGGACTACGACGACCGCCGGGGCAACTACGAGCCCGTCAAGCGTCTGCCGATCCCGGAGGACGTCACCGGCTTTGAGCTGGACGCGGACGTGCGTCAGGAGCTCAAGAGCCTGCCCAAGACCCTCGCGGACGACGTCGCCCGCAACCTGGTGATGGTGGCCCGCCTGCTCGACAGCGAGCCGGAGGAGGCCTACCAGTACTCGCGCGTCGCGCTCCGTCTGGCCTCCCGCGTGGCCGCCGTCCGTGAGGCCGCCGGTTTCGCCTCGTACATGACGCAGCGGTACTCCGAGGCGCTGACCGAGTTCCGTGCCGCCCGTCGGATGACTGGCCGTGCGGACCTGTGGCCGGTGATGGCCGACTGCGAGCGCGGTCTGGGCCGCCCGGAGCGGGCGCTGGCGATGGCCGGTGAGCCCGAGGTGAAGCAGCTGGACAAGGCCGGCCAGGTCGAGATGCGCCTGGTGGCGGCCGGTGCCCGCACCGACATGGAGCAGTTCGACGCCGCCGTGGTGACGCTGCAGAGCCCGGAGCTGGCCTCCAGCACCGTGCACGCGTGGACCGCTCGCCTGCGGTACGCCTACGCCGAGGCCCTGATCGCGGCCGGCCGCGCCGACGAGGCCCGTGACTGGTTCGCCAAGGCCGCCGAGGCCGACACCGACGGCACCACCAACGCCTCGGAGCGGCTGGCCGAGATCGACGGTGTGGAGTTCACCGACACTCTCGACCCGGAGCTGGACGAGGACGAGGCCGAGTCGGTCGACGCCCCGGCGAAGAAGCGTGGTGGCGGCGACAACGCCGACGACCGCGTGATCTTCGAGGACGAGGAGGACGTCGAGGAGTACTACGACGAGGACGACCTCGAGATCGACGACGACTTCGACGGCGTCGTCCCCGAGCGTGCCCAGGACGCCGAGGACCGCAAGGCCGAGGACCGCAAGGCCGAGGAGTCCAAGGCCGAGGAGACCGAGGCCGCCAAGGTCAAGGCCGACGCCGACGCCGAGGCCGACAAGAGCTGATCAGCTCCCCGGTCAACGCCGTGAGGCCCTGCCGTTTCCCGGAACTTCGGGAACGGCAGGGCCTCACGGCGTTCGGGCCTGGGTCGGGCCGACGGCGCGGTGTCAGCCCAGCGCGAGGTTGCGCAGCACCAGCCCGGTGGCCGGCTTCGGTCCGAAGGAGGTCGACTTGCGCGGCATGGTGACGCCCTGCTCGGCGAGCCGTCGCACCACGGACTCCCGGACCGGGTGCAGCAGGACGGCGGTGCCGCCGGTGCGCGCGGCCTCCTGTTCGGCGGCCACGGCGGTGTGCAGGTAGCCGATGTCGTCCGGGCCGTCGGGGACGTGCCAGGTGTGGTCGAGCAGGGTGGCGTGCAGGACGGTGGCGTCCAGGTGACGCCACTCCTCGGGTCTGCCGTGCGGCACGGTGGCGTCGAGCAGGGATTCCTCGGGCTCGCCGAGCAGCCAGTAGACGCCGTCGCCTCCGGTGACGACGAAGCCGTTGCCGCCGTGCCGCTTCTGCTCGGCGAGGGCCTGGAGCGCGGCGGACAGCGGTCCCGGGACCTCCTTGACCTTCCACTGGTCGCCGAGCCGCTCCAGCGCCTCGGCCACAGGCAGCCGGTACAGCACGCGGTGGATGGCGCGGACCCGCAGCGGGTAGCGGGCGGTGTCCACCAGGAGCACCATGCCGCGGTCCCAGGGGCTGCGCGGCAGGTGGCGGTGCTCGCGCTGGAGGCGCAGGTACATCTCCCAGCGGTGGTGGCCGTCGGCGATCAGCGCCCGGCAGGTGGCGAGGTCGCGGCTGATCTCGGCGATCTCGGCCGGGTCGGTGACCGCCCACAGCCGGTGGTGGGTCCCGTCGCTGGTGGCGGTGGAGAGCAGCGGCTCGCGTTCGACCGTCCGCTCGATCACGCCGGAGGCGCCGCCGTTGCCCCGGTAGGTGAGCAGCAGCGGTTCCAGGTTGGCGCGGGTGGTGCGCATCAGGCCGACCCGGTCGGCGACCGGCCGCGGCATCACGTCCTCGTGCGGGAGCACCACGCCGCCTTCGCGGCCGCTCACGGCGAGGGCACCGATCAGGCCGCGCTGGAGCAGTTCGGGGGAGTCGTCGGTGGCCGGCACCCGCTGCTCGTAGACGTAGAGCGCGGGCTCGGGGTCGGCGGCCAGGACGCCCTCGCGCTGCCAGGCGGCCAGCAGCCGGGCGGCGTGCCGGTAGCGGGTGTCGCGGTCGGGGCGGTCGCCGGCGTCCTCGGGCTCCGGCCTGGGCAGGATCAGCCGGACCACGTTGTGGGGGTCGGCGGTCTCCAGGTCGAGCCGGCGGCCCGGGTCCACGACGTCGTACGGCGGGGACGTCACCGCGGCCAGGGTGCCGACCCGGTCGGGGACGTAGCGCAGGCCGCGGAAGGGGGACAGGGACAGGCCGGCGGTGGCGACGTGCCCGGGATCGCCGGGGCCGCCCTCGGGAGTCTCGACTCCGTCTTCTGCACTGGGTGTGCTCATTCTGGGCATCGTAACCGGGTACGCGTTGTTGAGAGATCGGAATGCCCGCGCCGGGTTGTGGGGCGGGTGTGGGACCGAGGGCGAGGTACGGCATGGACGACGGGCAGGAACGGGTGGACGGCGGCGGCCCGGCCGAGTCGGGCGGGCCGGTGGGTGCCGCCCGCGGGGACGCTCCGGCCGACGGCGTACCGGACCGAGCACCGGGCGACGGCGCATCGGTCGGTGGGGCTCCGGGCGGTGGCGCGCCGGTCGGCGGGGTGCCGCCGCAGAACCGCTCCGGCGAGCCCGCCGGGGACGTGTACGAGTGGTTCCGCCGGGGAGCCCGGCTGCTGGCCCAGGGACATCCGGCGGCCGCCGAGCAGCTGCTCGCCCGGGCGGTGGCGGCCGAACCGCACTCGCGCAGCATCCGGGAGGCGCTGGCGCGGGCCCAGTTCGACGCGGGCTCGTACGCGGCGGCGCTGGAGAACTTCCGCGCCGTGGCGCTGGCGGACCCGGCGGACGACTACGCTCAGTTCGGGTGGGGAGTCGCGGCGGCCCGGCTGGGCGACTTCGAGACCTCCGCCGAGCACCTGGCGCTGGCCGTGGCGATGCGGCCGGAGTCCGACCACTACCGGCAGGCACTGCGGCAGACCCGGGCGACCCTGGCGGCCCGTGCGGGGGCCTACGGACCGCTGCTGCCGGGAGCACCCGGGTACGTGGCGCCCCCGGCGGACGCCGGGGACCCGGCCGGCGGAACGGCGGACGACGCCGGCGCCGGCACCGGTACCGACGGCGGCGCCTGACCGGGCGGACGCCGTTGACGCACGACGCGGTGCGTCACGGACAAGGCGACCCGTACGCAGCGACCCGTACGCCGGGACGTACGACGCAGTGGAAGCAGTGCACGCAGCAGTGAACGACGACGCAGTGAATGAGGTAGCGCAGCCATGACCGAGACGGCCACCCCCGTGCGACGGACCGCCCCCGGCGGCAGCGAGCGGCCGCTGACCGACGCCTACGACACCGCGCTGCTGGACCTGGACGGCGTGGTCTACACGGGTGCGCACGCGATCGAGCACGCGGTGGAGGCACTGGACGCCGCCCGGACGGCCGGGATGCGGCTCGCGTACGTGACCAACAACGCCTCCCGCCCGCCGCGGGTGGTGGCCGAGCACCTGACCGAGCTCGGCATCCCGGCCGAGCCCTCCGACGTGATCAACTCGGCCCAGGCCGCCGCCCGGCTGATCGCCGAGAAGGTGCCGGCCGGCTCGAAGGTGCTGGTCGTGGGCGGTCTCGGGCTGGAGGAGGCGCTGGCCGAGCTGGGCCTGATCGCGGTCCGCTCGCTGGCCGACGGGCCGCTCGCGGTGGTGCAGGGCTTCGACCCCTCGGTGGGGTGGACGGACCTCGCGGAGGCCTCGTACGCGGTGCAGAGCGGACTGCCCTGGGTGGCGTCCAACCTGGATCTGACGGTGCCGAGGGCCCGCGGCATCGCGCCCGGCAACGGCACCCTGGTGGCGGCGGTGCGGGCGGCGACCGGGGTGGAGCCGGAGGTGGCGGGCAAGCCGCTGCCGCCGATGCACCGGGAGACGGTGCTGCGCACCGGCGCGGAGCGGCCGCTGGTGGTCGGCGACCGGCTGGACACCGACATCGAGGGCGCGTTCAACGGCGGGGTGGACAGCCTGCTGGTGTTCACCGGCGTGACCACCCCGGAGCAGCTGCTGTCGGCCCCGGTCGAGCACCGGCCGACGTACCTGGCGGAGGACCTGCGCGGACTGCTCGTCCCGCACCCGGAGGTGACGGCCGTCGACGGCGGCTTCGCGTGCGGCGGCTTGGTCGCGGGCGTGGAGGCCGGTGTGCTGCGGCTGTCCGGTGCCGGGGACCGCTGGGACGGCCTGCGGGCGCTGTGCGCGGCGGCGTGGACGGTGCTGGACGCGGGCGGTGCGCCGGTGGACGGCCGTAAGGCGCTGGCCGACCTCGGGTTCTGAGGACGGTTCCGCAGTCGACGGGGGCCGCCCTCGGCTGAGCCCGGCTCGGTGGCCCCTGCTCCGATGTCCGGTCCGGTCCGATGCCCGGTCCGGGAACGGCAGCTTCGGCGGTGCCGGGTTCAGAGCAGGGTGCGCAGCCGCAGCAGGTCGCGGAAGCCCGCCTCCAGCCTGACCCGGCCGCTCGCCCACGCGGAGGCGAAGTTGAGCCCGCCGCCGACCATCGCGACTAGGTCGTCGCTGCTCATGGTGAGCCGGATCGCCGCCTTCCCGGCCGGGGGGCCGGGGGCGGCGACCATGTCCTGGATGCGGCCGTCGCGCAGCCGCCCGGTGAAGGTCAGGTCGAGGTCGGTGATCCGGCAGCTGAGCGAGCGGTCGAGGGCGGCGGCCTTGCGGACGTCGCCGGTGGACTTCGCCATGTTCCGGCTGAGCTGCTCCAGTGCCTCCCGGCACTCCTCGGCGTTCGCCACGGGGCGGCTCCCTCCCCCGGTCGCTGCGGTGCTGACTGCGGGCCACGGTACCTCAGGAGGGTTTTGGCGGTAGCGTCGTCAGTGGGGTGCCCGCGACGGCGCCCGGGTACTGAGGGCGACGGAGCGACGCGCGTAGGCGATTGGGAGGCACCCGGATGCTGCCGAGGACGGTTCGGGGAGTGGTGGAGACCGCCGCCGGGGTGGTCGAGGAGGTCGGCAAGATGGTCGTCGGGACGGCGACCTCGATCCTGGAGAAGGCCGGGGTCGATGTCTCCGGGGTCGAGCGCCGGCTGGGCGGTCAGTTCCCGCCGTCCGTGGAGACCTTGCAGACCCTGGCCGGGGAGGCGGTCACCGCCGGGCGCGCCGGGGTGGACCTGGCGGTCGGCGTGGCGCGCAACGAGGCGGAGAAGGTCTTCGAGAAGGTCGGCGACCAGGTCACCAAGGTCGGCGTGGTGCTGGCGTACCTGGAGACCAAGCTGCGCGAGGTCGAGGAGGAGGCCCCGGCGGCCGCGTCCGGGCCGGGGGCGTACGAGGCCGAGGAGCCGGTGCCGGCGCCGCGGGCCGGCGACCTGTTCGGGCGCGGTTGGGAGTTCGAGGAGGAGCGGTCGGCCGCCCGGACGGCGGACGAGCCGATAGTCGCCGAGCGGGTGGAGGTGGACGAGCCGGTCGAGGTCGATCCGCCGGTCCCGCCGGTCCCGCCGGTGTCGGTGGCCGCCCAGGCCCCGAAGGAGGAGGCCGCCGCTGCGCCGGAGACCGCTGCCGCGGGGAAGAGCACCGCCGCGAAGGACACGGCCGCGAAGGGAACGGCGAAGTCCGCGGCCAAGAAGTCCGCGGCCAAGAAGAGCGCGGCGAAGAAGACGGCGGCGCCCGAGAGGGCGACGGCCAAGAAGGCCGCCGCGAAGAAGACGACCACCGTGAAGAAGACCGCCACCGCCAAGCAGGCCGAGGCCCAGCCGGGGACGCCCGCGAAGCGTGCGGCGACCAGGAAGACCACCGTCCGCAAGGCCACCAGCACGAAGAAGCCCGATGCCCACGACGAGTGAACCGCCCGCGGCCGCCCGCCCGCCCGAGTCTTCCCGCCTTCCCGAGCCCGTACGGGACACCGAGCCCGTCCGGGATGCCCAGCCGCTGGGTGTCGAGCCGCTGGGCACCGAGCCGCTGGGCGTCGAGCTGGCGCCCACCGGCCACCCCGGCGTGGACGCGGGCCTGGCCCGGCTGGAGGCCTTGGACGGGGTCCCGGCCGAGGCACACGTCGCGGTGTACGAAGATGTTCACCAGCGGCTCGTCGACACACTGGCCGCGCTCGACCAGGAATGACCCGCAGGATCCGTAGGAGCTGAAACACCAGTGGCAGTGGCACGACGCCGACTCGACGCGGAACTGGTCCGCCGCAAGCTGGCCCGATCGCGTGAGCACGCGTCCGAGCTGATCGCCGCCGGGCGGGTGACCGTCGGCGGCACCACCGCGACCAAGCCGGCCACCCAGGTGGAGACCTCGGCGGCGGTCGTGGTGGCGAAGGACGACAACGACCCCGACTACGTCTCGCGCGGCGGCCACAAGCTCGCCGGCGCGTTCGCGGCCTTCGTGCCGCAGGGCCTGGTGGTCGAGGGCCGCCGGGCGTTGGACGCCGGCGCCTCCACCGGCGGGTTCACCGACGTGCTGCTGCGCGCCGGGGCCGCGCACGTGTTGGCGGTGGACGTCGGTTACGGGCAGCTCGCCTGGTCGCTGCAGAGCGACGAGCGGGTCACGGTGATGGACCGCACCAATGTGCGCGAGCTGACCCCGGACCTGATCGGCGGCACCCTGGTGGACCTGGTGGTGGGCGACCTGTCGTTCATCTCGCTGGGTCTGGTGCTCCCGGCGCTCGCCTCCTGCGCGGCCGAGGACGCGGACCTGGTGCTGATGGTCAAGCCCCAGTTCGAGATCGGCAAGGAGCGTCTGGGCAGCGGCGGGGTGGTGCGCAGCCCGCAGCTGCGCGCCGAGATGGTGCGCCAGGTCGCGGGGCAGGCGTGGGAGCTCGGGCTGGGCGTGCGCGCGGTGACCGCGAGCCCCCTGCCGGGGCCGTCCGGCAACGTCGAGTACTTCCTCTGGCTGCGCCGGGACGCTCTGCAGCTGGACCCCGCGGAGGCGGACCGGGCCGTGGCGGAGGGGCCCCGGTAGGGTGCCTTGCGAGCGTCCGGCGCGTCATGTCGTATGGCGCGGCCGCACCGGGGCCAAGGGCGACCCGGCAGGCGTTAGGGAGAGGGCAGCGGCATGAGCGATGAAGAACGTACGGTCTTCCTGATCGCGCACACCGGCCGGGAGGCGGCGCTGCGCAGCGTCGAGGGTCTGGTGCACGGGCTGCTGAAGGCGGGGCTCCGGATCAGACTGCTGGAGGCCGAGGCGGTGGACCTGGATCTGCCGGAGGGCGTCGAGAAGGTGTCCGAGGGCCCCGGGGCGGCGGACGGCTGCGAGCTGATCCTGGTGGCCGGCGGGGACGGGACGCTGCTGCGCGGGGCGGAGCTGGCGCGTTCGCACGGGCTGCCGATGCTCGGGATCAACCTGGGCCGGGTGGGCTTCCTCGCCGAGGCCGAGCGGGACGACCTGGCCGTGGTGGTCGAGCGGGTGGTGGACGCCGACTACGAGGTCGAGGAGCGGATGACGATCGACGTCATCGTCCGCACCAACGGCGATGTGGTGCACGAGGACTGGGCGCTGAACGAGGCCTCGATCGAGAAGGCGTCCCGGGAGCGGATGCTGGAGGTGGTGACCGAGGTGGACGGCCGTCCGGTCTCCAACTTCGGCTGTGACGGCGTGGTGTGCGCGACGCCGACCGGCTCCACCGCGTACGCGTTCTCCGGTGGCGGGCCGGTGGTGTGGCCGGAGGTGGAGGCGCTGCTGATGGTGCCGATCTCCGCGCACGCGCTGTTCGCCCGCCCGCTGGTGACCTCGCCGGAGTCGGTGCTGGCGGTGGAGGTGCAGCCCAAGACCCCGCACGGCGTGCTCTGGTGCGACGGGCGGCGTTCGGTCGAACTGCCCGCCGGGGCACGGGTGGAGGTCCGCCGGGGTCGGACCCCGGTGCGGCTGGCCAGACTGCACCGGGCGCCGTTCACCGACCGGCTGGTGGCCAAGTTCGCGCTGCCGGTGACGGGTTGGCGCGGCCGGGCGGACCACCACTAGCGCCGGTCGGCGGCCGTACGGTCGGCCGACGCCCGTACACATGTGCCGAATCCGGTGCGCGCCAAGGCCGTTCACCCGGCCTGGGGCGCGCACCGGACACTGGCTGATCGTCAGACGGCCAGTGGCTGGGCCTCGTCGGCCGGTTCGAGCCGTCCGCCGTTCGCGGCGTGGGCGGCCAGGGCGGCGAGGCGTTCCACGGCGGCGGGGACGGTCGAGGCGGGCACGGTGACCGGCAGGCGGATGTGGTGCTCGAAGGCGCCGTCCACGCCGAAGCGGTTGCCCGAGGCGATCCGGACCCCGCCGCGCTCCCCGGCCCGGGCCAGTGCCGCGCCGGACAGGCCGTCGGTGGAGACCCACAGGGACAGGCCGCCGGGCGGCATGGTGAAACTCCATCCGGGCAGCCGTTCGGGCAGAGCGGCGGCGAAGGCCTGCGCGGTGGCCCGCAGCCGGGTCAGCTGGTGCTCCCGGACGTCGGGCAGCAGCTCGCCCAGCAGTTCGGCGGCGATCAGCTGGTCCAGTACCGGGGTGCCGACGTCGCTGTAGACCCGCTCGGTGGCCAGCCGGCGCACCAGCGCGGGCGCGGCCCTGACCCAGCCGATCCGCAGCCCGCCCCAGAGCAGCTTGCCCGCCGAGCCGACGGTGACCACCTGGGCGGAGCGGTCCAGTGCCGCCATGGGGCGCGGCAGCGGTGTGGACGGCGGTACGCCCCAGCCGAGTTCGGCGGTGGTCTCGTCGGCGAGCACGATGCTCCCGGCGGCCCGGGCGGCGGCCAGCAGCCGGCGGCGCTGCTCCTCGTCGATCAGCGCGCCGGTCGGGTTGTGGAAGTCCGGGATCACGTAGGCGACCTTGGGGCCGGCGCCGCGCAGCACCCGCCGCCACTCGTCGAGGTCCCAGGAGGGCTGCGGAGTCCACGCGTACGGCACCGGGACCAGGCGCGCGCCGGTCAGCCGCAGGGCCTGCAGGGTGTTCGCGTAGCTGGGCGCCTCGACGGCGACCCGGTCGCCGCGGCCGATCAGCGCCCGCTGGACCAGGTGCAGGCCGCCCATGGCGCCGGTGGTGATCAGGATCTGGTCGGGGGTGGTGGGCAGACCGCGCTCGGTGAAGCGGCGGGCGACGGCCTCGCGCAGCACCGGGACGCCGGTGGGGTAGTGGCCGTGTCCGGCGGTGTAGTGCGGCAGCTGTTCGACGGCCCGGGCGGCGGCCTGGCCGACCCAGGGCTGCGGGGCGGGCGGGGCGGCGACGCCGAGGTCCAGGATGCGGCCCTGCTCGTCCGGCGGGACGGGGTGCAGCGCCTCGCTGGGCGGCGGGGCGCCCTCGGGCAGGGCGGTCCAGCTGCCGGCGCCGCGCCGGCTGCGCAGGTAGCCGTCGCCGCGCAGGGTCTCGTACGCGGTGGCGACGGTGGTGCGGCTCATCGCCAGGGCGGTGGCCAGCTCGCGTTCGGCGGGCAGCCGGGCGCCGACCGGCAGCCGGCCCTCGGTGACCAGCAGCCGGATCTGTCCGGCCAGGGTGCGGTAGGCGGGGCGGCGGGCGGCGGCCGGCTCGGGGAGCCGGGCGGTGGCGAGCAGCCGGGCCAGGGCGGGCGGGGTGACGGTGGTGTGCCAGTCGGCCATGGCGATCAGTCCACTTGCTCGGTATTGGCCCTGGAGTGGGTCGTATTGGCCTGGCCATCATGGCAGGGCGGCCATGCCGGCCGCCACCACCGGGAGCCCCGATGGTGCAGCACCACCGCAGGAGCACCATTGGCCACCGCGACCACACCGCCGACGCCGGCCGCCGCCTCGACCGCACCGCCACCGACGTCGGACTCCGCCACGCCCGTACCGGCCGCGTCGGTCGCCGCCGCCCGGGGCGCCGGCCTCGCCGTTCGGGTGTTCGGTGACACCCGGGCCCTGGGCCGCCGGATCCCGCAGCTGTTCGTCGGCCTCGCCCTGTACGGCGTGAGCATGGCTCTGATGCTCCGCTCCGGCCTCGGCCTCGACCCCTGGGACGTCCTGCACCAGGGCCTGCAGCGCACCGTCGGGCTCTCGGTCGGCGCCTGGGTGACGATCTGCGGCGCCCTCGTCCTGCTGCTGTGGATCCCGCTGCGCCAGCGCCCGGGCCTGGGCACCGTCGCCAACGTGCTGGTGATCGGCGCGGCCATGGACCTCACCCTGGAGGCCCTCGGCAGCCCCGGCTCCCTGCCCGCGCGGATCGCGCTGTCGGCCGCGGCGATCGCCCTCAACGGCCTGGCCACCGGCCTCTACATCGGCGCCCGGCTCGGCCCCGGCCCGCGCGACGGCCTGATGACCGGCCTGCACCGGCGCACCGGACGTTCGCTGCGGCTGATCCGCACCGGCATCGAGGTGACGGTCCTCACCGTCGGCCTGCTGCTCGGCGGCACCGTCGGGGTCGGCACCGTCGCGTACGCGCTGGCCATCGGCCCGATGGTGCAGCTCTTCCTGCCCTGGTGCACCGTGCCGGTGCCCGCCGGGGACTCCCGGAAGGGATGAACTTCGGGGCACGGAGTTGCCGCGCGCCGTTGTCGCTCGTCGCGCGCCGGGGGTGGAACCTCGTATGGTCGTCTCCGTGTTGGACGAGATGCGGATACGGGATCTTGGGGTCATCGACGACGCGGTGGTCGAGCTGGCTCCCGGCTTCACCGCCGTGACCGGTGAGACCGGCGCCGGCAAGACCATGGTCGTGACCAGCCTCGGCCTGCTGCTCGGCGGCCGCGCCGATCCGGGCCTGGTGCGCAACGGCACCGGACGCGCCGTCGTGGAGGGCCGGCTGGAACTGCCGGCCGGCTCCCCGGTGGCGGCCCGCGCGATCGAGGCCGGGGCCGAACTGGACGACGGCGCGCTGCTGATCAGCCGGACCGTCTCCGCCGAGGGCCGCTCCCGGGCGCACGTCGGCGGACGGTCCGTCCCGGTCGGCCTGCTCGCCGAGATCGGCGAGGACCTGATCGCCGTGCACGGCCAGACCGACCAGCAGCGCCTGCTGCGCCCGGCCCGCCAGCGCGGCGCGCTGGACCGGTACGCGGGAGCCTCGGTGGCCGAGCCGCTGGCCCGCTACCGGGAGACCTACCGCGCTCTGCGCGAGGTCTCCGCGACCCTGGAGGAGCTCACCACCCGGGCCCGCGAGCGCGCCCAGGAGGCCGATCTGCTGCGCTTCGGCCTGGACGAGATCGCCGCCGCCGAGCCGGTGGCCGGCGAGGACGAGGAGCTGGCCGCCGAGGCCGAGCGGCTCGGCCACGCCGACGCGCTGTCCTCCGCCGCGACCCTCGCCCACGCCGCCCTGGCCGGCGACCCGGTCGACCCGGAGGCACTGGACGCGGGCACCCTGCTCGCCCAGTCCCGCCGGGCCCTGGACGCCGTGCGCCACCACGACGAGCGGCTGGCCGCCCTGGCCGACCGCCTCAACGAGGTCGGCTACCTGCTCGCCGACGTGGCCGGCGACCTGGCCGGCTACGCGGACGACCTGGACGCCGACCCGGTGCGCCTGGCCGCCGTCGAGGACCGCCGGGCCGTGCTCGCCCAGCTGCTGCGCAAGTACGGCGGCGAGGAGAACTCGCTCGCCGAGGTGATCGCCTGGGCCGAGGCCGGGGCGACCCGGCTCGCCGAGCTCGACGGCGACGACGACCGGATCGACGAGCTCGGCGCCCGGGAGACCGAGCTGCGGGCCGAACTGGCCGAGCTGGCCACCGAGGTCTCCCGGGCCCGGTACGCCGCGGCCGGGCGGTTCGCCGAGGCGGTCTCCGCCGAACTCGCCGAACTGGCCATGCCGCACGCCCGGGTGACCTTCTCGATCAGCCAGGTCGACGACCTGGCCGGGATCGAGGTCGATGGGCGCACCGTCGCCTACGGTCCGCACGGCGTGGACGAGGTGGAGGTGCTGCTCGCCCCGCACCCGGGCGCCCAGCCGCGCCCGATCGCCAAGGGCGCCTCCGGTGGTGAGCTGTCGCGCGTGATGCTCGCCGTCGAGGTGGTCTTCGCGGGCGCCGACCCCGTCCCCACCTACCTGTTCGACGAGGTGGACGCGGGCGTCGGCGGCAAGGCCGCGGTCGAGATCGGCCGCCGGCTGGCCAAGCTGGCCGAGTCCGCCCAGGTCGTGGTGGTCACCCACCTCCCGCAGGTCGCCGCGTTCGCCGACCGGCACCTGGTGGTGGAGAAGACCCACGACGGCACCGTGACCCGCAGCGGCGTCAAGGTGCTGAACGACGAGGAGCGGGTGCGCGAGCTCTCCCGGATGCTGGCCGGCCTGGAGGACTCGGAGCTGGGCCGTGCCCACGCCGAGGAACTGCTGGCCACGGCCCGGGCCCCGCGCCGCCGGTAGCGGCCGCCGGCGGCCCCTCGGACGTCGGCGACGCGCCCCGGTGGCGCCGACTGTCCAAGAGGGCCGCCGACCTGGCATGGTGGCGGCTGGACACTGGCTTCCCAGCCCCGAGCGCCGCCCGGCGGGCAATCCTCGCGAAGCGGCGCGCGAACCCGATCGAGTCGGATGCGAGACGACGTGGACCATTCCGCCGCCCGGGCCACCGCGGCCGTCCCCGAACCGGGGCAGCTGCAGGTGGTACTCGTCCTGGCCGCCAGCAGCGGCGGCATCGGTGCGCACGTGCGCTCCCTGGCCCAGGGCCTGGTCGCGCACGGCGTGAACGTCACGGTCTGCGCGCCGGCCGGCGCGGACGCGCTGTTCGGGTTCTCCCGTACGGGCGCCAGGTTCCACACCGTCGAGATCACCCCCACCGCGGGCGCCCGCAGCGACGCCACCGCGATCGGCGAGCTGCGCCGGGCCTTCACCGGCGCCGACGTGGTGCACGCCCACGGGCTGCGCGCCGGGCTGCTGTCCGACCTGGCGCTGCGCACCGCGGGCCGCTTCCCGGGTCTGCGCCCGGAGACCCCGCTGGTGGTCACCTCGCACCACGCGCTGCTGGCCACCGGCCTGGAGCGGCGGCTGCAGCGGCTGATGGAGCGCCGGGTGGCGCGCGCCGCCGACCTGGTCCTCGGCGCCTCCTCCGACCTGGTCGCCCGGGCCCGCGAACTGGGCGCCACCGACGCCCGGTTGGGCCCGGTGGCCGCCCCGCCGATGCCCGAGGGCCTGCTCGGCCGCGCCGAGGCGCGCGCCGAACTGCTCGACGGCGGCCCGGACCGTCCGCTGCTGCTGGCGGTCGGCCGGCTCGTCCCGCAGAAGGCCTTCGGGCTGCTGCTGGACGCCACCCGGGAGCTGTCCACGCTGGACCCGGAGCCGCTGGTGCTGCTCGCCGGGGACGGCCCGGAGGCGGGCGCGCTGCGCGAGCGGGCGGCCACGGAGAAGCTGCCGGTGCGGCTGCTCGGCTACCGCACCGACGTGCCCGACCTGCTGGCCGCCGCCGACGTCGTGGTGGTACCCAGCCGCTGGGAGGCCCGCTCGCTGGTGGTGCAGGAGGCGATGCGGGCCGGCGTGCCGGTGGTCGCCACCGCCGTCGGCGGCATCCCCGAACTGGTCGGCGACGCCGCCGAACTGGTGCCCCCCGGCGACCCGGCGGCGCTCGGCCGCACGGTGCGCGCCCTGCTGGCCGACCCGGCCCGCCGCGAGCACCTGGTGGCGGCCGGCCGGCAGCAGGCCGAGACCTGGCCGGACGAGGCCGCCACCGTCGCCCAGGTGCTCAGCACCTACGACGAGCTGGTGCAGCGCGGGTAGGTCCGCGCCGGGCGGACCGTCGCCCGAGGCCGGCCGGAGGGTGGCCGGCTGGAGGGTCGCCCGCTAGACGGTGGCCCGCTCGACCCGGTCGGCGGCCGGACCGTCCGGCTGGGCGGACAGATACGCGGCGCCGCAGGCGGTCAGCCGCAGGGCGGTGTCGATCAGCGGGACGTGGCTGAAGGCCTGGGGGAAATTGCCGACCTGGCGCTTGAGCCGCGGGTCCCACTCCTCGGCGAGCAGGCCCAGGTCGTTGCGCAGCGCCAGCAGCCGGTCGAACAGCTCGCGGGCCTCCTGCACCCGGCCGATCATGGCGAGGTCGTCGGCCAGCCAGAAGGAGCAGGCCAGGAAGGCACCCTCGTGGCCGGAGAGGCCGTCGACGTTGTTGCCCGACTCGTCGTGGGTCGGGTAGCGCAGCACGAAGCCGTCCTCGGTGGACAGTTCGCGCTGGATCGCCTCGATGGTTCCGATCACCCGCTTGTCGTCCGGCGGGAGGAAGCCGACCTGGGGGATCAGCAGCAGCGAGGCGTCCAGCTCCCGGCCGCCGTAGTACTGGGTGAAGGTGTTGCGTTCCGGGTCGTAGCCCTTCTCGCAGACGTCCGCGTGGATCTGCGCGCGCAGTGCCCGCCAGCGCTCCAGGTGCCCGCCGGAGGGCTCGTCCTCGGGGGTCTGCTCCAGCAGCTTGATGGTCCGGTCGACGGCGACCCAGGCCATCACCTTGGAGTGGACGAAGTGCCGGCGCGGGCCGCGGACCTCCCAGATGCCCTCGTCCGGCTCCTGCCAGTGGTCCTCCAGGTACTCGATCAGGCGCAGCTGGAGGTGGAGGGCGTGGTCGTTGCGGACCAGGCCGGTCATGTGGGCGAGGTGGAGGGCTTCGACGACCTCGCCGTAGACGTCGAGCTGGAGCTGTCCGGCGGCGCCGTTGCCGACCCGGACGGGCCGGGAGCCCTCGTAGCCGGGCAGCCAGTCCAGCGAGGACTCGGTGAGCTCGCGCTCGCCGGCGATGCCGTACATGATCTGGAGGTTCTCCGGGTCCCCGGCGACGGCGCGCAGCAGCCACTCGCGCCAGGCGCGGGCCTCCTCGCGGTAGCCGGTGCGCAGCAGGGAGGAGAGGGTGATGGCGGCGTCGCGCAGCCAGGTGTAGCGGTAGTCCCAGTTGCGTTCGCCGCCGATGTCCTCCGGGAGGGAGGTGGTGGGGGCGGCGACGATGCCGCCGGTGGGGGCGTAGGTGAGGCCCTTGAGGGTGATCAGGGAGCGGATCACGGCCTCGCGGTAGGGGCCCTGGTAGGTGCACTGGTCGGCCCACTCGTGCCAGAAGTCGGCGGTGGCGTCGAGCAGTTCCTCGGCGTCCGGGGTCCTGGGCGGGTCGAGGTGGGAGGCCTGCCAGGTGAGGGCGAAGGCGATCCGCTCGCCGGCGGTGACGGTGAAGTCGGCGTAGGTGGTGAGGTCGCGGCCGTAGGTCTCGGCCTCGCCGTCCAGCCAGACCGAGTCGGGGCCGGCCATGGCGACGGTGCGGTGGCCGCCGTCGGCCTGCGCCACGCGGTGCACCCAGGGCACCACCCGGCCGTAGGAGAAGCGCATCCGCAGGGCCGAGCGCATCCGTACGGTGCCCGAGACGCCCTCGACGATCCGGATCACCTGGGGGACGGCGTCCTTGCCGGCCAGCGGACGCGGCGGCATGAAGTCGATCACCCGGACGGTGCCGCCCTGGGTGTCCCACTCCTGCTCCAGGATCAGCGAGTCGCCCCGGTAGCGGCGGCGGTCGGCGGGCAGGGCGGGGGCGGCGGCGGTGGGCGGGGGCACCCGCAGGTCGGCGGTGTCGGCGATGCGGATCCGGCCGGTGCCGGCGGGGGGCGTGGCGGCGGCCGGCGCGGGGACCTCGGTCAGGACGGCCTCGGCCGGGCCGATCCGCCAGAAACCGTGTTCATCGGTGCCGAGCAGGCCGGCGAACACGGCCGGCGAGTCGAAGCGGGGAAGGCAGAGCCAGTCCACCGCCCCGTCCCTGCTGACCAGGGCAGCGGTCTGCATGTCCCCGATGAGTGCGTAGTCCTCGATACGGCCGGCCACGTGGATCTCCAGTTCGCAATGTGGTCAGGGCATCGGCGAGCGGAGGGAGCGAGCGGTCTGCGGGGCCGGAGGTCCACCCCGGGACGTCCGGCCTGCCGGGGGTGGTGGCGGGCCTTGCTGGAGGGTCCGCGGGGCTCGGTCGAGCCCCTGGAGTGGGTGGGGATGAGCGGGAATACGGGGAGGTCCGGTCGCGCATCGGGGACCGGGAGTGTCCTGACCCTCCCACGCCCTCCGCGTGCTCGTGCTGTCGGCGATGCGTCCGTGCAGCTTACGACGGACGAAAGGGGCGAAGCACGCGGACGCAGCCCGGTGTGGCGCCGCAATTCGGCGGAAATGCCGTGCATCGTGAGGGCGCGGCGCAGGATGGTCCGGAAGGATCACCTCCGGCTGGTCCGGCCGGAGGAGCCGGGATGGTCCGGACGGATGGCGCGCTCTGGCCCGGTCCGGTGGGTTGTGCGACCGGTGTGACACGAGCGGCGTGTGATGCGCCGGTGGTGCGCCCCGCGCGCGCTCCCGGCGCGGCGCGCGCGGCCCGAACGGCGTCCGGTCCGCGTCACTGTTACCCTGGTATCCCGTGGACCGGCGGGATCAAAACGCCCCGGACCAGCCGAACCGACGACCCAAAGAGCGCCGCGCACCACGCCGGCCTCCCGTCGCCCGGCGAACCCCGAGCCTCCCGCCCACGTCACTTTCGACACGCGACCCACGGGAGCCCCCTCTTGGCACAGCCCCATTCCGGCAAGGCAGCGAACGGCCGCGCCGTGACGACCAAGCACCTCTTCGTCACCGGGGGTGTCGCCTCTTCTCTCGGAAAGGGGCTCACCGCCTCCAGCCTCGGCGCGCTGCTCAAGGCCCGCGGCCTGCGTGTGACGATGCAGAAGCTCGACCCGTACCTCAACGTGGACCCGGGCACCATGAACCCGTTCCAGCACGGTGAGGTGTTCGTCACCGACGACGGCGCCGAGACCGACCTGGACATCGGCCACTACGAGCGGTTCCTGGACACCAACCTCCACGGCTCGGCGAACGTCACCACCGGCCAGGTGTACTCGACCGTCATCGCCAAGGAGCGCCGCGGCGAGTACCTGGGCGACACCGTCCAGGTCATCCCGCACATCACCAACGAGATCAAGTCCCGGATCCGCCGGATGGCGACCGAGGACGTCGACGTGGTGATCACCGAGGTCGGCGGCACCGTCGGCGACATCGAGTCGCTGCCGTTCCTGGAGGCCGTCCGCCAGGTCCGCCACGAGGTCGGCCGGGACAACGTGTTCTTCGTGCACGTCTCCCTGCTGCCGTACATCGGCCCCTCGGGCGAGCTGAAGACCAAGCCCACCCAGCACTCCGTCGCCGCGCTGCGCAACATCGGCATCCAGCCCGACGCGATCGTGCTGCGCGCCGACCGCGAGGTCCCGCAGGCGATCAAGCGCAAGATCTCGATGATGTGCGACGTGGACGAGGAGGCCGTGGTCGCGGCCATCGACGCCAAGTCGATCTACGACATCCCCAAGGTGCTGCACGGCGAGGGCCTGGACGCCTACGCGGTGCGCCGCCTGGACCTGCCGTTCCGCGACGTCGACTGGACCACCTGGGACGACCTGCTGCGCCGCGTCCACGAGCCGCAGCACATCGTCAAGGTCGCCCTGGTCGGCAAGTACATCGACCTGCCGGACGCCTACCTGTCGGTGACCGAGGCGCTGCGCGCCGGCGGCTTCGCCAACAACGCCCGGGTCGAGATCAAGTGGGTCACCTCGGACGACTGCGAGACCCCCGAGGGCGCCCAGGCGCAGCTCGGCGACGTCGACGCGATCTGCATCCCCGGCGGCTTCGGCGACCGCGGCGTCAACGGCAAGGTCGGCGCCATCACCTACGCCCGCGAGAACAAGGTCCCGCTGCTGGGCCTGTGCCTGGGCCTGCAGTGCGTCGTCATCGAGGCGGCCCGCAACCTGGCCGGACTGCCGGAGGCCAACTCCACCGAGTTCGACGCCGCCGCCAAGCACCCGGTCATCTCCACCATGGCCGAGCAGCTGGCCATCGTCGACGGCAAGGGCGACCTGGGCGGCACCATGCGCCTGGGCCTGTACCCGGCCAAGCTCGCCGAGGGCTCGATCGTCCGCGAGGTCTACGGCGGCGAGCAGTACGTCGAGGAGCGCCACCGCCACCGCTACGAGGTCAACAACGCCTACCGCGCGGACCTGGAGAAGACCGGCCTGGTGTTCTCCGGCCTCTCGCCCAAGGGCGACCTGGTCGAGTACGTCGAGTACCCGCGCGAGGTGCACCCCTACCTGGTGGCCACCCAGGCCCACCCGGAGCTGAAGTCCCGTCCGACCCGCCCGCACCCGCTGTTCGCGGGCCTGGTCAAGGCGGCCATCGAGATCAAGACCGCGGCCTCGAAGTAGTTCTCCTTCGCCGCAGTCGGCCGTCGTCGTCGACAGCGGTCGTTCACCGGACGGCGGCCCCGCGATTCCCGCGGGGCCGCCGTTCGGCGTTAGATTGTGTCGTACTGACGAAAAGGGGAGAGCGATGGACGAGCAGGGCCGCCAGGGGATCTTCGACGTGGCCGAGGAGTGGGAGGTCCGGGCGAGCGGGACGCCGTTCCAGGGCAAGGTCACCGGGGTGCGCAGCGAGGAGGTCCGGATGCCCGACGGCAGCTGGGCCCGCCGCGACTACCAGACCCACCCCGGCTCGGTCTCGGTGCTCGCCCTGGACGACGAGCAGCGGGTGCTGGTGCTGCGCCAGTACCGCCACCCGGTGCGCCAGCGGCTGTGGGAGCTGCCGGCCGGCCTGCTCGACGTCCCCGGCGAGAACCCGTGGCACGCCGCGCAGCGCGAGCTGTACGAGGAGGCGTACTGCAAGGCCGGCACCTGGCGGATCCTCGCCGACTACTACACCTCCCCGGGCGGCACCGACGAGGCGCTGCGGATGTTCCTCGCCACCGACCTGGCGCAGGCCGAGGGCGAGCGCTACGCCGCCGAGGGCGAGGAGCAGGAGATCGAGGTCGCCTGGGTGCCGGTGCCGGAACTGATCCGGCTGATCCAGGCGGGGAGGCTGCACAACCCGACGCTGGTCACCGGCACCCTCGCGGTGCACGCCGCGCTCACCGGCCCGGACGGGCTGGACGCGCTGCGCCCGGCGGACTCGCCGTGGCCGGCCCGGCCCTTCGAGGCCTGAGAGGGTCGGGTCCCGGCAGACCGGGGTGGGTCGGGTCGGGCCGGTCGGGCGGCCGGCCGAGGGACCGGTCGAGGGGCCAGTCGAGGGGTGACCGGGTCCGTGCGTTGAGTCGTTGGGGTGATTTGCGGATTCGTACGACCGGATGTCACCTCGGCTGAGCCGGACGGTCGAACTACGCTTCGCAGACAGGGCGCCCGTCCCGGGCCGCCTCCGCTGGGCTCCGGGCGAGCTCCGGAGGCGGGGCACCGGATGCCGAGCGTCGGATGCCGAGCGCGGGACGACATCGGGAGTGGCACGGGTGGCGAGGAAGACGGCGACGATGGACCCCGGCCCCGGCACGCCCGCCGGGGCCGTCCCGGGCCTGGAGCGGCTGCCGGCCGGGCCCGCGCTGTTCGTCGGACGGCGCGCCGAACTGGCCGCGCTGCGGGCGGCCGCCGCCCGCCCGGCGAGCGGGCGCTGCCCCGTACTGGTGCTGGCCGGGCGCCCCGGCTCCGGACGGACCACGCTGGCCGCCCGCTTCGCCCGTACCGTCGCCGCCGACTATCCGGACGGCGTGCTCTTCGTACGGCTGTCCGCCCCGGACGGCGGCCGGATGCCGCCCGCCCGGGCCGCCCGGCTGCTGCTGGAGCAGCTCGACCCGCAGACCGCCGTGCCGCTGCCCGGGGCGGGCGAGGACGGGCGGGACGAGCCGGGCTGCGTGGCGCTCCGCGAGGCGCTCGCGGGGCTGCGGGTGCTGCTCGTGCTGGACGACGTCCGGGACGCCGGACAGGTGTGGCCGCTGCTGGCCGACGAACCCGGCTGCCTGGTGCTCGCCACCACGGCCGGGCCGCTCACCGGAATCGAGGACATCGACCCGGTGATCCTCGGCGGGCTGGACCGGCCGGCCTCCGGTGAGCTGCTGGCCGACCTGGTCGGCGGCACCCGGATCTCCTGCGACCCGGTCGGCGGGGCCGACCTGGCCGAGGCCTGCGCCGCCCGGCCGGCCGCCCTGCGGCTGATGGCGGGGTGGCTGCGCGGGAACCCGAAGATCGCGGTCACGGACGCGGCGCGCGAGCTCAACCGGGTGGTGGGGGAGGAGACGGTGGTGGGCAGGGGCTCCGCGGAGCCCGTTGCGCCCGCCGCGCCCGTTGAGGCCATGGCGGCGGTGGTGAAGGAAAAGGGGACGAGGGCGCGGACGGGGGCCGGGGCGGGGACCTCGAAGGGGAAGGGGCAGGGCAGGGGAGCGGGGAAGAACAATAAGGAGGGGGAGCGGGGGGCGAAGTCTCCCGGCGCTCCCGCGGCCGGGGCGGCGGGGCCCGTACGGTCTGCCGGGGCGGCGGGGCCCGTCGCGGCTGTGGGGGATCTCACGGGGAAGCAGGTCCCGGGGACGCCGGTTCCGGGGAAGCCGCTCTCGGGGAGGGCGGCCGAGGGCCGGGCCGGTGAGCCCGTCGTGGCGGCCGCCGGCGCGGTGACCGAGTCGGCCGGTGACCCGGCGGCCTGGGTGAAGCCCGGTCCGGGGCCGGCCGAGCCGGTGCCCGTCCCCGACAACGACCCGCTGCTCGGTGCGTTCACCCTGCTGTACCGCGGACTGCCGGCCGCCCAGGCGCGGATGCTGCGCATCCTCACCCTGGCCCCGGCCCAGACCGCCGACCCGCGTACCGCCTCCGCCCTGGTCGGCTGCCCGGTGCCGGACGCCGCCGTGACGCTCGCCACGCTGGCCGAGCGGGAGCTGCTCGGCGAGGAGGCGCCCGCCGCCGACGGCACCCCGCGCTACCGGGTGCCCGGGCGGCTCTACCCCCGGCTGGTCCGGCTGCGTGAGCAGGAGGACCGGCCCGCCGAGACCGAGCTGGCCCGGGCCCGGCTGCTGGAGCGGCTGGTCCGGCTCACCGAGTCGGCCCGCGCGCTGCTGGACCCGACGGCCGACCCCGCCCCGGAGCCGCTGCCCGCCCCGCTGCGGCTGCGCTCGGCGGCGCACGCCCGCGAGTGGTTGCTCGGCGAACGGGAGCTGCTGCTCGGGGCGGTCGCCGACGCGATCGGCCAGGGGGACCTGGACGGTTCGGCCGGGCGGCTGGTCACCGCGCTGCTGCGGGCACTGCCGCTGACCGGGGCCGCCGCCCCCATCGACCTGTACCGGCTGCACGAGCTGGTGCTGACCGTCGCCGAGCGCAACGGCCGCCCGCGCCGGGCCTCGGCCGCGCTGCTGAACCTGGGCGACCTCCAGGCCTCGGCCGGCCGCTGGTCCCCGGCCGCCGTCCACTACCGGGCCGCCCTGGAGCACGCCCGGAGGGCCGACGACGAACCGCTGTGCGCCCGGGCCCTGGAGAGCACCGCCAACTGCCACCGGGCGCTCGGCGACGCGGTGCGTGCCGCGGACTGGTACGGCCGGGCGCTCGGCCTGCGGCAGGCCCTCGGGGACCACGCCTCCGAGGGCCGGCTGCTCGCCAGGGTGGCCGAGGCGCACACCGCGCAGCGCCGCTTCGACGAGGCGGACCGGGAGTACCGGGCCGCGCTCGCGGTGCTGCGCCGGGTGGGCGACGAGCGGGCCCTGGAGGCCGTCGGGGCTGCCCTCGCGGACCTGCGGGAACGTGCCGACGCCGCGTGGTGATGGGCGTTTCGGAGGTATTGTCGAAGATGCCCGGTTAAGACCTCTTCGGTGGGTAAGTCGCAGGGGAAGCCTACGAACCTGCCAATGCGCGCGGGAAAATTATTCACTTTGGAAGGCTGACACGCCGACTGGGCTTCATTACACTCGGACTCAGTCGCGCAGCGATCCCCGCCCCGGGCTGCCCCGGAGGCTTCCCCACGTGCGCGTCGCCCACCGGTCTTCTCCGGTCGGGACCCCCATGGCAAGAGGACGTGTTTAGCCGTGAAGGTCGGCATCCCCCGCGAGGTCAAGAACCACGAGTACCGCGTGGCCATCACGCCCGCCGGCGTGCATGAGCTGGTCCGCAACGGACACGAGGTCTACATCGAGGACAACGCCGGTGTCGGCTCCTCGATCCCGAACGAGGAGTACGTGGCCGCCGGCGCCACCATCCTCCCCACCGCCGACGAGGTGTGGGCCACCGCCGACCTGCTGCTGAAGGTCAAGGAGCCCATCGCCTCGGAGTACCACCGGCTGCGTAAGGGCCAGACCCTCTTCACGTACCTGCACCTGGCGGCCGACCGGGCCGGCACCGACGCGCTGATCGCCTCGGGCACCACCGCCATCGCGTACGAGACCGTGCAGCTGTCGAACGGCGCGCTGCCGCTGCTCGCCCCGATGTCCGAGGTCGCGGGCCGCCTGGCCCCGCAGGTCGGCTCGTACCACCTGATGCGCCCGGCCGGCGGCCGCGGCACCCTGCCGGGCGGCGTTCCCGGCACCCACCCGGCCAAGGCCGTCGTCATCGGCGGTGGCGTCTCCGGCTGGCACGCGGCCACCATCGCCGTCGGCATGGGTTACGAGGTGACCCTGCTGGACCGCGACATCAACAAGCTGCGCGAAGCCGACCGCATCTTCGGCACCAAGGTCAAGACCATCGTGTCGAACGCCTTCGAGCTGGAGAAGGCCGTCCTCGAGGCCGACCTGGTCGTCGGTGCCGTGCTGATCCCGGGCGCCAAGGCCCCGAAGCTGGTCACCAACGAGCTGGTCTCCCGCATGAAGCCGGGCTCCGTGCTGGTCGACATCGCCATCGACCAGGGCGGCTGCTTCGAGGACTCGCACGCCACCACGCACGACGAGCCGACCTTCAAGGTCCACAACTCGGTCTTCTACTGCGTGGCCAACATGCCGGGCGCGGTCCCGAACACCTCCACCTACGCGCTGACCAACGCCACCATGCCGTACGTGCTGGAGCTGGCCAACCGTGGTTGGAAGGACGCGCTGCGCCGCGACGCCGCGCTCGCCAAGGGCCTGAACGTGCACGAGGGCCAGATCACCTTCCCGGCCGTGGCCGAGGCCTTCGGCCTGGAGTCGGTCTCCCTGGAGAGCGTGCTCGCCTGAACACCCTGACCGCCCGGCGGTCGTTCGCCCCCGACCCGATCCCTTCGGGCCGGGGGCTTCGCCATGCCCGTGATCAGTGGGTCGGCCGGCTACGTCGCTCTGTCGTCAATATCCGTCGGTCATGTCACCCGCCCGCAGAAACGTTGGGGCCGGTGACCCTCTCATCCCTTGACAGCGGCCCGCTCGATAGTCGACACATCCTGCCCACTACCGTGGATTGTGTTGCTGCGAACGCCTTGAACGGCCTAGAGTCGCAAACCGTCGGCATGCTGCCACGCTGACGAATCGACATAGAGTCCTGGATGCCCAAGGAGGTAAGACGACTTGTGAATGAGTCGACAATTGCTCCCGGGGGTGGTCAGCCAGGACTGGCGGAACTCACCGCCGGCCAGCCGAGTGAGGAGCCCGGGGCCCGGCAGCCCTCCGTGGGCTCGGCCGAGGTCGGCTCGGTCGCACTCCGTACTTTCGAAGCACGCCAGAACACAGCACAGGTGACCACGGTGACCGATCACGACGCCGACCTGGCGGCCTACGGCCTGGCCTACGGCGAGTTCGCCTACGGCGCCTACGACGACCCGGACGCCGAGTACGAGCCGGACCCGGAGTACGCCGCCACGCTGGCCCCCGACGCCGCGCGCCAGCGCCGCGAGCGGGTCGGCCCGACCGGCCGCCCACTGCCGTACTTCCCGATCCCCGCGCCGGTCGCCGAGCACGGCCCCGCCCAGATCATCGCCATGTGCAACCAGAAGGGCGGCGTCGGCAAGACCACGTCGACCATCAACCTGGGCGCGGCGCTGGCCGAGTACGGCCGCCGGGTGCTGCTCGTCGACTTCGACCCGCAGGGCGCTCTCTCGGTCGGCCTCGGCGTCAACCCGATGGAGCTCGACGTCACCGTCTACAACCTGCTCATGGAGCGGGGCCTGACGGCCGATGAAGTGCTGCTGAAGACGGCGGTCCCGGGGATGGACCTGCTGCCGTCCAACATCGACCTCTCCGCCGCCGAGGTGCAGCTGGTCAGCGAGGTGGCCCGGGAGTCCGCGCTGGCGCGCGCCCTGAAGCCGCTGCTGCCCGACTACGACTACGTCATCATCGACTGCCAGCCCTCGCTGGGCCTGCTGACGGTCAATGCGCTGACGGCCGCTCACAGCGTGATCGTCCCGCTGGAGTGCGAGTTCTTCGCGCTGCGCGGTGTCGCGCTGCTGACGGAGACCATCGAGAAGGTGTGCGAGCGGCTCAACCCCGAGCTGCGCCTGGACGGCATCCTGGCCACCATGTACGACTCGCGCACCGTGCACAGCCGTGAGGTGCTGGCGCGCGTCGTCGAGGCGTTCGGCGAGCACGTCTTCCATACCGTCATCGGGCGGACCGTGCGCTTCCCGGAGACCACCGTCGCCGGCGAGCCCATCACGACGTACGCGACCAACTCGGTCGGTGCCGCCGCCTACCGCCAGCTCGCCAGGGAGGTGCTCGACCGGTGCCGCCCCGCCGAGTGAGTCTCCCGGGTGCCGACGAGCTGTTCCGGACCACGGGAGGGATGGCGCTGTCGCCCTCCCTCGCGCCGCGTCCGGCCGCCGAGGCATCCAGACCGGAGACCGCGCGGACCGTCAACGGCCAACCGGACGGCGCGGAGGGCGCCGAGTCCGGCCAGGGCACCCAGGGTGCACAGGGCGACCGGGGCGACCGGCAGGTGACGCCGGAGCAGCAGGCGGCCGGTGGGGTGCCGGCGGCCGCGCAGCCGCCCGTCCAGCGATCCGGCCCGGCCGGGCCCGCGTCCACTGCGGGCACCGTGGGTGCCGCGGGCGCCGCCGCGGCCGGGAAGGGCGTCTCGGGCGGTCGCGGTGCCGGTTCCGCCCCGGCGCCCCGGACGCACCAGGGCGCCGCCGAGGAGCAGCCCGGTGCCGCCGGACGTGCCCGGCCGCGTGGCCGCGCGCCGCGCCGGCCCAGCGGGCGCGAGCGGCACGACGAGAAGATCACGGTGTACGTGTCCGCCGAGGAGCTCATGGACCTGGAGCACACCCGGCTGGTGCTGCGCGGGGAGCACGGCCTGGCCGTGGACCGCGGGCGGATCGTCCGGGAGGCCATCGCGGTCGTCCTGGCGGACCTGGAGCAGCGTGGCGAGGCCTCGATCCTGGTTCGGCGGCTGCGCGGCCGGTAGGCGGCCGGCGCCGAGTGGTGCGTTGTGTGCTGAGTGGTGCGTGCTGAGTGATGCGCGCTGAGTGGTGCGTGCTGAGCGTCAGGCGCTGAGTGGTACGCGGTGTGGAGGGCGGCCGACGGGTTTGCGTCGGGCGTCGAGGGGGCCGCGGGCCCGGCGTGGGGAGGCCGCCGGTCGAGCGGTGGGGCGCCGGGTGTCGGCGGTGCCGGCGGACGCTGGAGGGTCGGCGAGAGGCCTCAGGGGTGCGGGGCGGGGCCGGGGCGGGCCTCGGGGCACGAGGGGGCGTGTCGGGCGCCGCGGGGCCGTTCCTGGGGGCGTGGGGGGCTTCTGGCGGGGCTCTGCGGTCGGATGGTCGGCCCGTCGGGTAGTCGTCCCGTCGGACGGTCGGTTGGTCGGACAGTCGGGGCGGGCGCGCGTTTCGAGGGCCTCGTACGGGCCCGTGGGTACCGGGTGGACGTCCGGTCCGGGCCCGGCGGGACGGCGTGTCGGGTGGCCCCGGAGCGGGGCCGGCGGCCGGGACGGGTGAAGATGGACCGCCATGCCCAGTACCGCCATGCCCAGTACCGCCGAACCAGCCGCCACTGCCGTGAGATCGACCGAGGACGAGTCGCGGGGCGGCTTCCGGGTACGACTGGACAACTTCGAGGGCCCCTTCGACCTGCTGCTCAGCCTGATCGCCAAGCACAAGCTGGACGTCACCGAAGTGGCGTTGGCCACGGTGACGGACGAGTTCATGGCGCACATCCGGGCGATGGGCCCGGACTGGGACCTGGACGCGACGACCGAGTTCCTGGTGGTGGCCGCCACCCTGCTCGACCTCAAGGCCGCCCGGCTGCTGCCCGTGGCCGAGGTCGAGGACGAGGCGGACATCGCCCTGCTGGAGGCCCGTGACCTGCTGTTCGCGCGACTGCTCCAGTACCGGGCGTACAAGCGGGCGGCGGCACTGTTCGGCGAGCGCTGGGCGGCCGAGCTGCTGCGCCGGCCCCGGACGGCCGCCCTGGAACCCCGGCACGCCGAGCTGCTGCCCGAGGTCGTGCTCACCGTCGGGCCGCAGGGGCTCGCCGAGCTGGCGGCCAAGGCGATGGAGCCCAGGCCCGCGCCGGTCGTGTACGTGGACCACATCCACACCCCGCCGGTGAGCGTGCGCGAGCAGGCCGGGCTGGTCGTGGGGCTGCTCACCGAGCTGGGCGAGGCCTCGTTCCAGCGGCTGGTCGAGGACGCGCCGGACGACCTGGTGGTGGTCGCCCGCTTCCTGGCGCTGCTGGAGCTGTACCGGGAGCGGGTGCTCGCCTTCGAGCAGCCGGAGGCGCTCGGCGAGCTGCTGGTGCGCTGGGTGGCCGAGGAGGGCCGGGTGGCGGTCGAGGTGACGGACGAGTTCGACCGGCCGGCCGGCGAGGTCGAGGAGGAGGAGCGGTGACGAGCGGCGGGAACGAGGGCGGGCGGCCGGTGCGGCGCCCGCTGGGGCTGCCGGGGCGGCCGCGGGCCGAGGAGTGGCTGGAGCCGGTCTTCGAGCTGTTGCCGGAGCCGGTGGAGCCCGGGGGGCCGGTGGGGCCGGTGGGGCCTGGGGAGCCGGTGGGGCCGGTGGGGCCGGTGGGGTCTGGGGAGCCCGGGGAGCCGGTGGGGCCCGGGGTGCGAGTGGAGCCGGTCGGGTCGGTCGGGTCGGCGGAGTCCGTGGAGCCGGCCGGGGTGGGGGCGGAGGTGCGTGTCGTGCACCAGAAGTCGGCCCCGTCGACTTCTGGTGCCGTGGGCCCCGCCGACGCCGGGCTGCGGGCCGACCTGGAGGCCGTCCTGATGGTCGTCGACGAGCCGGTGGCGGAGGAGCGGCTGGCCGGGGTGCTGGAACGGCCCCGGGCCGAGGTGGCCGCGGCGCTGCGCGAGCTGTCCGCCGAGTACGCGGCCCAGGGCCGCGGCTTCGACCTGCGGCTGGTCGCGGGCGGCTGGCGGTTCTACAGCCGGGACACCTGCTCCGCGGCCGTCGACCGGTTCCTCCTGGACGGCCAGCAGACCCGGCTCAGCCAGGCCGCGCTGGAGACCCTCGCGGTGGTCGCCTACCGGCAGCCGGTGTCCAGATCGCGGGTTTCCGCAGTCCGCGGTGTGAACTGTGACGGCGTGATGCGTACCCTGGTACAGCGAGGACTGGTGGAAGAGGCCGGATCCGAGCCCGAAACAGGTGCGATCCTGTATCGGACGACGAACTACTTCCTGGAACGGATGGGGCTCCGCGGCCTGGACGAGCTGCCGGAGCTCGCTCCCTTCCTGCCCGAGGTCGACGACGTGGAAGCGGAGTCCCTGGAGGGCACGATGATCGCGGAGGCGGTCGCCGCCGCTGCCGCGCAGGCCGCGGACGGCAGTGGCGAGGCCGGTCGGGCCGGGCCCGATCGGTAGGGGGCGGTGAGGTCGGCCGAAACGACCGCACATCCCAGACGGAACGACGTACGGACACTTTGATGCGTAGCAGTGGCAACGGCAGGAACAGCAGCGGCGGCGGGAGCGGTCGCAGCGGACAGGGCGGGGGCCGGGGCGGCAGCTCCTACGGCGGCGGCAGCGGCCGCGGCGGCTCGGGCTCGCGCGGGGGTTCGTACGGCGGCGGGAGCGGCCGTGGCGGCTCGGGTTCGGGCTCGTACGGCCGTGACGACCGGCGCGAGGGGCGCCGGGACGACCGTCGCGACGACCAGCGCTACCCGGACCGCCCGCTGCGGCCCGAGGAGCGCAAGTACGACCGCCCCGAGTACGGCGGCGGCCCCAACGCCACCCCGGCCCGCGGCGGCTACGCCGGCCGGCGACCCGGCCCGGCCCCGCGTCCGCGTCGCGAGGGCCAGGGCGCCCCGGGCGACCCGCGCCGTCAGCCGCAGCGCTCCCGCGAGCTCCAGGCCAAGATCGAGGACGCCGTCCTCGCCCGGCACGACAAGCCCGCCGTCAAGCTGCCCAAGACCTTCGGCGAGCCCGAGGGCGAGCGCCTCCAGAAGGTGCTGGCCCGGGCCGGCGTCGGCAGCCGTCGCGCCTGCGAGGAGCTGATCGAGCAGGGCCGGGTCGAGGTCAACGGCAAGCGCGTCACCGAGCAGGGCAAGCGGGTCGACCCGCAGAAGGACGAGATCAAGGTGGACGGTCTGACCGTCGCCACCCAGTCCTACCTGTTCTTCGCGCTGAACAAGCCGGCCGGCGTGGTCTCCACCATGGAGGACCCGGACGGCCGCCAGTGCCTGGGCGACTACGTGACCAACCGGGAGACCCGGCTGTTCCACGTGGGCCGCCTGGACACCGAGACCGAGGGCATCATCCTGCTCACCAACCACGGCGAGCTGGCCCACCGTCTGACCCACCCGCGCTACGGCGTGACCAAGACCTACCTGGCCGCGATCCAGGGCCCGATCCCGCGCGACCTGGGCAAGCAGCTCGCCCAGGGCGTGGAGCTGGAGGACGGCTACGCGCGTGCCGACAGCTTCAAGGTGATCTCCAACGTCGGCAAGAACTACCTGGTCGAGGTGACCCTGCACGAGGGCCGCAAGCACATCGTCCGCCGGATGCTGGCCGAGGTCGGCTTCCCGGTCGAGAAGCTGGTGCGGACCCACTTCGGCCCGATCGCCCTGGGCGACCAGAAGTCGGGCTGGCTGCGCCGGCTGACCAACCCGGAGGTCGGTCAGCTGATGCACGAGGTCGGCCTGTAGGCCCTTCCGCTCCACCGGAGCCCCCGGACGCACGCGCGCTGCGGCCGGGGGCTCCGGCGTTCTCGGGGGCGGGGGTGTGGGGCGGGTGTGGGAGCCGCGGTGGGGTGGTGTGGGCTGGGGTGGGAGTGGCACGCGGGCGTTCGGGTGCGGATGTCCACGTTTCGGACGAGTCGTGTGAGCCGGGACGCAACCGCTGGTCACGGCCTTGTCAGTGTCATGATCCGTGGCCGAGGATGGCCACCGGAGCACCACCCCGCCGTGTGGCGGGACCGCGCCAGTACGGGACCGCGTCGGCACGGGGCGGCGCCGGTACGCGCGGCGTGCGGGGTCGGGGCGGGGCCGGGCCGACTGGACAGGGCCAACGGGAACGGACGAGCAGGGGGAGAGGGCGTCGTGTCCGATGCAGCACTGGGACGGGCCGGCGGACAGGCCCTCGGCGCGCTGGGACTGGCGGAGCCGGACGGGCAGGTCTACGCGGCGCTGGTGGCCAACCCGCAGTCCACGGCGGAGGAACTGGCGGAGAGCTGCGGGCTGACGTTCCAGCAGAGCGTGCGCGCACTGGACCGGTTGGCGCAGCAGGGCATGGCCACCCGGGCGCCGGTGGACCGGCATCGCTACCTGCCGGTGCCGCCGGACGTCGCGATCGGCACCCTGATCGGCCACCGGGAGTCGGAACTACGCTACGCCCGGGCCGAGATGCACCGGCTGATGGACGCCTTCCGGGAGGCTTCGCGGTACACCGACCCGGCGCACTCCGTGGAGGTGCTGACGGGCGGCGAGGCGATCGCGCAGCGGCTGGAGCACATCACCGAGACCAGCCAGTACCAGGTGCGCGGCTTCGACCGCCCGCCGTACATCCAGGACCCGGTGGCACCGATGCCCCTGCAGCGGCGGCGGTTGCGCGAGGGTGTGAAGTTCCGGACGGTCTACGACCGGGAGGCGGTGGCCTGGCCGGGGCGGCTGGAGAAGAACATCCTGGTCGGCGTCGCGGACGGCGAGGAGGCGCGGGTCCGGCCGACGCTGCCGATGAAGATGATCATCTCGGACGACCGGATGGCGATCATTCCGATCAGCGTCGGCGACAGCGTGCTGGACGCCGCGTACGTGATCCACCCCTCGGCGCTGCTCCAGGCGCTGGACACGCTGTTCGAGGCGGAGTGGGAGCGGGCCGTGCGGTTGCAGGCGGAGGCCGGCGCCGGGGACGCCCCGTCGGGGCCGGAGGCCGACCACCGCAAGCTGCTGGGCCTGCTGGCGGCCGGGCTCACCGACGAGTCGATCGCACGGTCGCTCGGCTGGAGCGCCCGGACCACCCAGCGCCGGCTCCAGAGCCTGATGCGCTCGCTGGGTGCCACCACCCGCTTCCAGGCCGGGATGGCGGCCCGGGAGCGGGGGTGGCTGTAGGGAATGTTGTGACAATTCCTGGCGTCGCGACGGGTGCGGGGGCGTGGTTGTCCACGGTGTTGCGACGGTCCGCGTGTTCGGCGGGAGCCGCCGGAACCACGGGATCTTCGAGAAAAGTCATAACTTTTCCCGGGGGTTGTGGCCGTTCGCGGAGTCGTGGCGGTCCGTGTGTTCGGCGGAAGCCGCTGGAACCACGGGATCCACGGGATCCACGGGAATTGTCATAACTTTTCCCGGCCGCGCCTCCGTCAGCTCCAGGGGCTGAGCGAGGCCCAGCGGCCGTCCGGGCCGCGCTCGACCTTCTCCAGGCCGACCACGGCGGTGCGGTTCAGTCGCCCGTAGATGTGCGGGAACAGCACGCCGGGGGTGGCCCCGGGCGGCGGGGCGCCGTGCGGGGCCTCCCACTTCACCATCGGCTCCACCAGTGATTCCTCGATCAGCAGCACCATCAGTGGGTCGGGGGTGTCGGCGAAGAAGGCGTTGGCCACCGCGAGCGCCGTCTGCTCGTCCGCCGAGCAGTGGATGAACCCGTCGGTGAGCAGCGACGCGGTGGCGTACGGGCGACCGGGGTCGGCCAGCCAGTCGTCCAGGGGAGCAAGGTGGAGGATCATGCTTCCTTTTCTACCCGTTGTCTCCGGTTTGGTCCTGAGCGGCCGTCATCGCCACGGCGGTGTCCGCCACCGACCGGCCGCAGCGGTCAGAGCCCGGCCACCTTGGCCGAGGCCGACACCTCGTACACCAGGGTGAGGGTGCGCCGGGCGCCGGGGGCGAGCGGGACGTCCCAGCGGACGATGCCCTCGGAGTCGAAGGAGTCCGGTGCCGGGGAGCAGTCCTCCTTGCGCAGCCGTACCTCGACCGCCGACACCTCGGAGACCGGGACCCGCTCGCGCACCGTGACGACCCGCTCGTCGCGCTCCTCCGGGCCGGAGAAGCGGGACAGGTGCAGCCGGACCGTCCGGGTGGTGGTCTGGCGGCCGGTGAGGCCGCCGGTGGCCTGGCGCTCCTCGGTCTCCCGGACCACCCGGTAGCCGTCCGAGCTGCCGAAGGACAGTTCGGCCTCGGCGCCGGCGGCGGAGAAGCGCAGCTCCCCGCGGCCGGTGAAGCCGCTGCCGCGGACCAGCTCGACCGGGCCGGACAGCAGCGGGTGTCCGGCCGCGTTGCGGAACCGGACCACCTGGGTGACCAGCGGGGACAGCTCCGGGGCACAGGCGTACTCGCCGGTCGCCGGGCCGGTGAAGGAGCCCAGCGGCACCCGGTGCGCGCGGCCGTCGGAGGGCACCGTCGCGGGCGCGGGGGCGGACAGCACCCGGACCTCGCCGCCGTCGTCCACGCCCGGTACCCCGGAGGCCGGGCCCAGGGTGGCGACCGCCTCCTCACGCAGCTCGACCTCGACCGTACGGCGCTCCTCGTCGGTGCGTTCGCGCAGCACCAGGACGTCCTCGGCGACCGCGGGCGGGGCGGCGGCGAGGGCGGAGCGGGCGGTGGAGAAGGTGAGCCGGGCGTTCGTCCAGTCCTCGCCGGTGCGCTGCCAGACCACCGCCTCCGACTCCAGGCGCAGCTCGCCGCCGTCCAGGGTCGCCCGGTAGGAGGGGCGCCACAGTGCGCAGGGCACCAGGTGGGAGACGGTCAGCTCGGCGGGGCCGGGCCGCGCCGCCTCGACGGTGAGCTCCAGGTGGGCGGTCAGCTCGACCGGCTCCTCCTCGGCCTCGTCCAGAGCGGTCAGGGCCTGCGAGCGTTCCTGCTCCAGGCGGCGCAGGCGGGAGTGGGTGGCGCGCAGTTCCTCGCCGTAGCGCTCCCGCTCGGCGTCCACCCGGCCGAGCTCCCTGGCCCAGCGGTTGGGTTCGAGCTCGCCGAGGCCGGCGCCCTCGCCGATCTCGCGCAGGAGATCGGCGGACAGCTGGGCGAGCAGGGCCAGCCGGGCGTCCAGCCGGGCCCGGGTCTGGTCGGCCAGCCGGGTCTCGGCGTCCAGCCGGTGCAGCCGGTGGCGCAGTTCCGAGTCCTCCGGGCCGGGCGGCAGCGGGGCGCGCGGGGCCCAGCTGCGCACCAGCCGGGCGTCCAGCACGCGGACGCCGTCGGTGGCGGACTCGGCGCGCAGGGTGCGGTCGACGGCGAGGGCGGTGAGCGGGCCGAGGCGCAGTCGCTGCACGCCCGCGGCGAGCCCGACCGTCCTGATGCGCTCGACCTGGCTGCGGTCCTCCAGGCAGGTCACGGCGGTGACGGGGAGGGGAAGGGTCTCGACGGTCATCGCTCAGTTCCTCCGGTTTCCGCCGACGATGGCCTTTCCGGCCGGGATCTTGATCAGGTAGCCGCCGTCCAGTTCGGTGCGGCCGCCCGGCGGCAGGTCGACCCGCCAGAGCCGGGTGCTGGGCGGGCAGTCCGGGGTGGAGACGGTCGGGGCGTGCCAGTCGGCCCGTTCCTCGATCCGGATCTCGGCGTCGGAGGTGACCGGCACCCGTTCGCGGACCTCCACCGTGACGGCGCGTCCGAGCCGGTTCGCCAGCAGGACGTGCACCCGGTGGTCGAGGACGGTGCTGTTGCCCTTCAGCATGCCGGTGGTGGACTCGTGCAGCTCGGTGCGGCGCGCCACCTCGATGCTCTCGGTGACGCCGATGCCCAGCCGCCGGGTGCCGCCGGGCGCCAGGGTGGGCAGGGCGGCGGTCAGCAGGAACTCGTCGTCCACGGTGACCTCGGCCGGGCCGGCCAGGACGGCCTGGTCGGTGCGGTTGGCGAGCACCAGGGTCGCGTACACCTTCTCCTCGACGGCGGGGACGGTGACGTACTCGGGCCGGACGGCGAGCGGGATCTCGCCGACGGTGACGGTGTGCCAGGTGCCGTCGGACGGGATGTCGGCGGGTGCGGCGGCGTCGAAGCGGTGGTCGAAGGAGCCGGCCGACTCGCGGGGCGGGACGGCGTGCCGGGGCAGGGCGAGGTCACGGAGCCGGCTGGTGCCGCCGGCGCCGGGCGGTGTCCAGAACGCCTCCGCGCGCTCGGTCCGCTCGGCGCGGGGATGCAGGGTGCCGCGCCGGCCGGCGGGCTCCTCGGGGCCGGCCAGGACGAGGTCGGGGTAGTCGAGCAGGGCGGCGTCCGGGGCGAGGCCGGCCTCTGTGGGCGGGGCGGCGTGGCCGGCGCGGCGACGGGCTTCCGTGGGTGGGAGGCCGCCCGGGGCCTTCGGCAGCGGCGCCGCGGGGGCGACCGGGGCCGGTGGCGGGGCGCCGTAACCGGCGAAGCCGCCGGGGGCGCCCGGGGGCGGGGGCATCGGCTGGTCGGCGCTCAGCAGGCCACCGCCGTACGGTCCGGCGGCGGGGGCGATCTGGTCGTCGGCCGCGAAGGCCTCGGCCCGGGGACCGCCCGGACGGGCGCCGCCGAGACGGGCGGAGCGGGCGGTGGCCGGGACGGGGGAAGGTGTCGGGGCCACGGCGGCGGCGGCGATCGGGCGGTACAGGTCGAGGTGGGGCGCGCGGCGCGGCGCGGGGCGGTCGGAGCCGGCCGCGTCGTAGCCGGTGAAGAGGTCGGTCAGGCCGGCCGGGGGCTCCCGCCAGCCGGAGGGCGGCGGGGCGGGCTGGCTGCGGCCGATCCGCAGCGAGGCGAGCCGGGGCAGGTCGGTGCGGCGGTCGAGGTCGGCGGTGGACAGGGCGAGGCGCACGCCCGTCCAGTCCTCGCCGGTGCGCTGGGCGACGGCGGCGCGCAGGACCAGGTGGGCGGTGTCGGAGCCGGTCCGGTAGGACAGCCGGTAGGCGGGCACCCAGCGGGCGGCGGGGACGCCGTACTCCAGTTCCAGGTCGAGGTGGTCGCTGCCGGGGGCGGCGCCTTCGGCGGTGTCCGCCGTGGTGGCGTCGGGGGTGCCTGCGGTGGTGAGGGTGAGCAGGACGGTGGTGCTGGTCCCGACCGCTTCGGCCCGATCGGCCGTGGACGCCCGCTCCAGCCGGTCGGCGGCCAGGTCGCGTTCGTGGTCGGCGAGTTCCAGCTCCTGGGTGAGCTCCTCGGCGCGCTCCTGCAGCCGGGCCAGCCGCTCGTCGACGAAGTCGGCGAGCTCCAGCCAGGCGTCGGCGGGCGTGCGGCGCAGCGGTTCGTCGCGTCGGCGCTGCGGCGGGACGGCGCGCAGCGCGGCCGTCTCGGCGATCGCGGCCAGGACCAGTCGGAGGCGCTCGGCGAGCGCGCTGCGGCGTTCGGCGGCCTCCTCCAGGGCCCGCTGCAGGTCCGGAAGTTCGTTCGGTTCGCGGAGTTCGGCGAGTCGTTCCAGCCGGGCCTCGGTGACCGCGGTGCCGGCCGGTCCGGCGAGCACCCGGGCGCGCAGCGAGCGGCCGTCCAGGGCGGCGGGCAGGCCGGTCAGCCGCAGCCGGCCGTCGGGCGGGAGCGGGACGGTGGCCCGTCGGCGGCACACCGCGCCCTCGGCGTACACCACGACGGAGTCCAGGACCGACGGGTGGGCCGGTACGGCCGGCGGTTTCGACTGCCCGCTCCGGCCGCTGTGCTGATCGTCCATGCGCAACCCCTTCGTTCGCGTGTCGCCTGCCGCGTGGCGCTCGCCGTTCGTCGCTTGTCGCTCGTGCGTGTCGCTTGTTACTCGTCGTTTGCCGTTTGCCGTTTGCCGTTTGCCGCTGGCCGCTGGTCGTGCCGCGCGGGTTCCGGCCTGTCCGTCGCCTTCCCCCGGGCGGCCAGTCTGCCCGGCTCGGGGGCGGGCGTCGCGGGATTTCCGGTGCGGCATGAGTGCACTGTGTGGGACGGGGGCGGGCCCGTCGCGGTTGCCGGTGCCGGAAGCTGCCGGACCGTCGTCCCGGTTGCCGGGCGCCGGGTGGGGACTTCGGCGCGGTTGATGAGGGAGGATGGGGCGCGGGTGCTCCCGGACGGTCCCGGCACCTGTCGAGAATCGTGATGAGGAGAGCGACCCGCCATGCGCACTGCCGTCGTCGTCGGCACCGGACTGATCGGCACCTCCGCCGCGCTCGCCCTGACCGCTCGCGGGCTGACCGTCCATCTGGAGGACGCGGACCCGGACGCGGCCCGCACCGCCGAGTCGCTCGGCGCCGGCACCACCGACCCGGTCGACGGCCCGGTCGACCTGGCGATCATCGCCGTCCCGCCCGCGCTGGTCGGCAGCGTGCTCGCCGACTGCCAGCGCCGCAACCTGGCGCACTGGTACACCGACGTCGCCAGTGTGAAGGCCGGACCGCGCAGCGAGATCGCCGAGCTGGGCTGCGACACCGTCCACTACATCGGTAGTCACCCGATGGCCGGCCGCGAGCGCTCCGGTCCGCTGGCCGCGCGCGCCGACATCTTCGAGGGCCGCCCCTGGGTGCTCACCCCGAGCGCGGACACCGACACCGAGACGCTCAACGCCGCGCTGGAACTGGTCGCGCTCTGCGGAGCGGTGCCGATCGTGATGGACGCGGCCGAGCACGACCGGGCGGTCGCCCTGGTCTCGCACGCCCCGCAGCTGGTCTCCTCGCTGGTCGCGGCCCGGCTGGAGAACGCAGACGAGACCGCCATAAGGCTCTCCGGCCAGGGCGTGCGCGACGTCACCAGGATCGCCGCCTCCAACCCCGGCATGTGGGTCGACATCCTCTCCGCCAACGCGGGTGCGGTCGCGGACGTCCTGGAGGGGGTCGCCCGCGACCTCGGCGAGACGGTCACCGCGCTGCGCGCGATGGAGGCGGTCGAGGAGAGCGAGCGCCAGGCGGGCGCGGCCGGGATCGAGGCGGTCATGCGGCGCGGCAACACCGGCCAGGCCCGCATCCCCGGCAAGCACGGCGCGCCGCCCACCCGGTACGAGACCGTGGCGGTCGTGCTGGGCGACCAGCCGGGCGAGCTGGGCCGGCTGTTCGGGGAGGTCGGCGACGCCGGGGTCAACATCGAGGACGTCGTCATCGAGCACTCGACCGGGCAGCAGGTCGGCTTCGTCCAGCTGTCGGTGGCGCCGACGGCGGTGAAGCGGCTGACCAAGGCGTTGCGGGCGAGCGGCTGGAGCGTCCGGGACTGAGTCGCCGAGCCCGGGGCGGACGTGCCCGGGGCAGACGTTTCCGGGGTGGGGCGTTCCGGGGAGGGGGCGGGTGTGATCATCGACTTGCCGTTGGGGGAGACCGGGCACGGGTTCGCCGGAGGCCTGGTGGACCTCGGGAACGAGCGGTTCCTGCGGGCGGTGCTGGGCGGAGGGCACCTGATCCGCCACCGCAGCGTCGAGGTGATGTACGAGCGGCTCCGGCCCGTACCGCCGTACCCGGAGTTCGCCGAGCCGGAGCCGACCTTCAGCCTGCTGCTGCGGGCCGCCCACGCCGCGTTCGCCGAGCACCTGCCGCTGAGCCTGTCCCCGGACGTGCTCTGGTACGCGGTGGTGCACGAGGTCGCGGTGCACGTACGGATGTACCCGCCGCGCTACCGGGCGCTGTTCGGTGCCGTCGGCGGGCGACGGGGCCCGATCGTGGTGCGGGACGACACCCTGGCGGGGCCGTCGGCGGGTTGGTCGGAGCCGGACTGGTCGCGATCGGTCCGACTGGTGCGGGAGCCGCTCGCGGCGGCCGTCGGCGCGGAGCTGGTGGACCTGTTCCGGCCGGACTTCTCCACCACGACGCCGGACGACGCCTCCTCGGCGCTGGTGGCGCTGATGGACGTGGTCAGTCCGTACTACGACTTCCGCTGGGAGACCCGCTGCGGGATCCCGAGGGTGCGGCTGGAGGGCACGGCCGGGGACTGGGCGCGGTTGGCGGCCGGGGTGGGCGCGCTGGCGGGACGCTTCGGCTGGCTGGCGCCGTGGTTCGCGCAGCTGCGGCCGGTGGTGGACGAGATCGCCGCGACGGCGGCCGGCGGTCCGGTGGACGAGGAGTTCTGGCGCTCGCTGTTCAAGTGGCGAGAGATGTCCGGAGGGCCCCGGGTGACCGGTTGGCTCACCGCCTTCCTTGCCCACACCCAGACGCCTGACGGGCCCAGGCTGCGGCGCTCCTTCGACTGGCGGGAGGCGGCGGGTCGCGAGTACCACCAGGAGGCGTTCGAGGTGAACGACTTCCCGTCGCACCTGTCGAGCGTGCCGTTCGTGTGGGAGGTGCTGGGGCGGGAGGTGCCGATGGTGCTGGTCGGCGGGGTCCTCGGGGTCGAACGGGACGGGGAGTACCTGCGGCCGCGGCTGGGGACGGCGGTGCTGGAGGCGGCGGGGTAGCGGCCGGGGGCGGTCGGTACCGACTGGTCGGGATGGACTGATCAGGGACGACTGGTCGGGTCGGGGTCGGGGTCGGGGTCGGGGTCGACCGGTCGGGGTCGGGGGCCGGGTCGACCGGTCGGGCCGGACGGTGCGGAGTGGGTCACGTCGGCGGTCCATTAACCTTGAGTGGAGACAATCCCGGCCGTCAGCCTGCCCAGGCTCCGGTTCCCATGCCCAGAGAGAGGTTCGCCCCGTGGACACTGCCGACCGAGCGCACGCCCCGGTCGTCGTCGCCATCGACGGACCCTCCGGCTCCGGCAAGTCGACCGTCTCGCGGGCGGTCGCCGCCAGGCTGGGCCTGAGCTTCCTGGACACCGGCGCCATGTACCGGGCGATGACCTGGTGGATGCTGGCCAACGACGTCGACGTCGACGACCCGGAGACCGTGGCCGTCGCGTGCGGCAAGCCGGTGATCGTCTCGGGCACCGACGCCGACGGCCCCACCATCACGGTGGACGGCCAGGACGTGTCCGGCCCGATCCGCGGCCCCGAGGTGACCACCGAGGTCAGCGCCGTGTCCGCGGTGCCGGCCGTACGGTCCCGACTGGTGGAGCTCCAGCGCGGCTGCGCCGAGGTCGCCGAGCGCGGCATCGTCGCAGAGGGCCGGGACATGGGGAGCGTGGTGTTCCCGGACGCCACCGTCAAGGTCTTCCTGACCGCCTCCGAGGAGGCACGGGCCGCCCGTCGGGCGGCCGAGCTGCGCGCCAAGGGCGTGGACGAGGCGACCATCACCGCGATGGCCGCCGACCTCGCCCGCCGCGACGCCGCCGACTCCTCGCGGAAGACGGCCCCGCTGACCCAGGCCGCGGACGCGGTCCTGGTGGACACCAGCGACCTCACACTGGAGCAGGTGATCGACCGGATCGCCGGGCTGGTGGAGGAGCGGGCCGGACTGTCCGCGGTCTGACCGGCTGCCGCCGGTCCGATCAGGACCGGTCCGACCGGCCTTCGGGCCTTCGGGCCGACCAACGAGTGAACCGCGGGCCGTCGAGGCGCCGCGGAGACAACCACCGCGCTGCCCCGAGCGGGGCAGGTACGCACGGCACGCCCCTGGGAAGGGCCGGGCCGGGAAACGGAACAGACGAACATGACCGCAGAGCACGCCGCCACCGGCCAGGGTGAGCTGGACGCCGCCGACTACGCCGAGTTCATGGCGCTCGCCGCCGAGGAGGGCTTCGACCTCGACGGCTTCGACGCCGTGGACGGTGCCGAGCACGTCCGACTGCCGGTGCTGGCCGTGGTCGGCCGCCCGAACGTCGGCAAGTCGACCCTGGTGAACCGCATCATCGGCCGCCGCGAGGCCGTCGTCGAGGACAAGCCGGGCGTCACCCGCGACCGGGTCACCTACGAGGCCAGCTGGAACGGCCGCCGCTTCAAGGTCGTCGACACCGGCGGCTGGGAGATCGACGTCCTCGGCATCGACGCCATGGTGGCCGCCCAGGCCGAGCTGGGCATCGAGCAGGCCGACGCGGTGCTGTTCGTGGTGGACGCCACCGTCGGCGCCACCGACACCGACGAGGCGCTGATCAAGATCATCCGGCGGGCGGGCAAGCCCACCGTCCTGTGCGCCAACAAGGTCGACGGCCCCTCCACCGAGGCCGAGGCCGCCTACCTGTGGTCGCTCGGCCTCGGCGAGCCGTACCCGGTCTCCGCCCTGCACGGCCGCGGCTCCGGCGACCTGCTGGACGCCGTCATGAACGCCCTGCCCGAGGCCCCGCCGCAGACCTTCGGCGACGCCGCCCCCGGCGGCCCGCGCCGCATCGCGCTGATCGGCCGCCCCAACGTCGGCAAGTCCAGCCTGCTGAACAAGGTCGCCGGCGAGGAGCGCGTCGTCGTCAACGAGCTGGCCGGCACCACCCGCGACCCGGTCGACGAGATGATCGAGCTCGGCGGCAAGACCTGGAAGTTCGTGGACACCGCCGGTATCCGCCGCCGGGTCCACCTGACCGCCGGCGCCGACTTCTACGCCTCGCTGCGCACCGCCTCCGCGCTGGAGAAGGCCGAGGTCGCGGTCGTCCTGATCGACGCCAGCGAGACCCTCGCCGAGCAGGACACCCGGATCATCTCGATGGCCGTCGAGGCCGGGCGCGCCGTCGTCATCGCCTACAACAAGTGGGACCAGCTGGACGAGGAGCGCCGCTACTACCTGGAGCGCGAGATCGAGCGCGACCTCGTCCAGGTGCAGTGGGCCCCGCGCGTCAACGTCTCGGCCAAGACCGGCCGGCACATGGAGAAGCTCGTCCCGGCGGTCGAGACCGCGCTGGAGGGCTGGGAGACCCGCATCCCGACCGCGCGCCTGAACGCCTTCCTCGGCGAGCTGGTCGCCGCCCACCCGCACCCGATCCGGGGCGGCAAGCAGCCGCGCATCCTGTTCGGCACCCAGGCGGGCATCCGTCCGCCGCGCTTCGTGCTGTTCGCCTCGGGCTTCCTGGAGGCCGGCTACCGGCGCTTCATCGAGCGCCGGCTGCGCGAGGAGTTCGGGTTCGTGGGGACCCCGATCTCGATCTCGGTGCGGGTCCGGGAGAAGCGCAAGAAGAAGTAGTGGGCAGGAGCGGTCGGTCCGCTGATCGATCGACCGCCGGCCGGAGGGCCTCGCCACGGTGGTGGCGGGGCCCTCCGGCGTTTCCGGGCTCGGCCGGGGTTCCTGCGCGCGGCTCCCGTCCGGGTCTCCAGGGTTCCCGCTGGCGGTTCCTGTCCATGGTCCCTGCTCGGGGTTCCCGTTCGAGGCTCCTGCTCGGGGTGCAGGCCGGGCGTCAGCGGTGGTCGGCGGTGGGGCCCGGGGGCAGGGAGAGCATCTGGCGGTGGCGGCCGCCACCGCTGGGCGAGGAAGGGGCGGGGGCGAGGCCGGTGGCCGTGCCCATCACCGGGGCTGGCGCGGGCGGCGTCGGCGGTACGGGTGCCGGCACCGGCAGCGAGTGCGGGGCCGCGCCCAGGTAGCCGGCCGCCACCCAGCCCTGACCGTTGGTGAACTGGGCAGCGGGGAGGGCGGGTTGGGCCTGGACGGGGACCGAGGTGGTGTGGCCGAGGCCGTCGCTGGTGGGGGCGGTGGGCGCGGGACGGCCGGCGGAGTGGCCGTGGCGGTGGTGGCCGGTGCTGTGGCTTCCGATGTGGCTTTCAGCAGTGTGACCGCCGGTGTGACTGCCGGGGTGAGGGTTGGTGTGGGCGCCGGTGTGACCGCCGGGGTGGGGGCTGGTGTGGGCGCCGGAGTGGCCGTGTTGCTGGGCGCCGGTGTGACTGCTGGTGTGCCCCCGGTCGTGCCCACCGGTATGACCGGACTGCTGGCCGCCGGTGGGGCCCGAGCCGTGGCTCTGGGGGCCCGGAACGAACTGGGGCAGGCCCGGCACCTGGCCCGCGAGGGTGTGGAACGCCTGCTGCTGGGGCGGGTACGAGCGCTGCTCGCCGAGCAGCGGGTAACCGTCGCGGACCGCGAAGCCGGTGAACTTCAGGTCCTCCTCGCCCGAGCGGTCGCCGGGAAGGGCACGGAAGAGGCGCCGGTACTCGGAGTACAGCTCGTCGTAGATCGGCGTGGCGGAGTGCGGGTGCTCGGCGTCGTACGAAGGGCGCATGCCCGGGATCGAGCGCGAGGCGGTGGCGGACCGGCCGGGGGACGCGGAGACGTCGTAGCTGTACACGTAGGGGCCAACGAGCGAGAGGGGCGGGGGATGCGGGGCGTGGGAGTGCGGGCGCGCCCACACGCCGGGGCGTGGAGGGGGCGGGTGCGCCGGGCGGAGTGCAGGCACGCCGGGGCGCGGCGGGCATGCGCCCGCCGGAAGGCGGCCGTGGGGGTGGGCGGCCGCCTTCCGGCGGGTCGGGCGCGCAGGCGGATCAGGTACCGGCGAGCGGGAGGGAGGCGGCCACCACCTGACCCAGCGCCACCGCCCGCTCCAGCGCCTGGCGCAGCAGGTCCTCGCGGGGCTGCCGGCCGACCATGCCGGCCGGCACGGCGTACATCGTCACCTCGGAGAGCTGGCTGGCGGCCATCCGCCAGGCGTCGGTGACCTGGAGCGGCTGGTGGGCCTGCCACCAGCCGGTGCTGCCGCCGGCCGCGGCGGGCTGGAGGACCGCGTGCAGCTTGCCCATCGCGACCAGGACGGACCAGCCGGGCAGCTGATCCGGGGTCTCGTCCAGGTCGGTGACCGGCTGGAAGCCGGCGTCCTGGAGCAGGTCGAGGAACTCGTCCTCGCCCGAGGTGCTGCCGGGGCGGCCGACCGGGCCGGTCGGCTCGACCACCAGCGAGGCGCGCCCGACCTTGCCGTGCAGGACCAGCCCGCAGGTGACGCCGAGGATGGCGGCCTGACCGGGAGTGCTCGGCTGGGTCGGGGCCGGACCGGCGGGCGAGGCCGGGGCCGGGGCGGGGGCGTGCGGTACGGCGGTGGGGACGGCGAGGCCCGGGCCGCCGGGCTGGGACTGGCTGATGCTGCGGACGGCACCGGCCAGCTGCTCCTCGGAGACCGGTACGACCTGGGAGGGGATGCAGCGGGCGTGCGCGAAGGCGAGGACGGCCGTCTCGTCGCCGACGAACAGCACGGTGCTGGTGGGTTCCACGTGCGTGTCGCCGGGGGTCCGGCAGGAGGTGCACTCGTAGCTGTCGGGGGCGCGGTCGCCGCCTAGCAGGCGGTCGGCCTCGTCGTCGCCGATCTCGGACCGGACCTCGTCGCTGACGTCGAGCATGCGCGGCACAGGGTCTCCTCGGATGGGTGTGGATGGGGTTCGGGGGCGGACACGGGGAGGTCGCCATGCCCAACGGGCCCTTGTGTCAGGCGTCACGGGTGCCCGTCGAGGCTGACGGGAATTGCGTCGGATCCGACCGCACGGCGTGTTCTTGTGGTCGCAATCTGTCGATGTCGGTGCCAGGACTGCCGGAATCAAACAGTGAGGTGAGTCACGCGGCCTGGATGTTTGATCTAGGAATCGACGGCCAAAGTGGACATTTCGGGCATGATTGCCTGGTTGTTACCCTCGGTAACCCTTGGCTGAGCTGGGCAGACCGCCGAGGTTTTGGTTTCCCCGCCGACCGGCTCGTAGCTTCTTCGTCGGCGCAACGAGCGCCACCCGGGTTCACCCCCGACGCACGGCTCCCCGGTTCGCCGGGCGTGGCTGGTGCCCGCCGACGCGATCGCTCGAACAGGTCGCTCGGCGAGCGGCTGGGTGGCCGGGGCGGCAGCGGCACGTCCGACACGTGCACGGCCGTCCGACGGACGCGGCAAGCGATCGCGGCCCTCTCCAGGGCCTGGTTCCGCATGCCCGCCCGGGGCTGTCGAGAGGAACCCCATGACCTTCCGTAACGAGACCGCCGCTGCCACCACCTCCGCCGCCACCAAGCGCAACCGCGTTCGGATGGCCGTCGTGGCGGGCGCCGCTGTCGCGGCCCTGCCGGTGGCCGGCCTCGTCACGGCCACCTCGGCCTCCGCCGCCTCCGTCGCCACCTGGGACGCCGTCGCCCAGTGCGAGAGCGGCGGCAACTGGGCCATCAACACCGGCAACGGTTTCTACGGCGGGCTGCAGTTCACCTCCAGCACCTGGGCCGCGTTCGGTGGCACCGCCTACGCCTCGCAGGCCAACCTGGCCACCAAGGCGCAGCAGATCGCCGTCGCCGAGAAGGTCCTCGCCTCCCAGGGCCCGGGCGCCTGGCCCGTCTGCTCCGTCAAGGCCGGTCTGACCAAGGGCGGCGCCCCGGCCGCCGTCGACACCTCGGCGGGCTCGACCGCCGCCAAGCCGGCGCAGGCCCCGAAGGCCGCCGCCAAGCCGGCCGAGGCCCCGAAGGCCGCCCCCAAGGCCCAGGCCGCGCCGAAGAACGACGCTGCCGCGCCGAAGGCCGACGCCCAGAAGTCCGCGCCGAAGGCCGACCAGGGTGCCAAGTCCTGGAACCGCTCGAACGACGCCAAGCCGGCCGACAAGGGCAGCTACACCGTCAAGGCCGGTGACACCCTGAGCTCCATCGCCGCCGCGCAGGGCCTGGACTGGCACGACCTGTACAAGAACAACGCCAAGGTCATCGGTGGCAACCCGGACCTGATCTTCCCGGGCCAGACCCTCAGCATCTGAGGTCTCGCCCAGCACTCGAGGCCCCGTGCGTAGCCGGTATCGGCTGCTCGGGCTTCACGGTGCCGGTGCCCGGTCGGGCGCCATGGTGTCGACGTGTCGATGTGCCGAGGTGTTCGGCTTCCTGGGTCGAGGCGTTCGGCTCCCACGGCCGCTTCTCCACCGCGCGGGTTCCCCCGCCGGTCGGGGGAGCGGCCGTCGGCGTTTCGCGGCTTCTCGCGATGCTTCGCGGCGTCTCGTGGTGTTCGGCGCTGCTCCGAGGGGTTCGGCGCTGCTCCGCGGTGTTCGGCGTGGTGCCCGGGTGTCACCGTGGCGGCGTCGCCGGCCTTCCTGCGGGCGGGAGTTGGGACTCCCGGGGTGTGCCCGCCGTCGGTGGTGGGGCCGGGCCCGGGCGGTCGCGGTGCGGGAGGATGGTGGGGTGATCCAGGGCGAGTTGTTCAGCGATCCGGGCGGGTTCCCGGGCGGGCGCGATCGTTCCGAGCCGGCCCCCGGCGCCGTTCTGCTCCCCGGTTGGCTGGACCTCGACGCGCAGCGCCGGCTGGTCGGTGCCTGCCGGGAGTGGGCCCGTCCGCCGGCCGGCCTGCACGCCGTGCGGATGCCCACCGGCGGGACGATGTCCGTCCGGATGGTGAGCCTCGGCCTGCACTGGTACCCGTACGGGTACCGGCGGGTCGCCGAGGACGGCGCGCCCGTCAAGCCGTTCCCGTCGCTGCTCGGGGACCTGGCGCGCAGGGCCGTCGCCGAGGCGTACGGGGCCGCGGTGGGGGAGATCGCGGGCGCGGCGACGTACGCGCCGGACATCGCGATCGTCAACCACTACGCGCACGGCGCGAAGATGGGCCTCCACCAGGACCGCGACGAGCGGGCCGACGCGCCGGTGGTGTCGCTCTCGCTGGGCGACGGCTGCGTCTTCCGGCTCGGGAACACCGAGACCAGGACCCGGCCGTGGACGGACCTGGAGCTGCGCAGCGGGGACCTGCTGGTGTTCGGCGGCCCGGTCCGGTTCGCGTACCACGGGGTCGTGCGGACGCTGCCGGGGACGGCCGATCCGGCGCTGGGGCTGACCGGGCGGCTCAACATCACGGTGCGGGAGTCGGGGCTGGGGGAGTAGCCGGGGAGGGTTTCCCTGGGGGCGTGAGGTCGTCCCGTCCGCCACTGGTTCGCCAGTTCGCCGACTTGCCAGTTCGCCGACTCACTGACTCACTGACTCACCGACTCGTCTACTCGTTCGAGTGAACTGGGGATTCCGGGCCGCTGTGCGGGAATGACCAGGGTCGCCGGAGAATTCGAGTGAGCTGGAGAATTCGTTCGGAGTCAGGAGAGGAAGCGTGCGCGTATGAGTACCCCCGTCGACGATCTTGTCGATCTGCTCGACCTCGAGCAGATCGAACTCAACATCTTCCGTGGGCGCAGCCCCGAGGAGGCGCTGCAGCGGACGTTCGGCGGTCAGGTCGCCGGGCAGGCGCTGGTCGCGGCAGGGCGCACGGTGGATGACGAGCGCCCGGTCCACTCGCTGCACGCCTACTTCCTGCGCCCCGGTGTCCCCGGTGTGCCGATCGTCTACCAGGTCGACCGGATCAGGGACGGCCGCTCCTTCACCACCCGCCGGGTGCTCGGCATCCAGGGCGGCCGGTCGATCTTCGCGCTCACGGCCGACTTCCACAGACCCGAGGAAGCGGGCATCGAGCACCAGTACCCGATGCCGGCCGTCGCCGCCCCCGAGGGCCTGCCGAGCGCACTGGACGAGGTCGGCTCCCGGCTCGGCGAGCTGCCCCCGTTCATCAGCCGCCGCCAGCCCTTCGACGTCCGGTACGTCGACCGGCTGCGGTGGAGCAAGGAGGAGCTGGCGGGAGTCGAGGCGCGCAGCGGCGTCTGGCTGCGCACCAACGGCCCGCTGCCGGACGACCCGCTGATACACGTCTGCGCCCTCACCTACGCCAGTGACATGACGCTGCTGGACGCCGTCCGGGCCCCGGTCGAGCCACTGTGGGGCGAGCGGAACTTCGACATGGCCTCGCTCGACCACGCGATGTGGTTCCACCAGCCGTTCCGGACGGACGACTGGCTGCTGTACCAGCAGGAGTCCCCGATCGCGCACGGCGCGCGCGGCCTGGCACGTGGGCAGATCTTCGACCGGCACGGCCGACTGGTGGTGTCCGTGGTGCAGGAAGGGCTGTTCCGTCCGCTGAAGCGCCACGACGGGTAGGTGAAGCCGGCCGGTGTCGCTGTGCCCGTGTCGCCGTGCCCGGTGCTGGTGTGCCCGGTGTCGTCGGGCCCTGTGTCGTGCCATGTGTTGTGCCCCGTTTCGGCGCGTTGCCGCCGTGTTGCGGTTTCGGCGGTTTCGAGCCGACGGGAATGATCCGTCCGCGTGGACGGTGTTGTGGATGACCGAGACGGGCGGCCCGAACGGCGGGCCGTCCACGGACAGACCGGGAGGGTGGACCGATGACGGCGACGGCCGCGGAGGACTGGAAGCACTGGAGCGACGGCCGGGCGGCGTCGGTGAGCGCGCCGCACGGCCAGCTCGCACTCACCGGCACGCACTGGCTGGAGCCGGAGCCCGCCGAGATCCCCGGCCTGCCCGGGCGCTGGTGGGCCGACGCCGAGGGCGTCCGGGTCCGGGCGGAGGCGTCCGACGGCATCACGGTCGACGGCGCCGGCGCACCGGTGGACGGCGATGTGCTGCTCCGCCCGGACAGCGACCCGGCCGCCGACACCGCCACCCTGGGCGCCCTGCTGCTCGTCCCGATCGAACGCGAGGGCGAGCTGGCCCTGCGGGTCTTCGACCCGGCGGCACCCCGGCGGACCGCGTTCGCGGGCATCGCCGCCTACCCGTACGCGCCCGAGTGGGCGGTGCCCGCCGTCTTCACCCCGTTCGAGGACGGTGACGCGCAGTCGGTCGTGGTCCCGAACGCCGACGGGCGGGAGCGCCCGCTGGCCGTCTCCGGGCAGATCGCCTTCACCGTGGCGGGCGAGCACCGCACCCTGACCGTCAGCAGGTCGGGCGAGTGGCTCAGCGGCGTGATCGCGGACGCGACCAGCGGCATCGACACCTACCGCTTCCGCTTCATCACCCTGCCGGCACCCGACGCCGAGGGCCGTACCGTCCTCGACCTCAACCGGGCCTACCTGCCGCCGTGCGCCTTCTCGGACCACTTCATCTGCCCGTTCCCGCCGCCGGGCAACCGGCTGGACTTCGCGGTGGAGGCGGGGGAGAAGCAGGTGCTGAGCCGGTAGCGGGCGGGGCGGGGCGGGGCCGGGCCTCCGCCGGGCGCGGGCAGGGCCCCGCCGCGAGCCCCGGCGGGCCACTGGTGGTCCACTGGTCATCCACTGCGGGCCGCCGCCGCGGTGGGGCCCCAGTGCGAGGGCGTTCGGAGGCGGAGCGGAGCATGGGGAGTTATGTCGAACAATCAACATTCCACCCCGTCCTCCTCCCCCTCGCCCGCTTCGCCCCCTCCACCGTCCGTCGCGGAGCCCGAACCCGAACCCCAACCTGATTCCGGGCCGGGGGACGGCCCCGGGCCGGAGGCGGCCGCCGGTGCGCCCTGGTACCGGCGGGCGTTCGCCGACCTCAGCCCGCTGCGCGACCACCCGGACTACCGCCGGGTCTGGGCCGGGCAGGCCATCTCCTCCATAGGCCAGCAGATGACGGCCGTCGCCGTCTCCGTCCAGGTCTACGACCTGACCGGCTCCGCCTTCGCGACCGGGCTCGTCGGCATCTTCTCCCTCGTCCCGCTGGTCGCCTTCGGCCTCTACGGCGGCGCCATCGCCGACACCGTCGACCGGCGGCGGCTGGGCCTGATCGGCTCGGCGGGCCTGGCGGTCGTCTCCGCCGTCCTGGCCGCGCAGGCGCTCGCCGGCCTCGGGCTGGTCGCCGTCCTGTACGCCGCCGTCGCCGTCCAGGCCGGCTTCTTCGCGATCAGCTCGCCCGCCCGCTCCGCGATGATCCCCCGGCTGGTGCCCAGCCACCAGCTCCCGGCGGCGAACGCCCTGAACACCGTCAGCATGAACCTCGGCCTCACCGTCGGCCCGATGCTCGGCGGCGTCCTGATCGGCGCGTACGGCGCCCAGGCCGCCTACCTGGTCGACACCGTCGCCTTCACCGCCACCCTCTACGCGATGTGGCGCCTTCCCGCCATGCGGCCGCTCGGCGAGCGCAAGGGCCGCGCCTCCGTCCTCGACGGCCTGCGCTTCCTGCGTGAGCAGCCCAACCTGCGCACCAGCTTCCTCGCCGACCTGGCCGCGATGGTCTTCGGCATGCCGCGCGCCCTCTTCCCGGCCATCGCGATCACCTTCTACGGCGGCGACGCCGGCACCGTCGGCCTGCTGGTCTCCGCCCCGGCCGTCGGCGCCCTGGCCGGCGCGCTCTTCTCCGGCTGGGTCGGCCGTGTGCACCGCCAGGGCCTCGCCGTCCTCGCCGCCGTCGCCGCCTGGGGCCTGGCCATCGCGGCCTTCGGCGCCCTCCACAACCTCTGGCTCGGCCTCCTGCTGCTCGCGGTCGCGGGCTGCGCCGACACCATCAGCATGATCTTCCGCAACACGATGATGCAGGTCGCAGCCCCGGACGAGATGCGCGGCCGCCTCCAGGGCATCTTCATCGTCGTCGTGGCCGGCGGCCCCCGCCTCGGCGACTTCGAGTCCGGCACCGTCGCCGCCCTCACCAACCCCGCCACCTCCGTGATCACCGGCGGCCTTGCCTGCGTCGCCGCCGTCCTCCTCCTCGCCGCCCGCCGCCCCGCCTTCCTCGCCTACGACGCCCGCCACCCCACCCCCTGAACCACCCACCCCCGAACCTGGCAGCGAGCACCCCCCGACGTGCTGTATTGTTTTCCACGTCGCCGGGACAACCGGAGACAAGGTCGAGAAGCCCACAGCAGAGCCCCCCAGGCCCAGCTGAAGGCACCGAGACCACGGGACGTGGCGCAGCTTGGTAGCGCACTTGACTGGGGGTCAAGGGGTCGCAGGTTCAAATCCTGTCGTCCCGACCGGCATTTCCGCAGGTCGGAGGCCGTTCTTATCGAAATGATAGGAACGGCCTTTTCCTTTGGTGGTCGCAATGTGGTCGTGAACGCTCGTTCACATCGCCTTGCTGAGCGTGTTTCCGCAGGCTGAGCCCCTCTGGCCTGGCCGTGACGGGGCATTTGTTCATTCATTCGGGAATCCACGTGCCGTCGATTGCGGACTGGTCCCCTCTTCGGCGTGGAAACGGGCCCGGATTCGCGGGAAATGGGCATGCCGACAGAACCTGCGGCGTCATCTGCTTCGACAGTTCGCACGTTTATCGGGTGTCAGCTGTGAGCCGGGAATCCCGGTTGCTTGTCGGTCCTGGTGGCCGGTGTGGCTGGGAGAGCCGAGCCGGCTTCAGGGGTGCGGCCGTCAGGCCGCGTGACTGAACAGCGGGTTCGGCAAGCCGGCGTCGTGGGCGGGGGCGTGCGGGTCGTGCCGGGTGCGGGCTTCGACGAGGCGGAGCCTTGCCTCGATGGTGTTCACGGCGGCCCGGGCGACGTCCCAGGTCAGGTGGCTGTAGATGTTCGCGGTGGTCGACAGCGTGGAGTGCCGCAGGGTCTTGGAGATGACGGCCATGGAGACGTTGCCCTCCAGGGCGAGGGTGGCGGCGAGGTGACGCAGGTCGTGGATGGTGACGTGGGGCAGCCCGGCCTGTTCACGCAGCTCGTGGAAGCGCCGGCGGACGGCGGCGGGGTGGAGGGGCTGGCCGTCGGGGCCCTGGAAGACGTGCCCGTTGATGGTGGCGGTGCTGCGGTCCATCGCGCGTTGGAGGGCGGCGGCGACCCGCTCGGACAGCGGCACCCAGTTGCGGCTCTTCCTGGTCTTCGGCGCGGTCAGGACGAGTTCGTGGTTGTCGACCGCGGACAGGGTGTGGCGGATGTACATGACGCGGTCGTCGATCCGGACGCACGGGCGTTGGAGGCCGAGGGCTTCGCCCTTGCGCAGGCCGGTGCCGATGATGACTTCGAAGAGGTCGGCGAAGGCGGGGTCGACGTTGCGGCAGTGGGAGAGGAAGGAGACGGCCTGTTCCGCGGTCCAGGGGATGCGTTCGTCGGGGCGGGGTCTGCGCATGGGCAGGGGCTGGGCGGCGTTGAAGGGCAGGCGGTGGGTGCGCACGGCCGTACCGAGGGCGCTGGAGAGGGTGGCGAGGCAGTGGTAGACGGCCTGGCGGCCGCGGCCGGCGTCGAGCTGCTCGTGTGTGTAGGCGGCGATGTGGTCGTGGGCGAGCTCCTCCAGGCGCAGCTTGCCGAAGACGGGTATCAACTCGCAGAGCACGTAGGTGCGGTAGCGGGCGTAGGTGGTGGGCTTGAGCAGGAACTCCATGCCCTTGAGCCACTTGGTGAGGTAGGCGGCCACCGTCTCGTGCGGGTCGGCGTCGAAGCCCAGCTGGCGCCCTTCGAGGAAGCGCCGTAGCGCCGTCTCGGCTGCGAACGCGTCCTCGAAGCCGCCGCGGCGCACGGTGCGCCGGCGGCCGCTGAGGGAGGGGACGTCGACGGCGAACGTCCACGTGCCGTGCCCTTCCTCGGGCAGGCGCGGGCACGACGCCCCGAGCTGGCGCCGGGTGGCGTCCCGGCACCCGCACCGTCGGTAGACCCGGCCTGGCCGTCCTGACCTGCGCACTTCTGTACCTCCTACGGCTGTGACTCCTTGATCGGCTCACGGAGGCTACAGATGCCGCGCCCAGGAGATCGTCTGCGACCACCATGCGATCACCAACGCGGAATCAGGCCCCTGACCTGCGGTTCGCGGTGAGGACCCGCACCTGGGCATGCCACACACGGAGAGGGCCCGCCGCGCTACCTCGGACGGACGGTGCGGGCACCCGGAAGTTATTACCGTGCGTAACCATGAGCCCGGAAGCGCGCCCCGGAGAGGGGCCCGAAGCGGCGGCCGCGCGAGAGGGCGCCGAGATTAGCTTCTATTGACAGATATTCATGTAAGTGATAATGGAATCCGGCTTCCTGTGCGCCTGTTCGGCCTGCAGGTCGGGTATCCCGCGACCTCGACTTGGTTACGCAGTGTTACCCAAAATCGGGCTCGAACGGGTCGCCGCCGGCATCAGGCCGAGAAGGGTGGGCGTGCCGACGTCGGGGGGTATCCCATCGGCTGGCCCGCGTCTGGATGTGCCCTCGTGAAGGTGCGGCCGGGCCGGACGGTCAGACGAGCCGGTCGCGGTTGGCGGCGGCGGCTTCGCGGACGAGGCGGGTGAATCGGCTGCGGCCGGTGCCGGGCTGTCCGGTGTGCTCGTCGTCGTCGAAGCCGTCCTCGTCATCGGGTTCGTCGTATTCCTCGTGGAGGAGCCAGCAGCCGCGGATGCCGGCGAGGAGGTCTTCGAGGAGGTCGGGAGCGGGTCGTTTGGGGTCGAGTGGGGTCAGGCGCAGGCCGGTGTCCTCGGGGTCGGTGTCCGGGCCGGTGTGTTGGGCGAGGGTTTCGTCGATGTCTTCGAGTTGTTCGCGCAGGCCGGCGGGGTCGGGGAGGAGGCCGTCGGCGATGTGGAGGGCGTGGCGCACGAGGCCGGTGACCGCGTCGTACGGGGAGGTGCCGGCTTCGAGGAGTTCGAGGACGTGGGTGGGGGTTTCGTGGGGGAGGGCTTCGATGTCGTCGGCTTCGAGGAGCAGGGTGGTGGGGGAGTGGCCGGTGGCTTCGGCGGTGACCTCGGCGGCGGCCGCGAGCCAGTGTGCGGCGGCGACGGCCGCGGCGGTGGGGTCGATATCGGTGAACAGTGCGGCGGGGCCGAAGGGGTTCTGTTCGAGGAGGCGGTCGGCGGCGGCGACCTGGACGGGGGAGGCGCCTTCGCGGCTGAGGACGACGGCCTGGTGGGCGCGGCCGGCGAGGTCGCCGAGTTCGGCATTGTCCACCGCGGCGAGTTCGGTGCCGACTTCGGCGAGGACGGAGTCGGTGAGGTCCGCGTTGCCGATGGCGTGCAGGGCGCGGCCGGCGCGGTGGGCGGACTCGACCATCGGACTGTATTCGACGTCGAGCATGCCGTCCTGGGGGAGGTTGGGCCGCGTGATGGCGCCGGGGACCTCGTCGAAGGACTTGCGCTCCTCCGCGCGGCGCCAGCCCTCGGAGTTGGGCTCCATGGACGCGGCGGCGCTGGCCGGATGGGTGTAGGCGCGCCACGCAGCCTCGGACAGGTGGGTGAGCGCGAGGGCCAGACGCATGAGCGTGGCGGTGTCCGTGCCGGCCGGGACGGCGGCGATACGAGTAGCGAGATCACCCTCGCCCGTGCCCCAGGCCGCGATCAGCTCGTGGCGTTCGGGGTCGAGGCTGTAGCGGGTCATGAAGCCGTACCTCCGGTGATCTGCTCGGCAACGCCGCCGAGCATCGAGTCATTCTGACGCATCGCCAGAAAACTCCGGATCGTGCAACCGACACGCGCCGACGGTGGTGAGAGAGCGAGGCCCCTCGAGGGCAGAGGCGTTTGAACCCGGGTGGGGTCGAGCAGTAGCGGATCAGGGGGGGCTACCTCCGGAGCTGCATGGCACCGGTTTGGCGGTGCACTCGGCGAGGTCTCGGCTGGTATGGGTTGTTCCAGGATGCCGACCAGGTCGGAGTCAGCCCCAGTGCGTGGACGGCTGTGGTGGCGGGGTCGACAGATGGGCCGGTCGCGCTGGTGGGCGGAGGCTTCGCGGACGAGTCGGGCGAAGTGTCCACGGCTGCGGTCCTGCTGTTCGGCCTGTTCGTCATCACAGCTCTCCGGGTCGCCATGGTCCTCGTCGTCCCGTCATGTCTTGCTGGCCGCCACCGGAACTGACGCAACTCCTCCTGTCCAGGGCCCCGCTCGGTGGGCCGGTGGGCGAGCGGGCAGCCCGGCCCGGGGGCGCATCCAGACATTGGCCAGTCGCTGGATGGAAGGCTGCTCGAACCGCTAGCAGTGTGAGTGTGGAGGGGCACGCGGGGATGAATGTCGAGGAGTACCTGACCGAACTCCGTGCGATGGGCGTGACGTTGTACGAGGAGGGGGGAAAACTTCGCTACCGTGCGCCGAGGGGTGCGCTGACCGCAGCGCACCTGGCGACGCTGCGCGAGTGGAAGAACGAGGTGCTCGCGCGGCTGCGGGCGCAGGAGTACGGGCCCGGGGCGACCGTCGACGCGGCGGCCCGGTACGAGGCTTTCCCGCTCACCGACGTGCAGTCGGCCTACCTGCTCGGCCGCAGCCCGGCGTTCGCGTACGGCGGGGTGGCCTGCCACGGCTACCTGGAGTTCGCCCTCCCGCTCTGGGACGAGGACCGGGTGGAGGAGGCCTGGAACGCCCTGATCGCCCGGCACGACATGCTGCGCGCCGTCGTGTCGGCCGAGGGGCACCAGCGGGTGCTCGCTGAGGTGCCGTGCTACCGGATCCGCCGTACGGAGGCGGACCTTGAGGGCGAGCAGCGGGCGCTGGCCGCCGTCCGCGGGGAGATGTCGCACCAGGTCCGACCGACCGAGCAGTGGCCGCTGTTCGAGCTGCGCACCACCCGGACCGAATCCGCGTTGGTCCTGCACCTCGCCGTCGACCTGCTGATCTGCGACTACAGCAGCATCCGGATCCTGCTGGCCGAGCTCAGCGGGCTCTGCACCGGCGCCGGGCACCCGGACCCGGCCGAGGCGACCTTCCGCGACTACGTGCTGGGCGCGCGCGGTACCCGCGAGGGCACCCGCATCCAGCGCGACCGCGACTACTGGTGGGATCGGATCGACGCCCTGCCGCCCGCGCCCGCCCTGCCGCTGCGCTCCGACGCGCCGTACGCGCCGGCCACCTTCGGCCGACACGGTCTGCGCCTGAGCGACCACCAGCGCAAGGCACTCGATGCCCGTGCTGCGGCGGCCGGGCTGACCACCTCCGGCGTGCTGCTGCAGGCCTTCGCGGAGACGGTCGGCCGCTGGAGCGCGCAGCCGCGGTTTACGCTGAGCCTCACCGTGCAGAACCGCCTGCCGCTGCACCCGGACGTGGACCGGATCGTCGGCGACTTCAGCTCCACCACCCTGCTCGCGGTCGACCTCGCCGAGGGGGACACCTTCGAGGAGCGGACCCGGACCGTCCAGACCCGCCTCTGGGAGGACCTCGACCACCGGCTCTGCACCGGCGTCGAGGTTCTGCGGGAGGTGGCCCGGCGGCGCGGACGGGCGGAGGCGCTGATGCCGGTGACCTTCACCAGCACCGTCGGGGGCGCCGGCCAGGACGAGCCGGACTCCCTGATGCCCGGCGGTGAGCTGCTGTACGGCATCACCCAGACCCCGCAGGTGTGGATCGACTGCCAGGTGATGGCGGAGGGCTCCGAGCTGCTGGTGCATTGGGACGTCCGCGACGGCGTGCTGCCGGACGGCGTGGCGCCCGCCATGTTCGCCGCCTTCGAGCAGCTCGTGCACCGGCTCGCGGACGAGGACGGGGTGTGGCGGGCCCGCGACGCCGTCGAGCTTCCCGCCGACCAGCGCGAGCAGCTGGAGCGGGTCAATGCCACCGAGGCGCCGCGCGCGCTGGCCTCCCTGCACGCCGGCGTGCTCGCCCAGGCGGTACGGACGCCCGAGCGGGTCGCTGTGGTGAGCTCTGCGCGCACCCTCGACTACGCCGAACTGGTCGGCTGGGCCCGGGCCGTGGCTGCCGCGCTCCGCGAGGCCGGCTGCGTGCCGGGCGAGCGGGTGGCAGTGGTGATGGACAAGGGCTGGGAGCAGTTGGTCGGCGTCCTCGGTGTGCTGCTCGCCCGGGGTGCGTACCTGCCGGTGGACACCACGCAGCCGCCGCTGCGCCGGGACGTGGTGCTGCGCGACGCCGGGGTGCGGCGGGTGCTCACCCAGTCCTGGCTCGATCTGGGGCTGCCGGAGGGCGTGGACGCCATCTCGGTCGACGGCCTGGAGCCAGTGGCCGAGGCGGCCGAGGACGAGCTCGCCGCCGCCCCTGACGACCTGGCCTACGTCATCTACACATCCGGCTCGACCGGGACACCCAAGGGCGTGATGATCGCCCACGCCGCCGCGCTCAACACGGTGGACGACATCAACGCCCGCTTCGCCGTGGGCGAGGACGACCGGGTGCTCGGGCTCGCCCAGCTCGGGTTCGACCTCTCGGTGTACGACGTCTTCGGCCCGCTGTCGGTCGGCGGTGCCGTGGTCCTGCCGGACACCGCGCGCCGCGGCGACCCGACGCACTGGGCGGCGCTGATCGCCGAGCACGGGATCACCGTCTGGAACTCCGTCCCCGCTCAGTTGCAGATGCTGGCCGACTACCTGAGCACCACGCAGGCCGCGGACGTCTCCGGGCTGCGTCTCGCGATGCTCTCAGGGGACTGGATTCCGGTCACCCTACCGAACGCGATCCGTGGACGCGTCCCCGGGCTGAGCGTGGTCAGCCTCGGTGGTGCGACCGAGGCGTCGATCTGGTCGATCCACCACCCGATCGGGGAGGTCGACCCGGGCCTCGGCAGCATTCCGTACGGCCGGCCGCTCGCTAACCAGACCTTCCGGGTGCTCGACGCGCGGCTGCGCGACTGCCCGGTGCACGTCACCGGGGAGCTCTACATCGGCGGCGTCGGCCTGGCTCTCGGCTACCTCGGCGATGCCGAGCGCACCGCCGAACGCTTCGTCCAGCATCCGGTGAGCGGGGAGCGGCTCTACCGCACCGGCGACCTGGGGCGCCGGATGGCCGACGGCGAGATCGAGTTCCTGGGCCGGATCGACCGGCAGGTGAAGCTCAACGGGCACCGGGTCGAACTCGCTGAGGTGGAGAGCGCGTTGCTGACCCACCCGGCCCTCGCGGCGGCCGCGGCGACCGTCCAGACCGGATCCGGCGCGCCGAAGCTGATCGCCTTCGCGGAGACCGCGCGGACCGAGCCGGAGCCTGCCCCGCAGGATCTTGCGCGGCTCGCGTCCGCGGCCGGCGCGGCGGCCGCGGACGGGGTCGACGGCTCGTTGGTGACCGAGATGGTCGGTCTGCTCGACGAATCCGCCATCATCGCGATCGCCGGCCTCCTGCGCGAGCATGGGCTGTTCGCACAGGCCGGGGCCGAGCACACCGCCGAGGAGATCACCGACGCGATCGGCGCCGCTCCGGAGAACCGCTACCTGGTGCGCCGCTGGCTGGCGGCCCTGGTGACGGAGGGCCGGCTGGCCCTGACCGGAGACCGCTACCGCGAGGTGGTCGCGCCCCAGGACGGCGAGCGAGAGCGCATCCTCGCGCGCATCGACGAGGTGGAGCCGCTGATCGGCTGGGGTGCGGAGTTGGTCCGCTACCACCGCGCGTCGGAGACCAACCTGGGGCCGCTGGTGCGCAACGAGATGGACCTGCGGACCCTGCTCTTCCCCGAGGGACGGATGGAGACGGCCGAGGCGGCCTACCGCGACAACCTGATCAGCCGGTACAACAACGCCGCGATGGTCGAGGCCCTGCGGTCGATCGCCGAGCGGCACACCGGGCCCGGCCCGCTGCGGGTGCTGGAGATCGGTGCCGGTGTCGGCGGGACCAGCACGGTGCTGGTCCCGGCGCTGGACGGGCTGAACGTCCGGTACCACTTCACCGACCTGTCGCACTTCTTCCTGGACAACGCGGCCACCTGGTTCGCCGACTACCCGTGGATCGAGTACGGCCTGTTCGACCTGAACCGCGACTACCGCGAGCAGGGCCTGAAGCCGAACTCCTTCGACGTCATCCTGCTGGCCAACGTGCTGCACAACGCGGTCGACATCGTCGAGGGTCTGGCGCGGCTGCGCGAACTGCTGGCGCCGGGCGGCTGGTTGGCCGCCATCGAGGCGACCCGGGACTCCTACCACGTGATGACCTCGATGGAGTTCAACACGGGCCTGAACGGATTCACCGACCACCGGGCGCAGACCGGGCAGACCTTCATCCAGCGGGAGGACTGGCTGCGGCTGCTGCCGGAGGCGGGCGGCGAGGTCGTGGTCTGCCTGCCGGAGGACGGCACCCCGCTGTCCGACATCGGGCAGCACGTCCTGCTGACCCGGTTCAAGGCGGACCGGGAGTCCGTCGCGCCCGAGGAACTCGCGGCCCACCTCGCGGACCGGCTGCCGCCCTACATGCTCCCGTCCGAGCTCCAGTTGGTGGACCGGATGCCGCTGACCGGCAACGGGAAGGTGGACCGGGCCCGGCTGGACGCCTGGAGCGCCTCGGCGGTGAGCGCCAGGCGCGAGGACGAGGGCGAGGCGCCGCGCGGCGGTCTGGAGCAGGCGCTGGCGCGGCTGTGGACCGAGGTGCTGCCAGTGGACGCCGTCGGCCGGGACGTCAATTTCTTCGCCCTGGGCGGGGACTCGCTGCTGGTCTCCCGGCTGGTCACTCTGATGCGCGACCGGCTGCCGGAGGCCGCCGGGCTGGAGTGGGACGACCTGCTGCGGCTGGTGATGAACCGGCCGACCGTCGCGGAGACGGCGGCGTACCTGGCGGCGCGCGACGGCGACCGAGAGACCTCCTCGCTGGTGCGGATCGGGGAGTCGGCCCCGGCGGGGACGGACGACCCGACGATGGTGCTGGTGCACGACGGCACCGGGACCCTCATCCCGTACCGCTCGGTGATCCGGGAGCTGACCGGGAAGCGCCCGCTGGTCGGCCTGGTGGTCGACGACCTGAGCACGTTCCTGACCACCGACCCGGGAAGCCAGGTCGCCGAGCTGGCGGACCGGCACGCGAAGGCGCTGCTGGCGGCCGGGCACCGCAAGGTCGAGCTGGTCGGTTACTGCATGGGCGGCCTGCTGGTCCCTGAACTGGCCGACCGGCTGGTACGGGCTGGGGCTGAGGTGGCCGGCGTCCGCGTCGTCAGCAGCTACCGGGTGCCGTACCTGGTCGAGGACGACCTGCTGGCGGAGTACATCTTCGGCCGGCTGATGCACGTCGACGTGCATCAGCTCGGCTACCCGGGCGACGAGGAGGCCACCCGCGAGCTGGTCGAGTCGGTCACCCGCCAGTACGTCGACCGCGTCCCCGAGGGCACGCTCGCGGCCGACGACCCCGACCCCTCGCTGAGCGAGGCCGGTCGCGCGGCGTGGCAGGCCTTCCGCGCCCTGGCGGCCAAGCCGCAGGAGGAGCGGCTGCGTGCCATCGGCGAGCTGATGCCGGTGGAGGACGCCGACCTGCGCTCGCTGGACCGGCTGACCAGGCAGTACCGGACGGTCAAGCACAGCCTGGCCACCGTCGCCGCCCACGTGCCGACGCCGTACTCGGGCCCGGCTGTCTTCGTCCGCCAGCTCGGGGAGGCGGAGGTGTTCCCCGGGATGCACCGCGACATGACGGAGTACTGGCAGGGCGTCTGCCAGGGCGGGCTGCGGATCGTGGACGTCCCCGGCGACCACTTCACCTGTATGCGGGACCCGTTCGGGCGGGCTGTGGCCGAGGCGCTGCTGTCGTGAGCCACTCCACCGAACCGCTGGTCGGCATCCTCGGCGGCTACGGCGCGGTCGGCGCGAGCGCCGCGCGCTGCCTGGCCGCCGAGGGGGGCGTCCGGTTGCGGCTCGGCGGCCGTCGGGCCGAGCAGGCCCGGCGGCTCGCCGCCGGACTCGGTGCCGAGCCCGTCACCGTCGACGCCGCCGACGACGCGAGCCTGCTCGCCTTCGGGCGGGGCTGCGACGTGGTCCTGAACTGTGCGGGCCCCGCTTACCTCCTGCGCGACCGCCCGCGCCGCGCCGCCGCAGCGGTCGGTGCTGCCTACGTGGACGTGATGGACGGCGGCGGCACGGCGCCCCCGGACGAGCGGACCGCGGTGCTGTCCGCCGGCCTCTCGCCAGGCCTGTCCGGCCTCCTGCCGCGCCTGCTGGCCGAGGGCCTGGCCCGACCGCTCCGGTTCACCGGGCACTACGTCGGGCTCGGCGCCCTCACCACGACCGGGGCCGCCGACTACCTGCTGAGCCTGGACCGGGGCTACGGCGTGCCGCTCGCCGGGTGGCGGGCGGGGCGGGTGGTGCCGGGGGCTCTGAGCATGTTGCCCGAGCACGGGATCCCGGGGCTGCCCCGGCCGGTCACGGCCTACCCGTACCTGCTGGACGAAATCGCCCGGCAGGCCGAGGAGTTGGGGCTGGAGTCGGCCGACTGGTACAACGGTTTCGACGGGCACTACCTGCTTGACGCGCTGAACCGGCAGCGGAGCGGCGTTCAGGACTTCGACGCGGCGTGCGAGGAGCTGGTCCGGGCCGGCGCCCTGGACGTGGTCGGTCGCGAGCCGTACCACGTCCTTTGGGGCGCGCTAGACGGGCTGGACGCCGAGGGCGCCGCCGTCCGGCGCAGCGGGCTGATCCGGGGTTCGGACGGCTCCGAACTCACCGGCGTCGTCGGTGCGGCCGCGGTCCGGGAGCTGCTCGCCGGCCGGGTGGCGCTCGGCGCCCACCAAGCGTCCCGGGTGCTCGCGCCGGCCACGGTCGTGGAGGCCTTGAGGCGCCACCTGCCGGCCACCGTGGTCGCGGTGACGCAGGCGGCTCCCTTCGACGGTGGCGCCGAGGACGACGAGTTCGAGGACGGTGAGCTCTGACGCGGAACGCGGCGGGCCGGGCCCCGCACTCCCCGAAGGGAGGGCGGGGCCCGGCCCGTTGTCGGACGCCGGACACGGCTGTGGCGGCGGAGCGGCCGGGGGTGTCCGCTCCGCCGCCACAGCGGCTTTGGGGGGCTCAGGCTGCTGAGTTGCTCAACTCGGTTCCAGGGGCGGCGAGTTCGACGCCGTGCGACCGCAGCAGGTCGAGCTGGGTGCGGACGGTGTCGGCGGCCCGGTCCACGTCGGTGTGGTCGACGGGGGCCATGGCGAGCCGCTCGATGGCCTTCTCGACGGCGATGTTGACCTCGCGCTCACGGTGCGGCAGTAGGGAGTGCTGGTAGTCGTGCTGCCAGAGGTTGAGGATCGCCTTGTCGTTGTGCCGGCGGACTTTGTCCAGTGTCTCCTTCTGGAGCTGGGCGGCCTGGACGCTGTTCATGCCGATGTGCGACCAGGGGGAGGCCGGGTCGGTCGGGTCGTCGGCCTCGATCTGTAGTTCCTCGCGATCCTTCCAGAGCGGCATGGTCTCGTCGGTGATGGAGAACCGGGAGAGCGCGAAGTGACCGGTGTACTCGTGGATCAGGTAGTCCTGGGTGTCCTGGTACATCTCCGGGGTCTCGCCCGGGTAGCCGGTGATGAAGAGGCCGTAATAGGAGAGGCCACTGCGGCTCAGCAGTTCCTGTGCGGTGCGGTTCTGCTTGACCGAGACGCGCTTGCTCATCCGCTTCAGCGTCTCGTCGTTCATCGACTCGAAGCCGATGTGCAGCTGCCGGCAGCGGGTGGCCTCCAGCCCGGCCACGAGCTCGGCGGAGTTGATGGTGTTGGCGCGGCTGAAGCCCTCCCAGGCGGGGGTGCCGGCGTCCGGCAGGATCTCCAGGAGGCGGCGCAGCCGGGTCGGCGGAATGGTGAAGGTCGAGTCCATCGCGGAGATCAGTTCCGCGTGGTTCTGCGCGGCGTAGGCCAGCCAGTCGTCCCGGATCTTCTCCGCCGACTTGTAGCGCCACTTGGGGGAGGCGGCCGGGAAGGAGCAGAACTTGCAGTCGAACGGGCAGCCGCGCATCGACTCGTAGGGGACGATCGCGGTGGAGCCGAGTACGAGCGGAGAGGGGAACTCTTCCATGTCGACGTAGTCGATGGGGTTGATCTTCATCCGCTCGCCGTCGCGCCAGGCCAGGTTGGGCACGGTGGCCAGGTCGGTGCCGCGACTCAGCGCGTTTAGGGTGGCCGGCAGCGCCACCTCGCCGTCGCCGCGCACCACGGCGACGATCTCGGGGTGGTCCCGCAGGGCCTGCATGAACTTGAGGTTGGTGAACTGCCCGCCCGCGATGATGCCGACGCCGGGCAGGTGCGCGGTGATCCAGGCCACGGCCCGGGAGAGGATGGGGCCGTTCCAGATGAACGTGGTGGAGAGCAGCACGTAGTCGAAGTCGCCGGCCGGGACCTTGGCCTGGCCCGACCAGACGTCCTCCAGGTCGATCCGCTCGAAGTCGTGTCCGCTCCGCTCCATGATCGACAGCAGGGTGACCGTGGTCAGGTGCGGGGTGTCGTCCGGTCGCGGGCGCAGCAGGGCCACCTGCCGGTCGCCGCGCTCGAAAGAGAGCCGGGAGAGGTCGAGCCCGGCGCTGTCGGCCCGGTGCAGCGTGCGCGTGGCGTGCCCGCCCGGATCAGTGTCGAAGAACGACCCCTTCAGATATGGAGCGTTGAGATTCGCGGGGCCGAGCCCGCTCAGAAGCAAAAAGCGCATGGCCGACTGCTCTCCTGCCGGGAATTCACGGCACGGGCCTCGGGTCGAGGGTGCCGCCGAGATCGTGGCAAGTCGCTCCTGGAGGGTGTCTGGACGGATCCTGCACGTGTTCGGGCTGGGCGGGCCCGGGCCACCGCCCGATTGCGACTGACCGTCAAAAGGCTTGGCTGGTAACGCCAGTGTGATCGGGAGCGCTTGCCGACCGGTTTGTTATACGTGTAAAGTTTGTGTCTCCAGCATTCGACTCTCTTGCGATCCGGCGGCGGTCCGGGCATGCCGTGTTCGTGGCGGTGGGACCGAGCCTGAAAGGTGGGGGACCCCATGGCTACGGCAGGGACTCCTCGTCAGGAACTTCTCCGGCTACTGCGGCCGCATCGCGGCAGCCTCGCCAGCGTGTTGATCCTGCAGGCCATCAGCTCACTCGCGGGGCTCGCGCCGCTCATCGCGGTCGTCGAACTCGGCCGTGAACTGCTCGGCCCCGGGTCAGCCGACCACCGGAAGGTCTGGGCGGTGGTCTGGCTCGGTGTGGCCGGCCTCTTCGTCAAGGCCCTGCTGGCCGCGCTCTCCGGTGGGATCGCACACCTGGTGGACGGCAAGCTCGCACTGACGCTGCGCCGGCTACTGGCCGACCGGCTCGGGCGGGTACCGCTCGGCTGGTATTCCGGCCGCAGCTCGGGCGAGGTCAACCGGGTCGTGCAGAACGACGTCGACCAGCTGCACCACCTGATCGCCCACGTACCCGGCGAGGCCACCTCGGCGATCGTCGTCCCGCTCGCCTCCCTCGTCTACCTGGCCTGGGTGGACTGGCGGATGACCCTCGTCGCACTGGTCCCGGTCGCTCTCGGCCTGTTGCTGCGCCGCGTGCTCAACTCGCCCCGCCGGCAGGCGGAGGGGCGGCAGATGGGCGCCGCCATGGGCCGTATCGGTGCCGCGGCCGTCGAGTTCGTCGAGGGCATTGCCGTCGTCAAGACCTTCGGCGGAGGCGGCCGGGCGCACCAGCGCTACCGCAAGGCCGCCGACGACTTCGCCGACTCCTTCCTGGAGTACGTGAACGGTTCCGCGGGTCTGGCCTCGCTGGCCGCGCTCGTCCTGTCGCCGCCGTTTGTGCTGCTGCTCGTCCTGGCGGGCGGCACCGGCCTGATCGCCGCCGACCGGATGCCGCCGGCCGACCTGCTGCCGTTCCTGCTGCTCTCGGTCGCGCTGACCGCCCCGGTCGCCGCGCTCGGTCACGGCATGGACACCGTCCACGCCGCCGAGCAGTCCGCCGAGCGGATTCACCAGCTCCTCTCCGTCGAGCCGCTGCCCGAGCCGACCCGGCCGGCCGAACCGCGCGACGGCCGGGTCGAGTTCCGCTCGGTGAGCTTCGGCTACGAGCCCGACCGCCTGGTGCTCGACGGGATCGACCTGGTTCTGGAACCCGGCGCCACCACGGCCCTGGTCGGTCCGTCCGGCGCCGGCAAGTCCACCCTCGCGCAGCTCCTGCCGCGCTTCTTCGACCCCACCGGCGGAGCCGTCCTGCTCGGCGGAACGGACCTGCGGGAGGTCCCGGCCGACCGGCTCTACCGGCACGTCTCCTTCGTCTTTCAGGACGTCCGACTGCTGCGTACCACCATCGCCGACAACATTGCCGTCGCCGTCCCGGAGGCCGACCGCGGCGCCGTCATCGCGGCCGCCCGCGCGGCCGGCATCCACGAGCGGATCACCGCGATGCCACGCGGCTACGACTCCGTCCTCGGCGAGGACGTGGGCCTGTCCGGCGGCGAGGCGCAACGCCTCTCGATCGCTCGGGCGCTCCTGGTGGACGCACCCGTGTTGGTTCTGGACGAGGCGATGTCCTTCGCCGACGCCAAGACCGAGACCGAGATCCGCCGCTCCCTGCAGGCCCTCACCGTGGGCCGCACCCAGCTGGTGATCGCCCACCGGCTGGAGACCGTCGTGCGCGCCGACCGGATCGTCGTGCTGGACGGCGGCCGGATCGTCGAGCACGGCAGCTACCCCGAACTCCTGCTCCAGAACGGGAAGTTCGCAGAGATGTGGCGAGTCCGGCAGCAGCACGCCGGCCAGCCCGCGCTGAAGGAGGCCGGCCTGTGATCCGCCTGTTGCTCCGTGTCCTGGGCAGCCAGCACGACCGCCCGCTGCGCCGGGCCGTCACCGTGATGTCGGCCTGCGCCGTCACCGAGGGCCTGTCCTACGCGCTGCTGGTCCCGCTGCTGCGCGCGCTGCTGGGTGACGAGCCGTCCGATGCCTGGCCCTGGCTGGCCGGGTTCGCCGCAGCCGTCCTGGTCACCTCCGTGCTCGGCTACCTCAGCGACGTCGCCGGCTTCCGGGCCGGCGGGGAACTCTCCCGGGGCCTTCACCACCGGCTCGGTGACCAGCTGGCCCGCCTGCCGCTCGGCTGGTTCACCGGCAGCCGGGTCGGCAACGTCTCAGGCCTCACGAGCCGCAGCGTGATGGAGGTGATGTCGGTTCCCGCCCACCGGCTGCGGCCGCTGATCACCGCGAGCCTCACCCCGCTCTCCGTCGTGCTGGTGATGCTCTTCTTCGACTGGCGGCTGGCCCTCGCCGGGGTGGTCGCCGTGCCGGTCGTCCTCGGCGTGCAGCGCTGGACGATCGGGGCCACCGTGCGGCAGGACGAGGAGCGTGCCCGGCGTAGCGACGACGCGGCGGGCCGGGTGGTCGAGTACGTCCGGGCGCAGCCGGTGCTGCGGGCCGGCGGCCGCACCGGGGAGAGCTACCGGTTGCTGGACGATGCCCTCCAGGACCAGTGGCGCAGCGGCCGGAAGGCGGCCTTGGCGAACGTCCCCGGTGTGCTCGGCCTGACCTTCGTGGTCCAGGTGGTCTTCACCGTCATCCTGGCCCTCGGCGCTTACCTGGCCCTGGACGGCTCGATCGCCGTGCCCGAGCTGCTGGCGCTGCTGGTGCTCGTCGCGCGGTGCGCCGACCCGCTGCTGTCGCTGGCCGACCTGGGCGGGCAGATGCGGGTCTCGCGCGGCGAGGTAGAGCGGATCGACGTCCTGCTCGCGGAGCCCGTGCTGCCCGAGGCGGCGACGCCGCGGACCCCCACGGACCACGGCCTGAGCCTCGACCGGGTGGCCTTCCGGCGCGGCGGGCGCACGGTGCTCGACGGACTCTCGCTGGAGCTGCCCGCGGGCCGTCGGCTGGCCGTGGTGGGCTCCTCCGGGGCCGGCAAGACGACGCTGCTCCAACTGCTGGCCCGCTTCCACGACGTGGACGGCGGCGCGGTGCGGATCGGCGGCGTCGACGTGCGAGAGATCGGCAGCGGTCCGCTGATGGAACTGCTCTCCGTCGTCTTCCAGGACGTCTACCTCTTCGAGGGGACGATCGAGGAGAACGTCCGGCTCGGGCGGCCCGACGCCGCCGACGAGGACCTGCGGGCGGTGGCGGTCGCCGCCCATCTGGACGAGGTGGTCGCGCGTCTGCCGCAGGGCTGGAGGACCCAGGTCGGCGAGGGCGGCACCGCGCTGTCGGGAGGCGAGCGCCAGCGCGTCTCGATCGCCCGAGCCCTGCTCAAGGACGCCCCGATCCTGCTGCTCGACGAGGCGACCTCGGCGCTGGACCCGGAGAGCGAGGCGGCCGTCCAGGACGGCCTGGACCGGCTGATGGCCGGCCGCACCGTGGTGATGGTCGCCCACCGGCTGCGCACGGTCGAGCAGGCGGACCTGATCGCCTTCCTGGACGAGGGCCGGATCGTCGAGCAGGGCACCCACCAGGAACTGCTGGGCCGGGGCGGGCGGTACGCCGAGTTCCGGCGGCTCGCGGCGCGGGTGACCTCATGAGCCGGGTCGGTTCCGAACCCTTTCCTTTATGAGCTCCTCCCTTGGACGTGTGACCGGCGTTGCCGGCCCGGTACTCGATGAAATGGAGGCGGGGATGCCCCGCAAAAGCATGGCCGGTCAGCGGCCGGAAGACCTCCGCGGCGTGGTCGCCGACCTGCTCGACATACCCGTGGACGACCTGTGTGACGATGCGAACCTCTTCGAACTCGGGCTGCAGTCCATACAGTTGATGACCCTGGTGAACCGGCTGAACCGGGCCGGGGTGGACGCGAAGTTCACCGACCTGGCCCGGGAACCCAGACTCTCGGCCTGGTACGGGCACCTCGGCGCGTCGGTCCCGGGCACACCGGGGGCGCAGCGCTCCGCAACCCGGGCGGACGCGCACGAGCCGTTCGTACTGACCGCCGTCCAGCAGGCCTACTGGATCGGGCGCGGCGACGACCGGCCGCTCGGCGGCGTCGGATGCCACGCCTACCTGGAGATCGCCGCCCGCGAGGTCGACCCCGAGCGCCTGGAGCGGGCCGTGCGGGCACTGCTGCGGCTGCATCCGATGCTGCGGGCCCGGTTCGAGGAGGACGGGACCCAGCGGGTGCTGGAGGAGTCCCCCTGGCCCGGGCTGACCGTCCTCGACCACGCCGACGAGCAGGGCGTCGAGCAGGTCCGCGAGCGACTGTCCCACCGCCGCCTGGACGTGGACGCCGGGCAGGTGCTGGACGTCCAGCTCAGCCGCCTGCCCGACGAGCGCGCCGTCCTGCACGTCAGCGTCGACCTGCTGGTCGCCGACGTGCACAGCATCCGGCTGCTGCTGGCCGACCTGGCCGCGCTCTACGAGGACCCGTCGGCGCTTGCCGAGCCCGCCTACACCTTCGCCCAGTACCTTACCGACAGCGCCGACGACCGGGCCGCCGAGCGCGGCCGGGCGCGGGAGTACTGGCAGCGGAGGCTGCCCGACCTGCCCGCCGGGCCGTGCCTGCCGCTGGCCCGGGATCCGGAGGAGGTCGGCGTACCGCGCTTCGTCCGCCGCACTCACACCCTCGACCCGCACGAGTGGGACCTGCTGTGCCGCCGGGCCGCCCGCCACGGCCTCACCCCGGCCGTCCTGCTGGTCACCGCGTTCGCCGAGGTGCTGGCCCGCTGGAGCGGTCAGCAGCACTTCCTGCTCAACATCCCGCTGTTCGACCGCGACCAGGGCCGCCACCCCGACATCGAGCGGATCCTCGCCGACTTCACCAGCCTGGTGCTCCTGGAGGTCGACCTGGCGGGCGCCGAGGGCTTCGCCGCCCGGGCCGCCGCCGTGCAGCGGCGGCTGCACGAGGACGTCGGCCACGCCGCCTACTCGGGCGTCGACGTGCTGCGCGACTTCGTCCGCACGGACACCGGCGCCCCGCGCAGCGCCCCGGTCGTCTTCGCCTGCAACCTGGACGCCCCGTTGGTGCCGCAGAGCTGCTTCGAACGCTTTGGCGAGCTGTCCTGGATGGTCTCGCAGACACCGCAGGTCTGGCTCGACCACCAGGTGTACCGGACCAGGGAAGGTGGCCTGCTGCTCGCCTGGGACGCCGTCGAGGAGCTGTTCCCGGCCGGCCTGCTGGACGACATGATGGCCGCGTACACCACGCTGCTGCGCGGGCTCACCACGACCGACTGGGACGACTCACCGGAAACTGCGCTGCCCGCCGACCAGGCCACCCGCCGGGCCGAGATCAACGCCGTTACGCGTCCTGAGAGCGGCCTGCGGCTGCACGACGCGTTCTTCGCCCGCGCTGCCGAGCGGGACGGGGCTCCGGCGCTGCTCTGGGAGGAGGACGGCCTGCTCACCCACGTGGAGCTGGCTGACCGCGCGCTGCGGATTGCCGGTGCGCTGGCCGCCCGGGGCGTGCGGCGCGGCACGCCGGTGGTCGTCACGGTCCCCAAGGGACCCGACCAGATCGCCGCCGTGCTCGGCGTGCTCGCGGCCGGCGGCACCTATGTGCCGGTCGGGGTGGACCAGCCGGCCGAGCGACGTGAACGGATCCTCGGGCTCAGCGGCGCCCCGGTCGTCCTGGACGGCACGGCCGCGCCCGGCGCCGCCGCGCTGACCGTCGAGCAGGCGCTGTGCGCCGAACCGCTCGCCGCCCCGGTTCCCGGCGACCCCGAGGACCTCGCGTACGTCATCTTCACCTCCGGTTCCACCGGCGTCCCGAAGGGCGTCGAGATCACCCACCGGGCCGCGGTCAACACCGTCGAGGACGTCAACGAGCGCTTCGGCGTGAGCGGTTCGGACCGGGTGCTGGCCGTCTCAGCCCTGGACTTCGACCTGTCGGTCTGGGACGTCTTCGGACTGCTCGCGGCCGGCGGTGCCCTGGTGCTGGTGGCCGAGGAGGACCGGCGGGAGGCAGGCCGGTGGCTGAGCCTGTGTGGCCGGCACGGGGTGACGGTCTGGAACAGCGTCCCGGCCCTCCTCGACATGCTGCTCACCGTCGCCGCCCCCGACGAGCTGCCCGGCACGCTGCGCCTGGCGCTGCTGTCGGGTGACTGGATCGGGCTCGACCTGCCCGGCCGGCTGGCCGACCTCACCGGCGGCCGATGTCGGCTGGTCGGCCTCGGTGGTGCGACCGAGGCGGCGATCTGGTCCAACGCCTACGAGGTGGAGGACGTCCCGGAGCACTGGCGCTCCGTCCCGTACGGCACGCCGCTGCGGAACCAGTCGTACCGGGTGGTCGACCCGGCGGGGCGCGACTGCCCGGACTGGGTGCCGGGGGAGCTGTGGATCGGTGGCACGGGTGTGGCGCGCGGCTACCGGGGCGACCCGGAGCTGACCGCCCGGCGGTTCCCGACCGTCAACGGTGAGCGCTACTACCGCACCGGTGACCTCGGCCGCTACTGGCCGGACGGGAACATCGAGTTCCTGGGTCGGCTGGACCACCAGGTGAAGATCAACGGCTTCCGAGTCGAGCTCGGCGAGATCGAGTCCGTGCTGCAGGCCCACCCCGGGGTCTCGCACGCGTTTGCCTCGGTGGTCGGTGGGCCGCGGCGCGAACTGGTGGCGGCGGTGGTGGGCCGTCCGGTGGCCGGGGGTGCGGTGCCGGAGGTCCCCACGACCGGGGCGGAGGAGGTGGAGCTGGAGGAGCAGCTCACCGAGACCTTCGCCACGGCCATGCTCAGCCAGTACCTGCAGCCCGGTCAGGAGCCCGCCGAGGAGCGTTCCCTACCCGTCGCCGCCGACCGTCGGCCGATGCTGACGGCCTGGCTGGACTACCTCGTCATGCGCGGGGTGCTGGACCGGGCCGGCGCGACGGTGCTGCCCGGCACACGCTGGGAGGAGGTCCGCGACGGCGAGCGGGCCGCCCGGCTGCGCGCGCAGGTGCGGGGCACCCGTCTTGAGACGGTGGTGAACGGCTGGGTCGGGGCGATGCCGCTGCTCAATGCGGTGTTCCAGGCCGAGGCCGACGGGGCGGCTCTTCTGGAGGACCCGGTGCTGTCACCGGACGGTCTGAGTGATCTGGTGCCGGGCGTACGGGCCTGCCTGGAGTCGACCGCGCAGGAGCTGGAGGCGTTGGCCGGCCAGGACGGCACGCCGCTGGCTGTCGCCGAGTGGGCGGGCCGGGGTGGCCGGACCGCGCAGCGGCTGCTCGACGCACTCAAGCCGGGTAGCGTCAGCTACACGCTGTTCGACCAGTGCCCGCGCCAGCTGGCAGGGGCCGGCGTCCGGCTCGCCGGATCCCCGCACCAGGTGCGGACGGTCCGTCAGGGCCCGGTGGGCATCCCGGAGACCCGACTGCACCGTTTCGACGCGGTGGTCGCCAACGACGCGGTGTCCGCGATCCCCGACGCGGGGGCGGCCGCCGCAGCCATGGCCCTGCTGCTGCGCCCGGGCGGACAGCTCTTCCTGACGGCCCGGGTGCGGGCCACCCCGCTCGCGCTGCCGGCCGTCTCCGCCACCGAGGAGCGGGTCGCCCCCACGGATGCCGAGGGCTGGGCCCGGGAGCTGGCGCGCGCGGGCTTCACGCAGATCCGGGTGGTCCAGAGCGAGCCGTGCGGGACGGTCCTGATCGCCGCCGAGCACCCGCGCACCGTGCCGGGCCTCGACCCCGGCGCGCTGCGTGCCTGGCTGGCGGACCGCCTGCCCTCGCACATGTTGCCGACCGCCTTCGTCGGGCTGCCCGAGCTGCCGCTGAGCGCCAACGGGAAGGTGGACCGGGGCCGGCTGCAGCAGGCTGTGGCCGCCTGCGTGGACCGGGCGCCCGAGGGCGACGACCAGCCGCGGGGCGAGCTGGAGGAGGCGGTTGCCGAGCTGTGGTCGCAGGTCCTGCGGCAGACCGTGACCGAGCGGTCCGCCACCTTCTTCTCGTACGGCGGGGACAGCCTGCTGGCGACCCGTCTGGTTGCCAGGATCCGGCTGCGGTTCGGGATCGCACTGCCGATGCGGGACGTGCTGAGGGCGCCGACCGTGGCCGCGATGAGCGAGCTGATCGCCGCGCTCCGTACCGCACAGGAAGGCGAGTTCGAGGAGGGGGAGCTGTGACCGGCACCGCGGTCTCCAGCCTGCGGAGGTTCTCGCCGCGCTCGCGGGCGCGGGTCCGGCTCGTCTGCTTCCCGCACGCGGGGGGCGCCGCCACCGCGTACCGCCTCTGGGCGCTGGACGCACCCTGGGACGTCGAGGTCTGCGCCGTCCAGTACCCGGGGCGCGGCGACCGCTTCGACGAGGAACCCGAGGCCACCATGGACGGGCTGGTCTCAGGTCTGGCTGCCGACCTGCTGCGCGAGCGGTCCCCGGTGGCGACCGTGCTGTTCGGGCACAGCATGGGCGCGTCGGTCGCGTACGAGACGGCCCGTCGGCTCGCCCGGCTGGGCCTGGGGCCGGCCGCGCTGCTGGTCTCCGGGCAGCCCGCCCCGCAGCTGTCCCGCGCCGGCGCCCTGCACGACGCCCCCGACGGCGAGCTGCTGGCGGACCTGGGGCGGCTGGAAGGCACCTCCCGGGACGTCCTGGAGGACCAGGCCCTGCTGGCCGCGCTGCTGCCGGCGATCCGCAGTGACTACCGTGTGATCGAGACCTACCGGCCGGAGGCCGGTGTGCGGCTGCGGATCCCGGTGACCGTCATCCGCGCGGCGGACGATCCCGAGGTTACCGCGGCGGAGGCGGCCGGTTGGCGGGAGGTGACGGACGGGCCGTGCGATCAGCTGGTCTTCCCCGCCGGGGGCCACTTCTACCTGCACGAGCAGCGCGAGCGGGTGCTCGCCGCCCTGGTCGAGCGGGCCCGTTCGATCTGCGCGCTGACCGGCTCCGCCTGGCCGCTGATGCCGTGACGATTCGTCAATTCAAGGAGTTCGAACGATGATCGAGGGTTTCACCGGATGGCCGGAGTCGCTGGCCGAGGAATACCGGAAACAGGGGTACTGGACCAGTGAGGTGCTGGGCGAGTGGCCGGCCGGCCTTCTGGAGCGGAACGAGCGGCCCGCGGTCGTCACGCCCGCCCGCACGCTGACGTACGGTGAGCTCGACCGGGCGGCGGACCGGTTGGCGGCGGGCCTGCGGGCGCGTGGTCTGGGCGTCGGGGACCGGGTGGTCGTCCACCTCCCCAACGACGTCGAGTTCGCGGTGCTGTGTCTGGCGTTGTTCCGGCTCGGCGCGCTGCCGGTGTTCGCCCTCCCCGCCCACCGCTCGGCCGAGATCGTGCACCTGGTGACGAGCTCGGGCGCGGTCGCCTACGTCTGCGCCTCCCGGGCGCTGGGCTGCGACTACCGGGCGGTCGCGGCCGCGGTGCTGGAGCAGACCGACACGCTCGCCCACGTCCTGGTGGTGGGTGATCCCGGTCCGTACACCGCGCTCGCCGAGGTCGACGCCGAACCGGTCGAGCTACCGCGTCCGAACCCGGAGGCGGTCGCGCTCTTCCTGCTGTCCGGGGGCACCTCCGGGCCGCCGAAGCTCATCCCGCGCACCCACACCGACTACGCCTACCAGCTGAGGGAGAGCGCGCGGCTGTGCGGGGTGGGGCCGGACAGCGTGTACCTGACGGCGCTGCCGGCCGGGCACAACTTCGCGCTCGCCTGTCCGGGCTTGCTCGGCACCCTGAGGGTGGGCGGCACTGTGGTGCTGTCCCCCGCACCGACGCCCGACGAGTGCTTCCCACTGATCGAGCGGGCCGGGGTGACGATCAGCTCGCTGGTGCCCCCGCTGGTGCCTCTCTGGCTCGACGCGGCGGAGTGGACGGAGCACGACCTCTCCTCCCTGGCGCTGCTTCAAGTGGGCGGCGCCCGGCTGGATGCGGAGACCGCCCGGCAGGTGCCGCAGGCGCTCGGCTGCATGCTGCAGCAGGTCTACGGCATGGCCGAGGGCCTGCTCAACTTCACCCGCCTTGATGACCCGGCCGAGGTGGTCCAGCAGACCCAGGGCCGCCCGCTGTCACCCGGTGACGAGGTGCGGGTGGTGCGCGAGGACGGCACGGACGCCGCGCCGGGCGAGGTCGGCGAGCTGATGACCCGCGGCCCGTACACGCTGCGCGGCTACTTCCGGGCGCCCGAGCGCAACGCGACCGCCTTCACCGAGGACGGCTACTACCGCTCCGGCGACCTGGTGCGGCGCTCGGCGGCCGGCGACCTGGAGGTGGTGGGCCGGATCAAGGACGTGGTCAACCGCGGCGGGGAGAAGGTCCCGACGCTGGAGGTCGAGGAGCACCTGCTCGCCGACGAGCGGATCCGATCGGTCGCGGTGATCGGGCTGCCGCACAAGCTGATGGGGGAGCAGACCTGTGCCTGCGTGGTGCCGGTCGATCCGGAGCGGGCTCCCACGCTGCGCGAGCTGCAGGCGGCGCTGCGGGAGCGCGGGCTCGCGGCGTACAAGCTGCCGGACCGGCTCATGGTGCTCCCGGCGCTGCCGTTGACCGCGATCGGCAAGGTCGACAAGAAGGCCCTGGTGCAGCGGGCCCACTAGAGCGGCCGTGCGCGCTGGCCGGACCACCCCCGAACCGGCCGCCACGCACGGCCAGACCGCCCCGGGGCCTGAACCGGTCCCGGGGCGGTCGACTGCGGGCCGCCGCCGTGCGGTGCGCGGACCCTCCGGTCAGGCGGTGGGTCGTAGGGCGGTCAGCAGACCGTCCACGATCGCGACGAGCCCCTCGTGGTGGGTGTCAGTGTTGGTCAGCTCGTCCCAGCCGGAGGCCAGCGAGGCCAGCCGGGGGAAGACCTCCGGGTCCAGCGCGGCGAGAGCCTGGGTGCGGTGCGGCTGGCGGTCGAGGGTGGCACGCCGGCGCTCGCGGCCGAGCCGGATGGTCAGCTCGCCGGCCGTGTAGTACCAGATCACCCGGTACACGTAGACGGCCTGTTCGGGGGTGAGCCCGCACTCGACGGCCGCGTCGATCATGTTCTCGACGATCCACAGCGCGGAGACCGCGAACAGGTCGTCGGAGGCCAGGACCTCCACGATCCACGGGCACTCGGCGAGGATGTCGTGCAGGACCTGTGCGGCGGCGATCAGCCGGCCGCGCGGCTCGGCGGGCAGCTCGGGGCGGGGGAAGGCCGAGGCGTGGCTCTCCAGCAGCAGGAGCAGCAGCTCGTCCTTGTCCCGGACGTGGTGGTACAGCGCCATCGGCGTGCTGGAGAGCTCCTTGGCCAGCCGCCGCATGGAGAGCTGGTCCGCCCCCTCCTCACCCAGGATCCTCTGGGCGGCGGCGAGGATCGCCTCCCGGGACAGCCTGGGCGGTCGTCCGGTCCGACGGGTCGGTGTGCGTGGTTCCATCCCTACATCTTCCTCTTGTAATGGTGCAGCAAGCCACCGACGACGTCCCGCAACCCCTGGTCATGCGGGTTCCGGTTGGTGAGCTCGGGCCACCGGGGGGCCAGTGCGGTGATCCGGGGATAGTCCACCGGGTCCAGCGCGGACATGGTCTGGAGCCTCCGCTCGTCGTGGACGTCCGGATCGGTCGGGCCTCCCCGATGGTTCAGATGGATCATCAGTGTTCCGAGCGTGTACCGCCAGATCACGTTGTAGGCGCCAAGGGCCTGAGCGGGGGTCAGTCCACATTCGACGGCCGCGTTGACCAGCACCTCCGCGACCCACGAGACCGAGACGGACATCAGGTCCGGCGAGGCGAGGATATCCGCGAGGAAGGGGCACTCGGCCAGGACGTCGTAGAGGAGACGGCCGGCGGCGACGGTGCGTTCCACCGGGTCGTCCGGCAGCTCGGGGTGGGGGAAGGCGGCGGACTTCACTGCCAGCAGGAGCAGCAGCAGGTCGTGCTTGTCGCGTACGTGGTGGTAGAGCGCCATCGGCGTGATGGACAACTCCCGGGCGAGGCGGCGCATGGACAGCTGCTCGTGGCCCTCCTCGTCGAGGATCCGCTGGGCGGCCTCGACGATGACGTCCTGCGAGAGCTGTGAGGGGCGGCCTGGCCGGGCTCGGGTCTTCTCAGGTGGCTGCATACATCCTCTCCTGGCCTCCGGATCCCCTGCGGGGTGGCGGTCGTCGCAGGCTCCGGCTACAGTTATCGTACGCGTAAGGCATACGGGTACAAAAACCCCGGAGGGGACGATGGACGAGACAGGTCTGAACCGGGGAAGGGCGCTATTCGCGGTGGCCCTGGCCCAGTTCATGGTCACGCTCGACATGACGATCGTGAACGTGGCACTACCCAGCATGGGGGAGGGGCTGCACTTCGAACAGTCCCAGTTGCCGTGGGTGGTCAACATCTACGCGCTCTGCTTCGGCGGCTTCCTGCTGCTCGGCGGGCGGATGGCCGACCTCTACGGGCAGCGCCGGATCCTGCTCTCCGGTGCGGTGGCCTTCGCCGTCGCCTCGCTGGGTGGCGGGCTGGCGCAGAACGAGATGCAGCTGATCGTGGCCCGTGCGGTGCAGGGGGTCGGAGCGGCGATCATGGCGCCCGCCGCGCTGGCGGTGCTGACGCTGACCCAGCGCGAGGGCAAGGAGCGCACCAAGGCGTTCGGCGTCTACGCGGCCGTCTCGGCGGTCGGCGGCGGGGCGGGCGTGCTGATCGGCGGCCTGCTCGCCGAGTACGCGGGCTGGCGCTGGGTGATGTGGGTCAACCTGCCCATGGTGGTGGGCGTGCTCGTGATGGCGATGGGCAGCGTCCCCGGCGGGACCTTCGGCAACCGGCGCGGCCGACTCGACGTGGTCGGCGCCGTGCTGGCCACCGCGGGCGCCGGTCTGCTGATCCTCGGGGTGGAGCGCACCGACCAGGTCGCCTGGGGCTCCGCCACCACGATCCTGACGCTCGCCGCCGCCGCGGTGCTGCTGATCGCCTTCGTGCTCTGGGAGCAGTTCGGGCCGATGGAAGACCCGCTGATCCGTCTCGGCATGCTGACCCGGCGCAACATCGGGGGCGCCAACCTGTACATGGCGCTGCTGGTCGCCGGCCAGTTCGGCGCCTTCTACTTCATCACGCTCTACCTTCAGACCGTGCTGGACCTCAACGCGGCCGAGGCCGGCATGGCCTTCCTGCCGCTCTGCCTGGTCGTGGTGGTCGCCATCCAGGTCTCCACCCGGCTGATGCGGCGCGGCGTTCCGGTCAAGCTGATGTTGATCCCCTCCGGGCTGGTCGCCGCGTCGGGCTTCGCCTGGTTCGCGGCCGTCGACCCCTCAGGCGGCTTCGTCACCGACGTGCTCGGGCCCTCGATGGTGGCGGGCCTCGGGATCGGCTTCTCCTTCGTCCCGCTCACCGCGGCGGCCACCGGCGGACTCCCGCCGCAGGAGGCCGGGACGGCCTCGGCGCTGCTCAACTGCGCCCGGCAGATCGGCGGCGCCATCGGCCTCGCGGTGCTGGTGACGGTGGCGACCTCGCGCACCAACCACCAGCTGGCCGCAGGGGTCGACGCCAAGGCGGCGGCGACGCATGGCTTCGGGCTCGGCTTCCTGCTGGCGGCCGGTTTCCTGGTGGCCTCGGCACTCGTCGCGGCCGTCGTCCTGCCGGGCAGGCCGAAGCCGGCGGCCCCGGGGGCCGCACCCGCCGAGCCCGCCGCCGAGCGCAGCCCGGTGACCGACGCGGCGCGCTGACCTACTGGTACGTGTCCGTCGGAACCTTCGGGACGGGAGGTTCCGGCGGAAGCACCGCGGAGGTGGGGGCCGGGTCCGGGAGGGGGAATTATGGATTCCTTTTCCACTCCGGATCGGTGATGTCGCCTCACGCTCCGGTCGGTCTGTCGGAATCCTTTCAGGGCGACATTGAGTTCGACTGGATCGTTGTATACAATGCATCCAAGGCCCGGCTCGGTCGGGCTTGGGCCGGGGGGTTATTCGATTTCCATCCTTCACCGAATGGTGAAGTTCATTGCGTCGCTAAGCTATTTAGCGAATGAGCATCAGAGTACCCTCCCGAGGTTTGGTCATTCGTTCTGGCAGGGCTTCCGGCGGTATTCACGGGGAAACGGTGCTCGGCTTTTCTTCTCCTTGGTTCGTCGCTGCCCTCGTCACTGTCCGACGAGCCATGAGGAGCAGGCGAAATAATGATCTATTACCGTAGCGCAGTAGTCGAGACTTCCGGTGAGCCGCTCACCCGGGCCGCCGCGCTCGCGGCATCCGGCCTGTTCGGCACCTACGTCGTGTATGAGGGAACCGAAGGGTGGGCGATCGCGGGTGACGCCGCGGCCGAGATCGTCGTCGGGGCGGACACCGTCCGATGTACGCGTGACGGCGTCACCACCGAAGCATCCTGGGAGGGCGACCCGCTGGATGTCGTCCGGGAATTCCTGGCCGGACTGTCGATCGCGGACTGGCGGGCGTACGGTTGGTGCGCCTTTGAGCTCTCGTACGCGCTGCTCGGGCAGCCGGTGGACGACGGGGTGCTGCTGCACCTCGTGATTCCCCGCACGGAGGTGCGCTTCACCGCCTCGCGGGCCGTGATCCGCAGCCTGGACCAGTACGGCATGAGCGCCGTCGAGAAGGAACTCGTCGCCCCGCTACAGGAATTCACCTCGGTGGACGCCGCGAGAGCCGACCTGGAGATCGGCGCCGAACAATACCTCTCCGGCGTGGCCTCGGTCGTCAGGGACATCGAGGACGGGCTGCTCCAGAAGGCAGTCCTCTCCCGGGTCGTGCCACTGGGTGAGGAGATCGACTTCCCTGCCAGCTACGTGATAGGCCGTCGGGCCAACACTCCCGCTCGCTCCTTCCTGCTGCAGATGGGCGGGCTGCGTGCGCTCGGTTTCAGCCCGGAGACCGTGGTCGAGGTCGACGCCGGGCGCCAGGTGGTCAGCCAGCCGCTGGCCGGTACCCGTGCCCTCACCGGTGATCCGCAGACCAACCGCACCCTTCGCGAGGACTTGCTCGCGGACCCCAAGGAACTGCACGAGCACGCGATTTCCGTGAAGGTCGCGACAGACGAACTGGTCGACCCCTGCGACCCCGAGAGCGTCTCGGTCGCGGAGTTCATGGTCGTCAAGGAGCGTGGCTCGGTCCAGCACCTCGCCTCCCGGGTGACCGGCCGGCTGGCCGACGGAAACGACGCCTGGGACGCCTTCCGAGCGCTCTTCCCCGCTGTCACCGCCTCCGGTGTGCCCAAGCGCGCCGCCTACGATGCCATCCGTGCGTACGAGACCCGCCCGCGCGGCCCGTACGCGGGCACCGTGATGACCTTCTCCCAGGACGGCGCGATGGACGCGGCCCTCGTCCTGCGCAGTGTCTACGCGAGGGGAGGGCAGACCTGGCTCCAGGCAGGGGCCGGTGTCGTCGGGCACTCCCGCCCCGAGCGCGAACTGGAGGAGACCAGGGAGAAGCTGCGCTGCGTGGCCGGGTGCCTGCAGGCCCGCTCCGCGTAGGCCGCGCGGAGTGCCGAACCCGTTGGCTGAACCGCCCTTGCACATACCTCAGGAATCAGCACACAAAACCGGGGGAGCAATGCAGATCCAGTTATTGGGGCCGACGCGTGCCTGGAGAGATGACCGTGAGATCGTCCTGGGTCCTCCCAAGCAGCGCGCCGTCTTCGCGTTGCTCGCCAGCCGGGCCAACGACGTCGTGGGGGTGGAGCAGATCATCGACGCCGTCTGGGGCAGTGACATCCCGCAGACGGCCGCCAATGGCGTCCACACCTATGTCGGCGGACTTCGCCGGTCGTTGGAACCGAGCCGGAGCCGACGGGAGAACAGCGAGGTGCTCGTCTCCTCCGGCGGCGGCTACCTGCTGCGGATCGACCCGACGGGCATCGACACCGTGCGGTTCGCCGACCGCCACACACAGGCCCGCCGCCTGCGGGCGCGCGGTGATGTCGAGGGCTCGCTGGAGGCGGCCGAGTCCGCCCTGTCGCTGTGGCGGGCGGAGGCCTTCTCGGGAATCCCCGGACCGTTCGCCGCCCTGGAGCGCACCCGGCTCCAGGACCAGCGGCTGACCGTGGTGGAGGAGTGGGCCGCGGGCATGCTGGAGGTGGGCCGCGCGGCCGAGGTGGTCACGGTGCTGTCCGCCGCCGTGGCCGAGGAGGCTCTGCGCGAGCAGTTGCGGTGGCTGCTGATGCTCGCGTTGTACCGCTGCGGCCGGCAGGCACACGCCCTGGAGCTCTACCGGGAGACCCGCCACCTGCTGCGCGAGGAGCTCGGTATCGAGCCAGGCGCGGAGCTGCAGCTGCTGCACCAGCAGATCCTCGCCGGGCAGCCGTGCTCGCTGCCCTGGGAGCAGCAGTCGGTTTCGGCGGCCACCGCCACCACCGTCGAGTCGTTCGCCCCGGGCCTGCCCATGCCTGCCCAACTCCCCCCGCTGGCACGGGGGTTCGTGGGCCGTGTAGCGGAGTCGGCACACGTCGCACGGCTTATCAGTGAGGAGACGGAACAGTCGGCTGCCACACCTGTCGTGGTGGTGGACGGTCCGGCCGGCGTGGGCAAGACCGCGTTCGCATTGGAGGCCGCCCACCAGCTGTCCGACCGCTTCCCGGACGGCCAGCTCTACGTCGACCTGTCTGGGCACGGCCCGGGTGGCAAGGCGCTCAGCGCCTCTGACGCGCTGCTCCAGCTGCTGCGCGGCCTCGGCGTGGACGACGCTCGGATGCCTGCCGACCTGGCCGGCCGCTCCGCCCTCTACCGGAGCCTGCTGCACAGCCGGCGGATGTTGGTCATGCTGGACGGCGCCCTCAGTGCCGAGCAGGTGCGTCCGCTGATCCCGCGTGGCTTCTCCTGCGTGGTCGCCACCAGCCGGCAGAAGCTGAGCGGGCTGGCGGTCCGGGACGGGGCGCACCTCGTCCGGCTCGGACCGCTCGGCGCGCAGGAGTCGCTCGACCTGCTCGGCGGCCTGACCGAGGGGCGGCTGGACGGCCAGGACGCCAGCGCCCGGCGTCTGGTCCGGCTTTGCGGTGGCATGCCGCTGGCGCTGCGGATCGCCGCGGAGGCGCTGGTGGCCGACCCCGAGGAGTCCCCGGCTGACCTGGTCGAGCAGTTCGCCGTCGAACAGGGCCGCCTGGACCGGCTGATGGTCCAGGGGGACGAGGCGGCCAGCCTGCGGGCGGCCTTCGAGTCCTCCTACCAGGCGCTGTCGACGGAGGCGGCCCGGCTGTTCCGGCTGCTCGGGCTCCACCCGGGCGGGCCGATCACTGTCCCGGCGGTCGCCGCGCTGGCCGGCATCTCCCGGCGCGAGGCTCGGGATACGCTGGAACTGCTGTCGGACAACCACCTGTTGGTGGAGGTGCGCCAGCACGAGTATCGCTTCCACGACCTGATCGCGCTCTACGCCGTCGAGTGCGCGCAGCGGGAGCCCCGGCTGCAGCGTGAGGCTGCAATGGAACGGCTGATGCTGTGGCGGAAGGCGGTACCGGCCGACTCCGCTGCCTAGGTTCCGGGCCCGGCAGGGATCCGCAGGACGCGTCCTCGGTGCCGGAGGGGCCGGCCCTGGCCAGGGCCGGCCCCTCCGGCACCGGGTCAGAAGCGGACCGGCAGGTGATGCGGGCCGCGGACCAGGATGCCGTGCCGCCAGCGCACATGGTCCGGGTGGACGTCGAGTTCCAGGCCCGGACAACGTTCCAGGAGCGAGCGGATCGCGATCCGGGCCTCCATCCGGGCCAGCGGCGCGCCCAGGCAGTGGTGGATGCCGTGGCCGAAGGCGATGTGGCCGGCGGTGGCCCGCCGGATGTCGAAGCGGTCCGGATCGGCGAAGCGCGTCCGGTCGCGGTTGGCCGAGTTGAGGTCGACCATGACCGCATCGCCCGGCCGGACGAGGTGGCCGCCGAGCTCGATCGGCTCGGTGGCGAAGCGGAACGTCGCGCTCTCCACCGCGCCGTCGTAGCGCAGCATCTCCTCCACCGCGTTGTCGATCAGCGACAGGTCGGAGCGGAGCAGCTCCAGCTGGTCAGGGTGGGTGAGTAGTGCGAAGACCCCGTTGCCGATCAGGTTGGTGGTGGTCTCGTGGCCGGCGACGATGAGCAGGAACACCGTGCCCATCAGCTCGTCCCCGCTGAGCCGGTCGCCCTCCTCGTCGGTGACCTTGATCAGCGCGCTCAGCAGGTCGTCGCCGGGCTGCCCGCGCTTCACCTCGATCAGTCGGCTGATGAACCGGGCGGCGTCCTGGGCGGCGGCCCTGCGCTCGGCCGGGTCCGGCGAGGAGATCGCGGCGTCCGCCCAGCGGCGCACCTCGGCCTGGTCCAGGAAGGGCACTCCCAGGAGCTCACAGATCACGGCCATCGGCAGCGGGAAGGAGAAGTCGTCCACCAGGTCGGCGCGGTCCTGGCCGGCGTCGAGCATCCGGTCCAGCAGCTCGTCGGTGAGCTTCTGTACGCTCGCGCGCATCGACTCGATTCGGCGGGACGTGAACTCCCGGGCCACCAGCTTGCGCAGCCGGGTGTGCTGCGGGGCGTCGGAGTTCATCATGTGGCTGCCCGACGGGCTCTTGATCGGGAAGTCCTCGGCCGCGTTGCGCCACTGCTTGGACAGTCGGGGATCGGTGAGCGCGGCCCGGGCCTGCTCGTGGCCGACCACGAGCCAGACCTCGGCGCCCTCGGGCATCCAGACCCGGTGCACCGGGCCCTGTGCGCGCAGCTGTTCGTAGACCGGGTACGGGTCCCGGGCGAAGTCCTCGCCGAGCGCGGCGAGGTCGAGCGGGGTGCTGGTCATTTCGACTCCTCTCGACTGCTCGGTTCGGCCCCTCACAGGGAGTTCAGGAAGTCGAGCAGGGCGGTGTTGACCGCCTCCGGCCGCTCCTGCTGGACCCAGTGCCCGGCGCCGGGGACGACCACGGGGGCACGGTGGTTCGGTGCGACCGGGGCCAGCGCGGGCACGATCCGGCCCTCACCGGGGAAGGCCCGGTCGCGGTCGCCGACCAGATAGAGCGCGGGCACCTCGATCCGCCGGCCGTCGAACGCGGCGGTCAGCTCCCAGTTGCGGTCGAGGTTGCGGTACCAGTTGAGGCCGCCGCGGAAGCCGGATTCCGTGTACTCCGCGACGTAGGCCGCGATGTCCTTCTCGGTGAGCCAGGCCGGCAGCTGCTCCGGGTAGGCGGCCAGGTCAAGGAAGCCGCCACCCTGTGGGACCAGGGGCGGGGCCGGGGGGCCGCTCTGCGGGCGGTCGCCGGAGGCGCCGAACAGCATCAGCCGGAAGGTGCGATCGAGATCCTTGCCGAACTCGGCCTCGGCGATGCCCGGTTGCTCGAAGTAGTTCCAGTAGAACCGTCCGTCGAACTGCTCCCGGGCCTGCCGCAGCGGCGGGACCGGGCCGCGCCTCTGGGGCGGCAGGATGCTCAGGCCGGCGACGCCGCGGATCAGGTCGGGGCGCAGCGTCGCGGCCGACCAGGCGACCAGCGAGCCCCAGTCGTGGCCCACGACGACGGCCTGATCGGCGCCGAGCTCCCGGATCAGGCCGGTCACGTCGCCGACCAGGTGCAGGATCGTGTACGCGTCCACGGCCTCGGGCCGGTCGCTGCGCCCGTAGCCGCGCTGGTCGGGCGCGACCACCCGGTAGCCGGCCTCGGCGAGCGCCGCGAACTGGTGCCGCCATGAGTACCAGCACTCCGGGAAGCCGTGCAACAGCAGGACCAGCGGGCCCTCGCCCTGTTCGGCGAGGTGCAGGCGCAGGCCGTTCACCTCGACGGTGCGGTGGTGGAGCATGGGGGGTTCCTTTCCGTGTGCCCGGTTGTCAGAGCCGGGGAGCCAGGGCGGGGGCGGCCTCGGCGCGCGCGGGCCGAGAGCCGGGGCCGCGCAGCGCGGCGAGCAGGGTGGCGGGCGCGGCCAGCGAGATCGGGGTCCTGGCCAGCGCCATCACGTCCACCAGCGACCGGGCCACGGTGGTGCGGCCGGTGGCGGCCCGCATGACCCGGTCCGCGTACACGTTCTGCAGACGCAGGGCGAGGTTCGGCACCGCGCCGCGCACGGACGGGTGGCGCAGGTCGTCGCTGATCGAGAGGTCCCAGGCGTCGCGGGCCTGCGCGGCGACGGCCCGCTGGGCCCGGAGTGCCGCCCCCGGGGCGAAGCCGTGCTGGGCCAGGACGGTGTCGAAGGCCTGGATGCCGAGCGCGGCGACGGTCAGCCCGTGCGCGTGCGAGGGGTTGAGGGTGCAGGCGGCGTCGCCGAGGACCACCAGGTTCTCCGGGTGCTTGGGCAGCCGGTCGAACCGCCAGCGCCGGTTGACCAGGCCGCGGAAGCCGCGCGCCGCACCGAGCGGGGTCGCCTCGGTGAGCAGCTTGGCGATCGCGGGCTCCGAGAGCTGCTCCGCGAACCTGGTGAACTCGTCTGCCTCGACGGGGGGTTCGGAGCCACGCATGCCGATCATGGTGACCGTCCAGCGGCCGTCCTCCAGCGGGAGCAGCGCGCCGCCGGTGGCCTCACCGGTGGAGTTCGCAATCATCACGATGCCCGGGGTGGCCGCGTGGAGCTCGGCGGAGGGTTGGTAGAGCCGGGTGGCGTAGGCGGTGCCGGCGTCGATCACCTCCTCCTCGACGGGCGGCAGACCGAGATCGGTCAGCCAGTCCGCGGCCCGGGCCGAGCGTCCTGCGGCCGCGACCACGAATTCCGCCTCCACCCGGGACTGTTCGCCGGTGCCGCGGTCGCGGACCAGGGCGCCCGTCACGCGGGAACCGTCCCCGATCAGGCCGGTCACCTCGGTCTCGGTGCGCACAGAGATCCGCTCGTCCCGCAGGACGCGCTCGCGCACCACCCAGTCCAGCAGATCGCGGCTGCAGGAGACGATGAACTCCGAGTGGGTGCAGCGGGGCAGCCAGCCGAACTTGGTCAGGAACGCCACCTCGCCGGTCGCGCTCAGCCGGTGGGCGCCGGCGTCGGTCCAGGCCTGGAGGGTGCCGGGGACCAGCGCGTCCACGGCCCGGGCGCCGGGGCCCATCAGGAGGTGTGAGTGGCGGGCCTGCGGCACGCCCTTGCGCGGTTGGGGCCCAGTCGGGTGGACGTCGCGCTCCACAACGGTGACACGGTCGGTGTAGCGGGCCAGCACCTTGGCCGCCAGCAAGCCGGCGAAGCCGCCGCCGATCACCAGGGCGTGTTTCGCGGACATCTCGATCTCTCTTTCCCAGAAGGCGTGTTGGGTCGTCAGCCGAGCGCGGTGGTGAGTTCCACGGCGCCGTCGCGGAGGAGCCGGCCGTGCGGTCCCCGGTCGGGCGCCGCTTCGACGGCCGGGCGGAACGGGTACCCGGTAGACGCTCGCACGCGGCGGATGGTCTCGAAGGGCAGGGCGGCACCGTCGGCACGCAGTTCGCCGGCCGTCCCGGGCGGGAGGGGCCGGCCGTCGGCATCCAGGGCCCGGACCCGGACGCCGGGCGACGGGGCGCCCAGGTAACCGCTCGGTGTGCGGCCGTCCGCCGGGAACTCGGTCACGGTCCAGGGCAGGACGCTGCCGGCCGGGGCGAACTCGTGGACCAGCCGGGTCGTCGGCAACAGCGCGAAGTGGTGGGCGGCCAGCGGCCGGGGGACGGGGCCGCCGAGCAGTATCACCGTGCGCGGCCGCACCGGCAGGGTGGGCAGTGCGCGCTCGTACTCCTCGGAGGCGAGGACCGCGACGGCCCTGGGCGCCGGCAACGGCCGGTGGCGGGCGGACCCGGGCGGCGGGAGGTACAGCGTGCCGCCGCCCGCGAACGCCCACCACATCGCGGACAGCGCGATCCGGTCCTGCGGCGGCAAGCTCAGCAGTACCTGGGACGAGGCTGGTCCGGCGAAGCGGGTGCGGGCCGCGAGCGCGAGCAGCCACGCCCGGTGGTCGATCAGCTCGCCGCACGGCTCGCCGTTGCGCACCGAGACCAGCAGGTAAGCGGCGCCGTGCGGCGAGGAGAGCGGCAGTGCCCGGTCCACCCGCTGCATGGACATCAGCCGCCAGACCTCGGCGTCGTCCAGCGCCAGCGCGTCGTACCGGTCACGCCAGTGGCGCAGCTGGGCGCGGCTGCACAGGACGGTGGACGCGCCGCTGATCTCGGCCGCAGCGGTGATCTCCGCCGGGTCGGCGTGGGCCGGGACCGGCACGCAGACGCCGCCCACCCGCAGCACCGCCAACTGGGCCAGCAGGGACTGCGGGTGATCGCTGCAGTGGACGATCACCGGCTCGCCGAGCTGCACTTGGCGGTGCAGCAGCAGCGTGGCCAGTTGCCCGGCCTTGGTGTCAACGGCGGCGTAGCCGAGCCGCGTGTCGGGCCCGCGCACGGCGATCGCCCGGGGGGCGCGCCGGGCGGTGGATGCGAACAGGCCGTCCAGGGTGTCCGGGCTGTCCGGGTCGGGTCGGAGCCACCCGGGCGGCCGGGCGCCCGGGAGCGTGGCGGCGATCAGCTGGTCAGTCCTCACTCGGCTTCCTCAGGATCCGTACGGGGTCAGCCTGCCGTCCTGGTCTGGAGAATTCCTTGATTTGCTCTGCTCGGGCCAGGAGAGGTAGCGGCGCAGCCCGTACATCAGCGGGCGTACCGGGCGCCGGGGAATCACGTTGTCGACGGCGCCCATCACCACGACGTGGTCGCCGACCATGTGGCTGGAGAACAGCGAGCAGTCCGCGATGGTGTGCGAGGCGTACAGGAGGTGCGGCCCGGCGGCGCCCGGTCCGGCCTGCCAGGCGACCCGGTCGAAGCGGTCCGGCGCGCCAGAGGCGAACAGCTCGGCGGCCTGCTGGCCTTGGTCGTGCAGCAGGTTGACGGCGAAGCGGCCGCTCGCCAGCACCGCGCCGAGGGTCGGACTGCCGGCGCGCAGGCAGATCAGGAGGATCGGCGGGTCCAGCGAGACGCTGCACAGCGAGCTGCAGGTCATGCCCCAGTTGACGCCGTCCACCCCGGTAGCGGTGATGATCGAGACACCGGTGGGGAACCCGCCCATCAACTGCCTGATGTCGGCGGCCTGTTCGGGTGCTTCGCGGTGCGGGGCGAGCCCCGGATCCGGTGACATGGCGGAGGACCTCCTGCGGTCTCGGTACGAGTGGGCCGGCGACCGGGCGGTCAGCGGGCCGTCCGGACGGTCGTGGCGGGGACGGGCGGGCGAAGGGCCGGGTCGAGCTCGTCGACCAGCGCCGACGCGAGGGTGCGGAAGGCGTCGTGGAGGAAGCCGAAGTGCCCCCCGGGCAGCAGTCGGCCGCGGAACCCCCCGATGGTCTCCCGCGCCCACCCGGTCAGGGCGGCGGGCGGGGTGAGCGGATCGTCGGGACTACCGAAGGCGGTGAGCGGGCAGGCCAGCGGCCGGCGCGCCGGGTCGGGCCGGTAGGACTCCAGGACCCGCAGATCGGTGCGGATCAGGTGGAGGAAGCGGTCCCGGAAGCCGGGCAGTTCGTCGATGCGGACGGGGAGGCCGCCGAGCGCGGCGAGACTGCGCAGGAGGTCGTCGTCGGGGAGGTCGCTGCGCATCCCGGGCAGGCGCAGCGGGTGCTCCGGCGGGGTGCGCCCGCAGACGCCGACCCAGACCGGCGCGGCGCCCCGGCGCTCCAGCTCGCGGGCGGTCTCCAGGGCGACGACCGCGCCGAGGCTGTGCCCGAACAGGGCGAGCGGAGCGTTGTCGGCCCAGGGTTTTAGGTCGTCGGCGAACAGCGCGACCAGGTCGGGCAGGCGGTCGGTCGCGGGTGCGGTGTGCCGCTTGCCGCGGCCGGGGAGGTCGGCCAGGAGGAGGTCCCACTCGACCGGCAGGTGCCGCGACAGCGGGAAGTAGGGCGCGGAGGAACCGCCGGCGTGATGGAACACCACCAGACGGACGGCCGGGGCCTCGAGGCTGCGGGGGCGGACGAAGGCGTTCACCGCGCGCTCGCCCCGGCGGTCTCGGCGATGTCGGTGGAGAGCCGCTCGAACATCTCGTCGAGCGGGAGGTCGAGCGGCAGTTCCTCGGGGGTCAGGCTGATCTCGTAGTGCTCCTCGACCCGGGTGATGAACAGGGTCGAGGTGAAGGAGTCGCCGCCGCTCTCCAGGAACGAGAGCTCGGGGTCGAGCGCCTCGGGGGATTGCAACACGTCGGCCAACTCGGCCAGCAGGTAGGCGCGGACGGCGCCACTGTCGCCGGCCGGCGGCACCTCGGCGAGGCCCGCGCCCGCGCCGCCGCCAGCGGGGCCGGCGGCCGTTAGCGGCTCGTCGACCCAGTAGCGGCGGCGCAGGAACGGGTAGGTGGGCAGGTCGCCCAGCAGCCGGGCGCCCGGCGAGCGCAGCCCGTCCAGGCGCAGCTCCGCGCCGGCGGTGAACAGCCCACCCAGGGCGGTCAGAAAGGCCGTGCGGATCTCGCCGTCCCCGGCCAGCAGAGGGCGGGTCACGGGGGTGCCGCCAGCGTTCCAGGACAGCTCGGCCAGCTCCGGGCCCCGGCCGTGCTCGGTCCGGGCGTCGAGCCCCAGGGCGCGCAGCATGCCGTGCAGGGCGGCGGCTGGGTCGGCCGGGTCGGCGTCGGTCGCCAGCGCCGGGAATTCCTGCGCCAGCGCGGTCACTGCCGTGCCGAGCCGCTGCCGGTCGTCCGTTACCCGCAGGGTCACGGCGCGGACCGGTGCGCGCTTCGCCGGTTCGGCCCCGGCCAGCCGGGCGGCGAGTTCGGCCGGGGTCGTGCCGATGACGGCCACTCGGTGGGCGAAGGCGGTGCGCCCGGTGCGCAAGGTGTGGCAGAGCGAGGCCGTCCGGGCCGGCTCGGCCCGGACGAGGTGGTCGCGGACTTGTTCGGTGAGCCGGGCCAGCGCCTCGCTGTCCTTCGCCGAGAGGATGAGCAACTCGGGCCACCCCTGCTGCGCGTCGGGTTCCGCGCCGGACTGCGGCGCGGGCTGGTAGGCCTCCAGCACCACGTGCGCGTTGGTCCCGCTCATGCCGAACGAGTTGACTCCGGCCACCCGCCGGGGCAGCGCCGCGGGCCAGGGCTGGTGCTTGCGGCCGACGGTGAACGGCAGCCGCTCCCACGGGATCGCGGGGTTGAGCTCGCCGTCCTGCGGGGCCGCGGCCGCGGGCAGCTCGCCGTGCTGGAGCATCAGCACCGTCTTGATCACCGCGGCGATGCCCGAGGCTGCCTCCAGGTGCCCGAGCCGGGACTTGACGCTGCCGATCGCCAGCGGCTCGCCGCGCTCGCGCACCGCCGCCCCGAACACACCGTCCAGTGCACCGATCTCGATCGGGTCGCCAAGGACCGTTCCGGTGCCGTGTGCCTCGATCCAGCCCAGCTCGGCCGGCGCGGTCCGGGCGTCGGCCAGGGCCGCGCGGATCACCTCCTGCTGGGCCGGGCCGTTGGGCGCGGTGAGGCCGGAGGCGGCGCCGTCGTGGTTGATCGCCGTGCCCCGGATCACTGCGAGGATCGGGCGGCCCTCGCGCTGCGCCTCGTCGAGCCGCATCAGCGCCAGGGAGCCGACGCCCTCGCCACGCCCGTAGCCGTCGGCGGAGGCGAGGAAGGACTTGGAGCGCCCCTCGGGGGAGAGCGCCCGGGACTGGCTGAGCGAGACCATCAGGTTGGCGGACAGCAGCAGGTTGGAACCGCAGACCAGGGCGTAGCGGCACTCGCCGTTGCGCAGCCCGCGTACGGCCAGGTGGAGCGCGGACAGTGAGGACGAGCAGGCGGTGTCCACGCTCACCACCGGGCCGGAGAAGCCCAGCACGAAGCTGATCCGCCCGGCCCCGAAGCACAGGCCACCGCCAGTGGTGTAGTACGGGTCGATCCGGGTGGTGTCCGCCCGGTCCTCCAGCCGTTCGCTGTACTCCGAGGCCATGATGCCCAGGTAGACGCCGACCGGGAGCCGGTCGGCGCGTCGCACGGCCAGGCCGGCCCGCTCCAGCGCCTCCCAGGCGGTCTCCAGTAGCATCCGCTGCTGCGGGTCGAGCAGCCGGGCCTCGCGGGTCGAGATGCCGAAGAAGTCGGCGTCGAACGAGGCGATGTCGGACAGGAACCCGGCCCGGTCGGCGTACGAGCGGCCGGGCGTGCCCGGCACGGGGTCGTACACGGCGCGAAGGCCGGGGCGGTCCTCGGGCAGACCGGACAGCCCGGTGCGGCCGGAGCGGAGAAACTCCCAGTAGGCGGCGGGGGAGTTGAGGTCGGGCGGGAGTCGCAGCCCCATGCCGATCACGGCCACCGGGGCGTGCCGCTCGGCCTCCAGCTCGGCGACGCGGGCGCGCAGCCGCTGGGACAGCCGGAGCTGGTCCTCCATCAGGGTTCGGATCTCGGCGGAGTCCATCGGGTTCTCCCTCACTGCTCTGTCTCCAGGTCCGCCCGGACGGCGTTCAGGAGGTCTTCGAACGACAGGCTCTCCGGGGCGACCGGGAGCTGCGGCGGGACGGCGGACGGGGTAATGCTCACGGACACGGACACGGACACGGGTACGGCTGCGGGAGCGGGGGCCGGCTCGTCGGGGAAGAGCAGGGCGGTGACGGCGGCACAGAGTCGGGCGATGCTCGGCTCGTCGAAGGTGATGGTGACCGGCAGATCGGTGCCGAGCGCGCGCGACAGCCGGTCGCGCAGGTCGATCGCCATGATCGAGTCCACCCCGAGGTCGCTGAACCCGGTCTCGTCCTCGACGGAGGAGGCGTCGCCGAGCACGGCGCCGGTGAGCTCCCGGACGGTTTCCCGCAGCCGGTCCTCCCGGGGCTCGTGGTCGAGCTGGCCGAGCAGGTCGCGCAGCCAGCCGCGCGGCGGCTTCGCCTCCCGGGCGGCGCGGTGGCCGGTGCCGTCGAACAGTGCCGCTCGCGGATGGCCGGCCAGCTGGCCGACATACTGCTCGGCGTCCACGGCGACCGCGACGACCCGCGGGCCGCGGCCGGCGATGGCGAGGTGCAGCAGCTCCTCTGCCTCGTCGTCGCTGAGTGGGCGGATGCCCAGCCGCTCGATAGCCCGTGCGGTCGCGTCGTTGGCGGCCAGGCCGCCCTTGGCGCGCGGCGCCCACGGGCCCCAGTTGATGCTGGTGGCCGGGATGCCCCGGGCCCGCAGAGATTGCGCCAGTCCGTCCAGGTAGCCGTTGGCCGCGGCGTAGTTGGCCTGGCCGGCCGAGCCCAGCACGCTGGAGGCCGAGGAGAACAGCACGAAGGCGTTCAGCGGGTGGCCCTGGAGGGCACGGGCCAGGTTGTCGGCGCCGAGGGCCTTGCCGGTGAAGACCTGCTCGAAGGCGTCGGGGGTCAGGTACTCGAAGGCGCGGTCGCTGGTGGCGCCAGCCAGGTGCAGCACGGTGCGCAGCGGGGCGTCCCGTTCGGCCTCGGCCACCGCCCGGCGGCAGTCGGCCGGGTCGGCGACGTCGCCGTGGACCACCCGGACCTTGACCCCGGCCGCGGTCAGCTCGTCGATCACCGCGCGGGCGGCGTCGTCCGGCGCCGACCGGGCCATCAGGGTGATCGCGGGCACGGCGCTGCGGGCCAGCATCCGGGCCGCGCTGAGGCCGAGCGCCCCGAGCCCGCCGGTGACCAGGGCCGCGCCGTGCTCGGCCGCTGCCTCCGCCGCGGCGCCGGTCGCAGTCGGGTCCGGGTAGGGCTCCAGCCGGGCCACCCGGACGGAGCCGGCGCCGATCTCCAGCCGGGTCTCCGGGATGCCCTCGTCCAGGGAGTGGGTGAGCGCCTTGGCGAGGGTGCCGGCGTCCCAGTCGTCGGCCAGCGCGATGCGCAGGAAGCGGCGTTCGTGCTGCTCGGCGGCGAGCGAGGCGAGCATGCCCCACAGGGCCTCGCGGACCGGGGCGACGGCGTCGCCGCCGACCCGGCGGCCGGTGGCGCCGACTACCGCGAACGGGATGGTGGGCGGCAGGGACTTCAGCGATTCGGCGAGGGCGAGGACGGAGGCCAGTGCGTTCTGCGGGGTCGCCTCGCAGGGGGCGGTGGTGATCCGCAGGTCTACGACCAAGTCGGCGGCCAGGCTCCGCGGGGCCGTGTCGCCGTCCAGGGTCAGGACGTCGTGGCCGAGCTCCTCGAAGGCGTGGCGGACCTCGTCCGTCCCGCCGAGCAGTGCGATCCGGCGGTTGACCGGGTCGTTCGCGGGGGCGACCGGGCGCTCCGTCCACTCCAGCTGGTAGGCGTGCTGGATGCGCTCGCGCAGCGACCGTTCCAGCAGGGTGCGTGGCGCGGGGCGGAACCGGAAGCCGGTCACCGCCAGGATGGTGGTGCTGTTGCCGTCGAACAGGTGGATGTCCGCCGCCTCCACGCTTGCGAAGTCGCCGGGCGAACGGTTCTCGCGAAGGGTGGCCCTGACGTGCCCCCACAGCTGCCGTCCGGGCACCGGGCGGCTGGGGAAGGCCACCTGGTCGGCGGCGAACGGGATGGCCAGCTCAGTCGCCGACTTCGGATCGCTGAGGCCGACGGCGAAGCAGACCGTGCTCTGCAGGCAGGAGTCCAGCAGACCGGGGTGGATCTCGTAGTCGGTGGGCGCCTCGCGCGTCTCCGCGGTGGTCCGGCCGGGCTCGGCGAAGCGGATCAGCGCCTCGTCGCCGCGGATCCACACCTCGCTGATCCAGCGGAAGGATGGGCCGAGGTGGTAACCGAGCCGGTACAGGTGGGCGTAGAACTCGGCGCCGTCGAGCCGCCGTTCGGCGGTGGCCGCGAAGGCCTCGCGGTCCGGGGCGGCCGGGAGCGCGCCGGTGTCGACGCCGACCACCCGGGCGGTCAGGTGCTCCTGCCAGGTGTCCCGGCGCGGGTCCACCAGGCTCTGCACACTGACGGACCGTCGGCCGGGCTCCGGCGTGGCCTCCAGGATCTGCATCTCGTAGCGCTCCCCGTCGTGCAGTACCAGGGCGCGGGGGAAGTGCAGGTCGGCGAGCCCCATCTGGAGGCCGCCGCGGCCGAGCACGGAGAGCACGGTGGCGGTCTGCGACGCGCCGGGCACCGACACCACGCCGAACAGCCGGTGGTCGGTGAGGTGCGCCGGGTACTCGGTGGTGCGCTCGGTGACGAAGACCCGGCCGCGCAGGGCCGGCGAGCGCAGCTCGGTGCCCCACGCGGGTGCGTCGGGCAGCTGGCGCGCAGCGGGGTGGGCGACGGGCGCGGTTGCGGCAGGGGCCCAGTGCCGGGTAGGTGCGAACGGGAAACGGGGGGCGTCGGTGCGCGGGCCGGCCGGGTGGATCCGCCGCCAGTCCAGGTCCTGGCCCTGCTCGTACATCGCCTTGACCGCGGTGAGCAGACTCGCCCGGTCACCGGACCCCCGGCGCAGCGAGGAGGCCAGGCCGCCGGCGGGCGACAGGCCGGCGCTGCGGACCAGGTTGATCAGCGTGCGGTCCGGGCCGATCTCCAGGCAGAGGTCGGTGCCGAGCTCGGCCAACTGCCGGACGCCGTCGAGGAAGCGGACCGGGCGACGGGCGTGCCGGCACCAGTAGTCGGCGTCGAAGGTGTCGGGGTCGGCCGGGCGGCCGGTGACGTTGGAGACGATCGGGAGCTGCGCCGCGCGGAACTCCAACGGCTCCAGGCAGCCGCGCAGTTCGGCGAGCGCCGGGTCGAGCAGCCGGGAGTGGAAGGCGTGCGAGACGCTCAGCGCGCGGGTCCGGACCCCCTGTTCCTTGAGCCGGGCGGCCAGGGCCTCGATCTCCTCGGGGGGGCCGGAGACGACGGTGGCCTCGGGGCCGTTGATGGCGGCGATGTCCAGGCCCGTGCAGGCGATCCAGTCGAGGACCTGCTCCTCGGGCGCGACCAGCGAGAGCATCGCGCCGCGCTCGGTGCCCTGCATCAGTCGCGAGCGGTCCGCGATCAGCTGCAGGCCGGAGGGGAGATCCAGGACGCCGGCGTGGATGGCGGCCGCGATTTCGCCGACGCTGTGGCCCAGGACCACGGTCGGGGTGACGCCCCAGGACTCCCAGAGCGCGGCGAGCGCGACCTCAAGCGCGACCAGGGCGGGCTGGGTCACCCGGGTCTCGTTGATCGCCTTCTGGTCCGGGCCGTACAGGGTCAGCTCGGTGAGCGAGGCGCCGAGGCCGGGTGCGAGGATCCGGTCGCACGAGTCGAAGACTTCGCGGAACACCGGCTCGGTCTCGTACAGTTCGCGGCCCATGCCGAAGTACTGGCTGCCCTGGCCGGAGAAGAGGAAGGCGATCCGGGGGGCCTGGCCGGGGGCGGCCGGACCGCCGGGCGCGCCGCTGCGCAGCTCGGTGAGCAGCTGCTCCGGGGACCGGCCGAGCAGGGAGCGGCGGTGACGGAAGTGGGCGCGCCCGGTGGCGGCGGTGGCGGCGAGCGCGGGCAGATCCTCCTCCCGGGCGCCGATCAGGCGCTGCTCCCAGGTCTCGCCGAGCCGGGCCAGGCCCTCGGGGTCGGGGGCGGAGAGCGGGATGAGCTGGAGCTCCCCGCTCGGGGCTGACGGGGTGGCGGGGGCGTCGTCCGGCGCGTCGGAGAGGACCAGGTGGGCGTTGGTCCCGGTGAACCCGAAGCCGGACACGCCCGCGACCCGGGGCTCACGGCCGGGACGCCAGGGGGTGGGGGCTTCGACCACCCGGACGTTCATGTCCTCCCACGGCACGTGCGGGTTGGGCTCGCCGAAGTGCAGGTTGGCGGGGATCACACCGTGTCGCAGGGCCAGCACGGTCTTGATCACGCCCGCCATGCCGGCGGCGGACTCGGTGTGACCGATGTTGCTCTTCACCGAGCCCACGTGCAGAGGCTGGCCGGGCTTGCGGCCCGCACCGAGGACACGCCAGGCGGCGGCGAGCTCGATCGGGTCGCCGAGGGCCGTGCCGGTGCCGTGCGCCTCCAGGTAGGAGACCTGGGATCCGGCGAGGCCCGCGTCGGCGAGCGCCGCGCCGAGCATCGCCTCCTGGGCCCGCCCGTTGGGCGCGGTCAGCCCGGAGGAGGCTCCGTCCTGGTTGACGGCGCTGCCGCGGATCACGGCCAGTACCCGGTCGCCGTCGCGGCGCGCGTCGCCGAGCCGCTTGAGCACCAGGACGCCGCAGCCCTCGGCCCGGACGAAGCCGTTGGCATCGGCGGAGAAGGTCCGGCACCGTCCGTCCGGGGAGAGCATATGGGCGCGGCCGACGGCGAGCCAGGAGTGCGGGTCGAGCAGGACGTTGACGCCGCCGGCGAGCACGGTGTCGCTCTCGCCGAGGCGCAGCGAGCGGACGGCCAGGTGCAGTGCGACCAGCGAGGAGGAGCAGGCCGTGTCGACGGCGAGCGCCGGGCCGTTCAGCCCGAGTGTGTAGGCGATCCGCCCGGCCGCGGCGTTGAGCGCGGTGCCGGTGCTGTAGTAGGCGTCGATCCCGGCGGGGCCGCCCTGGGCGAGCACCCGGGCGTAGTCGTTGTAGCTGACGCCAACGAACACGCCGGTGCGGGTGTCGCGCAGGCTGTGCGGGTCGATGCCGCCGTCCTCCAGCGCGTGCCAAGCCGATTCGAGGAGCAGGCGCTGCTGCGGGTCGAGGTTCTCGGCCTCGCGGACGGGGACGTCGAAGAAGGCGGCGTCGAAGCGGGCGAGGTCGCGCAGGAAGCCGCCCTGGGCGGTGGCGCCGGACTCGCCGTCCTCGCCGGCGAGCAGGCCGGCGGGCCAGCGGCCCTCGGGGACGTCGCCGACGCCGTCGGTGCCGGCGAGCAGGAGGTCCCAGAACTCCTCGACGGAGTCCGCCTGGGGGAAACGGCCCGCCATGCCGACGATGGCGATCGGCTCGGCGTCCGGCCTTTCGTCCGGCCCGCTCGCGGCGGGGACGGTGAGCGGGGTCGGCGCGGTCGCGGGTCGGGGAACGACGTGCGGCGTGGCTTGCTGTGCCTCGGCGGCCGGGCGGCTGAGCAGGAAGGCGGCGAGCGCGGTCACGGTGGGGTGGTCGAAGACGTCCGTCACGTGGACGGGGGTGCCGAAGGCCGCGCCGAGGCGCACGGCCAGGTCGACGGCGGCGATCGAGTCGAGGCCCAGGTCGATGAATCCGGTGTCCTCGCCGACCGCGGCGATGTCGTCGTGGCCGAGTTCGGCGGCGAGCAGCCGTGCGACGTGGCCGCGGGCGGCCCGGGCGCGGGCCTTGGCTGGGAGCCGGTCCAGCTCGGCGGTCACGGAGGGTTCGACCGGGACGGGCTCGCCCGGACCGGTGGCCGGGGCGGGCCCGTCGAGGAGCAGGCCGCGCGGGCGTAGGCCGGCCATGACCTGCCGGAACCGGGGCAGGTCGAGCGGGCAGGCGACCAGCTGGGCGCCCGGCTCGGCGGTCCGGGCGGTGAGGCTGGCGCGGCCGGCGACGGCGTCGAGGGAGCCCACGCCCAGGCGGGCGTAGGTGGCGCGCGAGGCCTCGTCGGCCATGCCCGCCCCGTCCAGAGCCCACGGGCCGTAGACCAGGCTGACGGCCGGCAGGCCGGCGGCGGCGCGGTGAGCGGCCAGGGCGTTGAGCGCGCCGTTGGCGGCGGCGTAGCCGGCGCAGCCCTCGGTGCCCCACAGCGCGGAGACCGAGGAGACCAGCACGAAGAAGTCGAGCGGCCAGTCCAGTGAGGCCCGGTGCAGCCACCAGGCGGCGGTGGCCTTGCCACGCAGGTCTGCGGCGAGGCCCTCGGTGGTCAGTGCGGTGACCGGCGTGCGGTGCAGGGTGCCGGAGGCGTGGATGATGCCGCGGACCGGGGGCATGGCCGACAGGCCGTCGCAGACGGTGGCCAGTGCTTCGGGGGTGTCGCAGCCCCCGGCGCGGTAGTCGACCTCGACGCCGTTGGCCCGGAGCCGGCCGAGCAGCCCGGTCGCCTCGGCGGGCAGGTCGGCGGCCGGTCGGCGGCCGACCAGGACCAGGTGCCGGGCGCCGCGCTCGGCCAACTCGGTGACGAACTCCCGGCCCAGGGCGCCGAGTCCACCGGTGACCAGGTACGTGGCGTCCGGTCGGACGGTTAGCGGGGCGCCGGTCGCGGGGGCGGGGCGCAGGCGGCCAACCAGTACCGCCCCGGCGCGGACGGCCGCGAGGTCCTCCAGGGGCGCGGCCGGGGCCTGGCCGGCGGCGCGGGTCTGCGCGGCGGTGAAGGCGAGCAGAGCGCGGGCATCGGCCGCGTCCGGCTGCTCGGGAAGGTCGACGACGCCGCCCCACGCCTGGCCGAGCTCAAGACCCAGGACGGGGGCGAGGCCCTGCAGCAGCCCGCCGGCGACGCCCGGGACGGGATCGCCGTCCTGGATCCGTCGTGCCGCCCGGGTGACGGCGAAGGCACGGTGCGACCCGCCGACCTGGGCCAGCGCCCCGACCGCCGTCGCGACGGCCAGGCAGAGCGCCGCGCTGTCGGCGGTCGGGTCGGCATTCGTCCAGGGGGTGCCGGTCCGGGGGATGAGCAGCAGGGTGACCGGCTCGTGGTCGGTGCGGTTGGCCCAGAACCGGTGCCAGCCCTCGGCGTCGGTCGGGAGTCCGGCGTGTTCCCAGCCGTCCGGGACGGTCGTCGGCTCAGGGGCGAGCACGGTGCCGCCGACGCCGTGCACGGCGGCCTCGGCGACCAGGACGGCGAGCAGCTCCTGGTCGTCTCCGGCGACGACGAACCGCCCGCGCGGATCGCCCGGCTCGGTGGCGGCCTCCCAGGCCAGCCGGTGGCGGTCGGTCGGCGCCTCGGCAGGAGCCCCGGGGGCGAGCCCGGTGGAGGCGGCGCCGTCCTGCGGGGCGTGGCGGCGGCGCTGCCACGGATAGGCGGGCAGGTCCACGATCCGGCGGGGGAGTGGGGCGAGGTCCTGCTCGGCCGGCTCCGCCGGCCCGCCGGACGCCAGCGCGCGCAGGGCCTCCACCGCCTCGGCGAGGCTCGCGGCGGTGACCCGGGCCCGCACCTCCTGCCGGGCGCGCCCCTGCGAGGCGGTGTAGGCGAACGCCGGGTAGGCGTCCTCCCCGGTGTCGGCCAGCAGCTCGGCGGCCCGCCGCGCGTACCGGTTGGCGAGCTCGCACAGCGCCTGCGGGGTGCGGGCGCTGATCTCGAACGCGGTGACGGGTGGCCGCGGCTCCTCGGTGGGCGCATCGGTGGGCTCGGGGGCCCCGAGAACGATGTGCGCGTTGGTGCCGCTCATGCCGAAGGAACTGACGCCGGCCAGCCGCCCGCTCTGCGGTGACCAGTCGGTCAGCTCGGTCGGCAGGGTGATCGCCGTCCCGGACAGGTCGATCCGGGGGTTGACGGTGCGCAGGTGGACCAGCGGCGGCACCTGCCGGTGCCGCAGGCAGAGCACGGCCTTGATCATTCCGGCGATGCCCGCCGCGCTCTCCAGGTGCCCGAAGTTGGTCTTCACCGAGCCGACCGGCAGCGGCGCGCCGCCGTTGCGCCGGCCCAACGCGGTGGCCAGCGCCTCCATCTCGATCGGGTCGCCGAGTGCGGTGCCGGTGCCGTGGGCCTCCAGGTAGCCGATGTCTGCGGGGCTCAGCCCGGCCTGGGCCAGCGCCGCCTCGATCACCGCCACCTGGGAGAGCACGTTCGGCGCGGTGAAGCCGCCAGCCCGGCCGTCCTGGTTGACCGCCGAGCCGTGCAGGACGGCGTGGATCCGGTCGCCGTCGCGCTGTGCGTGGTCCAGCCGCTTGAGCACCACGACGCCGCAGCCCTCGCCGCGGGTGAAGCCGTTGGCGCGGGCGTCGAAGGCCTTGCAGAGCCCGTCCGGCGCCAGCGACCTGGTCGCCTGGACCAGCCGCATCGACTGCGGCGACATGATCAGGTTGGCGCCGGCAGCGAAGGCCACCTCGCACTCGCCGCGCCGCAGCGCCTGCGCCGCCAGGTGGACGGCCACCAGGGAGGACGAGCAGGCGGTGTCCACCGCGACCGCGGGGCCGTTCAGCCCGAGGGCATGGGCGATCCGGCCCGCGGCGAAGTTGTGCCCGTTGCCGGTGGTCGCGTAGGCGTCCGGATCGCCGACTAGCCAGTCCCGGTAGTCCTGCCACATGATGCCGAGGTAGATCCCGGTCGAGGCGCCGCTGAGGCCGTCGGCGGGTATGGCCGCGTCCTCCAGCGCCTCGTAAGCGACCTCCAGCAGCATGCGGTGCTGCGGGTCGAGGTGCCGGGCCTCGCGGGGGCTGATCCCGAAGAAGTCGGCGTCGAAGTCCAGCACCTCGTCGAGGAACCCGCCGCGCTGCGGCAGACCCGCCCACTCGGCGGCCAGCGGACCCTTGCGGGTCTCGGGCAACGGGCCGCACAGGTCCCTGCCGGCGGTGAGCGCCTCCCAGTAGCCGTCGAGGTCGCCGATGCCGCCGGGCAGGCGCAGGCCGATGCCGACGACGGCGATCGGCTGGTCGCCGCCTTGCTCCGCGAGCTGGCGGCGCAGGGTCCGGATCGTGTCCAGGGCACGGGTCAGCGGAGTGGTCCGCTGACCGGTTCCGGGGGTGCTCTCTGCCATGAACTGGGTTCCTCACGGTTGAATCTGAGGGTTCGTCACAGGTGTGCGGGGTGCCTCGGCGGGCGGGGTCAGTCGCCGGGCGGGCCCGCCGGCTCGGAGTCGGCCACGCCGAACGACAGCTGCTCCGACAGTGCTCCCGACAGCGCCTTGGTGGTGCCGTACGCCCACAGCAGGGTGGGCGAGAGTCGCAGGCCGAGGGCGGACTCCAGGTGGTTGCGCAGCTCCAGGCTCATCAGCGAGTCGAGTCCGAGTGCTTTGAAAGGCGTCTCCCGCTCGATGCCGCCCGGGTCGATCCGCAGGACGCGGCCGGCCAGTTCGCGCACCCTGGCCTCGAGCAGCGGCCCCTGTTCGGCGGGCGCGGCCTGCCGAAGCCGGGCGAGGAACTCGTCGGCGGAGGCGCTGTGGCCGCCCTGCCCGGAGGCCGCCCGGAGCGACTGCCAGCTGCCGCAAGCCGCCGTGTCGGGGTAGGAGTCGAACCACTGGCGGAGGTTGAGTGGCACGTAGCCGGTGACCGGCTGGTCGTGGTGGATCATCCGGAGCAGGGCGGGCCACGCGTCCTCCACCGGGAAGCTCCCCATGCCGCGCTCGGCGAGCCGGGCGCCGCGCCCGTCCGACTCGGCGGCGAGGCCGATGTCGGAGAACGGGCCCCACTGGATGCTCAGGGCGGGTCGGCCCCGGCGCCGGCGGGTCTCGGCCAGGGCATCCAGGTAGGCGTTGGCGGAGGCGTAGGCAGCCTGGCCGGCGGTACCGATCAGTGCGGCGGCGGAGGAGAACAGGACGAACAGGTCCAGTGGATCCTCCGCGGTGACGGCGTCCAGGTTGCGTGCGCCGTCCACCTTGGGGCGCAGGACCTTGTCGATCCCGGCCGTGGTCAGGGTGCCGATGGTGGCGTCGGAGAGCACCCCGGCGGCGTGGAACACTCCGCGCAGCGGCGGGAGCTGCTCGCGGACGCCCTTGAGCGCCTCGTTCAGTGCGGCCTGGTCGGCGACGTCGCAGGACAGCACCTCCACCCAGGTGCCGCCCGTGCGCAGGGCGGCGATGCGTTCGGCCGCGTCCGGGCCGGGCGCCGAGCGGCCGAGCAGGACGAGCGTGCCCGCGCCGTTCGCGGCGAGGAACTCGGCCAGCGAGAGGCCGAGGGCGCCGAGGCCGCCGGTGACCAGGTAGCCGCCGTCGGCACGGAATCGGCCCGAGGGCATCGGGACGGCGGCGATCCGGGCCACCGTTCCCGGGTCGGTCAGCACCGGCTGCCCGGGGCCCGGCGAGGCGAGCGCCTCGGAGGCCAGGGCGAAGGCGAACTCCCGGACGGGCAGCGGCCGGACGGTTCCGTCGGCCACCGACGGCCAGACGGTGCCGAGGAGCCGGGCGACCCGCTCGGGGTGGCGGGCAGCCAGCCGGGACGGGTCGAGCACGCAGAGCGTGGTGCCGTCGGGCAGGTCGGGCGCCCGGCCGCCCGGGCCCGGGCGGCCGTCGCCGCCGACGAGGCTGATCAGCCGGCCGTCCTCGGCGAGGGCGGCCGCGCTCGTGGCGGAGCCGGTGCGCGGCTCGAGGACGAGGTCCGCGCCGCGCCCGCTGGTGGCCGCGCGCACGGCCTGCGGCCAGTCGGGCTCGCTCGCGTCCAGGACCTCGGCGACACCGAGGTCCGCGTATGCCGCCCGTTCACCGGGGCCACCGGCCAAGGCGATCACCCGGGCACCGAGTAGGCCGGCCACCTGGGCGGCAGCCAGGCCGACGCCGTCGGGGACGGAGCGGATCAGGACGGTCGGGGCGGGTTCGCCGTCCGCCGCGTCGGTGTCGCCGAGGCTGCCCAGCTCGGCGAGCGCGTACCAGGCGGTCGCCAGGGCACGGGGCAGCGCCGCGGCGGGCGCGTCGCCGAGCCCGTCCGGGACGGGGAGGGCGTGGTCGGCCCGTACGGTGACGTGGCTGGTGGGCGCGCCGGCGGTCCAGGCGGCGACCCGGTCGCCCGCACTCAGGCCGGTGACGCCGGCGCCGACGGCGGTGACCCGCCCGGCGCAGGACTGACCGTGCAGCGTGGCGGCGGTGACCGCGATCTCGACCTCGCCGGCCTCCGGGAGGCGACGGGTGAGCGGCTGGAACTCGACCACGGGCGAGGGGCGTTGGCCGCCCCGGCCGGGTGCGGGCAGGACCAGATGGAAGGGTTGCGGCCCGGTCCCAGCGGCCAGCGCGGAGCTGGCCGGTGCCTGTCCTCGGGTGAGCCGGGCGGCCAGTCGGCGGCCGGCGCGCAGTGCGACCTGGTCCTCGGCGTCGTCCGTCAGCAGCTCGGCGGCGCACCGCGCGGCCCAGTCGGCCTCGGTGTCGTCGACGTCGACCACGCGGGAGGCGAGTTCGGCGTGCTCACGGCGCAGCACCCGGGCAAATCCCCAGGCGAGCGCGGCGCCCGGCTCGGGGCGGTCGGAGTCGATCGCGGCCTGCCCGCGCACGGTGACCACGGCCAGGCGCGGCGCAGTGCCGAGGCCCGTGCAGGCGCGGACCACGGTGGTGAGCCGCTCCAGGGCGAGCCGCCCGGCCTCGGGCTCGTCCTCCGTGCCGTCGGGGGCGGCCGGGACGAGGAAGACCACGCCGTCGGCGGGTTCGGTGAACCCGTCGTCGGCGCGCCCGGCCGTGGCACCCGCCTCGGTGAGGGCGGCGGCTAGTGCCTCGGCCCGGGCGTCGGGGCCGCCGCAGACCAGCCAACGGGCGGGCGCCGGCGGGGCGGCGGGGGTCTGCACCGTCACCTCGGACCAGGCCAGGTGGTGCAGCCGGTCGGCGTCCGAGGAGGCCGCACCGGTGCCGGGAAGCGACTCCAGCCGCAGGCCCGTCATGCTGAGCAGCGGCGCCCGGTCCGCGTCGAAGAGGTGGACGTCGAAAGTGCCGTCGGCGCGCCGGACCGCGTGCGACCAGACGGACTCGACCGGCGCGGCCGGGTCCGTCACCAGGTGCAGCTGACGGACGGCCACGGGCACCAGCGGGGTGTCCCCCGCGCACAGTGCGAGCGAGACCTGCAGCGCGCTGTCCCAGAGGGCGGGGTGGAGCACGTGCGGGCGGTTCCCGGCGCGCAGCCGCTCGCCGAGGACGACCTCGCCCAGCGCCTCCGCGCCGTCCGGGTGCAGGTGCAGGGTGCGCACGCCCTGGAAGGCCGGCCCGTATTCCAGGCCGCGACGGGTGCACCGGGCGTAGAACTCGGCTGGTGTGACGGCGGTGTCCTGCGCCTCGGCCCACTGCGGGAAGCCCGGCGCCGGGGCGGAGCCGTCGTCCTGGCGGACCTGGGCGGTGGCGTTGACCTCCCAGGCGGTGCCGCCAGCGGGCAGTGTGAGCAGGCGGAACATTCCGCCGTCCGCGTCCTGATCGTCGAGGCCGTCCTGCCATTCGGCGGTCAGCCGGGTGGGGTGCTCGCCGAGCGCCACTTCCTTGCGGAAGGCGACGTTCTCCAGCCGCCGGGGCAGCGCGCCGCCCCGGGCCAGGGCGGTACCGACCGCCAGGGTCAGCATGCCGGCGCCCGGCAGGACGGCGGTGCCGCAGACCCGGTGGTCGCCGAGCCAGGGCAGGTCGGCCAGGGAGAGCTCCATCGCGCCGTGCCAGGTTCCGGGCTCGCCGACCGCCGGCTCGAATGCGGGCTCGAAGCCGCGAGCTGCCCCGGAGAGCGAGCCCTGGGGCCGCTCGGGCGTCCAGTGTCGCTCAGGCCGCAGCGGGTAGCCCGGTACGGTCAACGCCGTGCCGTGGCGCGGAAGTTCGGTGAAGGGGGCGAGCCCGTGGACGTAAGCGCTGGCGAGCGCCAGCGCGAGGTCCCGTCGGCTGCCCTGGTGGCGGCGCAGCGTGGTGAGCACTGCGGCCGGCTCCGGCCGGGCCGCGGTCAGCTGCTCGATCGCCGGGGCGAGTACCGGGTGCGGGCTGATCTCGACGACGTGGGTCACCCCGTCGTCGAGCAGCGCGCTCATCGCGTCCGCGAACTGCACCGGCTGGCGCAGGTTCTCCACCCAGTACGCGGCGTCCATCTCCGGGCCGTCCAGCAGCTGCCCGCGCACCGTGGACATCAGAGCGATCGACGAGGTGCCCGGACGGGCGGGGGCGAGCGCGGCGAGCAGGTCCTCCTCCAGCTCGTCCATCTGCGGGCTGTGCGACGCGTAGTCGACGTTGACCAGCCGGCAGTAGGTGCCCTCCGCCTCCAGCAGCTCCTTCAGCATCAGCACGGAGTCCTTGTCCCCGGACAGCACCGAGGAGTTAGGGCCGTTGTGCACCGCGAGCGCGACGGTGTCCTCGAAGCCCTCCAGGGCCGCGAGGGCCGCCTCGCGGTCCAGGTCCACCGCGAGCATCAGGCCGCGTCCGGAGGTACGGCGAGCGATCGCGCTGCGCCGGGCCATCACCAGCGCGGCGTCCTCGTACGACAGGATGCCGGCCAGGGTGGCGGCGGTGATCTCGCCCTGGCTGTGGCCGAGGACGACGTCCGGCTCGACCCCGCTCGCCCGCCACAGCTCGGCCAGGCCCAGCGACATCGCCCAGAGCACAGGCTGGAGCATGTCGATCCGGGAGGACCACTCGTCCCCGGCCGTGCCGTCGAAGACCGCGAGGAGGTCCCAGTCGACGTGCGGGCGCAGTGCGCTCGCGCAGCGCTCGATCACCTCGGCGAACAGCGGGCTCTCCCGGTAGAGCTGCTCGCCCATCCCGGTCCACTGCGAGCCCTGTCCGGGAAAGACGAAGGCCGTGCGCCCATGAGCCCGGGCCCGCCCGGCCACCGCGACCGGCGACTGCCAGTCCGGCCCGGACGCCTGCGCGAGCGAGTCCAGCGCCTCGCGCAGTACGGACAGCTCGTCGGCGAGGAAGGCGGCACGGACCGGGAAGTGGTCGCGGCGCCAGGCCAGCGCGCCGCTCAGCGCGGCCGCGTCCGCGGCGTCGGCGGGCACCAGCGCGGCGAGCCTGTCGGCCCGCTCGGCCAGTGCCGGCCAATGGTGGGCGGAGAGCGGAAGAACCGCCGGCAGCCCGGTCCGGGCCCCGGCCGTGGACGGTGCCTCGGCGACCGGTGGGGGGCTGGCCACCACCACGTGGGCGTTGGTCCCGCCCCAGCCGAAGGAGTTGACGCCCAGGTACACCGCGCCGCTCTCGGGCAGGGCGAAGGGTTCGCGCACCACGTCGACGTTGAGCTCGTCGAACGGGATCCGCGGGTTGAGCTCCTGCGAGTGCAGGCTCGGCGGCACCGTGCGGTGGCGCAGCGACAGCATCAGCTTGAACAGCCCGGCCAGTCCGGCGGAGGCCTCCAGGTGGCCGATGTTGGTCTTGACCGACCCGATCCGCACCGGCCCCCCGGTCCGCTGCCGCCCGACCACGTTGCCGATGGCGGTGACCTCGATCGGGTCGCCGCGGCCCGTCCCGGTGCCGTGCGCCTCGATGTACGAGGGCGTGAGCCCCGGCAACGGGCCCTCCCGGTACACCCGGCGCAGCAGGTCCTCCTGGCCCTCCTGGCTGGGCGTCACCAGGCTGTCCCCGCCGCCGTCGTTGTTCACGGCGGTCCGGACCACCACGGCGTGGATGCGGTCGCCGTCCGCCAGCGCGCGCGCCAGTGTCTTCACCACGAGCGCGGCGACACCCTCGCCGCGGACGAATCCGTTGGCTGAGGCGGCGAAGGCCTGGCAACGGCCGTCGGGGGAGAGCGCGCCGAAGTGGGTAAGGCCCACCGTGACGTGCGGATCCAGGATCAGGTTGGTGCCGCCGACCACGGCGGCGTCGATTTCGCCGGAGCGCAGCGCCTGCGCGGCCAGGTGGAGGGCGACCAGCGAGGAGGAACAGCCGGTCTCCACCGCCATGCTGGGGCCGCGCAGCTTGAACGTGTAGCTCAGCCGTGCGGCGATCACGTCCAGCGCATTGCCGACCAGGCTGTGCGGGGTGGGCTGCGCGCCGCGCTCCATGCGCAGCAGCTCGTAGTCGTGCCAGGAAGCGCCCACGTACACGCCGGTGCGAGAGCCCGCGAGGTCCGCGGTGCGCTGTCCGGCATCCTCCAGAGCCTGCCAGGCGACCTCCAGCAGCAGGCGCTGCTGGGGGTCGATGGCGGCGGCCTCGCGCGGCGAGACGCCGAAGAAGCCGGCGTCGAACTCCTCGACGCCGTCGATGAATCCGCCGACCGCCTGGATCTCGCGTTCGGGGTCGAGCTGCTTCGAGGCGTCCCAGCGGGAGGCGGGGACCGGCCCGATCGCGTCGACGCGGTCCATCATGAGCCGCCACAGGCTCTCCGGGTCGGGCGCGCCGGGAAACCGGCCGGCCATGCCGACGACGGCGACCAGCTCGGCGGGGTCGAGGTCGGTGTAGTCCGTGGCAGGGACGGCCATCTCACGCACCGCCCTTGAAGCGCATCCGGACCAGGCCCTTGCTGGCGTTGATCATGCGCGGGCCGATCTCCGGCGGCGCGTCCCGGCGGCACCACACCGCGTTCATGGCCATCTTGGCGGGCGTCATGTTGAAGCAGCGGGTGCCGCGCAGCCCGAGGCCGAAGGAGGGGGCGATGAAGTCCGCGGTGCGGATGTGCTCCAGGATCTGCTCGGCCGCGGACCGCGGCGCGAGCGTGCCGGCTTCCACCGCCTGGCAGAGCTCGCGGGTCTTGACGCCCATCGCGTTGAAGCCCTCGCTGACGGGCAGCGGTGAACCGGGGTGGGCCGAGTCCTCCAGGTCCAGGAACACCTTGTTGTTGCCGGTGCGGCTGAAGCGGTAGTAGGCGTCCTCCAGCATCACGTTGCCGAGCATCGTGCCGAGCATCCAGGTCCGGTTGACCGCGTTCCACAGCTCGTAGTCGCGGAAGCCTACGAAGGAGCTGTAGACCAGGTCGTCGTGGAAGTCGAACAGACCCTGCTGCAGCGTTTCGACGTAGGCGAAGCGCTTCAGCGACCAGTCGCCGTCCCGGGAGGCCGCGATGAGGCGCCAGCCAAGGACGTTGACGAGCTCCATGGTGTTGGTCAGGCCGCGCGAGTAGAGCGCGTCGATGAACCCGGCCGCGTGCGAGGTCAGGCAGTACCGCTCGCCGACGACCTGCTTCGCCGAGTACTGCAGCCGGCCCGTCGAGACCCACGGCCGTACCGCCGTGGCGCCCTTGAACTGCCAGGCGATCTCCGGGAACCGGGCCAGGAAGGCGTCGAACTCCTCCTGCGCGGGCGTGTCGTCCTTGGGGAAGACCCGCGGGTCGAGCGTCAGCCCGACGCTGCACAGCGGGTTGATCGAGTCGCGGTGGTTGTCGAACGGGATGACCCAGAGCCAGCCGCCGTCGAAGACGTGGTGCAGCGTGCCGTGGTGCCACGGGTTCGGCTGCTGGTGGGCCTGGGCCGCAGGCGCCTTGTCGAACGGCTTGACGCCGATCATGTGGGTGAACAGGGTGCGGGAGTGCGTCCTGGCGCGGGTGGGGGTCTCGCGCAGGTCGAACTTGTCCGCCAGCGGCGAGCGGAAGCCGCTGCCGTCCACGACGTAACTCGCCCGGAACTCCTCGCCCTTGTCGGTGCGCAGCACGGCCCCGGAGTCGGGGTCGATCTCGACGTCGGCGATCCGGGTGTTCAGCCGGGGCGTGGCGCCGTACTTGACGGCCAGGTTGAACAGGTAGGAGTCGACGTCCTGCCGAAACAGGTGCGTCTCGGTGCGGATCGCCGAGGGGACGACCAGCTGGTTGATCTCCTGGGGGTCCTGCGACATCCCCTCGCGGTGGTAGACGAAGCCGAAGTTCTGCTTCTGGCCGCAGGCGGGGGAGACGTGCTTGGTGATGCCCTTGTAACTGGAGAGGTGCTTCAGCTCCGGCACGCCGTAGCGGTCGGCGATCAGCCGGGTCATGCCGGAGGTGTACGGGATGGTCGACTCGCCGACGGCGAACCGCGGGTGGGTTCCGGCGTCGAGCAGCAGCACGCTGACCCCGTGGCGGGCGAGCACCGCGCCGAGCATGCCGCCGGCCATGCCGCTGCCGAGGATCGCGACGTCGTACTGGTTCTTGCGCGGGCTGGTACCGCTCGTGGGCTGCATGGCAGTCGCCTCTCTCGGCAGATCGGGCAGGTTGGGCAGGTCGGGTAGGGGGACGGGGCCTGATGCTGGGCAGGTGGGGGAGGGGGGAGGGGGAGGAGCGCGGGCCTAGCGGGTGCTGCCCGCACCCACCACGGCGGGCTCCGGCTGCTCGGCGGGCGGGGCGACCTCCACCGGCTTGGCGTAGATCCGGGCCAACAGCGGTCCGGTCATCGCGGTGGTGACCAGCGCCATGACCACCAGGAGTGAGTACAGGGTTGAGTTCAGCAGGCCCAGTTGCAGGCCGATCCCGAGGATCACTAGCTCGGTCAGGCCGCGGGTGTTCATCAGCGCGCCGAGCGCGGCCGCCGGTCGGGGCGGCAGCTTCTGCGAGCGCGCGGCGAAGTAGGTGCCGCCGAACTTGCCGACCACGGCGACCAGCATGATCAGGAGGATCTGGCCGACCCCGGAGAGCCCGACCCCGTTCAGGTTGACCTGCAGTCCGGCCACCACGAAGTAGAAGGGCAGGAGCAGCGAGGTGACGTGGCCGGTGTCGGCGGTGACCTCGGCCCGCAGCTGCGCGGCGCCCTCCCTCGGCATCACCAGGCCGAACATGAAGGCGCCGAAGATGAAGTGCATGCCCATCGCCTCGGTGGCGGCCGCCGACAGCAGCGCGCCGATCAGCACCACCGCGAAGCGCTGAGGGGTGAGCCCGGGCTTGCGGCCGGCCGGCAGCAGGATGCGGCGCAGCAGCGGCCGGACGACCACGAACATCACCACGCCGTACGGGACGATCAGCGCGACGAGCCAGTGCTCGCCGGCCTGCCCGCCGGCGCTGGCCTGGACCGCCGCCAGCGCCGTCCAGGCCACCACGTCGACCACGGCCGCGGTCGCGAGCGCGATCCCGCCAAGGGTGGTGCGGGAGAGCCCGCGGTCGCTGAGGATCCGGGCGAGCACCGGAAAGGCCGTCACCGACACCGACAGGCCGATGAACACCACGAAGGCGACGTGCTGGGAGGAGGGGTAGCTGCGCTCCAGCTGGAACGCGAGCCCGATGCCGAGCAGGAACGGCACGACGGTGGACCCCACGGCGGCGGCGGCGGTGATCCGTCCCTGGCCGCGCAAGGTGTGGGTCTCGATCTCCAGACCGACGATGAACATGAACAGGGCCACGCCGATGTTGGCCATGCCGGAGAGCAGCGGTCGGATGTCGGACGGGAATAGCGCCTTGCTGACGGCGCCGTTCAGCAGGGTGGGACCGAGCAGGATGCCCGCGAGGATCTCGCCCACCACCGGAGGCTGCTTCACCCACACCGCGAGTCGGCCGAGCCCGCGAGCGAGGAGCAGGATGAGGGCGAAGTCTGCGAAGAGTAATTGAACTTGATGGCTGGTCATGAAGATCGAGCGCCTCGGTCGCATAGGGGTGCCGCTGCGCGGACCGCTCGGTCCCGGGGATCCTCGCGGTCCACGCAGCAGCGGTGGATACGGCGGTGCGGGTGGCCTGCCGGTGCCCTACTCGGCGGCTGCGGAGGCGTCCGCGATGAGGTCGTCCAGCGTGATGTTGAACATCGGGTGCTTGCCGCTCAGCCCGGAGATCAGCGTCACGAAGTCTGCGGAGGGCTCGTTCTTGCGCTCGGGGTCGATCATCTCCTGCGCAAGGCTGAAGTAGAACTCCTTGTACTTGGTGCGGTCGTAGAACCGCTCGACGAAGGTACGGATCTCGTCGAAGAAGTCGGAGTAGGCGGTCGCGTAGCGCTTCAGCGCCTGGGACTCGATCTCCGGGTGCTGGATCACCTGGTCGATGATCCGGGTCAGCGTGGAGCCGGCGAGGGTGGCGAGCGCGACACCGGTGGAGAACAGCGGGTCGACGAATGCGGCCGAGTCGCCGACCAGCACCCAGCCGTCGCCGTGGAACTTCTTGCTGTGGTACGACCAGTCGCGGGCGGTGCGGAAGCCAGCGCACTGGCTGGCGCCGGCCAGCATCTTCTTGAGCTTGGTGGTGTTGCCGAGCTCGCGGTGGAACAGCTCGTTCAGCGCCTCGCCGCTCTCGCTGGCGGTGGCGGACCGGGTGACGTACCCGACGCTGATGTTGTTCTTGTCGATCGGAATGGCCCAGAACCAGCCCTCGTCGACGCCCTCGATCAGGATGTTGGTGTACTCGTCGCCGGGGAGGCGCTCGCAGTTGTCGAAGTACGTCCAGACGGCGACGTTGCGCAGGTCTTCGTGCCACTCGACGTCGGCGAGCTTGCGGGCCAGCACGCGGGCCTGGCCGGAGGCGTCGACCACGAGCTTGGCGCGCGCCTCGTGCACGCCGTCCAGGCCGCGCAGCGAGTAGCGGACGCCGGTGACCCGCTCGCCCACCATGATGGCCTCCTTGACGGTGGCCTCCTCCAGGACGTAGGCGCCCAACTCCCGGGCCCGGTCGAGGATCAGGCAGTCCAGGTCGGCGCGGCGGGTGTGGTACGCGTAGGCGTACGCGCCGCCCTTGATGAAGGAGAAGTTCCAGGGGATCTGGTTGTTGCCCCAGACCAGGGAGCCGCCGTACTTGCGCTCGAACCCGCGGGCGTCCATCCGCTCGGTGAGGCCCAGCTCCTGCATTGGGCGCATGAAGGCGGGGATCAGGGACTCACCGACGTGGTATCGCGGGAACCGCTCGCGGTCGAGCACGAGCACCCGGTGGCCACGCTGTGCCAGCAGCCCGGCGGTGGTCGCGCCGGCGGGGCCCCCGCCGATGACGATGACGTCGAATTCGTCCGGGACCCCGTACAGTGTGGACGGCATGCAAAGGCCTCCGTAGTCGCTTGCGATCGGGTGTGGGGATCGGCCGAGTTCACGGGCGGATGAACCCTGCACCTTGCTCGACCGCGAACAGCCTGCCGCAAGCGATCTGTAAGACCTCTGTACACCGAATGCAGGTCTTCTGCCCCTCCTCTTCATGCCTCTTCAGGCCCGTCTCCTCCGCAGGTTCGATCGAAGGCATGTAGGGCGGGACGCCCCTCAGCGCAGAAGGCGAGGAGAGGGCCGAGGACCCCGCTGCCGGAGGTCAGTCCGACTGTCAATCCCCTGTAACCGTGGAGTCCTCCGCGCAGGTCACCTGGTACTACCCGAAGCGCTCTGGGGACGGGCTGGAGTTCGGCTACCCGCTGCTACGCCTGCTCGCAGTGGTCGAGTGCGGCACCCGGGCCGTGCTCGCCGCCCGTTTCGGTCCCGAGAGTGAGGGTGAACTACCCTACGCCCGCTACCTGCTGAGCTGCCTGAACACCTCGATGCTGCTACTCGGGGACGCCGCCTTCGATGCCGTGGAGTTCCTGCGCGACGTGACCGCGACCGGCGCGCATTTCCTGGTGCGCTCCTCCGCCCGGCGCCGCCCGACCATCCAGCACCGTCTGCCCGACGGCTCCTACCTGGCCCGCCTGGCCGCCCCCTACCGGGCCGGGAACGGCTACAGGACACTGCCGGTGCGCGTGATCGAGGCGTGGATCACCGTCACCCTCGCCGACGGCACCACCCGGCGCGAACCATGGCGGCTGGTCACCAACCTGCTCGACCACGAACGCTACCCCGCCGGCGAACTCGTGGAGCTCTACCACCGCCGATGGCAGGTGGAGACCACCTACTTTTCGATCAAGGCGTCGCCCTCCCGGGCGGCCGAGGATCGCAACTCGGCCCACTCCTGGCGGACGGCGAGCGGATGCCGCCGGTGGCGGTCGCCCTCCTGGGCGGCCGAGGATCGCAACACTGACCCGCCGGCAACCAGATCACCTCGGCCACCGCGTGGCGGTCGCCCTCCCCCTGGGCCGAGGATCGAAACGGGTGCTCCAGGTGACCGACGACCAGCTCCCGCCGAGTGGTCGCTCTTCGGGGCGACCAAGGATCGCAACATGGCCGACGTCTACAGCACGGTGGCCGTCACCAAGCGGCGGTTGCCATTCGGGGCGACCGAGGATCGCAGCGGCTACCTGCTGCCGCCGGAGCACCTGAAGCTGCACCGTGGCGGTCGCCCTTCGGGGCAACCGAGGATCGCAATCCCAGGTCAGGGGTGGTGCACACCCGGAGTGTTGAGGTGGCGGTCTCCCTTGGGGCGGCCGAGGATCGCAACGTCTATCCCGACGAGATGTGCCGCACCGCGCAGACCGTGGCGGTCGCCTTCCCGGGCGCACAGGAGAAACGGCGTGCGGTTCACCGCAAGGAAATGGGGATTCTGTGCGGACTGCCCACGGTCCGGCTCTCCCACACCTGGGAGAAGCAGACCCGCGAGAGCTGCCTCGTCAGCGTACCCAGCGGCCCGGGAGGGCAGCCTCCGTGGCCTGAGGACTGCCCTCCCCGGAACCCGGGGCAGGTGCAGCTTCGCCGGACCGGCGAGGGCGACCGTGGCTACCGCTACGCGGCGAGCGGCATGCCGTCGTCGCCAGGGGGAACGGATCGGAGTTGGCCTGCCTGGGCTTGGTCGAGGGCTCGGGCGAGGGCGTTGACGGCTTGGTCGGCGGAGTCCTTGAAGAGGTGGCCGTAGAGGTTGATCGTGGTGGCCAGGGTGGCGTGGCGCAGGGTCTTGGAGACGATGGCGATGGGGATGCCTTCGGCGATCATGATGCTGGCCGCGGTGTGTCGCAGGTCGTGCAGGCCGATCCGGGGCAGGCCGAGTTCGGTGGTGCGTTTGCGGAGCTGGTCGAGGACCCACTGGGGTCGCAGGGGTGATCCGTCCGCGTGGGCGAAGACCAGGCCCTCCAGCCGGCCGTCGGGGTGGGCGCGCATCTGGATGGTGGCCTGGCGGTGGAGGGCGGTCATGACTCTGGGGGAGAGGCTGATCCAGGCGCGGCTGGCCTCGGTCTTGGGCTGGTTGAAGTGGAGGTCGCCGTTGTCCACGGCGGACAGGGTCCAGCGGACGAACAGCTTGCGGTCCATGAGGTGGACGTCCGGCCAGTGCAGGGCGAGGACCTCACCGCGGCGCATGCCGGTGCCGAGCATCACCTCGAACAGGTCGGCCAGCTGGTCGGCGTACTGCTCCGCGTTGTGCCGCAGGAACGCCGCGGCCTCTTTCGGGGTCCAGCATGTGCGCTCGTCCGCGCGGGGTTTGGGCGGCACGCAGTGCTCGGCCGGGTTGAACTTCAGCCGCCACGACCGCACCGCGTGGTTCAGCGCGTTGCGCAGCGTCGAGACCACCCGATACAGCGTGACCCGGCCCCGGCCGGCCTTGCGCTGCGCGGCCACCCAGTCCTCGATCTGCTTCGGCCGCAGGTCCAGCAGCCGGCACCGCCCGAACGCGGGGATCAGGTCCCTCTCCACGTAGGCCTTGTAGCCGGCGTAGGTGTTCACCGTGAGCTCCTCCTTCCTCGCCGCCAGCCACTCCCGCAGGAACTCCGCCACGGTCGTACGACGCACCTCGTACGCCCCGCTCAGCTCACCCTCCAACACCGCCGCCAACTCCTGCGCGGCCTCAGCCTCCGACGCGAAACCACCCCGCCGCCGGGTACGCCGCCTGCCGTCCTCCGGCGCCAGATCGACGCAGTACGTCCACGACCCGTGCCCCGCCTCCTCCAACAACCGCACACACCACGCACCCAACTGCCTCCCGTGCCCGTCCTTGCACCCACACCGCCGGTACACCCTGCCCCGCTGCGCACGCTGTCCCATGAGCTTCCCCTTCTCCCGGACTGCCTGGTGAATCTGAGGCAAGAGTGGCTGCTGTGGCGGGTGTGGCGGCAGAGCGCGTTGGGCGGTGCGCGAAGCACTCAGAACCGGATGGCGAGGACACGCTCAAGACGACACACCGTCCGGAAGATCACTATCCGCATCCAGTGGGTAGTCGACCCTGATTCGTCCGGACCGGCTCGTCTGGCCAGGGCCAATGCGCGACCGGGTGCGGCGGTCGGCAGAAGGGTCCTGCTGAAGGACCGACAGATTGCTGTTACTCGCGGTGACGAAGGCGGCTCCGGGGACCTGGGGACCATTTGGGGACCAGCTTGGGGCCGCACCGGGTGAGCGCCCATGAGCGCCCGTGGGTGCTTACGGACATCTATGTACGAACTTGAACCCGGCTGAGCATCGACCGGGTTTGGGATCTGCTGGCTCCCGCTATCCATGGTGGGCCTCAACTCTCTCTGGTTTCAGTGAAGTTGGGAAACGAAAAAGCCGAGGCCTCAAGGCCTCGACTGTCGACACTAGTTGAACCCCTTGACTGGGGGTCAAGGGGTCGCAGGTTCAAATCCTGTCGTCCCGACGTGAGTCGGAAAGGCCGCTGGCCGGGAGAAATCCCTGGTCAGCGGCCTTTCGTGCGATGCGGCATCAGATTCGGCAAGCATTCGTTCGTATGCGGCTGGGGGTCGGATGGGGACCAAGCAGCCCCGGAGCGGTCGAATTCGGGGGCGAGGCCTCCCCCAAGGGGCATTCCCGGTCCCAAAATTGACTACCCACAGTGACCGATATCAAGTCGTGACCAACAGTTTTTCGACACCCCGCGACGCAATCCGGCCATGCTTTCGGGCAGTTGGGCGACAGTCCTCGAATCTGTCAAGACGTCAGTCGATTTCGCGACCTCGCGCCGGAGGTGTCTCGCGGCTCCTCCCGGACGCATCCGCGCGCCCGTCGGGGATCTGCCTGCTATCCGTGATCATCTACGCACAGTGATCATCGCCGAGGCGGTGCGGGTGGGAGAAAGCGGCCGACGACCACGAGTGTGCGGAGGCTGCAGCATCAGACGAGGTCCGATCCTCCTACCCGGCCGCCCGGCTGAGGTGGCCGCACGAAGGCTTGGCCCGCATACACCCGGGCCTCGGGCTCGCCCGTGAGGACCTGGTGCCTACGCTGCATGCGGCCAAGAGCGGGGCGCGGCTGGTGACCTGAGTCAGAGAATCGTCGTTGGTCGGGCAGGAGTCGTCCTGGACCTTGTTCGCGACAGGCCCCGGGTTCCTGTGGTACCCAGGAGCCCGTCGATCATGGCCCGGAGCGGGCCGCAGAACGAGGGGGACTCTGTGACCGGGCCGTCCACGCCAAGCCGTCCTTCCGGGCCGCCGCCCGTACCCGGGACACCGTCGCGGCCGACCGCCCCGCCGGCGCCGACGGCCGCCCCGGTCCGCCGCAGCGGGATTGACCTCCAGGGGTGGAGCGCCGTGGTGACCGCCGCCGTCGCGGTCGTCACCCTCGGCGCCGGCTTCGCGGGCGGCTTCTACACCCAGGCTCAGGTGACCGACGACTCCCGGCCGCAGCCGGCCGTCACAGTCACCGTGCCCGGTCCGACCGTCACGGTGACAGGCTCCACCGTGACCGCGCCCCCGGCGGGCAGCCAGGGCTCCGCACCGGTCCTGAACCCGTTGCCCAGCGGGATGGCCGGCAGCCCGACACCGACCGCGGTGCGGGTCCTCAGCGCCTCCCCGGACGGCGGTCAGGGCGGAACGAAGTCGGTCCTCACCGGCCGGGGCTTCCCACCCAACGAGGTCGTCCGGGTGTCCTTCATCATCAAGGGCGACCTCGGCGAGGACTACAAGACGCGCGACCTGCGCGACACCATGACGGACGCCACCGGGGCGTTCTCCGTCGAGGTGGTGATCCCCTCCGACCTGAAGTACGACGCGAACCTGAACGCGTACCTGCGGGCCCGCACGACTGCCACGAAGACCGAGACGGTGTTCGACCTCATCGCCTGATTGGTGCGGGCCGGTCCGCCGGCCAGGCGGAGCCGCCGAAGCGGTCCGCCGGCTCGTCCTGGGCCAGGCGCGGCGCCTGGCCCGGCTTCAGCAGCCGCCGTGGGTTCACCAGAACCAGTGCGATCCCCGTACCCGCTGAGGTTCCCCGCTGACTGGGGCACGCCAGCTCGATGGTGGCGGAACCGAGCGTCAGCAGACTGACGTCAGCCCCGTCAGGGCCGGATACGTTGGCGGCGTCGGAGATCCGGATGGCGCTGTTGACCAGCAGATCCCCCACCTCCGTGCAGGAAGGCCCCTCGCGCCATTTCGGGCAACGACTGGTGTTGCTCCGGCGCGAGGGCACGATCTCGGCGGTGTGGGGCCAGTGCCTCCACCAGGTGCTCGCGCGAACCATCAGCCGGCTGCGCAACGGCGTGCACGGGGTGGGGGCCCAGTGCGGGGCGGCACTTTCTTCGGCAGCCGTGATTCCCGCCGTGTACCAGAACGCGAGGTTCTCCGGGATCTCGGCGGAGCCGGTTTCCCGCCGCAGGCGAGAGCGCATCGAGCGCAGGGTGCCGCAGTGGTATTCGCGCAGTTCGAGACGGCCCTGTGTAGGCAGGTGGAGCAAGTGGACGGCGCGAGCGGTGACACGTTCGATCCGCAGCCCCGGGATGCCGAAGTGCACGTGCGAGCCGTCAGCGTAGGTCACGGTCTGCGGCAGCAGGTAGTTCGCCACCTGTGGAGCCACGCTCGCCTGGATCGTCAGTTGGTGCGGCGCGGGTCCCTTACCAGCGCGCGGCGGCTGGTGCGCGCCGCCTTGAGCTGCGGATCGCACCGGTTGTCGCGAAGCCTTGACAGCGCGTCACAGGCTGAGAACCCTGGTGCTGTACTCCAGGGACGCGAGGGACACGGCATGCCATGGGTTGACGAGAGTGGGCGCCACCGGGGTTTCCCGGCGGCGGTGTTGGCGGACGGCAGCGAGCCGGCGCCGTTGCCGGACGGGCGCACCACCTGGTGGCTCTACAACGGTGCCGATGGTCCTCGGGCCGCCGCGGTGCGCGGTGGTTGCAGCTGCGGCTGGCGGGGTGAACGGGTGCACCTGCTGGACTTCGGTGACGACCAGGCGACCGAGGCGGTGGGCGAGGACACCGGGCCGTTCGCGGACTGGGAGTGGCACGTCGACCTGGCCGAGGGTGTGGTGCCGCGCGAGGTCGAGGAACTGGTCGCGGCGTTGGTGGACCAGATCTGTGACCTGATGGAAAGCAGGCCGTACGCCGCTGCCCGCGCGGCCGCCCGGTTCGAGCGCGCCGCGGGTTCGACCGCGCTGCTGGCCGGCCGCAGGGCCCACAGCAACCTGATGTCCTGGGAGTACATCGGCCGCGCCTTCGGCTGCGGGCCGCAGGCCGCGCGGGAGCGGTTCGGCGAGACGCTGCCCGACGTCGACCGGGGCGATGAGGCATAGGTCGTCAGCCTTCACGCGTCGCGCAGGCGGCCGGAGACGGGCGCCGATCGGCTGATCGGAGCCCCGGGCCCGGACGCCGCCATCCGGGCCCAGCGGCATGTTGTCGAGCAGCTCAGCGCCGTACCAGCCGGGCTACGCCGGCCGGCCTTCGTCGTGCCACCCGCCTGGCCCGGCCAGGCTGATTGGGTGCGAGCCCTTGGAAGAGGGCATACGCTGACCAGCTTCGGTTGGCGCGGGTCATCGGCGAAGGAGGGCATGCGGCCGAGCGTCCCGGTGCCACCGTGGCCCCATGCAGCAACCGTTCGCCAGCCAGGCACCCTCGGCCACGCCCTGCTCCGGAGGGCCGATTCGTGAGCCAGGCCGGTCCCTGGCGGCCCGGTGACTCCCCCCGCAGTCCGGCGCGGCCGCGCTACCATGCCGGTCGCGGTGCCGGCGTCGCCGCGGACGATCGTGGCCGTGCAGGGGGTGGGCATCGCCATCGGCGTGTGTCGGCCGTTGCCATCGCGAGTGTGGGGCTACAGCACGTCCGGGGTCCAGTGGATCTCGCCGGGATAGACGTGGGCGCCGGGGGACAGGACGCGGGTGCCGTAGTCGGCGTCCGGGGCCACGACCCAGCCGACGCCGGAGTAGGCGGTGGGGGTGGCGGTGCGGGCAACGCTGCACCAGGCGGTGTCGGTGGTCAGTGTCTGGCCGGCCGGTACGGTCAGGATCTGGAAATCCTCCGATTCCGCGCCGGGGCATGTGCGGAAGTCGGAGGTCTTGGCGGTGTACTTGAGTCGAGCCTTGACTGCCGCCGGTTCGGTGTCGCGGTTGGTGATCTCCAGGGCGAAAGAGACCCGGTCGGCCTGGACCCGCGTGCACACGCGCCACTTCACGGCCCCTGGCCCGGAGTTGGGTGGGCCGCAGCGGCTGTCGGCCCCGAGGGAGTCCTTCTCCAGGCCTGGCTGCTCGGATGGCGAGGCGGGCCTGAGCCGGGCCGGACCGTCGGAGGCGGTGCCGGCCGGCAGCACGGCGGCGGTCGCTGCGCCGGTTGGAAGAGTGTCAGCGGACGCCGAGCCCGGCGCGGACGTGGCCCGCAGAATGGGCGCACATCTGCCGGCAGGGGCCCGGCGGCCAGCTCGCCGCCGGAGTCACCGATTGGATCGGGTGTGACGGTGGGCGTTGCGGGTGCCGGGGCGGGCTTTGCCGCCTGTAGCGGGTCGGTCGGGGCGGGTCGGCCGGGACGGGCCCGGCGGGGCCCGGGTTCAGTTCGGCCTGGAGGCGCAATAGGCGGGTGTCCCATGCGGCGGCTTCGGCCTCGGCCGTCGCACGATCGGACTTCGCGTACCGGTGACAGGCGAGGACGAAGGCGCGTACGACCTCGGGGGACGGCAGCCGATCGCCCCTGGCCGCGTTCGAGAGCGTCGTACTTGAGTACGACCTATCCCCCCGGGAACGGGCGGAGGCAGCCTCCAACTGGGCGTAGGTCGGGTTTCCGCATGTCCTGCGAAGCTCCCGGAGGTCGATCGCGAACACCGCGAGCGGCTCGTCCTCAGGATTGATCGGACGCTCCTGACGTCCTTGTCTGCTGGTCAATCCGACTTCACCCCCCAAGGTTTTGATGACCCGTTGATTAATGCGGGAACCAGTGTGGCGGGTCATCAAGCGGTCCACCAACCTTCCGTCAACGAGCTGCCAAAGCGGCCCCGCCCGGGGCATCGCGGGAGCAGTTCGACGACCGGAAGGAAGTCCCCCTGATGGTGGGCACCAAGATGATCCGCAGCGCCGCCGCCAGGGCGGCCGCGTCCCTTGCGGGCGCGCTCGCGCTGCTGGCCGGCGGAGCCGTCACCGCCTCGGTGGATGCGCAGGCCGCCGCCCCGCTTGGGCGGGTGTGCATGTTCGAGGCCCCCGACGGCGCGTACGGCCTCGGGCACGCCGCATTCGCGGTGAAGGTCCGCGGCGAGGCGAACCACTGGGTCTACGGCTCGTTCGGCAGCACCAACGACGGCCCGATGGCGGGCTGGATCAAGGGCGGAAAGTGGGAGCAGGCCCGCGCCCACTTCACCGACGTCCGCGACCGGGACCAAAACGGGGCCCGGTACTACACCCGTTACCGGTGCGTGAACACGAAGGACGGCGACGTGAAGCGCGCCCAGTCCTGGTACGGCGCCGTCAAGGGCCGTGGCTACAACGCCGCCCTCAACAACTGCCTGCACATGTCGATGGCCGTCTTCAAGGGCTGCAGCGAGGTCCTGCGAAACGACCCCCGCCTGCCCAGCGCCACCAAGCAGTTTCCCAACGACTACTTCGAGAAGATCCTGCCCGCCGCGCACTGGGAGGCCCCGCACAACCTCTGACCGACGCACAACCCGGGGGCCGGCCCGCGCCCTGGCCGCCGGGGACGTGCTCGTGGCAGGCATCGGCCCCGCCACTCCCGAGGGCCTGATGCGCAAGGTCACCGCCACCCGCAGGGACGACCAGGGCCAGATGCTGGTCTCGACCGTGCCCGCCACGATCCGCGACGCGATGCCGCGCGGGAAGATCGACGTCAAGGACGTCGCCCTCCAGCCCTACCCCGGTCCGGGGCAGGCGGCGAAACCGGCCACCGTCACCCTGGCGAGCCTGACCGACAGCGCCGTCGCCGCCCAGCCACCCGCGCTCGCGCCGGCAGGCGGCGACCCTCTCGAACTCGGCGCGGACCCGGGTACGTTCACCATCAACGCCGGCCTCCGCAAGGAGACCGTGGCCCCCGGCACCGAGCTCGAATGCCAGAAGGCGCTCACCCCCAACTCCGCCCCGCTCGTCGAAACGGACTTCGGCGCCGCCGCACCGCGTCTGGACTTCGCCCTCCACTGGGACCTCGGCGGCGTGCACGGCGCCCGATGGACGATCAAGACCACCCAGAAGTCCCGCGTCCACCTTGAGATCCCGCACACCATCGACTTCAAGAAGTGCGCCCTGAAGTTCCAGGACCCGCAGCCCGCCATTCCCCTCGGCGAGTTCGCCATCCCCAGCGGCGGCCCGCTTCCCCTCGTCTTCATCCTGAAGGCCAGCGGCGTCGGAATCCTCGAAGCGAACTTCGCCAAGACCGAACTCGCGCTCGACCTCGACCAGGAAGCGCAGTTCACCGCCGGACTCGACTGGGCCGGAAGCGGACTGCCCCACCCGATCGCCGACTTCGACAACTCCTTCAACCTCCGCAAGGGCCCCAAGGCGACGATCGAACTCGCGGCCCGCATCGGGATCCGCCTCGACATGGACCTCTACGGTGTCGCCGGGCCGTTCCTGGACATCACCACCGGGCTCAAACTCTCCGGCCAAGGCGGCGGCAACAGCGCGGACAAGGCCGAGCTGAAGGGCGGGCTGTACACCTCCACAGGTCTGGGCCTGGACTTGTGGGGCCGCAAGGACCTCTCGGTCGAGATCGGCGACCTGTTCCACGCGGAGAAGACCATCTGGTCCGTCTCCGGCCCCACACCGCCCGCGCCCTCGCCCCCGCCGACGCCCGCCACAGCCACCCCGGCAAGATCATTTGGAGTGAACAAGCACTTGCCCACTTTTGAGTCCTGGTGAGCTGTCCCGACCTTCGGGGAGTTCTCGTGACCGCATCGCGGAGCACGTCCGGCGGGGCGTTCGAACGGGGAACTACGGCTGGGCCGGTCCACGGAGGCCCCGGTACCCATCCGGTGAGCCGCCGGGCGGCTGTGGAGCACGGGGGCTGTCGGCCGTGGACGGGCGTTCGCTCCGGTCGTTCTGGGCCGGGGCGAACACCCGTCCCAGGGGGTGTCAACGGGAGCCGCGCTGTGCTGCGGTGGGCGCTGCCTCAGGCTGTGAACGTCTTGTCGCCCTTGCAGGTGACGTCCACCGTCCCCAGGCGGAGTTGGAGGGCGTGGTGGAGCGTTTCCTTGAAGTGGTTGATCAGCCAGAGCACGTAGGGGTACGAGTGGCCCTCTTTCATGGTCAGGCCCTTGATGACCAGTTCCTGTCTGTGCCCTGCTCCTGCTGTGGCGCGTACGGCTGGGGGTGGGTGTCCTGGTGCGGCGGTGCGGGCCACTGGGAGCAGGGCGGCGACTGCGGTGAGTGCGGTGTGTCCGTGCGGTGCTGGGGGGTGGGTCGGGTGGTGGTGCGGCCGGGGCGCAGGGGCCACCACAGGCTGCGGCCGAGGATCGCGGCCAGGGCGGGCACCAGCACGATGGACAGCAGGAACGAGGAGAGCAGGATGCCGAGCCCGGTGGCGAAGCCGATCTGCTGGGTGGAGGGTTGCGGGGTCACCGCAAGGCTGGCGAAGGAGCCGGCCAGGACGAGGCCCGCCGTCGCGATGGCCGGGGCGGTGTGCCGCAGGGCGCGCGCGACCGCTGCCCGGGGCGGCCCGGGGTGTTCCATCTCCTCCCGGATCCGGTCGCTGATCAGGATGTTGTAGTCGGTGCCGAGCGCGACCACGAACAGGAACAGGACCAGGGGCAGCATGAAGTTGACGCCCGGCTTGTCCATCGCGTGCTGGAACGTCAGGGCGGCCGCGCCGAGGGTGGCCGCGAAGCCGAGGCCGACGGAGAGCATCAGGACCACCGGCGCGAGCAGGCTGCGCAGCAGCAGGAGGAGGATCACCGCGATCAGCGCCGCCGCGACCGGGAAGACCAGCCGGAGGTCGCGGCCGGCGGCGGTGGAGACGTCGGCGAAGACGGCCGGGGTGCCGCCGACGTGCGCGGTCAGTTCGGCGGGCGTGTTCTGGGTGACGGCGGCGCGGATCGGGCCGGAGACCAGGTCGCGGGCCCGCTGGGACTGCGGGTCCTCGGTGAGGAACAGGTCGATCCGCGCGGCCTGCCGGCTCTCGTTCAGGACCGGCGCGGCCACCTGGCCGACGCCGGCGACCCGGGTGAGGTGCTGGGTCAGGCCGTCGAGTGCGCCCGGGGAGAGGGGGGCGGCGTTCTTGGTCTCGACGTAGACGCTGGTCGGGTCCGCCACGCCGGCGGGCAGGGCGCGGGCGATTTCGAGGGCGGTGGTCTGGGACGCGGTGCGCGGGCCGCCGCCGCCGACGCCGTAGTCCATCGTGATCCCGGCCAGCCCGCCGGCCAGGGCGCCCAGGAGGGCGAGCGAGGCGACGACCATGGTCAGCGGCCGGCGGGTCACCAGGTCGGCGAACCGGGCCGCGGAGCCGGCGCGGGGTTCGGCGTCGAGGGAGCGGGAGGGCCAGAAGAGCTTGCGTCCGCAGGCGGCGAGCAGGGCGGGCATCAGGGTGAGGCTGGCCAGCAGCATGACCAGGACCGAGATCGCGACGGCCGGGCCGAGCACCCGGAACTGGCCGAAGCTGGCGACGCCGAGGGTGGCGAAGGCGGCGACGATGGTCAGCGCGGCCGAGGTGATCGCGGTGCCGACCTTCTGGCTGACCTCGGCGGCGGTGACGCGGTGGTGGCGGTCGGGTCGGGCCCGCAGCTGCTCGCGGAAGCGGAACATCAGGAACAGGAAGTAGTCGATGCCGATGCCCAGGAGCACCACGCTGATGAGGCCCGGGACGGAGGCGTCGAGCTTGATGCCGGTGAGCAGCGCGGTGCCCACGACCGCGCCGGCGGCCACGCCGCCGATGAGGGTCACCGCGATCAGCGGCAGCAGGGCGGCCAGGACGCTGCGGAACACGAGGATGTGGAGCAGCACGATCAGGGCGAAGGAGCCGACGGCGGCGACGATCTTGAGGGTCTTCCCGTCGTCGGCGGAGTCGATCTGCTCGGGGAGCATGCCGGTGAAGCCGGTTCGCAGGCCCTGGGCGGCGAACTCCGCCCGGGCGTTGTCCCGGAACGCCCGGAAGGTGTTCTCCAGGCCCGGGTCGGCGGGGTTGCCGGTGAGGTTGACGGAGAGCAGCTGGAAGGTTCCGTCGGGTGCCGCCATGGCCGGACCGACCTCGGGGACCTGCGAGTAGTCCCGCTGGAGGGGCGCCGCGTCCTTGGGCTTGGGCATGGTGACCTTCAGGCGGCTCAGCCGCTTCGCCCCGGCGTCGATCTGCTCGCGGTCCGCGGGGGTCAGCGCCCGGCCGTCGGGCCGCGCGACCAGGACGGTCACCGGGTTGGCGTCGGGCTTCGTCCCGAAGTGGTCGTGGGCGATCTGCATGGCGGCGGCCGAGTCGTAGCTCTTCGGCAGGAAGTCAGCCGTCTGCGTTGCGGTCACCCGGTAGATCAGGGTTTGGCTCAGGACGGTCAGGAGCATTCCCAGGACCGCCCATACGGCGATCACCTTCCACGGATTCCTGGTGGAGAATCCGGTCAGGGCGCGGATCACGATGTCCTCCGGCTTCGGTGCTTCAGCCGGGGGGTTCCGGCACGTCTCCAGACCATCACGGCGTACCGGGCGTTCTCGTCCGAGCGGGGGAGGAGAACGCCGTCGGGACCCGGGCCCGGTACACGGCCCCGACCAGGACCAGGGGCCTGGTCGGGGATCGGTCCGGGGTACCCGCCCGGGTCCGGGGGCCGCTGCGAGAATGGGCCGCGGAGGCTTCCTCCCGGGGGCCGCGGGCCGTCGCGGGAACGGCACCCGGCACCCGGCACCCGGCTCGTGGCACAGGGAACGCGGCTCACGTAGGACGGACGACGGTCGCGGTGAACCGGCGGAGGCCAGTGCCGACCGGCCACAGAAAGGACCAGCACCAGCATGTCGACGCACCACGAGCCCCCGCCCCCGCCGCCGTCGCCGAGAACCGACGGCCTGCCCTGGACGGCCAGTGACGGACTGCTGGCCGTCGGGGCGGCCGCCCTGGACCTCCTCGGCTACGGGCTCGGCGGTCCGGACGGAAGCCGGCCGGTCGCCCTGACCGCGCTGGTCCTGCTCGTACTGGCGGCCATGCCGCTGCTCACCAGGCGCCGCTACCCGCTGGCGTCACTGGCGGTCGTGCTGGCCCTCGGCCTGGCACTGAACCTGAGCGGGCCGGTGCCGCACCACTTCAACTGCACGCTGTGCGTCGCGCTGTTCGCCGTGGCCCGCTCCCGCGGCATCGCGGTGGCGGCGCCGGCCGGCCTGGTGGCGGTCGCCGTGCCCCTGGTGGGCCCGGGACATCCGCTGCCCCCTCCGGTCGGGGACGTGGCGGCCAACGTGCTCGCCGCGGCGCTGGTCATCAGCGCCGCCGAGGTGCTGAAGCGCTGGCAGCAGGAGGTGGAGGTCAGGCGCAGGTTGCTGGCTGACCGCGCGGTGGCGCAGGAACGGCGCCGCATCGCACGGGAGTTGCACGACATCGTGGCCCACCACATCACCACCATGCAGCTGATGGCCGGCGGCGCCCGAGCGAACCTCGGGCGTGACACCGAGGTGGTGCGCGACGCCCTGGTCACGCTGGAGGGCTCCGGGCGGATGGCGCTGCGCGAGATGCGCCAACTGCTCGACGTGCTCCGGGCCGGCGACGCGCCGGAGGAGGCGGACGGGGCGCCGGCCGCGCCGCAGCCCGGCGTCGGGCACCTCGAAGGGCTCGTCGAGGAGTCCCGCAGGGCCGGTCTGCCCACGGAGTTCGCCGTCCTGGGGGAGGAGCGTCCGCTGCCGCCGAGCACCGGCCTGGCGGTGTTCCGGATCGTCCAGGAGTCCCTCACCAACACCCGCAAGCACGCCGGCCGGGCCCAGGCGCGGGTCCTGCTGACGTACCACCCGGACCGGGTCACCGTCGAGGTGTCCGACAACGGCGCCGGCACGCCGGCCGACGCCCTGGTGGGAGCCCTGGCGGGGGCGGGCGGTGCGGCCGCACCGAGGGCGGGCCGCTCCGGGTACGGTCTGATCGGCATGCGCGAACGCGTCGCGCTGCAGGGCGGCAGCATGGTGGCCGGCGGTGTCGACGGTGGTGGCTTCCGGGTGGTGGCCAGCCTGCCGGTGGCGCCAGGCGGCGGAGAGGAACGGCTCGGATGACGGGAACCCCGGAGCGGATCAGGGTGCTGATCGCGGACGACCAGCCGCTGGTGCGGCGGGGCCTGGCCCTGATCCTGGGACCGGACCCGGCGTTCGAGGTGGTGGCCGAGGCGGACGACGGGCAGCGAGCGGTCGACCTCGCGCACCTGCACCGGCCGCACGTCGTGGTGATGGACATCCGGATGCCGGTTCTCGACGGCGTCCAGGCGACCGAGCGGATCGCGCGGGAGCTGCCCGAATGCCGGGTCCTGGCGTTGAGCACCTTCGACATGGACGAGTACGTGGTGGCCGCGCTGCGCGCCGGCGCCTCCGGCTTCCTGCCCAAGGACGTCTCCCCGGAGGAGCTCTCGGCGGCCGTGCGCACCGTGCACACCGGGGAGGCGGCGGTGGCTCCGCGCCTGCTCACCCGGCTGATCTCCACCTACGTCACCACGCCCCGCCTGCCGCGGACGCCGTCGCCGGTGCCGGTGTCCGACTTCGGCGAACTGACGCCCCGCGAGGTCGAGGTGTGGCACCTGCTGGCCACCGGCCTCGACAACGCCGAGATCGCGTCGGCGATGGGCATCAGCGTCTCCACGGTCAAGAACTACATCACCAGCATCTTCGCCAAGCTGAGTGTCCGCGACCGCGCCCAGGCGGTGATCGCGGCTTACGAGTCGGGCCTGGTGGAGGCCCGGGGCGCGAACCCGGCGGGCTGAAGCGGGTCGGGTAGCACCGGGTCGGAACGGGTCGGGTAGGACCGGGTCGGGCCCGGCCGGGAGGCCTCGCAGAAGGCTGACGGGCTGAGGGAGAGCGGGCAGAAGGCCCCGGCAGTCACGGAGTCGTTCCGACGTTCCGTGACTGCCGGGGCCTGGGCGTGCACCGCACCCCGAGGGTGGGTCAGCGGCAGAGGGCCGCGTCCAGGGCGTCCGCCATGTGCTGCGCGGCGACCGCGCCCGGGATGGTGGTGACCGTGATGGCGGCGGCACGGCCGTCGTCGGTGACCCCGTTGCGGGAGCGGTAGCTCGCGGTGGTGCCGCCGTGGCCCCAGAGGACGCCGCCGCACGACAGCGGCTTGCTCTGCAGGCCCAGCCCGTAGCGGACCCCCGGGCCCAGGAGCTCGGCGGGGACGGTGGTGCGCATCTCGGCGAGCTGCGCCGCGGGCAGGAGCCGGCCGCCGATGAGCGAGGCGTAGAACGCGTTGAGGTCGGTGTTGGTGGAGACGATCGCCCCCGTCGCCCAGGCCGCCGAGGAGTCCGCCTCGGTGTAGTCGACCGGAGCCGCGTCCGGCGAGCTGCGGTAGTAGCCGTGCGGGTGGGCCTCGTGGATGCTCATGTCCCCGGGGGTGGGGAAGTAGGTGTGGCGCAGGCCGATGCGGTCGATGACGCGCTTGGTGATCTCCTCGCCGACGGGCCGTCCGGTGACCTTCTGGACGAGGAGCCCGGCGACGATGTAGTTGGTGTTGCTGTACTCCCATTCGGTGCCGGCGGGGAAGCGGGCCTTCTGGGCGAGGGCGCCGTCGAGGAGGTCGCGGGGCTCGAAGTAGTGGTACTGGATCGCGGCGAAGTCCGAGACCGCGGGGTCTTCCATGTAGTCGGGCAGGCCGCTGGTGTGCTGGAGCAGCTGGCGGACGGTGATGGCGCGGCCGTCGATGCCGTCGCCGCGCAGCAGGCCGGGGAGGTAGGTGTCGACGGGCGAGTCGAGGCCGACCTTTCCTTCGGCGACGAGCTGGAGGACGACGACGGCGGTGAACGCCTTGGTGTTGCTGCCGGCGCGTATCTGCCCGTCCACGGGGACCCTGGCTCCGGTGGCGAGGTCGCCGACGCCGGCGGTGTAGGTGCGGGTGCGGCCGTCGCGGCCCTTGACGGAGGCCAGCGCGGCGGGCATGCCGTCGTCCTTCACCAGCGCGTTCAGGCTCGACTGGACGCTGTCCGGCCTGCCGCCGGCGAACGCCGCGGTCGGCGCCACCGCCGAGGCCGCCACGACGCCGACGGCCAGCGAGGCCATGGCCGCCGCCAACCCGCGCCGGCCGCGCCCGCCGTGGCGGCGCCGGTCGGCCCGGTCGTGCTGTACGTGCTCGTTCACGGAGGAACTCCTGTGCTGCGAAAGGGAATCGGTGGGGAGAGCGGGTTCTGCGCGCAGGTGCGCGCAGAACCCGCCGGTCGTACCGGCGCGGATGCTCAGGCCGGATCGGGGAGGGAGGTCAGCGGCACAGGGCGGAGTCCACGGTGGCCCCCACGTGCTTCTTGACCGTGTCACCCGGGATCATGGTCACCGTGAGGCTGATGGCGCGGCCGTCGTCGGTGGCGCCCCCGGAGCTCTCGTAGCCCGGAATGGTCCCGCCGTGGCCCCAGTACACGCCACCGCACGACAGCGGCATGCTCATCAGGCCCAGTCCGTAGCCGATCCCCGGGTCCATTCCTTCGGCGGGGACGGTGGTGCGCATCTCGGCGAGCTGCGCCGCGGGCAGGAGCCGGCCGCCGAGGAGCGCGCCGAAGAACGCGTTGAGATCGCTGTTGGTGGAGACGACCGCGCCCGCCGCCCAGCCCCAGGACGGGTCCAGTTCGGTGTACTCGCGGAACGAGCCGTCGGCCTCCTGGTGGTAGCCCTTGGGGTGGGCCTCGCGGATGCCCATGTCCCCCGGGGTGGGGAAGTAGGTGTGGCGCAGGCCGATGCGGTCGACGATGCGCCGGTTGATCTCCTCGCCGAGCGGCCGCCCGGTGACCTTCTGGACGATCAGGCCCGCCATCAGGTAGTTGGTGTTGCTGTACTCCCAGCGCGCGCCCGGGGCGAAGTGGGCCTTCTGGGCGAGGGCCAGGTCGAGCAGTTCGCGCGGCTCGTAGTACCGCGTCGGTCCGGCGAGGATCATGTCCTTGTTCACGTACTCGGGCAGGCCGCTGGTGTGCTGGAGCAGCTGACGGACGGTGATGACGCGTCCGTCGATGCCGTCGCCACGCAGCAGGCCCGGCAGGTAGGTCTCGACGGGGGAGTCCAGGCCCACCTTTCCCTCGGCGACGAGCTGGAGGACGACGACGGCGGTGAAGGGCTTGGTGTTGCTGCCGATCCGGACCTGCCCGTCCACGGGGACCTTGGCTCCGGTGGCGAGGTCGCCGACGCCGGCGGTGTAGCTGCGGGTGCGGCCGTCGCGGCCCTTGACGGAGGCCAGCGCGGCGGGCACGCCGTCGTCCTTCACCAGCGCGTTCAGGCCCGACTGGACACTGTCCGGCCTGCCGCCCGCGAACGCCGCGGTCGGTGCCAGCGCCCCGGCCGCCATGACCCCGGCGGCCACGGCGGTCACGACCGCCACCGCCCGGTGCCGGCCGCCGCGGCGGGAGAGCGGGAAACGGCTGTGCGGTGCGTGCTCGTACACGAAAGGACCCCTCCGATGAATGGCGCCGGTGATTCCCGGCCTTCATCAAGAGGACCATTCGGGGGCAGGGGAGTTCGTCCGCGCTCAGGACGAAACCGCGCCCGGGAGCAGACTCCGGGAGTCGCCCCCGGCCAGGACCGTACTCCTGGCCGGGGGCGCCGATCGACCCCGGCAAGAGAGGAGTGCTCGCACTCCTCTCCCACGACAGGACACCGGCCGCCCCGCGTCCGCGGGCCCGCACCGAAGGCGGCCGGCTACTGGCGGGTGCAGGTCGGGTCGGTGTCCGGCAGGCGTCCGCCGGCCAGGTAGGCGTTGACCGTGTCGTCCACGCAGGCGTTGCCGTAGATCCCGTACAGCTGGTGCTGGTTGGCGCCCTGGAGGGTCAGCAGGCGCGAGCCGGGCAGCATGTCGTGCAGGGCGACGCCGCCGCGGTAGGGGGCACGGGGGTCGCCGGTGGCGGAGAGGATCAGCGCCCGGGCGTCGCGGAGCACCTGGGTGGGCGCCTCGCGCGGGCGGTCCCAGAAGGCGCAGGGGGTGATGTTGTCGAGCAGCGGGCCGAACAGCGGGCTCTCGGCGCGACTGCGCTCGATCTCGCGCCAGTAGTCTTCGGGGTCGCGGGACGCGGTTCCGTCCGCGCACGCGATGGCCTGCATGGCGCTGCCGGCCGGCGACCCCTGCGGGCTGAACAGGAACTGCAGCAGGGCGGTGGTGTCCGCGGTCGGGGTGACCGGCCGGCCCGCCGCAGCCTCGGCGAGCATCGCCACCTGCTCGGCGAGGGAGGCCCGTTCCGGGGCGGAGTCGCCCTGGAGCCCCGCGAAGAGCAGCAACGGCACCCGGGAGTCGTCGAGTTCGAAGGCGTCGGCGCCGGTGCCGACGACGAGCGGGCGGTTCGCGGCCGTCTCCACGGTGTGCAGGATCCCGGCGGTCACCTCCTCGCGGGTGCGGCCGAGCCCGTACGTGCCGTGGCGGGCCGCCGTCCAGTCCGCCCAGTCGGCGAACGCGTGCTCGAGCCCGGGCAGTTGGCTCGGGACCAGCGCGGGGCCGACGTGGCCCGGGTCCAGCGCGCTGTCCAGGACCATCCGGTCGACGCGGCCCGGGAACATCTGGGTGTACACCGTGCCGAGGTACGTGCCGTAGGACAGACCGAGGTAGGAGATCCTCCGCTCGCCGAGCGCGCCCCGGACCACGTCCAGGTCCCGGGCCGTGTCGCGGGTGCTCGCGTACGGCAGCAGATCGCCGGCCGCCGAGCGGCACCTGGCCGCGAGGTCCCGCTGGAGAGTGACCTGGCGTTCGAAGCCCGCCCGGCCGGTCCCGGAGGACTGGATGCTGAAGCCGACGGGCCAGCCGCAGTCGATCTGCGCGCTGCGGCCGACGAAGCGCGGGTCCAGCCCGACGATGTCGAAGCGGTCGGCGGTCTCCTTGAGGGCGGCGTGCACCCGGGGTGGTGCGCCGAGCGTCGGGCTGCCGGGGCCGCCGTCGTTGAGCAGCAGCGCGCCGATCCGGTGGCGGGTGTCGGTGGCCTTGATCCGGGAGAGCGCCAGCGTGACAGTGCGTCCGCCGGGGTTCGCGTAGTCGAGCGGCACGGTGACGTCCGTGCAGCGGGCGCCGGCCCGTTCGAGTGCGGCACCGTCCTGGTCGTCCGGGCCCAGGACGCAGCCGTGCCAGTCGAGGTGCTGCCCGTAGTAGCGGTCGAGCCCCCGGGCGAGGCCTTCCACGGCTTGCGCGGGCAGGGTCGCGGCGGCGGGCGCGGTCAGGCAGGCCGTGAGAGCGAGGCCGGCCGTGAGGGCGCGGCCGGCCGCGACGGTGCGCCGGAGGATCCGGGGCCGTCGGGCGGCGGGAGCGGAGCGGCTGCGCTGGGGGTCGGGCATGAGGCCTCCTCGGCGACGTGGACCTCTTCCCCGCAGAACCAGCGGAGGAGAGCCCCTGTGATCAGCCTTTCCTTCTCCGCCCCCGGGCCGGATTCGTCGTGGTGGAGCACCCGGGACGAAGCGAAGCACCTGGACCCCGAGGCCGTCATCGAGACGGCTCTGCGGTACAAGTACTTCAGCGTAGACGCCGAACTGTCCTTGGATGGTGCAGAGTTCGTATTGCGTCGTAGTTTCGTCCCGGTGGTCGACCTCGCGCTCTCCTTTCACGCCGCTTGCCCGTCGTGGCTCTTGTGGGCCGGACTCCGTGGGGCCGGCCGGCCGGTGTGGTCGGCGTCCGGTGCCGCGTCGGCGGGACTGCCCTCTCCCCACTGCTGGGCGCCCTGCTTGGGCCGGGGGATGAGGAAGGTCGCCAGCATGCCGAGGGCGAGCAGCGAGGCACAGGTGTAGCCGTTGATCTGGACAGCGTGGGACATGGCGTCGCGGGCGGCGTCGGCGGCGGACGCCGTCCGCGGGTTGTCGCCCAGCCCGGAGATCATCGCGCCGGCGCTGTCGGAGACCGCCGAGGACAGCTGGTCGGCGGCGGCCTCGGGTGTTCCCTGCCGGACGAGCCGGTCCGACAGGTCGGAGGCCAGTGCCGTGAAGAACGTCGAGGTCAGGACCGCGATACCGAGTGCGGAGCCGAGCTGGCGCGCGGCGCTCTGGATTCCGGAGCCCTGGCCGGCCTGCCGCGGCGGCACGTCCGCCAGGACGACGTTGGTGACCTGGGCGGTGGCGAAGCCTACCCCCATGCCGTACAGGAACAGGGCGATGGCGATGACCCACCACTGGGAGTCGCTGCCGGCCAGCAGGCCGAACATCAGCAGGCCGGCGGCCTCAAGGACCAGGCCGATCCGGACCAGGCCGATCGGCCCGGTCTTCTGGGCCATGCCGAAGCTCGCGCCGCTCGCGAAGAAGCTGCCGACCGCGACGACGAAGACCAGCAGCCCGGTCTGGACCGGGGAGTAGTCCAGGGCGTACTGGAGCCACAGCGGCAGCACGGCGAGCATGCCGAACTCGGCCAGGGCGATGACGAGTGTCGCGATGTTGCCCGTGCTGAAGGACTTGATGCCGAACAGCGACGTGTCCATCAGCGGCGCCGTACCGTTGCCCCGGGTGAGCCGTACCTGGAGGAACAGGAAGAGGGCGAGACACACCATCGCGACGGCCAGGGCGACCGGGATGACCGACAGGCCCGTGCCGTCCCCGAAGGGACCGAAGTCCTTGCGCGGTTCCCACCACCCGTAGTTGCGTCCCTCGATCAGCGCGAACGCGAGAAGTCCGAGGCCCAGTACCGACAGCACCGAGCCGATGGCGTCGATCCGTCCCGGCTGGCGGGGGGAGGGCCGGAGGAACTTCATGATGCCGACGAGGATCAGCACGACGACCACGATGTTGATGCCGAAGGCCCACCGCCAGGAGTAGTCGGCGAGCCAGCCGCCCAGCAACGGTCCGACCGCGGCGGCCGCCCCGATCGTCGACCCCCAGATGGCGAACGCCTTGCCGCGGTCCGGCCCTTGGAAGGTCAGGTTGAGCAGCGCCAGCGAGGTCGGCATGATGATCGCGCCACCGACACCCTGCGCGAACCGGCCGGCGATCAGCAGTTCCCCGGTGGGCGACACCGCCGCGGCGATGCTGGCCAGCCCGAAGATCACGGTCCCGACCACGAACAGCCTGCGCGCTCCCAGGATGTCCGAGAAGCGGCCCATCACCAGCAGCAGGGCGGCCAGGATGATCGCGTAGGACTCCTGGATCCACTGAGCGCCGAAGGCCGAGATCTCCAGGTCGTCGATGATCGGCGGCATCACCACGTTGACGATGGTGAAGTCCACGACCACCAGCGAGACACCGAGGGAAATGGCGACAAGGCCCAACCACGCGTCCCGGTTGGTGGGTGAGGGCCGAGCCGGATTCTCGGACACAGCGTTCCTCCGTTCTGTTCGATGGGTGCACCCGGTTCCGTCGCCGAGGGCGAGGTACTGGGGTGCCGGGGAGGCGTCCCGCCTCCGAGCCACTGGCACCCTGCCAGAAGAAGAGGACGTATTCTGACCTCTACTCACACCGACCCGGAGGGCAGTCCGTGATCGCCAACCGAACGCTGGAACTGCTCAGCCTGCTTCAGGCCCAGAAGGAGTGGACCGGTGACGGTCTGGCCGAGCGGCTGGGGGTGTCCCCGCGGACGGTCCGGCGCGACATCAACCGACTGCGCGAACTGGGCTATCCCGTCACGGCGCGCAAGGGCCCCTCAGGCTTCTACCGGCTGTCCCGCGGAGCGCGGCTGCCCCCGCTGATAGTCGACGACGAGCAGGCCATCGCCATCGCGCTGGCCCTGCAGACAGCTCCGGCCTCGGTGACCGGCATGGGGGACGCCACGAAGCGGGCGCTGAACTCCATCAAGGAGCTCCTGCCTCCCCACCTGGCCCGCAGGCTGGCGACCTTCTCGATCGAGCAGATCGAGAACGCCTGGGAGCTGGCCCCGCCCCAGGTCGATCCCGCGCTGCTGGCGCAGCTGAGCGTCGCCGCGCAGCAGCGCGAGCTGGTGCGGTTCGTCTACCGGTCCATCGACCGCGACCCGGTGGAGGACGACGAGGTCCTGGCCGAACCCCATCGACTCGTCGTCTGGTCCGGTCGCTGGTACCTGGTGGCGTACGACCAGCGCAGGAACTCCTGGCACACCTACCGGCTCGACCGCATAGGGCAACTGGCCTCCACCGCCTGGCGGTTCGGTCCTCGGGAAGTGCCGGAGGCGGACATCACCAGCTTCGTCCAGAGCCAGCCCGACCGGGGGGACACCGCGGACACCTGGCCGTGCTGGGGCACCGTCCTGATGGAGTGCCCCGCGACGCTGGTGGCGAAGTGGGCTCCGGGCGCGGCGAGCTTCGAGGCGATCGACGAGCGGATCACCCGGATCCGGATGGGGGCGTGGTCCTGGTCGGCGCTCATCGGCTTCCTCGTCACCTTCAACTGCCGGTTCACCGTCGAAGGCCCACCCGAACTCGCCGAGGCGGCGCGCCAGGTGATCGGCCGCCTCGCGGACTGCGAGCGGTTGATCACGGACGGCCGGTAGGCGACGGGCTGCCTGAGTACTTCCGGACGGCGGATCTGCCTGCACTACTCCTTCGGGTTCCGGGCGCCGCCCCCGCCGGGGTCGGGGCGGCGGGCGGCGCCCGGTGGGGTGAGGTGTCAGGACGGGACGGAGATCAGTGCGGTGACGAGTTCCCGGCGGCCGGAGATGGAGAGCTTGCGGTACACGCTGGAGAGGTGGAACTCGATGGTTCGGACGGTCAGGCAGGTCATCTGGGCGATGTGCCGGTTGCTGTGTCCGGCGCGGGCCAGGTAGGCGATCTTCTCCTCCTGGCGGGTGAGCTTCGAGGTGTTGGCGGGGGCCTGGAGGCGTTCCAGGGCGAAGCGGATGCGCTTCTGCCAGAAGGCGTTGCGGCACTCGTACGCGACCATGGCCGCCTCGACGAGCCGCCTGCGGCCCGCTGACACGTCCTGGCGCCGGATCTGCATCATGCCGAGGTCGTAGAGGGCCTGCATGAACTCGGTGCGCGCGTGGCCCTGGGCCAGCAGTGCCACGGCCTCCTCGAGTGCGGCGACGGAGGTGTCGTCCCGGCGTGCCACGCCCACGGCGTGCAGGGCGATGCCGATGCCGCGCGGCGATCCCCACTTCCTCGCCGCGATGAGTTCCTCCTCGGCGAGGGCGAGTGCCAGGTCGTACCGGCGGATGCCCAGCGCCCCGAACACGGCCCTCGAACGCCAGGGGATCACCGCGGGATTGACGACGAAGCAGGTGTCGAGGACCCAGCCGCACGCCATGTAGTCGTCGATGGCGTGCCGGAACTGCCCGCCGGCCAGGTGGAGGGCCCCGCGGGCGGCCAGGACGTGGGCGCGGTCCGGCAGGTCGGGGTCGAGCGGGCCGGCCAGCTTGCTGTCGAGCAGTACCTGGTGCGCCCGGTCGAGTTCGCCGAGGTGGACCAGCGCCTCGATCAGCCAGGCGATCGCGAGGCAGGCCGACTGCGTGGACGTGCCGCGATCGAGCATGGTCTGGAGCATGTCCGCGGCCTGGCAGGCCTTCCCCGCGAGCAGGCTGCTCCGCGCCCGCAGCAGGGTGAGCAGTTCCCGGCGCGGGGCCGAGCCCGTCCACGCGGGGTCGTCCCTGAGCCTCCTGCACTGCGCGTCGGCGGATTCGAGGTCTCCGGCGTAGAGCAGGGCCAGGATCGCGAGCCAGGCGCGGTGCGGGTTCCGGTGCGGTTCCGCCGTGTCGAGCAGCCATTTGGCCTGCTCGTTGACCATCACGCGGTCGACTCCGCGATTCGCGAACTCGATGGTGCTCAGGGCGAGACTCAACTCGTCGGGTGGCAGGAGTGCGCGGTTCTCGGTGAGGGGGATTCCCGGTACGTAGGTATTCGCCACGTTCCTGGCCGTCGGGAACGCGGGGGCCTCATCGGTTCTGGTAGCGATCTTTGTGGTTTGGCAATTCCTATCGTCTCCGGCCATTTTCTGCCACCCCCATAGCTGACGAATGGTGCCACTTCACAGCACGACGCGGACTGGGGCGCGTCGGGCCGGCCGCCCGCGGCTGACCTCGGGATCTGCGGCATCGCCATTGATGGCCGTCGGCGGAGGTCGGGCTGGGAACTGCTCGGCGAAACGGGGAAGTCACGACCTGGGCCGTGCCCCCGGTGCCGGCAGGGGATTTGACGGTGATATCGGTCGGAAAATGTGACGAGGCCGCCGCCCCGCCCTTGGGTGAACCCTCTTGCCGAGAGCGGCCCCTGGCTCTGAAAGCTCCGCGCGGTGAATCTCTATTGATACTGGACCGATCGGTCCACGCCCCGGTGTGGGAATCATGTCACGATACGAAGCTTCTGTCAAAAGGTAAACAAGCGGTAAGGCGTCGAGCCCCCCGGGGTCATGGGGGAGGGCCGCGGGAGCCCCGCGGGAGGGGCGGGGAATCTGGTGGAGACCCGTAGAGACAGCGCGGCCGGTCCGGGTCCAAGGTCGCCTGACGGGCAGACCCCGGACGCCCAGGACCAGGGAGGAAACGTGGAGCAGTCACAGCGGGTGGTGCTGATCAGCGGTGCGAGCCGCGGGATCGGAGCGGCTACCGCGCGGGAGATGGGAAGGCGCGGCTACCACGTGGTCGTGAACTACCGTCAGAACGCCGACGCGGCAGCGGAGGTGGTGCGTTCGATCGAGGCCGCGGGCGGATCGGCCCAGGCGCTGCGGGCCGATGTCTGCGACCCCGGGCAGGTGTCCGGGATGCTCGACCGCGTCCGCGCCGACCGGGGTCGCCTCGACGCCCTGGTCTGCAACGCCAACACGGTGAACCCGCCGTTCGAGCCCCTGCTCACGCTCTCCTGGGACCACTTCATCGGGAAGGTGACCGGGGAGTTGGCGGGAGCGTACTTCCTCACCCAGGCCGTGCTGGGCGCCATGGTGGAGGAGCGCAGGGGCCGGATCGTCTACGTCTCCAGCACCGCGGCGGACTCGATCGGCACCGTCGCGGCCCACTCCACGGCCAAGGCCGCGCTCAACACCTTCAGTCGGCACGTCGCGGGAGTCGCCGCCCAGTACGGGGTCGTCGTCAACACCGTCGCCTTCGGCGCGGTGCGGACCGACGCCACCGCGGGTGTCATGACGGACGACCTCCGCACGTTCATGGAGAGCCGGTCGGCGTCCGGCCGGCTGCTCGAGGCCGACGAGGCGGCCCGCAGCATCGCGATGCTCGCCGACGAGGACTTCAGCGGATCGGTGGGCCAGGTGATCCGGGTGGACGGCGGCTTCGAGGTCCTGGACCGGCAACTCAACCCGATGGTGCGGCACTTCGAGTAGACCCGCGGGCGCTCGCGTCGCGCCGGGTGCCCGCCGCGCACCGGGCGTCCCGTGGGGCCGGCCGCCGGCGCCCGGCCCCACGGGAGCGCCGTCAGCGGAAGCTGTGCGCCAGGGGGTGCAACTGCTGGTCGAGGACCTCGAAGCCGCCGTCGACCCGGATCACCTGGCCGGAGGTGAAGGCGAAGCCGTCGTCGGCGACGAGGGCCACGGCGCGCGCGGCGTCCGCCGGCTCCACCGGGCGTGCCGCCACCGAGCGGTCGGTCGTGTACTTCCAGAACTCCTCGCTGAACTCCGCCGTGGCGTCGGTGTGCACGGCGCCGAGGGCGACGGTGTTCACGGTCACCCCGTACTCGGCGGCGATGCCGGCGATGTGGCGGCTGAAGGTGTTCAGCGCCGCCTTGGCGACGGAGTGGGGCAGGGCCATGCCGATGGTGTCCGAGGCCGTGCTGGAGATGTAGACGATCCGACCCGACCGCTGTTCGCGCATGACGGCGAGCGTGCGCTGGGTGAGGAAGAAGGAGCCGGCGAGCTCCCCGTTGACCTTCGCGGCGAAGGCGTCCCAGCTCAGCTCGGCGAAGGAGGCGAAGGGCGGCGTCACGGTGTTGGCGTTGCAGATCAGCAGGTCGATGCGCCCGTGGTCGGCCCGCACCCGCTCGACGAGGGCGCCGACCTGGTCGGCGTCGCAGACGTCGGCCTGCGCCGCCTCGGCCGTGCCGCCGCGCGACTCGATCTCCGTGACCACGTCCGCCGCCGCCTCGGCGTCGCTCCGGTAGTTCACGATCACGTGGTAGCCGCGGCCGGCCAGCTCCTTGGCCGTCGCGGCGCCGATGTTGCGGCCCGCACCACTGATCAGGGCTATGCGCTTCGACTGCTTCACGGTGTCTCCCGTCGGGTGTCGCCGGCGTTCCTGCAGCTCGACCCTAGTCGCGCGGGGGAGTCGGAGGATTGCGGGCCGACCACAGGAAAGGCGTGCGGGCCTTGTGACGCCTGTCCCGCGGCTGCGACTCTCGGTCCGGTTCCGGCACGAGGCGGAACGGGATCCGAGGCGCTCGGGAGGATGCACGATGGCGGACGAGGTTGACCTGGCGGCACGGATCGACGAACTGTCGGCCAGAGTGCGGGAGCTGGAGGCGGTCCGTGAGCTCACCAAGCTGCGCAACGCCTTCCACCACTGCCTCAACTCGCAGGACTGGCAGGGCCTCGGCGCCCTGTTCACGAAGGACGCGCACCTGGGCTACGGAAGCTTCGGCGACGCCCGTGGGCGCGCGGCGATCCAGGAGTACTACAGCGCGCTGCTGCCGAAGATGGTCGAGCTCCAGGGCGCCTCCGAGGTGGCCCTGAGGAACTTCAACCAGGTCCACCAGGTGGAGGTCGAGGGCGACGACCGCGCGTCCGGCGCCTGTTTCTTCGTGGAGCACGTCCGGTTCGATCGGGCGGACCTGGTGCACCAGAGCGTCGGCCGGTTCTCCGACACCTATGTGTTCGAGGACGGACGGTGGCTGTTCGAACGCGTCGAACTGGAGCACTACTGGGTGGTTCCGCAGAACAAGGAGTGGCGCTGGCCCTGGTGAGGTCGCACGCGTGCGGCGGATTGACACGTGGATCAAACCGCTACTAGCGTGGTTGCAGTTGGATCGGCGAGGCGACCGTCGCGAAGGGGTCATCACGGTGAGCATCAGCAGCAGGAGCGCGGTCGCGATCCACGCACTCACCATGCTGGGGCGCTGGGACCACTCACTGACCTCCGTGGAGATCGCGGAGAGCCTGGCCAGCAATCCGGTTCTGGTGCGGCGGATCCTCGGCAGTCTGCGGGACGCCGGCCTGGTCCTGTCCACCGAGGGGCGCAACGGCGGCTGGTCGCTCGCCAAGCCCGCCCGCGAGATCACGCTCTACGACGCGTACACCGCGGTGGAGGTGGGGCCGATCCTTTCGCGGCACCCGCATCCGCCGAGCGCGGAGTGCGAGGTGGGGCGGAACATGCAGAAGCTGCTCGAGGCGGAGTTCCAGGACGCGGAGCGGGCCATGAAGGAACGGCTCGGGCGGACGACGATCGCCCACCTCGTCCGGCAAGTGCTGGCCAGTGAGCGGGAGCTCGCACAACGCGTCACCAGCTGACCGATGGCGGAGGCAGTGCCTCCGCCGTCCTTTTGCCCTAACTGTAACTATCATGGTGGCGGAAAGTCACCCGAAGGGCCTGGAATGACTTCCACGTCGACAACGACCGAGCGGACCGGCTCGGGGATGGGCTTACTCGCCGTCCTGATGCCGGCGATCCTCGCCACGGTCACGGCCAGCGACATGGTCAACCTGATGCTCCCGACGATCGGGTCCGAGTTCGGCGCCTCCGAGGCGGAACTCGCCTGGGTCGTCACCGGCTTCCTGCTGATGTTCTCCGTCGGGATCCCCCTGTACGGCCGCATCTCGGACCGGGTGAGCCTGCGCCGGCTCTTCGCGTTCGCGCTGCTCACCTACGCCCTCGGAAGCCTGATCTGCGCGCTCTCCCCGAACCTGGCCGTGCTCGTGACCGGGCGGATCGTGACGGGCATCGGCGCGGCCGCGATCCCGGTGCTCTCGATCATCGCCGTCACGACGCTGCTGCCGCCGGAGCGGCGCAGTGTCGGGATCGGCGTCGTCTCCGCCGGTGCGGGCGTCGGCACCGCCGCCGGACCGGCGCTGGGCGGCGGCATCGGGGACGCGCTCGGCTGGCCCGCGCTGTTCTGGATCATGCTCGCGGTCTCGCTGCTGCTGCTCGTCCCGGCCCTGCGCGTACTGCCGGACGAGACTCCGCAGGGCTCGGGCCGGCTCGACCTCCCCGGCGGCCTCCTGCTCGGCCTCGGCGCCGGCCTCGTCCTGTTCGGCATGACCCGGGCGCAGGTCTCCGGCTTCACCGACCCGCTGGCCTGGGGCAGCCTGTTGGTCGCCGTCGTGGCGCTGGTGGTCTTCGGGGTGCGCACCGTCCGGGTCGACCAGCCGTTCGTCCCGCCGGCGCTGTTCACCAACCGCGTCTACCGGACCGGCATCCTCGTCGCGTTCCTGGCGATGATCGTCAACCTCGGTGGTCTGGTGTTCGTCCCGCTGCTGCTCGTGGAGGTCAACGAACTCACCCCGGGCAAGGGCGCGTTGGTCATGATCCCGGCCGGCGTCGTGACCGCGCTCCTCTCGCCGTGGATCGGCCGCCTGGCCGGCCGCGTCAACGCGCGTGTCCTGGTGATCTTCGGGCTCGGCCTCATCGGGCTGTTCTCGCTGCTCCTCTCGTCCTTCACCGGCGGCTCCTCGGTGGTCTTCGCCGGCATCGGGATCCTCGGGCTGAGCATCGGCTTCATGTTCGTGATGACCACCATCATCGGAGCCGCGGCGAGCGAACTTCCGCCCGAGCAGGTCGGTGTCGGTCTCGGGATCCTCCAGGGCGCCCAGTTCCTCGGGGCCGGTACCGGCCCGGCCGTGTTCGGTGTGCTGGTGTCCGCGAGGCAGCAGAGCGGCAGCGACGCCATCAACCCCCTCTTCTCCGGCCACCACGGTGCGGCCTACTCCGACGTCTTCCTGGCCATGGCCGTGGTCGTCGTCCTCACGCTCGTCGTCGCGTCCCGGATGCGTCCCACGGCGGCGGCCGCGGCCGGAGCGAACGACGAGGCGGGAGCGAAGGGCGAGGCCGGAGCGAAGAGCGAGGCCGCGGCGAAGGCCGAGGCGGCCCCGGTGGCCGCGTCGGCGCAGGAAGTGAACAACGTCCAGTAGGAACGCGACTCGCCCCGTCCGGGGCGCACCGGATCCACCGAGTGTTGGTTGACGAGCTTGCGAGTGACAAGGGGACCGGCATGACCACGAAGCGGACTTTCTCCCAGGACGACAAGGAATACGAGGCGTTGTACGCGGGGCGCGCGTCCTTCGACGGCGTCGCCCCCGGTGAGGTGTTGATCCCCTGGGACATCGGCGAGCCCCAGCGGGCCGTGGTGGACCTGGCGCGCGCGGGAGGCTTCAGCGGCAAGGTGCTCGACGTGGGCTGCGGACTGGGCGAGAACGCCATCCTGCTGGCGGGCCAGGGGTACGAGGTGACCGGCGTGGACGGTTCGCCCAGCGCGATCGAGGAGGCGGCGCGGCGGGCCGGGGCCCAGGGCGCGCGGGTGCGGTTCCTGACCTCGGACGCCACCGAACTGGACGGTGTCGGAAGCGACTTCGACACCGCGCTCGACAGCGGCCTCTACCACTGCCTGAACGACGAGCAGCGCTCGGCGTACGCCGCCGCGCTCCACCGGGTGTGCCGGCCGGGTGCCACGCTGCACCTGTTCTGCTTCGCGGAGTCCATGCCGTCGGGGACGCCGATCACGGAGGAGGCCCTGGTCAGCGAGGCCAACCTGCACGCGAACCTCGGCCCGCACTGGGAGATCGAGGACATCGCCGAAGCCGTCTTCGCGACGACCTTCACCCGCGAGATCCTGGCCAAGCTGGGTACGGCGGGCGCCCCGGATACCGGGGTCAGGCCGGGCCCGGACGCGATCCGGGTGGACGAGCGCGGGCGGGTGCTGACACCGATGTCCCATGTGCGTGCGCGGCGCAGGTGAGGCTCCGTCGTCCTGGGCCGCGCGGGTGGCGCGGCCCAGGGCCCGCGCACGGTGGCCGCGGTGCGCCGCAAGTGCGGTCGTGACGACCGGTGTTCGGCCGGGACGGGACCGAATGGTCTGCTAGCCTCGGCCCATGGCCCGGAAACCTGCTGCCGGTACCCGCGAGCGCATCCTGGACGCCGCTGCCCACCTCTTCGACCAGCGGGGCGTGCACGCGGTCGGCATGCAGCAGATCATCGACGAGGCCGGCTGCGGAAAGCAGTTGCTCTACCGGGAGTTCTCCGGCAAGGACCAGCTGGTGGTGGCCTACCTGGAGCGGTCCGCCGAGGACTGGGACCGGCTCGTGACCGGTGTGTGCGCCGCGGTGCAGTCACCGGAGGAGCGGCTCGTCGAGTTGGTCCGGGCGGTCCGGGCCATGGCGCCGAACGCCAGGGGCTGCCCGCTGCGCAACACCCAGGCGGAGTTCCCCGACCCGGACCACCCGGCGCACCAGGTCTCCGTGAAGCACTTCCGGCGCGTGCGCGAGCAACTGCGGGACCTCGCGCGCAGGACCTCGGCCGCGAACCCGGAGCGGCTCGGCGACCGGATCATGCTGATCATCGACGGTGTCTACGTGAACGGGTCGACCCTGGGTTCCACCGGTGCCGCGGAAGCGGCCGTCGAGTTCGCCGGCGACGTGGTCCGGGCGGAGATCGCCGCCGCGGTCGGCTGATCTCCTGACGCCGAACCCTTTTCCCGATTTCTCTCTTTCCCGATTTCTCTCTTTTTCGCAATCCGTCCCGGGGTGAAGTCTGCCCGCGGGCGGGAGCTCTTCTGCTGCGCAGAATCTCACGACCCAGTGTTCCGAGGAGGATCACGGTGAAGACCATTGTTGTCACGGGGGGCACTTCCGGTATCGGGCAGGCGCTCGCGAACACCTATCTCGGCCGGGGCGACCAGGTGGTCGTCATCGCTCCGGACCCGGTGAAGGGGAAGAAGTACCTCGACACGGCGCAGAAGTCGGGCGCGGCCGACCGCGCCTTCTTCATCGAGGCCGACCTCAGCCTCGTCAGCGAGAACCGGCGCGTCATCGCGGAGATCGAGGACCGGTTCGAGGCGGTGGACGTCCTCGTGCTGTGCGCGCGGTACTTCCGCAGCCACCGGATGGTGACCTCCGAGGGGATCGAGCACAACTTCGCGCTGTACTACCTCAGCCGGTACCTGCTCGGGTACGGCCTGGCGGACCTGATGAACAAGGCCGAGACGCCGGTCGTGATGAACATCGCCGGTCCCGGTGTGGGGGCGCCGGGCGTCCGCTGGAACGACCTCGGCCTCGAACGGGGCTACGACGGCTGGTCGGCCATGTTCCAGGGCGGCCGGCTCAACGACCTCCTCGGCGTCTCGTTCGCCGAGGGCGGGAGCGCGCGTCGCGCCCGGTACGTGCTGCTGTTCCCCGGTGGGACGCGCACCGGCTTCGCGGGCGAGTTCGACGCCGCCACCGCGGCGCACATCGACCAGATGAAGCGGGCCGCGCAGCCGGTCGAGTTCACCGTCCCGCCGATCCTCGAGATCATCGACGCCCCGCCGCGGGAGCCGCTGAGCGCCTTCGTGGAGGGCACGCCCCTCAGCCTCCTGCGCCCGGCGTTCGACAAGGGCGCCGCGGCGCGGCTCGACGGCATCACCCGGGAACTCCTGCGCGAGAAGGCGAGCGCCTCATGACGAACCGCCCGCAACCGGTGGCCGCTCCGCGCTGAATCGCCCTCGTGCCGTCAGGAAGGAAATGAACGCCATGACCGAACCGGTGTCGATGCCGCACAACCACCGTCAGGCCGAGTGTCCGTTCCGGCCCGGGCCCGCTCTGGTGGAACTGCACCAGGACCCGTCGCTGCACCGGGTCCCGGTGCCGAACTCCCAGCTCGGCGAGGTCGGAGCCGTCCTCATCACCCGGGAGGACGACGCCCGTACGGTGCTGTCCGACGCCCGCCACGAGGTCGGGTTCGCCTTCGATCCGCACTGGACCGGCCCGCGCTCGGTGATGAACCAGCCGGGCGTCCTGCTCAACTACGACGGGGACGAGCACACCCGGTACCGCCGGATGCAGGCCGGCGCCTTCACGATGAAGCGGATCCGGGCGCTCAGCGGCGTGATCGAGCAGATCGTCGAGAAGCACCTCGACGCGGTGGAGGCGGCCGGTCCGGGCGCCGACCTGATCAGGACCTTCGCCGAACCGCTGCCCCTGATCGTGATCTGCGAGCTGCTGGGGGCACCGCTCGAGGACCGGGCGGGCATCCTGGAGCGCAGTTCGATCGCGAGCAGCGTCGACACCACGCTGGAGGTCCAGCAGGAGAACTTCGCGGCCATGACCGACTACATGGCCCAACTGGTCGCCGCGCACCGGTGGGACCCGGGCGACAACATCCTCGGGGACCTGGTGCGCAAGCACGGCGAGGAGCTCAGCAACGACGAACTCGTCGGCATGGGCCTGGACGTCCTCGTGGCCGGACACGGGACGCTCTCCGGCATGATCGGGCTCAGCGTCCTCGCCCTGTTGTCGCACCCGGAGCAGCTGGCGGTCCTGCGCGACGAGGACGAGCTGTCCGGTGGCGCCGTCGAGGAGCTGCTGCGGTTCCTCGCGGTGGCGCCCCCGCTGGTCAGGAGGGCGAGCACCGACCTGTCGGTCAACGGCCAGGAGGTACGCGCCGGCGAGTACGTCGTCGTCTCGACGCTGATGGCCAACCACGGCGCCGACCTGCCCTCGCCCGCGGACGCGCTCGACCTGCGCCGCAAGCCGGTGCCGCACCTGGCCTTCGGCTACGGCCGACACCAGTGCGTCGGTCAGCAGCTCGCCCGCCTCGAACTCGGCATCGCGCTGCCCGCGCTGTTCCGCCGCTTCCCCGGCCTGCGGCTCGCCGTCCCGTTCGAGGAGATCGAGTACCGCACGGAGTCGCTGGTGTACGGGGTCAGGAGCCTTCCCGTCGAGTGGTGACCGTGTGGCCTTCCGCCCGGGGACGCCCCGGGCGGAAGGCCACACACGCGTGAGCCGCCCTCCTGGTCGGAGGGCGGCTCCGGGCTGCTCGCGGGCCGCTCGCGACGGGCGGTCGGGGGTCAGCCGCGCGGCCGCGGCCCCTGCGCCACGCGGATGGCGGCGGCCGGGCAGAGGGCCGCCGCCGCGCGCACCCCGTCGTGGGCCGCGGCGGGCGGCCGGGCGTCGAGCAGGATGACGACACCGTCCTCGTCACGCTGGTCGAAGACCTCCGGCGCGGTCATCACGCACTGCCCCGAGGCCACGCAGCGGTCCTCCTCGACGGTGATCTCCAGGGAAGCGGTCATGGCGAGTTCCTCTCCGTGCGCGGCCCGGGGCCGACGCGGGCGACGCCCGGCCGGCCGGAGCGCGTCCCGGTGACCGCGACGCCGACCCCGGCCGCCCCGGCGAGCGCGACGGCCAGGAGCGCCGGCCGGTGGCCGCCGAAATGGGTGAGCAGGGCGGCGGTCAGCGGCAGCATCAGGACGCCGCCGAGCTGCACGCCCGTCTGGAACAGCGGCACCGCCGCCGCGCGCAGGCCCGGTTCGACGTCCTGGGTGGCCTGCATGTTCAGGGCGGCGAAGGACAGGGCCATGGCGGCGCCGACGAGGAGGAGCGTCGGCAGCAGACCACCGGCGTACGAGGCGGGTTCGGGGCGCAGCAGCAGGAGCAGCTGGCCCGCGAACGCGGCCGCCGCCCCGGCGGCGATCTGCCGCCGGGTACCGAAGCGGGCGACCAGGCGGCCGGCGAACGGCACGGACACCGCGAGCGGCACGCACGCGGGGAGCAGCGCCAGCGCCACCTGCCAGGGCCGCCACCCGAAGCGGTCGTGCGCCTGGAAGGTGACCAGGAGGAGCAGTGCCGCGTAGGTGCCGTTGAGGGTGGCCGCGCCGAGCGTCGCGCGGATGAGCGAGCCGTTGCGGGCGAGTTCCGCCGTCAGGCGCGGCGGCGTCCGGCGTCCGGTGTCCGGGATCACCCGCAGGCCCCACACCAGGAGCACGAGGGCGAGCGGCGCGGGGAACAGGAACGTCCAGCGCCAGCTCGCCGCGGTGAGCACCCCGGAGAGCAGCAGGCCGAGGGTGAACCCGGCCGCGCCGAACAGGGAGTACACCGACACGGCCCGCCGCTGCGGCGGGCCGTCGGGGACCGTGGTGGTGATCAGGGCCAGCCCGGCGGGCGCGGTGAGCGCGGCGCAGCCGCCCTTGAGGACGCGCGAGGCGATCAGGAGGGCGGTCGAGTCGGCCAGGCCGCCCGCCACCGAGGCCGCGGCGAACACCAGCATCGCCACGAGGTAGCAGCGGCGCAGGCCCCAACGGGCGGTGGCGCGGGGGCCGAGGAGCAGCATCGCGGCGAATCCGGCGGCGAAGCCGCCCATCAGCCACTGCACCGTCCACACGGACAGGCCGCGGTCGGCGCCGATCCAGGGCAGGGCGACGAGGACCACCGAGACCTCGATGGCGTCGAGGACCATGTTGCCCGACAGGATGAACAGGAGCCGCCAGGTGCCCTGTCGGGCCGGCGCGGAGAGGGGCTGCGCGGCGGGCGCCTCAGTCACCTGCGGGCACCTTGCCCGGGCGGGATCCGGCGCCGGCGTCGGGCCCGGTGGCGTCGGACCCGGCGGCCTCGGCGAGCAGCGCGGGCAGGCGCTCGCTGACCAACTCGATGTTGCGCACGACGAGGTCGTCCGGCATCCCGGCGATGCTCGCCCAGAAGATCAGGTGCTTCACCGGGAGGCCCTTGGTCCGCTCGTGGATGCGGGCCGCGGCGTCCTCGGGGGTGAGGATCTCCAGCGTCGACCAGGAGCCGTCGGCCTTCGGCGCCTCCGGGAAGTCGTCGGCGCCGAGCAGCGGCGGCCTGGGGTGGTCCGTGCCCTCCACCGAGCCCTGCCGGTAGGTGTTCATCTGGTGGGCGAGGTGCGGTGCGACGCGGGGCCAGGCCGCTTCGGGGTCGTCGGCGAGCATCACGGGGAGCAGGTCGGAGACCCGGGCGAGCTCGGGGTCGTGGCCGCCCTCGATCAGGCCCTCGCGGTAGTGCCCGTACGACGCGTGCGAGATGTGCAGGAGACCGATGCCGAGCCGGCCCGCGATGCGGGCGCCGCGCGGACCGTAGAAGCCGCCCCACAGCGGGACCGGCGACTGGAGCGGTCCCGGGGTGATGCCGCCCTCCTCCCAGAGCCGCCTGACCTCGCTGATGTTGCGTTCGACCTGGGTGAAGCGGCTCGTGAAGTCGGCGTCGAACAGGTCGTACTCGGGCACCCGGTAGCCGGCGCCGAAGCCGATCTCCAGCCGGCCGCCGCTGATCAGGTCGACGACCGCGGCGTCCTCGGCGAGCTGGGCGGGCTTGTGGAGGTTGGGGAGCACGACCGCGGTGCCGATGCGGGCGTTGCGGGTGCGGGCGGCGGCGGCCGCGGCGAACGTCAGGGGCGAGGGCAGGTAGCCGTCCTTGAAGAGGTGGTGCTCGGTGAACCAGAGGCCGTTCGCGCCGAGCCGGTCGGCCTCCTCGCAGAACTCGAGGGAGCGGGCGTAGTGGTCGGCCCAGGGCCGGTGCCACTGGTCGGGGTTGCGCAGGTCGAAGAGAAGTCCGACATCCATGCTCTGGTCTCCGTGTCTTGGGGGGTGCGGTGCTCAACTGGGGCCGTGCCGCCAGGTCCTCGGGCCCCGGAAGCCGGGCGCGCGCTCCAGGCGGCGCCAGCGCGCCGACGGGTGCCCGGACTCCCGCGGCTCCTCCTGAGCCGCGGCCAGCCGGGCGTACAGGACGGTGACGAGGGCGCCCAGCTCGATCGGGTCCGGGCTGCCCCGCTCCACGCGCAGGAACGAGGACCCGTCGGAGCCGGCCGGCCGGCCGCTCACTGCGGGGGGTTGCCGTGCTTGCGCTGCGGCAGGTCGACGTCCTTGCGGCGCAGCATCGCGAACGCGCGGATCAGGACGGAGCGGGTGTCGCCGGGGTGGATGACGTCGTCGACCAGGCCGCGTTCGGCCGCGTAGTAGGGGTGGACGAGCTCCCGCCGGTACTCCTTGATCTTCTGCTCGCGGGTGGCGGCCGGGTCCTGGGCCGCGGCGATCTCACGGCGGAAGACGACGTCGGCCGCGGCCTCCGCGCCCATCACCGCGATCTCGTTGGTGGGCCAGGCGTAGGACAGGTCGGCGCCGATGGAGCGGGAGTCCATCACGATGTACGCGCCGCCGTAGGCCTTGCGCAGGATCACCGAGACCCGGGGCACGGTCGCGTTGCAGTAGGCGTAGAGGAGCTTCGCGCCGCGCCGGATGATGCCCTCGTGCTCCTGGTCGACGCCGGGCAGGAAGCCCGGCACGTCGACGAGGGTGAGAAGCGGGATGTTGAAGGCGTCGCAGAACTGCACGAACCGCGCGCCCTTCTCGCTGGCCTTGATGTCCAGGACGCCGGCCAGCGAGGACGGCTGGCTCGCGACGACGCCGATCACCTGGCCGTCGAGCCGGGCCAGGGCGCACACGAGGTTGGCGCCCCACTGGGCGTGCACCTCCAGCACCTCGTCGTCGTCGACGATCTCGGTGATCACGTCGCGGATGTCGTACGACCGGTTGCCGTCGGCGGGCACCAGGTCGAGCAGGCGGTCCACGCGCCGGTCGGCCGGGTCGCCGTTCGGGGCCGCGGGCGGCAGCTCCCGGTTGTTGGACGGCAGCATCGACAGCAGCAGGCGCACGTCCGCGAGGCAGCTCTCCTCGTCGTCGTGCACGAAGTGCGCGACGCCCGACACGCCGCCGTGCACGTCGGCGCCGCCGAGCCCGTCCTGGGTGACCTGTTCGCCCGTCACCGAACGCACCACGTCCGGGCCCGTGATGAACATCTGCGAGATGCCGCGGACCGCGAACACGAAGTCGGTGAGCGCGGGCGAGTAGGCCGCGCCGCCGGCGCAGGGCCCGAGCATCACGCTGATCTGCGGGATGACCCCGGAGGCGCGGGTGTTGCGCTGGAAGATGCCGCCGTACCCGGCGAGCGCCGAGACGCCCTCCTGGATGCGGGCGCCCGCTCCGTCGTTCAGCGAGACCAGCGGGGCGCCCGCCGCGATGGCCATGTCCATGATCTTCTGGATCTTCTGGGCGTGCGCCTCGCCGAGCGCGCCGCCGAAGATGCGGAAGTCGTGCGCGTACACGAAGACCGTCCGGCCCTCGACGGTGCCCCAGCCCGTGACCACGCCGTCGGTGTGGGGGCGCTTCGCCTCCAGGCCGAAGCCGGTCGCCCGGTGCCGCCGAAGCTGCTCCACCTCGGTGAAGGAGCCCGGGTCGAGCAGCAGGTCGATGCGTTCGTACGCGGTGAGCTTGCCCTTGGCGTGTTGGCGCTCGGTGGCCTTCGGGTCGGCTCCGAGCCGCGCCAGTTCCTTGAGTTCCCTGAGTTCGCCGAGCCGGTCGCCGGCGGTGGTCACGGGTGCCTGCGCGGTGGTCATCGTCGCTCCTGGTGGTCCGGTCGGATCGGCTCAGGTCGGGTCAGCCGAGCAGGGTGCCGCCGCTGGCGTCGACGAAGGACCCGGTGATCCAGCGGGCCTCGTCGGTGGCCAGGAAGGTCACGACGTCCGCGACGTCCCCCGCCTGGCCGACCCGCTTGAACGCGGACAGCTGGGCCATCTGCTCCACGGCCTCGGGGATGTCGAAGACCGCGCTGCCGTTGTCGGTGATGCCGGGCGCCACGCTGTTCACGGTGATGCCGCGCGGGGCGAGGTGCCGGGCGAAGTGCAGCGAGAGCTGCTCGATGGCGCCCTTCGTCATGGCGTACGCCACCTGGTCGGGGCTGGCGAAACGGGTGAGACCCGACGAGATGTTGATGACGCGGCCGCCGTCGGCGAGCAGCGGGAGCGCCCGCTGCACGATGAAGAACGGGGCCTTCGCGTTCACGGCGAAGAGCCGGTCGAACTCCTCGGCGGTGACGTCCTCGGGGGCGAGCCCGGCCGGAGTGGTGGCGCCCGCGTTGTTGACCAGGATGTCGAGCCTGGTCTCCCCGGTCCGCTCCTTCAGGCCCCGCTCCACGCCGAGGAACAGCTCGTGCACGTCGCCGGGGACGCCGAGCGGCGCGCGGACCGGGAAGGCGCGCCCGCCGTCCCGCTCGATCAGCTCCACGGTCTCGTCGGCGGAGGCCCGGTCGGAGGCGTAGTGCACGATGACGAGGGCGCCCTCCCGGGCGAGGCGCTGTGCGGTGGCGCGGCCGATGCCCCGGCTGGAACCGGTGACCAGCGCCGTCTTGTCGGTGAGCCTGCCCATCGTGGAACTCCTGTCGGTCGATGCGGTCGGGGCGGGTGGGGCGCCCGCGAGGGGGGAGGTGTGCGGTGCCGTGGGGGCGTGGGGGCGGCCGAGGCCGCTGATCATGCGGGCCAGGTGGCGGCGGACCCGGGCCAGGCCGAGGAGTTCGCCGAACACGTCCCGCAGGTGCTCCACTTCGGGCCCGCCGAGGAGCAGCAGCGACTGCGCCCGGATGTTGTCGAGGGTGTGCGCGCCGATGGGCCTGCGCACGAGGTCGTAGCCGTCGAGCAGGTCGTCGCGGTCCTCGGACCCGACCCGTTCCGCGAGGCGCCCGCCGAGTTCGGCGGCGTCCTGCAGGCCCAGGTTGAGCGCCTGCCCGCCGACCGGCATCTGCACGTGGGCGGCGTCGCCCGCGAGCAGGACCCGGCCCCTGCGGTACCGGGTCGCCTGCCGGCTCGTGTTGTCGAAGGCGTTCAGCCACCGGGGCGTGCCGTGGCCGATGTCCTCACCGGTGACCTCCGCCCACGCGGTGACGACCTCGTCGAACGTGGGCGGCCCGGTGCGCTCCTTCGGGTCCGTGCCGAAGACGTGGACCATCACCCGGGTGCTGCCGTCCGGCCAACGGTGCGCCACGGCAAGGCCGTTGGGGTGCCGCTCGAAGCGCCGGGCCGGCACGTCGATGCCCGCCACGTCGGCCCGCAGCATCTCGCGGGTCGCGGCGTGGCCCGCGAACTCGAAGCCGGCGAGCCGTCGTACGGTGCTGTCGCCTCCGTCGCACCCCACCACGAACGCGGCGGTGACGCGGACGCGTTCGCCGTCCTCCCCGACGGCCTCGACCAGGACGTGCCCGTCCCGGTCGGTCAGGGACACCACGCGAAGCCCGCGCCGCAGCCGCGCCCCGAGCTCCACGGCCCGCTCCTGGAGGACCGACTCGATGCGGGTCTGCGGGCACTTCCACTGGCCGGCGTACCGGTGGCCGGGGTCCGCGGCGGTCAGGTCGAGCCGCATGCCCCCGAAGTGGCCGGGGCCGCCGTCCGGCAGCTCACCGAGCCGCTCGAGGATGCCGCGCTCCTCGAACAGCGTCATGGTGCGGGCGTGCAGCGTGGACGCCCGGGACTCGGTCATCGGCGCGCCGAGCCGTTCCAGGACGGTGGTGCGCACGCCGTGCGTGCGCAGGTCCCCGGCGAGCAGCAGCCCGACGGGCCCCGCGCCGACGATCACCACGTCGGTGTCCGTCGGGGGAGTCGAGGTGGACGGCATGGGTCAGCGCCGCGCTTCCGCGTACCGCTTGGCGTGCTCCAGGGTGGCCCGGCTGTTGGTGCCGAGCGCGTCGCGCAGGAACGTCCTGGCCCGCTCGACGTCCGCGTCCCGACCCAGGATCCTGGCGATGTTCTCCGCGTTGACGACGACGGTGTGCTGCGAGGAGGCCGTGACGATCCCGTCCTCGCCCTCCTCGAACTGCCAGGTCCCGGTGTGCAGCGTCATGAGCGCGGGCAGCGTGGTCTGCTTGTACGCGATCCGCCGGTGCGGGAGGCACACCCGCACCGACTCGGTGGTGTGGGTGGAGCCGTCCCTGGCGACGGTGTCCATCCGCAGGACCTGTAGGCCGGGGGTGTCCTCGGTGAGCTTGACGGTACCGACGTGCGGCAGGCGCTCGACCCACCGGTCGGCCTCGTTGACGAAGTCGTACAGGTCCTTCGCGGACCCCTCGACCCGCACCGAGTCCGTGAACGACAGCGTCAACTCCGCGGTCCGCGCGGCCTCTTCGAGCCCGGCCTTGAGCGAGGGCAGCTCGGCGCGGCTGTTGCTGTCGACCGCCTCGTCGATCCAGGCGAGCGACCCGGGGTCGTCGTCGACGGCCCGGTAGGAGTGCAGCAGCCGCAGCCGGGTCTCCTCCGGGCCCAGCGGCTCGATGATCCAGGTGCCGCTCATCTCGGCGATCGGCGGGGACGACACCTCCTGCCGGAAGGTGATGCGCAGCCCCTCCGGGTCGAGGTCGCGGCGCGAGGTCCAGTTCTTGGCCTCGCCGTTGGCGGTGGCCCAGATCCGGATCCGCTCCCGGTCGCCCTCCCGCTCCAGGGTCTCGACGTACACGTTCGGCGGGAACAGGCGCGGCCAGTTCTCCACCTCGGCGAGCAGCCGGTAGACCTCCTTCGCCGTCGCCGCGACGGTGATCTCGTGCTCGACCTCACGGGTCGTCATGATGGGTGCTCCTCAGTCGGGTCGGGCGGGATCAGAAGTTGCCGAGGCCGCCGCACACGTTCAGCGCCTGGGCGGTGATGGAACCCGCCAGGTCGGAGGCGAGGTAGCCGACCAGGCCCGCGACCTCCTCGGGCGTCGAGTACCGGCCGAGCGGGATCTTCGACCGGAACTTCTCCAGGATCGCGTCCTCGGTGGTGCCGTACGCGTCCGCGTAGCCCTGGCGGACCCGCTGCGCCATGGGGGTCTCCACGTAGCCGGGGCACACCGCGTTCACCGTGACGCCGGTCGGCGCGAGCTCGTTGCCGAGGGCCTTGGTGAAGCCGACCACGCCGTGCTTGGACGCCGAGTAGGGGGCGCCGAGCACCACGCCCTGCTTGCCGGCGGTGGAGGCGATGTTGATGATGCGGCCGCGCGCCTTGGCGCGCATCCCGCCCGCGTTGAGGACCTCGCGGGTCACCAGGAACACGCTGGTGAGGTTGGTCGCGATGACGTCCTCCCACAGCTCGTCGGCCAGGTCGGCGGTCACCCCGCCGCCCGAGCGGCCCGCGTTGTTCACCAGGACGTCGATCGGCCCGAAGCGGGCGACCGCGGCCCGCACCACGTCGGCCACCTGCTCCTTGGAGCGCACGTCGCCGGTGGTGCCGTCCACGTCGAGGCCCTCGTCCCGCAGGGTCTTGACGGTCTCGGCGACGGCCTTCTCGTCGCGGGCGCACAGGAACACCCGGTGCCCCTGCTCGGCGAGCAGCCGGGCCGAGGCCAGGCCGATCCCGCTGGTCGCGCCGGTGACCAGGGCGACCCTGCGTGTGGTGGTGTCGGTCATGTTCGGCTCCCGGTCAGGCGGCGTGGGCGGCGGGCAGGTGGGCGGTGACGAGGTCGATCAGGGCGCGCGGGGTGCGGGCCTCGCCGAAGGCGTCCTCGTCGAGGCTGATCCCGTACTCGCGCTCGATGCGCCCGGCGGTCTCCAGGAGGGCGAGCGACTCGTAGCCGAGGTCGGCGAACTCGGTGTCGAGGATGTCCCCGTCCAGGTCGGCCTCCGCGTCGGCGCCGGCGGCCTCCAGGAGGATCCGCTTGAGCTCGGTGAGGGTGAAGTCGGTGGTGGACACGGGGTTCCTTCCGTCAGTGATGGGCGGCCCGCACGACCATCGCGGAGTTGAATCCGCCCTGGCCGCGGGCGAGTACGAGGGCGGCGCGCACCGCGTGGGGGCGGGGGGCGCCGGTGACCAGGTCGATGTCGTAGTCCGGGGACAGGGTGGAGCCGGTGGTCGGCGGGATCACGCCGTCGCGCATCGACAGGAACGCGGCCGCCAGGTCCAGCGGTGCCGCGCCCGAGTAGAGGCGGCCCGTCATCGTCTTCGGGGCGGTCACCGGTACGGCGCGCACCCCGAACACCTTGGTGATCGCCTCCGCCTCGGCCCGGTCCAGGTCGGGCACGGCCGCCGCGTCGGCGAACACCACGTCGATGTCGTCCGGCGCCAGGCCGGCGTCGGCCAGGGCCAGTTCCATGGCGCGCTGCAGGGTCGGCGCGCGGTCGCTGCCGGGCCGCGGGTCGACCGTGGAGGCGTGCCCGGCGATCTCCCCGTACACCTGCGGGGCGCCGCGTTCCAGGGCGTGCTCGGCGTTCTCCAGGACGAGCAGGGCGCCGCCCTCGCCCGGTACGTGGCCCGAGGCCCGGTCGTCGAAGGGCAGGTAGGCGCGGTCCGGGTCGTCGCTGGTGGTCAGGCGCCCGCTGGTCAGCTGGGCCACCCAGCCCCACGGGCAGATGGAGGCGTCGACCGCCCCGGAGATCACCATGCGGGTGCCCTTGCGGATCTGCCGGCGGGCCTGCGCCACCGCGTCGAGGCCGCCGGCCTGGTCGCTGACCACCACGCTGCTCGGGCCGCGCAGTCCGCCGCGGATGGAGATCTGGCCGCTGTTGACCGCGTAGAACCAGGCGAACGACTGGTAGGCGCTGACGTACTGGCCGCCCTTGCTCCACAGCGCGCGCAGCTCGTTCTGCCCGAACTCGAAGCCGCCGGAGTGGCTCGCCGTGATGACGCCGACGTCGTAGTCGGGCAGCTCGGACGGGACGACGCCCGCGTCGGCGAACGCCCAGTCGGCGCCGACCAGGGCGAGGCGGGTCATCCGGTCCGTCTGCGGGAGCAGCCTGCCGGGAAGGTGCTCCTTGGCGTCGAAGCCGTGGATCTCGCCCGCGAGCCGGGAGTCGTACGGCGTCGGGTCGAACCGGGTGACCCGGCCGATCGCGCCCCGTCCGGCGAGCGTCGCCGCCCAGTAGTCCGCCAGCCCGAGGCCGGTGGGCGCGACGACGCCCAGTCCCGTGACCACCGTGCGCGAGCTCATCGGGCGCCCGCCCGGTCGGGGGCGGCGAGCACGATCGCGCTCTGGAAGCCGCCGAACCCACTGCCCACGGAGAGCACCGCGTCGGTCTTCCACTCCCGGGCCGTCAGCGGTACGTAGTCCAAGTCGCACTCCGGGTCGGGGTTGTGGAGGTTCGCGGTCGGGGGCACGACGTCGTGGGCCATGGCGAGGACCGAGGCGGCCACCTCGATCGAGCCGATCGCGCCGAGCGAGTGCCCCACCATCGACTTGATGGAGCTGACCGGCGTGCGGTACGCGTGGTCGCCGAGGCTGCGCTTGAACGCGGCCGTCTCGTGCCGGTCGTTCTGCTTGGTGCCGGAGCCGTGCGCGTTGATGTAGTCGATGTCCTGCGGGGCGAGCCGCGCCTCGTCGAGGGCGACCCGGATCGCCTCGGCCATCTCCTTGCCGTCGGGCCGCAGCCCCGTCATGTGGAAGGCGTTCGAGCGGGTCGCGAAGCCGGCGACCTCGGCGTAGATCCGCGCGCCGCGCCTGCGGGCGCTCTCCAGCTCCTCCAGGACGAAGACCGCCGAGCCCTCGCCCAGGACGAAGCCGTTGCGGCTGTTGTCGAAGGGGCGCGAGGCGTGCCGCGGATCGTCGTTGCGCGGTGTGGTCGCCTTGATCGCGTCGAAGCAGGCCACCGTGATGGGCGAGATGGGCGCGTCGGCGGCGCCCGCGATCATCACGTCCGCGGAGCCCTCCCGGATGACGTCGGCGGCGTATCCCACCGCGTCGAGACCGGAGGTGCAGCCGGTGGAGACGACCGTGCTCGGGCCCTCGGCGCCCACCGCCCAGGCGACCTCCGTAGCGAAGGAGCTGGGCACCATGTAGTTGTAGAGGTGCGGTACGGCGTAGGCCTGGTCGACCAGTTCGAGGCGGCCGCCGTCGCTGACGGTCCGGTACTCCTGGTCGAGGCCCATCGTGGCGCCGACCGCGCTGCCGATCGTCACTCCGGTGCGGTGCGGGGCGAGCGTCTCGAACTCCAGGCCGCTGTCGGCGACCGCCTCGCGCGCCGTGACCACCGCGAACTGCGCGGCCCGGTCCATCCGCCGGATCTCCTGGGGGGTGAGTCCGGACAGCTCCGCGTCGAAGTCGACCTCGGCGGCCACCTGCGAGCGGAACGGCGACGGGTCGAAGAACGAGATGCGGCGCGTCGCCGTGCGGCCGTCGGTGAGCAGCTTCCAGAAGCCCTTGGTGCCCTGACCGCCCGGCGCGGTCACCCCGACACCGGTGATCACGACCCGCCGGCCGTGGGCGTCGCCCATCACGCGCTCCATTCGTAGAAGCGGCGGGCCATGGCGTCCGCGGGGGAACGCCAGGTCGCCGGGTCGTACGCCTCGATGTACGGCCTGAGGTCCTCGCTGACCGTGGTGAACAGCGGGTCGGTCTTGGCCTCCTCGATGCGGCTCGCGCCGTTGTCGTCGTCGAAGTCCTGGAGGTGGAAGTACAGGCCCCGGTAGGAGAAGAGCTGGCGGCGGCGGGTGCCCATCCGGCCGGGCATGTCGGTGCGGTCGAAGGCGCCGAAGAGCTGGGCGACGTCCTGGGCCGAGGAGGGGGCCATCCTGGCCACGATCAGAGTGCTGTGCATGGTTTTCCCTACTCCCTTGCTTGTCGAGCGGGCCCGAACCAGCGGTCCAGGGCCATCGGTAGGTCGTGGTGGCTGCCGGGAGCGGCCCAGGCGACGTGTCCGTCCGGGCGCACGAGCACCGCCGAAGTGCCCTTCAGGTCGCTGCCGTCGGGTACGCCGACGGGGGTCGCCGTCACGATGTCGATCCGGTCCCGCCAGGCGTCGGCCCGCCCGCGCAGCGTCGCGTTGTCGTCGAGGTCGAGCAGCAGGCCGCGCCCGGTGCGCAGCAGCGCGGTGCTCGTGGTGCGCCCCCGCTCCCGGGTCAGGTCGAGGTGCGGCAGACGTGCGCCGAGCAGCGGACTGGGCCCGCCGCCGACGTCGTAGCGGATGTCGAGGCCGCTGACCCGCGCCGCGAGATGGCGGACCACCTCGGGGTGGACGAGGAGTTCGCCGAGCATCTCCCGTACGGGGGAGACCTCCTCGCCGCCGAGGATCAGCAGGCTCTGCGCCCGCGTGTTGGCCAGCAGCCGGCGGCCGACCTCGTGCCGCTCCTCGTGGTAGCTGTCGAGCAGCGCCTCGTGCGCCGTGCCCCGCACCACCGCGGCGAGTTTCCAGCCCAGGTTGACCGAGTCCTGGACGGAGGTGTTCATCCCCTGGCCGCCCGCGGGGAGGTGGACGTGCGCGGCGTCCCCGGCGAGCAGCACCCGGCCGCGCCGGTACTCGGTGGCCTGCCGGGCGGCGTCGCTGAACGAGCTCACCCAGACCGGCTCGGCACCGGTGAGGTCGATGCCCGTGAGCCGCTTCCACACGTCGGCGACCTCACCGAACTCCGGCGGCCCCGAACGGCGTTGCGGAGGGGTGCCGCGCTCTCCGACGATGATCCGGTGGATGCCGCCGGGCAGTTTGGCCACCATCACCAGGCCGCCGTCGGTGGGCTGCCCGGTCATCCGGGGCTCCAGGTCCACGCCCTTGAGGTCGGCGAGGAACAGCTCGGTGGTCGCGGGCGTGCCGGGGAAGTCGAATCCGGCGAGCTTGCGGACGGTGCTGCGACCGCCGTCGCAGCCCACCACGTAGCGGGCCCGCAGCGCCCGGGCCGAGTCACGGAGGATCACGGTCACGCCCTCGCCGTCCTCGGCGAGGCCGGTGACCTCCGTGCCGCGCCGGATGTCGGCGCCCAACTCCCGTGCCCAGGACTCCAGTACGGCCTCGGTGGCGGACTGGGGGATGGCGCGCGCCGACGCGTGGGCGGCGTTCAGGGCCGCCAGGTCGAGCGGGAGGCCGCCGAAGTGCCCCTCCTCGCTCGTCCGGATCCCGCCGAACCGGGGCAGCAGGCCGCGCTGGTCGAACACCTCCATCGTGCGGATGGTGAAGCCGATCCCGCGCGACTCGCCGGTCCGTTCCGGCAGTCGGTCGAGCACGATCGTGTCGACGCCCGCCAGACGCAGTTCTCCGGCCAGCATGAGACCGGCCGGCCCGGCGCCGACGACAATGACTGAAGCGTCCATGTGAATCTCCAGAGCGTCCGGGGAGCCGATCCCGGGGGTGGATGTCGGAAAATCCCTACTTGTTCTCGATGTTGGCGGCTATGCGAGCCAGTACGTCATTGGCGGCGAGGAATTCGGCTTCGGAGATTCCGGTGAGCGAGCGGGCCGCGTGGTCGTTCACCAGGACCTCGGCCCGCTGGTGCGCCGCGACGCCGGATTCGGTGAGCGTCACCGTGTCGCCCTGGCGGAGCACCCAGCCGCGGTCCACGAATCCGTCGACCACCGACCGGTAGGAGTCGGAACGGTCCACGGCCAGGAACGGGGAGAATGCCGCGTCGATGTCCGCGACGGTCCGCACGCCGATACCGATGGCGTGCAGAACCTGCCACTGCCGTCGGTTCAGATTCTCTCCGGCGAGGGCCTTCGCGGTGGCCTCGTCGAAGAGCCGGTGCAAATGCAGAAGCCAGTATCCGATGCGCTTGGTGGTGTTCTGCTGGAGCATGAAGCGCCTACTTCCTCGGCGGCGGGGAGGGATTCTCGACCCGCCTGTTCCAACTCGCGGTTGAATGTCCGACCACTCGACATTCGCATGATCGGCTGCCGCGCTACAAGGCTCCACGGGCAAGCCTACGGGCGACCCGCAGGGTCCCTTGCGGGTCGCCCGTAGGACCCTTTGTAGGAACCCCTGAGACGCGGCTCTTCCGGCGCGTCGGTGGGTGTGTCCACGCGGGTCGGCGGGGTGGCCACGCGGGTCGGCGGGCGCGGCCGTGACGGTGCCGGCGGCGGCGTAGCACCAGGGGCGGCGGGCACCGCGTCGGGTTCCGCGAAGCGAACCGTGGTCGGCGTGAGGAGCCGGGAAATGCGAAACGCCGCCCACCCGGACCACGGGTGAGCGGCGCGTGAACGGAGGGGTTACACGGCGGAGGAACAGTGGTCGGCCCGGAAGGAGGAGAGCCGCTGGGTGTGGAGTGCGGAGTGCAGCTCGCTCCGGCCGGAGATGGCGAGTTTGCGGTAGACGCTCGACAGGTGGAACTCGACGGTGCGGATCGCCAGGAAGAGGGTCTCGGCGATCTGCCGGTTGCTGTAGCCGGCGCTCGCCAGCTGGCCGATGTGCAGCTCCTGGCTGGTGAGGCTGGGGGCGTCCAGGCGCTCCAGGGCGGACCGCAGGCTGCGCTGCCGGCGCCGGTTGCCGCTCTCCCGGGCCACCATGAGGGCGGCCTCCAGGTGGCGGCGGCCCGCGGACTGGTTCTCGCGGTCGATCTGCAGGGTCCCGAGGTCGTCCAGGACCTGGATCAACTCGCCCCACGCGTAAGCGAGATGGAGCAGCACCACGGCCTCTTCCAGGAGCGCCACCGAGGTGTCGTCCCGGCGGGCGACCGCGACGGCGTGCAGCGCCAGGCCGATACAGCGCGGCGAGCCCCAGGTGCGGGCCGCGGCCAGTTCCTCCTCGGCCAGCGCGAGCGCGAGATCGCCCTGCTGGGTCGCGAGCGCGGCCGACGAGGCCCGTGAACGCCAGGGAATGACGGCGGGGTTGGCGACCTGGTGCTCGGCGAGCAGTCGTCCGCACGCCATGAAGTCCTTCAGGCTGTGCTGGAACTGGCCGGCCGCCTGCTGCAGCGCGCCGCGCGCGGCCAGGGTGTGGACGAGGTCCGGGCGGCTGCTGTCGAGCGGTCCGGCCAGGCCGTGCGCCCGCAGCACCTGGTGCGCGTGCCCCAGTTCGCCGGACAGGACGTGCGCCTCGATGAGCCAGGCGACGGCGAGCCCGCCGAGGTGCGGCGAGAGCCCGCGGGTCAGCTGTGCGGTGAGCAGGCCGGACGCCTCGACGCCGTGGCCCTCGAGCAGGCTGATCCGCGCGCGCAGCAGGGTCAGTACCTCCTGGTGCCGCGGTGAGCCGGACCAGCGGGCGTCGTCGGCCAGTCGACGGCACTCGGCGTGCGCGGTGACGATGTCGCCGGTGTAGAGGAGCGTCATGATCGCCGGCCACATGCCGTACGGGTCGCCGCGGTCCTCCTCCGCCGCGAGGGCCGCCTCGACCTGCTGGTGGACGAGGGCGCGCCTGATCCCCAGGTTGGCCAGTTCGACGGTGCGTAAGGAGAGGCCCCGCTCGGGAGGTGATATGTGTTCGTTCTCGACGGAGTCGAAGCGTCCCGGTACGTAGACGTCGCGGCCTTCCCGCAGGACCCCGGCCCTCGTCCCGGTCGCGGTGGCCGCCCGGGCCGCGGCGAGGTGTCTCGGCCGGGGCATGTTCCTGAGGTCGTGATCGAGCATCTTTTCCCCCTTGCTGTTCATCCGGTCACTGGCATCGATCTGCCGCCGGGCGCGGGCGCGGGCTGTCCCCGGGTGTATTCCGCTTCGTGGACGCCTCATTCGGATCCACGCTACAGGGCGCCCATTGCACACGCATCAACGATCCCGGCCGCCCGATAACGTGTCGACCGGTGGGTGCCGACCGAATGCCGGGGCGACGCCCGGTGCGCTGTCCCGGCGCGCTGACCTGGTGATTCCCGGGTGGGTTCGGGCGCGCTGTCCGGTGCGCTCCTTACGGCTTCCTGATGCGGGCGAGATGACGAAACGTGACCGTTGCCACAATCCGTCGACCGGTACGCCGATAGCGCCACCGGCGGAAATGTGTGGCGTTCCTCCGGGAAATGGGAAGAATTGATTCCATTTGCCTCACCGTGAGTGCCGGGGGCTTGAGTCGCGGATATCGGTGCGAAACGCGGACGGTGGCGGTGACGGTGGTGCCCATTCGGGAGGTCCCGGGGGGTTCGGCATTCGCGGATGCGGCGTCGTTCCCTCGGGGGCCGTGCACGCCGAGTCACCGTTCATGGTGCCGTGGTGGTGCTTCGGTGAAGAATTCGGCGCCGCGGGGATGAAACTCCGCCCATCTCGTTCCTTGAGACGGGGTGTCGGCTGTCGGTGCCGCCCGGGGCGGGCGCCGGGTCTTCGGCGACCGGCCACGAGGACCGTCGGCCCGGGAGGAGAGCCGACGGCGATGTAGCGTTGGGTAGAGATGGCATGTACGCTGCGTGTCGCTGGTTGAGCGGAACGAGGGCCCGGCCGCTGCTCCGTGGGGGGAGTCGCGCCCAGGCCCGATGGCCGGCCGGGGCCCGGTCGCACTCGTGGGGGAGTCGCGGCCGGGCCCGTCGCCGGTGGGACGCCGCAAGGGCGGGTCAGACGTACCGGCGCTCGCCGGTGCCGTCGAGAGGGGACCACCACTGGTCGTAGTTGGTGGCGCCGTCGCCGAAGAAGCCGGCGTGGCCCTCGACGATCAGGCCGTCCTCCCAGCGGAAGACCTGGACGCCGCGGGCGTCGAGGACGTCGTACGGCGAGGTGCTGCCCTCCGGGGCCCCGGGGCGGACGGCGTGGACCTGGACGACGTCCATGTTCTCGTTGCCGCTGATCATCGAAGTGACCAGCTCCACCTCGAAGTTGCCGCCGGCGGCCGCGGTGAGGGCACGGCGGAAGGAGAGGAGGGCGTCCAGGCCGACGTGCCAGCCGGCCTGGAGGTGGCGGCCGGGGACGGAGAAGCGGACGTCCTCCGACCAGTACTGGGCGGCCTCGGCGCGGTCGCAGGAGATCAGGGCGAGGTAGGCCTTCTCGACCAGCTCGGGGGTCACGTCGGTCATGGGGTCGGCTCCTGTTCGTCGGTCAGCGGGCGGGTGAGCCAGCTGTGTACGGCACGGGCGGTGGGGGCGGCCTGCTCCTCGAGGAGCGAGAAGTGGTCGCCGGGGGTCTCCCGCACGGTGGCGGCGCCGGCCCAGGACGTCGCCGGGGACGTGGTGCCGGGCAGGGCGTCGGTGGCGCGCAGGAAGAGGGTGGGGGCGGCGACGGGTCCGGGGGTCCAGTTCTCGAACACCCGGAAGTAGGCGCCCATGGCGGTGAGGGAGTGCGGGTCGGCGGTCGCGTCGGCCTCCCCGCGGCGGGCGAACAGGCCGTCGGTGAAGGCGGTCGCGAGGGCGTCGTCGGTGTCGCCCTGCAGATAGGTGTCGAGCAGGACGAGGGCCCGCGGCCCGTGGCCGGACGCTTCGAGCCGGGCCGCCACCGCGTGGGCGACCCAGCCGCCGGAGGAGTAGCCGAGCAGCGCGACCGGGGCGCCGTCGGCGTACCGCAGGACGGCCTCGGCCTGGGCGGCGACGAGCGCGTCGAGGTCCGCCGGCAGCGGTTCGCCGGGCAGGAATCCGGGCTGCGGCAGCGCCACCACCTCGCGCAGGCCGCGCAGGGCCCCGGCGAACCGGGCGAACTGGTGCGGCCCCGAGTGGGCGACGACGGCGGGCAGGCAGACCAGCGCGGGCTCGGCCGGGCCGGCCGCCAGCCGGACGGGCCGGGGCGGGGCGGGCAACTCGGCGGGGGTGCGGAAGGCGGGCAGGAAGCGGGAGGCCGTGCGCAGGAGGCCGATCCCCTCCAGGGTGTGGCCGGCGCCGCGGGCCTGGTGGAAGAGGGCGGCGAGGGCGTCGGTGGCGTCGGTGGCGGCCGGGGCGGGGGCCTCGGCAGGGGCGTCGGCGGTACGGGTGGCCAGTCGGCTGCGCAGGTGCTCGACCAGGGCCGGGAGGGTGGGATGGTCGAAGGCCACGGTGGCGGCCAGGCGCAGCCCGGTGGCCGCGTCGAGGCGGTTGCGCAGTTCGACGGCGGTGAGCGAGTCGAGGCCGAGTTCGGGCAGCGTGCTGTGCTCGTCGACGACCTCGGGGGACGGGAAGCCCAGGACGGTCGCGACCTCGGTGCGCACCACGGCCGGCAGGTCCGCCGCCGTCGCCGGGGCCGGGACGCCGCGGGGCTGGCGCGGGCGTCCCGGGCCGGTGTCGGCGAGGCGGTGCGCGGGGGCGGTGCGCAGCGGGACGACGAGCGGGTCCGCGACCGCGCCGGTGAGGGCGGTGTCGAACAGGGCGAGGCCCTGCGCGGGGGTGAAGGCCTCGACGCCGCCCCGGCTGAGGCGCTCCAGCTCCCCGGCGCCCGCCATGCCGCCGCCGTCCTGGTCCCAGGGGCCCCAGGCGAGGGAGTGGGCGGGCAGCCCGAGGTGGCGCCGGTGGTGGGCGAGGGCGTCCAGGAAGGTGTTGGCGGCGGCGTAGTTGGCCTGTCCGGGGGCGCCGAGCACGCCGGCGGCGGAGGAGAACAGGACGAAGGCGGCGAGGTCGTCGCGCAGCGTCAGGTCGTGCAGGTGCCAGGCCGACCGGGCCTTGGCGTGCAGGGTGCGGACGAGCCGGTCCGGGGTGAGGGAGGCGACCACGCCGTCGTCCAGGACGCCCGCGCAGTGGACGACCGCGGTGAGCGGGTGCCCGGCCGGGACGGTGGCGAGCGCGCGCGCCAGGTCGGCGCGGTCGCCGACGTCGCAGCCGGCGACGGTGACGGTGGCGCCGGTCCGCTCCAGCTCCGCGGTGAGGGCGGTCAGCCGGGCGTCGTCGGCGCGGCGGCCGAGGAGCAGCAGGTGCCGTACGCCGTGGGCGCAGGCCAGGTGCAGGGCGACCAGTCCGCCGAGGGCGCCGGCCGCGCCGGTGATCAGCACGGTGCCGTCGGGGGCGAACCCCGGGGTGCCGGCGTAGGCGGGGCCGTCGACGGCGGCGGGCGGGTCGAGGGGCGTGAGCCGGGGGGTGCGCGGCGCGCCGTCCCGGATCGCCACCTGGGCGGCCTCGGCCGCGACGGCCGCCGGCAGCGCCTGCCAGGACGACTCGGTGCCGTCCACGTCCACCAGGGCGAAGCGGCCCGGGTGTTCGGAGGCGGCCGAGCGCAGCAGGCCCCAGAGCGGGGCGTGGGCGAGGTCGGGGACGTCCTCGGCGGGTGAGGCGGCGACGGCGCGTCGGGTGAGCACGACCAGCCGGGAGTTCTTCCACCGGGAGCCGGACAGCCAGGCCCGGACCAGGTCCAGCGCCCGGGAGACCGGGGCCGGGTCGTCGGGCCGGTGCGCGTCGAGGAACGGGACCAGCACGACGCCCTCGGCGTCGTCGGGCACGGAGTCCAGGTCGTGGGCGCGCCGGTAGGCCCCGGGCGGGGTGTCGGCCGAGCCGAGGACCGTCCAGGTGTCCGGCGCCGGGGCGCCGGGGACGGCGGTGAGCGGCTCCCAGACGAGGCGCCGCAGGGCGCTGTCGGGGACGGCGCGCGGGACGGAGACCGGACGGAGGGTCAGGGCCTCGACCGAGGCGACCGGGGCGCCGGTCGGGTCGCTCAGTTCCACGGCCACCGTGTCGCCGTCCGGGGTCAGCCGGACCCGCAGCGCCCGTGCGCCGGTGCGGTGCAGCCGGACGCCGCGCCAGGAGAAGGGCAGGACGGCCGGTGCGGCCGCGCCGTCCCGGGGCAGGCCGAGGGCGTGCAGGGCCGCGTCGTGCAGGGCCGGGTGGAGGGCGTACGGGCCGGAGGTGTCGTCGGGCAGCGCGACCTCGGCGTAGAGCTCCTCGCCGCGGCGCCAGGCGGCGCGCAGGCCCTGGAAGCCCGGACCGTACGACAGGCCGGCCTCGGCGGGGCGCCGGTACAGGTCGGCGAGGTCGGCGGGGTCGACGGGCTCCGCGCCGGCGGGCGGCCAGGGCGCGTCCCGGCCGGCCGGGGCCGGCGGGCCGGCGGGGGCCAGGGTGCCGGTGGCGTGCGGGGTCCACCGGTCCTCGGCGGCCCCGTCGCCGGCGTTGTCGGCGTCGTCGTCGGCGGTGCGGGCGAAGAGGCCGAAGGCGCGTCGGCCGGTCTCGTCCGGCGGCCGGACGGAGAGCCGCAGCGGCACCGCGGCGCGGTCCGGCACCGGGAGCGGCGCCTGGACCACCAGCTCCTCGACGGCGGGGCAGCCGAGTTCGCCGCCCGCGTGCAGGGCCAGCTCGACGAAGGCGGCGCCGGGCAGGACCGCCGTGCCGCCGATCCGGTGCTCGGCCAGCCACGGCAGGTCGTGGGCGTCCAGCGTGCCGGTGAACACCGTGCCGTCGAGGCCGGGGGCAGCGATGGCGGCGGAGAGCAGCGGGTGGTGCCGGTCGTCGCCCTGTGCCGGGCCGGCCGGCAGCCAGTACCGGAGGCGCTGGAAGGCGTACGTCGGCAGCGGTATCGGGCGGGCGCCCGAACCGGCGTGGACGGCCGCCCAGTCGACGGCGACGCCCCGCACGTGCAGTTCGGCGACGGCCGTGGTGAGCGCCCGCGGCTCCGGCGTGCCGGGGCGCAGCAGCGGGACGGAGGCGCGCTCCCGGTCGGTCAGGCAGTCCCGGACCAGGGCGGTGAGCGTGGCGCCGGGGCCGAGCTCGACGAAGGTGGTCACACCGTCGGTCTCCAGACGGTGGACGGCGTCCCGGAACCGGACCGGCTGCCGGAGTTGGCGCACCCAGTACTCGGGCGAGCACAGCTCGGCGGCGGTGGCGCTGCGGCCGGTCACGGTGGAGACGACGGGCAGCGCGGGCTCCCGGAAGGTGAGGCCCTCGGCGACCCGCCGGAATTCGTCGAGCATGCCGTCCATCCGCGGGGAGTGGAAGGCGTGGCTCACCCGCAGCCGTCGGGTGCGGTGGCCGGCGGCGGCCAGCCGGGCGAGCAGTTCCTCCAAGGCGTCGGCGTCGCCGGACAGCACCACCGAGGACGGGCCGTTGACGGCGGCGAGCGCGATCCGGTCGGTGAGCAGCGGCAGGACCTCCTCCTCCGGGGCGTCGACCGCGGCCATCGCCCCGCCGTCCGGCAGCGCCTGCATCAGCCGGCCGCGGGCGGCGACCAGGGCGGCCGCGTCGGGCAGGTCGAGGACGCCCGCCGCGTGGGCGGCCGCGAGTTCGCCGATGGAGTGGCCGGCCAGCACGTCCGGCCGTACGCCCCAGGCGGCGAGGCGGCGCAGCAGGGCCACCTGGACGGCGAACAGGGCGGGCTGGGTGTACCGCGTCCGATCCAGGAGCTCGGCGGCCGCGGTGCTGGGCTCGGCGGCGAGGACCTCGCGCAGCGGCCGGTCGAGCAGCGGGTCGAAGACCGCGCAGACCTCGTCCAGGATGCCGGCGAACTCGGCGTCGGCGGCGGCGAGTTCACGGCCCATGGCGGGGCGCTGGCTGCCCTGGCCGCTGAACAGGAAGGCCACCCGGCCGCCGTCGGCGCGCCCGGTCGGGGTGCCGGGCGCGGCGCCGTCGTCGGTGAGCCGTGCCAGGGCCGCCAGGCGGGTGTCCCGGTCGGCGCCGAGGACGGCCGCGCGGTGCGGCAGGGCGGCCCGGGTGGTGGCCAGGCTGAGGGCGAGGTCGGCGTCGGGGGTGTCGGGGTGCGTACGGAGGTGCTCCAGCAGGCGCCCGGCCTGGCCGCGCAGGGCCTGCGGGGTGCGGCCGGACAGCAGCCACGGCGCGGACACGGGGGTGACGGCCGGCGCGGGGGCCGGCTCGGTGGCCGGGGCGTCGTCCGGGGCCTGCTCCAGCACGGCGTGGGCGTTGGTGCCGCTGATGCCGAAGGAGGAGACCCCGGCCCGGCGGGGCTCTCCGGTGGCGGGCCAGGCGGTCGGCTCGGTCAGCAGCCGCATCCCGCCGGCGGACCAGTCGACGTGCGGGGTGGGTTCGTCGACGTGCAGGGTGCGGGGCAGGACGCCGTGCCGCATCGCCTGGACCATCTTGATCACGCCGCCGACCCCGGCCGCGGCCTGGGTGTGGCCGAGGTTGGACTTGAGCGAGCCGAGCCACAGCGGCCGCTCCTCGGTGTGCTCGCGGCCGTAGGTGTCGAGCAGCGCCTGGGCCTCGATCGGGTCGCCCAGGACGGTGCCGGTGCCGTGCGCCTCCACCGCGTCGACCTGGCCCGCCGTCAGTCCGGCGACGGCGAGCGCCCGGCGGATCACCCGCTGCTGGGCGGGGCCGCTGGGGGCGGTGAGGCCGTTGCTGGCGCCGTCCTGGTTGACGGCGGTGCCGCGCACCACGGCGAGCACGGGGTGGCCGTTGCGGCGGGCGTCGGAGAGCCGCTCGACCAGCAGCACGGCGACGCCCTCGGCCCAGCCGGTGCCGTCGGCGCCGGCGGCGAAGGACTTGCACCGCCCGTCCGGGGCGAGCCCGCGCTGGCGGCTGAACTCGACGAACGGGCCGGGCGTCGCCATCACGGTGGCGCCGCCGGCCAGCGCGAGCGAGCACTCGCCGGCCCGCAGCGCCTGGGCGGCCAGGTGCAGGGCGACCAGGGAGGAGGAGCAGGCGGTGTCCACGGTCACCGCGGGTCCTTCGAGGCCCAGCGTGTAGGCGACCCGGCCGGAGGCGACGCTGCCGGCCGTCCCGGCGCCGAGGTAGCCCTCCACGTCCTCGGGGGTGCGCCGCGCCCAGGAGCCGTAGTCGTGGTACATCACGCCGGTGAAGACCCCGGTGTCGCTGCCGCGCATCGCCAGCGGGTCCAGGCCGGCGCGCTCGAACACCTCCCAGGAGACCTCCAGCAGCAGCCGCTGCTGCGGGTCCATGGCGAGGGCCTCGCGCGGGCTGATGCCGAAGAACCCGGCGTCGAATTCGGCGGCGTCGGCCAGGAAGCCGCCGCGGCGGGTGTAGAAGGAGCCGCGTCGGCCGGGCTCGGGGTGGTAGAGCCCGTCGATGTCCCAGCCGCGGTCGCGGGGCATGTCACCGGTGGCGTCCCGGCCGGCCAGGACGAGGTCCCACAGCTCCTCGGGGGAGGCCACCCCGCCGGGGTAGCGGCAGGCCATGCCGACGATCGCGATCGGCTCGTCGTCGTGCCGGGCGGCGTTCGCGGCGGGCTCGGGGGCGGCCCGGTCGGCGGCGCCGAGGAGCAGGTCCCGCAGCCGTACGGCGAGGGCGCCGGGGGTGGGGTGGTCGAACACGGTGGTGGCCGGCAGCCGGAGGTCGGTGGCGGCGCCGAGACGGTTGCGCAGGTCGACGGCGGCGAGCGAGTCGAAGCCGAGCTCGGAGAACGCGCGGTCGCCGGGGACGTCCTGCGGGTTCCGGTAGCCGAGGACGGCGGCGGTCTCGGCGCGGACCAGCTCGGTCAGTTCGCGCAGCCGCTCGGCCGCGGGCAGGGCGGCGAGCCGCTGGGCGAGGCCGGTGCGGACGGGGCGCGCCGTGGCGGCCGCCCGGCGCCGGCGCCGGGGCCGGGCCAGGGCGCGCAGCAGGGCCGGCGCCGTGTCGGCGTCGAGGCCTTGCGGGTCCAGGTGGAGCGGCGCGGCCAGCGGCTCGGTGCCGGCGAGGGCGGCGTCGAACAGGGCCAGGCCCTCGGCGGTGGGGATCGGCCGCATGCCGAGGGCGGCGAGCCGGCGCCGGGAGGCGTCGTCGACGCCCGTGGCCATGCCGGAGTCGCCCTCCCACAGGCCCCAGGCGAGGGACAGGGCGGGCAGTCCGGTGGCGGCCCGGTGCTGGGCGAGGCCGTCCAGGAAGCCGTTGGCGGCGGCGTAGTTGGCCTGGCCGGGGGCACCGAGGAGGCCGGCGGCGGAGGAGAACAGGACGAAGGCGGTGAGGTCGTGGTGCCGGGTGAGTTCGTGGAGGTGCCAGGCGCCGTCGGCCTTGGGCCGCAGGACGCTGTCGAGGTGTCGGGGGGTGAGGGTGGTGAGGGTGGCGTCGTCGAGGACGCCGGCGGCGTGGATGACGGCGGTGAGGGGGTGGTCGGTGGGGACGGTGTCCAGGAGGGTGGTGAGGGCTTCGCGGTCGGCGGTGTCGCAGGCGGCGACGGTGACGTGGGCGCCGGTGGCGCGCAGGTCGGTGGCGAGTTGTTCGGCGCCGGGGGCGGTGGGGCCGCTGCGGCTGGTGAGCAGGAGGTGGCGGACGCCGTGGGTGGTGACCAGGTGGCGGGCGAGGAGTGCGCCGAGTGAGCCGGTGCCGCCGGTGATCAGCACGGTGCCCTCCGGATCCAGCCCGGGGGCGGGCCGGTCGGCGGCGGGGGCGGGGGCCAGCCGGGGGATCAGCGGGCGCCCCCGGCGCAGGGCGACGCTCGGCTCCTCCGGGCCGAGCGCCCGGGGGAGGTCCGCGGGCCAGTCGTCCGGTGCGTCGGTGTCCACGAGGACGATCCGGCCCGGGTGCTCCGACTGGGCGGAGCGCAGCAGGCCCCGGTCGGCGGCGCGCGGCAGGTCGCGGACGTCCTCGTCGGGGCCGACGGCCACGGCGCCGCTGGTGACGACGACGAGGCGGGTGTCGGCGAACCGGTCGTCGGCGAGCCAGGCCTGGACGAGGCCGAGGGTCCGGGCGGTGGACTCGGCGGCCGCGCGGTCGGGGCGCGGCGCGGTCGGGGCGTCGAGGAGCGGGAGCACCAGGGTGTCGGGCGGCGGCGCGGTGGAGCCGAGGGCGTCGGTGAGCAGTCCGGTGCGGCCCGGCGCCGCGAGGGCGTGCGGTGCCTGCGGATCGGTCCAGACCAGGTGGAGCAGCGGCTCGCGGGCGGTGCTGCCGGTGCTGGCGAGCCGGCCGGCGGGCCGCAGCAGCAGCGACTCCACGGTGAGGACGGGGCGGCCGGAGGTGTCGGTGGCCTCCAGGGCGACCGCGCCAGGCCCGGCGGGGGCGAGCCGGACCCGCAGGGCGGTGGCGCCGACGCCGTGCAGGGCGACGCCGTGCCAGTCGAACGGCAGGCTCGCGCTCTCCGGGGCGCCGGGGAGCGCGCCGAGGCCCAGGGCGTGAAGCGCGGCGTCGAGGAGGGCGGGGTGCAGCCCGAACGCGCCGGCCGCGCCGTCCTGTTCGGCGTCCAGGGCGACCTCGGCGAACAGCTCCCCCTCGCCCCGCCAGACGGCCCGAAGCCCCTGGAAGGCCGGGCCGTAGTGCAGGCCCTCGGCGGCGAGGCGCTCGTACAGGCCGTCCGGGTCGAGGGCTTCGGCGCCGGCCGGGGGCCAGGCGGTGAGCGGGGGCCGGGTGGACGGGGAACCGGCCGACAGCAACCCGGAGGCGTGCCTGGTCCAGGGCCGCCCGGGCAGGGCGTCCTCCTCGCGGGCGTACACCTCGACCGCGCGGCGGCCGGTGCCGTCGGGCGCGCCGAGGCGGATCTGCAGGGTCACCGCGCCCTGCGCCGGGACGACCAGCGGTGCGGTGAGGGTGAGTTCGTCGAGGTGGTCGCAGTCCGCCTGTTCGCCGGCCCGCAGGGCGAGTTCGACGAAGGCGGTGCCGGGCAGCAGCACGGCGTCACCGACGCGGTGGTCGGCCAGCCACGGCTGGGTCCGCAGGTCCAGCCGTCCGGTGAACAGGAACTCCTCGGAGTCGGCGACGACGATGCTGGCGCCGAGCAGCGGGTGGTCGGGGAAGCCGAGCCCGGCCGGGGTGACGTCGAGCCGGCTCCCGGCCGGGGCCTCCAGCCAGTGCCGCTCCCGCTGGAAGGCGTAGGTCGGCAGCTCGACCCGGCGGCCGCCGCTGCTCCCGTGGCCGCTGCTCCCGTGGTAGGCCGCCCGGTCGATGGCGGTGCCGCGCGCGTGCAGCCGGCCGAGGGCGGTGGCGGCCTCGGCGGCCTGGTCGCGGTCCGCGCGTTGGGCGGCGACGGCGGCGGAGCCGGCCTCGGTGAAGCAGGCCTCGGCCATGGGCGTGAGGGCGGCCTCCGGGCCGAGTTCCAGGAAGGTACGGGTGCCCTGGGCCTCCAGGTGCCGGACGGCGTCGGCGAACCGGACGGCCTGGCGCGCGTTGCGCACCCAGTACTCGGCGGTCCGCAGTTCGTCCCCGGCGGGTTCGCCCGTGACGGTGGAGACGAAGCCGATCCGGGGCGGCCGCAGCTCCAGTCCGGCGGCGATCTGCCGGAACTCGGCCAGCATCGGGTCCACCCGGGCCGAATGGGAGGCGTAACTGACGTTCAGCCGGCGGGTCTTGCGGCCGAGGGCGGCGAAGTGCGCGGCAAGCGCCAGGACGGGCTGTTCGTCGCCGGAGAGGACCACCGCGTCCGGGCTGTTGATCGCGGCGATCTCGGCGCCGGCGGTCAGCAGCGGGCGGACCTCCGCCTCGGCGGCGGCGACCGCGACCATCGCCCCGCCCGGGGCCAGCGCCTGGGTGAGCCGGCCACGGGCGGCGACCAGGGCGGCCGCGTCCGGCAGGTCGAGGACGCCCGCGACGTGGGCGGCCGCGAGTTCGCCGCCCGAGTGGCCGAGGACGTGGTCGGGCCGTACGCCCCAGGAGGCGAACAGCCGGAACAGCGCCACCTCGACGGCGAACAGCGCGGGTTGGGCGTACGCCTGGCCGGTGAGCGGCGGGGTGCCGCCGGTCGAGGAGCCGAAGACCGCCGGGCGCAGGGGGGACGGCAGGTGCCGGTCCAGCTCGGCGCAGACGGCGTCGAAGGCGTCCGCGAAGGCCGGGAAGGCGGCGTACAACTCCCGCCCCATGCCAGGGCGTTGGCTTCCCCCGCCGGTGAACATGACGGCCAGGCCGCCGGTGCCGGCGCGCTCGTGCAGCACGCCGGCGGTGGGACGCCCGGCGGCGAAGGCGTCCAGCTCGGGCAGCAGGGACTCCCGCTCGCGGCCGACCAGGACGGCGCGGTGCTCCAGCGCGGTGCGGGTGGTGAGCAGGGCGTGGCCGACGTCGGCCGGGTCCGGCGCGGGACCGCGGCGCAGGTGGGCGGCGAGTCGGCCGGCCTGGGCGCGCAGCGCGGGCTCGGTGGCGGCGCTCAGCGTCCACAGCGCGGCGGGCGCGGCGCTCGCCCCGGCGGCGGTGCCGTCGGCGGCGGGGAGGTCGGCGGCGGGGCGACTGTCCGCGGGGAGGTCGGCGGCAGGCGCGGGCGGCTCCTCGATGACGGCGTGCGCGTTGGTGCCGCTGAACCCGAAGGAGGAGACCCCGGCGCGGCGCGGGGTCTCCCGGCGGGGCCACGGCTGCGGCTCGGTGAGCAGTTCCACGGCGCCCGCGGACCAGTCGACGTGCGGGGTGGGTTCGTCGACGTGCAGGGTGCGGGGGAGTTCGCCGTGGTGCAGGGCGAGGACCACCTTCATGATCCCGCCGACGCCGGCCGCGGCCTGGGTGTGGCCGAGGTTGGACTTGAGCGAGCCGAGCCGCAGCGGGCGGTCGGCGGGGCGGCCCTGGCCGTAGACGGCGAGCAGGGCCTGGGCCTCGATCGGGTCGCCGAGCTTGGTGCCGGTGCCGTGCGCCTCGACCGCGTCGACGTCGGAGGGGGCGAGGCCGGCGTCGGCGAGCGCCTGCCGGATCACCCGCTGCTGGGACGGGCCGTTGGGGGCGGTGAGGCCGTTGCTGGCGCCGTCCTGGTTGACGGCGGTGCCGCGCACCACGGCGAGCACGGGGTGGCCGTTGCGGCGGGCGTCCGAGAGCTTCTCCAGCAGGAGCATGCCGACGCCCTCGGCCCAGCCGGTGCCGTCGGCCGCGGCGGCGAAGGACTTGCAGCGGCCGTCCGAGGACAGGCCCTCCTGGCGGCTGAAGTCGACGAACGGCAGGGGCGAGGCCATCACGGTGGCGCCGCCGGCCAGCGCGAGCGTGCACTCGCCGCCGCGCAGGGCCTGGGTGGCCAGGTGGAGGGCGACCAGGGAGGAGGAGCAGGCGGTGTCGATGGTGACGGCCGGGCCCTCCAGGCCGAAGGTGTACGCGATCCGGCCGGAGGCGATGCTGCCCGAGGTGCCGGTGCCGAGGTAGCCCATGACGTCCTCGGGCAGCTCGCGGAGCCGGGCCGCGTAGTCGTGGTACATGATCCCGGCGTAGACGCCGGTGCGGCTGCCGCGCAGGGTGGCCGGGTCGATGCCGGCGTGCTCGAAGGCCTCCCAGGAGGTCTCCAGCAGCAGTCGCTGCTGGGGGTCCATCGCGGTCGCCTCGCGCGGGCTGATGCCGAACGGCGCGGGGTCGAAGTCGGCGACGTCGTAGAGGAATCCGCCCGCGTGCGCGGTGCTGGTGCCGGCCGCGTCGTCCGGTCCGCGCAGGGCGTCGAGGTCCCAGTCGCGGTCGGTGGGGAAGGCGGAGACGGCGTCCCGGCCCCCGTCGACGAGCTGCCAGAGCTCCTCGGGCGTGCGGACGCCGCCCGGGTAGCGGCAGGCCATGCCGACGATCGCGATGGGCTCGTGGGCCGCCTCCTCGTTCTCGCGCAGCCGCCTGCGGGTCTGCCGCAGCTCGGCGGTGAGCCGCTTGAGCGAGTCCAGGACCTTCTCGTCGGTGCCCGTCATCAGGCGTCCCCCAGTTCGTCGTCGATGATGGCGAGCAGTTCGTCGATGCCGGCGGCGTCGAGGTCGTCCCCGTCGCCGTCCGGGTCCCCGCCGGGTTCGGTGGCGGCCCGGTCCCGGTCGGCGGCGGCCTGCTCCAGGGCGGCGAGCAGGGCCTTGAGCCGCAGCCGGACCTGCTCGGCGTTCTCCGGGTCCCCGGCGAGGTCCGGGACGGACTCGCGCAGCCGGTCGAGGTCCGCGAGGGCGGCGTCGGCGGGGCTCGGTGCGGCGGGGACGAGGACGTCCCTGAGGTGCGCGGCGAGCCCGGCGGGCGTCGGGTGGTCGAAGACCGCGGTGGCGGGCAGGCGCACGCCGGTGGCGGCGTCGAGCCGGCCGCGGATCTCCACGGCGGCGAGCGAGTCCAGGCCGGACTCGGTGAACGGCCGGTCCGGGGCGACGGCGCGGGGCGAGCTGTGGCCGAGCACCGTCGCGGTCTGGGTGAGCACGAGGTCGAGCAGCAGGCTCTCGCGCTCGGCGTCGTCCAGCGGGAGCAGCCGCTCGGCGAGCGAGGCGGCGTCCTGCCGGGCGGGGGCGCCGGAGGGGGCGGTACGGGCGCGGGTGGGGCGCACCAGGCCGCGCAGGACCGGCGGGAAGTCCGGGTCACCGCCGCGGGTCTGGAGCAGCGGCAGGTCGAACCGGGCCGGGACGAGCAGGGGTTCGGGCCGGCCGAGGGCGGCGTCGAACAGCGCCAGGCCGGTGGCGGAGGCGATCGCCCCGAACCCGGAGCGGACGATGCGGCCGCGTTCGGCCTCGGTCAGGCCGCCCGCCATGCCGTCGTCGGTCTGGTCCCACAGGCCCCAGGCGAGGGACACGGCGGGCAGTCCGGCGGCGGCCCGGTGCTGGGCGAGGCCGTCCAGGAAGCCGTTGGCGGCGGCGTAGGCGCCCTGGCCGGCGGAGCCGAGGACCCCCGACGCGGAGGAGAACAGGACGAAGGCGGTGAGGTCGTGGTGCCGGGTGAGTTCGTGGAGGTGCCAGGCGCCGTCGGCCTTGGGGCGCAGGGTGTGGTGGAGGTGTCGGGGGGTGAGGGTGGTGAGGGTGGCGTCGTCGAGGACGCCGGCGGCGTGGATGACGGCGGTGAGGGGGTGGTCGGTGGGGACGGTGGCGAGGAGGGTGGTGAGGGCTTCGCGGTCGGCGGTGTCGCAGGCGGTGATGGTGACGTGGGCGCCGGTGGCGCGCAGGTCGGTGGCGAGTTGTTGGGCGCCTGGGGCGGTGGGGCCGCTGCGGCTGGTGAGCAGGAGGTGGCGGACGCCGTGGGTGGTGACCAGGTGGCGGGCGAGGAGTGCGCCGAGTGAGCCGGTGCCGCCGGTGATCAGCACGGTGCCCTCCGGATCCAGCCCGGCGGGCTCGCTGCGGGCGTCCGTCCTGGCGAGCCGGGGGAGCAGCAAGGCGCCGTCCCGCAGGGCCAGTTGGGACTCGCCGCCGGCGAGGGCGGCGGGCAGGGCTTGCCAGGAGGCGTCCTCGCCGTCGAGGTCCGCCAGCACGATCCGGTCGGGGTACTCCGCCTGGGCGGCGCGGGCCAGACCCCAGACGGCGGACTGCGCCGGATCGACGGGCCGCGGCGGTGCGGCCGGCGCCCCGGCCGGGGCGCAGTCGGCGGCGTTCCGGGTGAGCAGGGCCAGCCGGCCCCGGGCGGAACCGCCGTCGGCCAGCCAGGAGCGGACCACGGCGAGCGCCCGCTCCACCGCTGCCAGGGCGGCGGCCGGGCCGGCGGTCGCGTCGACCGTGACCGGGACGAGGGCGACCTCGGCGTCCCCGCCGGCGGGGAGCGCGGCGAGCGGTGCCGGCGCGGGGCCGTCGCCGAGCCAGCGGAGCGTGACCGGCTCCGCCGCGCCGGAAGCGCCCGGCACCCAGTCGATCCGGTACAGCGCCCCCGCCGCCTCGGCCTGCCGGGCGTCGAGGTCCCGCGCGTCCGCCCGCCGGGCGGCCAGCCGTTCGACGTCCACCACCGGCTCGCCCCGGTCGTCGGCGATCGCCATGGTGACGGCCCCCGGCCCGGCCGGCGCGATCCGCACCCGCAGCCGGTCGGCGCCGGTGGAGTGCACCCGCACGCCCGACCAGGAGAACGGCACCGCCGCCCCCGAGTCGGAGCCCAGGCCGTCCATCGCGGCCGGGTGCTGGGCGGCGTCCCACAGCGCGGGGTGCAGGGCGAAGGCCTGCGGGTCGGCGCCGTCCGGCAGCGCCGCCTCGGCGAACAGGGTGTCGCCGTCGCGCCAGGCGGCGCGCACGCCCCGGAACAGCGGGCCGTACGCCACCCCCTGGGCGGCGAAGGCCTCGTAGAGGCCGTCCACGGGGACGGGCTCGGCTCCGGCGGGCGGCCAGGCGCGCAGGTCGTGGCCCACCGGGGCCGGCTCGTCGTCGGCCAGGACGCCGCTCGCGTGCAGGGTCCACGGCGCCGCGCCGGTGGTGTCCCGCGGGCGCGCGTAGAGCCGCAGGGCGCGGCTTCCGGCGCTGTCGGAGGGGTCGGACTCCTCGACCAGCAGCTGGAGTTCGGCCTCCTCCTCCGGCCCGAGGACGAGCGGCGCGTGCAGGGTCAGCTCCCGTACCCGGGTGCGGCCCGCGGCCTCGGCGGCCTGCGCGGCCAGCTCGACGTACAGGGTGCCGGGCACGACGGTGGAGTCGAACAGCCGGTGCTCGGCGAGCCAGGGCGCGGTCTCCGGGGAGAGCCGGCCGGTGCCCACCAGGCGGTCGCTGTCGCCCAGCGGCACCAGGGCGTCGAGCACCGGGTGCCCGTCGCCGCCCGGACCGCGCCGGGAGGTGAAGCCGCGCTGCGGCCAGTAGCGGCTGCGCTGGAAGGCGTAGGTGGGAAGCTCCACCGCGCGCGCCCCGCGCCCGGCGAACACCGCCCGCCAGTCCACCGGGACGCCCTGGACGTGCAGTTCGGCGGCGGCGAACAGCAGCGCGGCCTCCGGCGGCCGGTTGCGGCGCTGCGCCGCGACGACGACGCCCTGCCCGGCCAGGCTGTCGGCGGCCATCGAGCTGAGCGCGCCCTGCGGCCCCACCTCGACGAACAGTTCGGCGCCCGCCCCGGCCAGGCCGCGCACGGCGTCGTGGAAGAGCACCGCGTCCCGGACGTGGCGGACCCAGTGCTCGGCCGCGGCCGGTTCCTCGGCGGTCACCGGCCGCCCGGTGAGGGCAGAGACCAGCGCGACGCGCGGGGCGTGGTACGTCAGCTTCCGCGCGACCCGCTCGAACTCGGCGAGCATCGGGTCCATCAGCGGGGAGTGGAAGGCGTGGCTGACCCGCAGCCAGGACACCCGGCGCCCGCGTCCGCGCAGCTCGTCGACCACCTCGGCGACCGCCGCGCGCTCGCCGGACAGGACGCTCGCCCGGGGGCCGTTGACCGCGGCGACCGCGACCACGCCCGCCCGGCCGGCGAGCAGGTCGGCGAGTTCGGCCGGCGTCGCCTCGACCGCGGCCATCGCGCCGCCGGCCGGCAGCGCCTGCATCAACCGGCCCCGCGCGGCGACCAGTTCGGCCGCGTCGGCGAGCGAGAGGACGCCCGCCACGTGCGCGGCCGCGAGCTCCCCGACCGAGTGCCCGGCCAGCAGGTCCGGGACGACGCCCCAGGACTCCAGCAGCCGGAACAGAGCCACCTCGAAGGCGAACAGCGCGGGCTGGGCGTACTCCGTCCGGTCGATCAGCTCCTCGGCCCGCGCGTCCCCGGGCTCGGCCAGGACGACCTCGCGCAGCGGGCGCTCGGCCCGGGCGTCCAGGTGCGGTTCGAGGGCGGCGCACGCTGCGTCGAAGGCGTCGGCGAAGACCGGGTACCCGCGGTGCAGTTCGCGCCCCATGCCGGCGGCCTGGCTGCCCTGCCCGGAGAACAGGAACGCCGTCCGGCGGCCCTCCCCGGCCTGCCCGAGCACCACCCCGGCGGCGTCCCGGCCCTCGTACAGCGCGGTGAGCGCGGCCAGCGCCCGCGGGCCGTCCTCGGCCAGGACGACGGCGCGGTGCCGCAGGGCGGCGCGGGTGGTGGCGAGCGACCAGGCCACGTCCAGCGGGCGGGCGTCCGGGCGGGCCGCCAGGTGCTCGGCCAGCCGCAGCGCCTGGCCGCGCAGCGCCTCGGGGCTCCGGGCGGACAGCGTCCAGGGCACCACCCGGTCGTCCGGGGCGGCGGGCGGGGTCTGCGGCTCGACGGCCGGCGGCTCCTCGATGACGACGTGCGCGTTGGTGCCGCTGATCCCGAAGGAGGACACCCCGCCGCGCCGGGGGCGGCCGGTGCGCGGCCACGCCCGGGCCTCGTCGAGCAGCCGCACCGCCCCGCTCGACCAGTCGACGTGCGGGGTCGGCTCGGTCAGGTGCAGGGTCTTCGGCAGCCGCTCGTGCCGCAGCGCCTCGACCAGCTTGATGATGCCCGCGAGGCCCGAAGCGGCCTGGGTGTGGCCGAGGTTGGACTTCAGCGAGCCCAGCAGCAGCGGCCGGTCGGCGGCCCGCCGCGCGCCGTACGTGGCGAGCAGCGCCTGGGCCTCGATCGGGTCGCCGAGCTTGGTGCCGGTGCCGTGCGCCTCCACCGCGTCCACGTCGTCGGGGGTCAGCCCGGCGTCGGCGAGGGCACGGCGGATCACCCGCTCCTGGGCCGGGCCGTTGGGCGCGGTCAGGCCGTTGCTGGCGCCGTCGGAGTTGATGGCGGAGCCGCGCACCACGCCGAGCACCCGGTGGCCCTTGCGCCGGGCGTCGGACAGCCGCTCGACCACCAGGACGGCCACGCCCTCGCTCCAGCTGGTGCCGTCCGCGTCGGCGGAGAAGGAGCGGCAGCGGCCGCTCGGGGAGAGCACCCGCTGCCGGTTGAACTCGGTGAACAGCAGCGGACTGGTCATCAGGGTGACGCCGCCCACCAGCGCCAGGTCGCAGTCGCCGCGCCGCAGGGCCTGGCCGGCCCAGTGCAGTGCCACCAGGGAGGAGGAGCAGGCGGTGTCGACGGTGACCGCCGGTCCGCCGAACCCGAAGGCGTACGCCAGCCGGCCGGACAGCACGCTGGCGGTGTTGCCCGTCCCGATGTACCCCTCCAGGTCGTCCTTGCCGGTGGCCAGCACCCGGGGGTAGTCCTGGCCGTTGGTGCCGACGAACACGCCGACCGGCCCTTCGGCGGCCGTCGCCACCGGGTCGATGCCGCCGCGCTCGAACGCCTCCCAGGAGGTCTCCAGCAGCAGGCGCTGCTGCGGGTCCATGGCGAGGGCCTCGCGCGGGGAGATCCCGAAGAAGGCCGCGTCGAAGTCGGCGACGGTGTCGATGAAGCCGCCCTGGCGGGCGTAGGTGGTGCCGGGCCGGTCGGGGTCGGGGTGGTAGAGGCCGGCGAAGTCCCAGCCGCGGTCGGCGGGGAAGTCGCCGATGACGTCCGCCCCGGTGTCCAGGACCTCCCAGAGCTGTTCCGGGGAGCGGACGTCGCCGGGGAAGCGGCAGGCCATCGCGACGATCGCGAGCGGTTCGGCGGGATCGCCGGCGGGCCTCGGCGGGGTGTCGGCGCCCTCGTCGTCCCGTGCGCCGGTGAGGGCGAGGACGTGGTCGACGACGGCCCGGGGGGTGGGGTGGTCGAACACCAGGGTCGCGGTGAGCCGCAGGCCGGTCGCCGCGCCGAGCCGGTTGCGCAGCTGGACGGCGGTGAGCGAGTCGAGCCCGAGCTCCTGGAAGCGCTGGTCGGTGCCGATCGCCCGGGCGTCGGCGTGGCCGAGCACGGCGGCGATCTCGGTGCGGACGAGGTCGAGCAGGAACTCCCGGCGGGCGGCGGGCTCCAGGGCCCCCAGCGCGGTCCCGGGGGCCGGGGCGGGGACGGGACGGTCGGGTCGCGAGGAGGACCGCAGCGTGAGCACCGCCTGGCCCGCGTGCCGGGCCCGGCCCAGGTGCTCGAACGCCTCGGCGGCCCGCTCGACGTCCCAGGCGGGGACGGCCGGCGGGGGCAGCGTGCCGTCCGCGAACAGGGCGGCCAGCTCGCCGAGGACGGCCCGCAGGCGGTCCGGACCGGCGTCCGCGAGGTCGGCGACCAGGTACCGCACGCCCGGGTGGTCGGCGGCGACCCGCCCGGCGTCGCGCCGGTCGGTGCGTCCGGTCTCCACGAAGCGGCCGCCGTGCGGCAGCAGCCGCAGCGAGGCGTCGGTGGACTCCCCGGCGAGGCAGTTCAGCACGACGTCGGCGCCGCGTCCGCCGGTGGCGGCGAGCAGCTCCGGCGCGAAGCCGGGATCGGTCGAGGAGGCGAGGTGCTCCCGGGGCAGGCCCAGCGCCAGCAGTGCCTCCCGGTGCTCGGGAAGGTCGGTGGCGAGGACGTTCGCCCCCAGGTGGCGGGCCAGGTGGACGGCGGCCAGTCCGGCGCCGCCGCTCGCGGCGTGCACCAGGACGGTCTCGCCGGGCCGGAGCCCGGCGAGTCCGACCAGGGCGTGGTGCGCGGTCAGGTGGGCGAGCGGCGCGGCGGCGCCCTGCTCGAAGGTCCAGCCGGCCGGGAGGGCGCAGGACAGCCGGTGGTCGGTGACCGCGACCGGGCCGGCCGCTCCGTCCGGGAACAGGCCCATCACCCGGTCGCCCGGGGCGAGCCCGCCGACCTCGGCGCCGACCTCCAGGACCACGCCCGCCGCCTCCAGCCCCAGCCCGCCGCCGGTGTCGCCGTGCAGGGCCAGGCCGAGGCCGACCAGGACGTCCCCGAAGTGCAGGCCGACGGCGCGGACGGCGACCCTGACCTCGCCCGGTCCGAGCGGGCGGTCCGCCTCGGCGGACGGCACCGGGGCGAGGGTGGCGAGGTCGCCGGGCTCGGTGACGGCGAGCCGCCAGGCCGCCCCGGGCCCGCCGGGCGCCCGGGCGCCGGACGACTCGGCGGCCGGGGTGGGTCCGTCGGCCGGGGTGGGCTCGTCGGCGGCCAGCCAGTAGCGGCTGCGCCGGAAGGCGTAGGTGGGCAGGCCGACGCTCCGGGCCGGGCCGAAGTAGCGGTCGGCGTCCAGCCGGGCGCCGCCCGCCACCGCCTCGGCGACCGCGTCGGCGAACCGGTCCGGGGTCCCGTGGTCGCGGTGCAGCGAGCCGACGACGACGGCCTCGGTGCCGGCCTCCTCGACGGTCTCCTGAAGGGCCTGGGTGAGCACGGGGTGCGGACCGCACTCGATGAACAGGTCGAAGCCGTCCGCCAGCATGGCGCGGGTGGCCCGCTCGAACTCCACCGGCTGCCGCAGGCTGCGGTACCAGAACCCGGCGTCCTGGGCGCCCGGTTCGAGCAGCCCGCCGGTGGCCGGCGAGTACATCGGGAGCCTCGGCTGATGTGGCATCACCGTGCCGAGCAGGGCGGTCAGTTCTTCCCGGACGGACTCCACCTGCGGAGTGTGCGAGGCGTAGTCCAGCGGGATCCGCCGGGCCCAGACGCCCTCCGCCTCGCAGCGCGCCCGCAGCTCCTCCACCGCCCGGTTCCGGCCCGCGACCACCACCGAGCGCGGGCCGTTGACCGCCGCGACGGTCAACTCGCCCTGCCATTCGGCCAGTTGCTCGCGGATCCGGGCGGGCGTGGCGGACACCGCGAGCATCCCGCCGTCGAGCCGGCCGAGCGACACCAGGGCCCGGGCGCGCAGCGCCACCACCCGGGCCGCGTCCGGCAGCGACAGCGCGCCGCTGACGGCGGCGGCCGCGATCTCGCCCTGGGAGTGGCCCAGCACCCCGGACACCTCGACGCCGCAGGACTCCCAGAGCGCGGCCAGCGACACCGTCACCGCCCAGAGCGCGGGTTGGGCGACGTCGGTGCGCTCCGGCCGCGGCGCGCCCGGTGCGCCGCGCAGGACGTCGGTCAGCGACCAGTCCACGTGCGGGCGAAGCGCCTCGGCGCACTCCGCCAGGCGGCGGGCGAACGCGGGGGAGGAGTCGAGCAGTTCGGCGGCCATGCCGGCCCACTGGCTGCCGGCGCCGGGGAAGACCAGGGCGGCCCGGCCGGAGCCGGCGAGCGACCGGGCGACCCTGGCGGCGGTCGTGCCCGGGGCCGTGCCGGTCGCCAACGCGTCCAGTCCGGCGAGGAGTTCGGCGCGGTCCCGGCCGGTCACGGCGGCCCGGTGGGGGAAGGCCGTCCGGGTGCGCAGCAGCGACCAGCCGACGCCTGCGGGGTCCAGCTCCGGCTCGGCGCGCAGGTGGGCGGCCAGCCGCTCGGCCTGGGCGGGCAGGGCCTCGGCGCTGCGGGCGGACAGCAGCCACAGCGGCGGGAGGCCGGAGGGTTCGGCGGCGGGTACGGGCGGCCGCTCGGGAGCGGCCTCCTCGGCGGGGGCGTCCGGGGCCTGTTCGAGCAGGACGTGCGCGTTGGTGCCGCTGATGCCGAAGGCGGAGACGCCCGCCCGGCGCGGCTCGCCGGAGTCGGGCCAGGGGCGGGCCTCGGTGAGCAGTTCCAGCGGGCCGTCCGACCAGTCCACGTGCGGCGACGGCCGGTCGGCGTGCAGGGTGCGCGGCAGGACGCCGTGGCGCATCGCCATCACCGTCTTGATCACCCCGGCGACGCCCGCCGCGGCCTGGGTGTGGCCGAGGTTGGACTTGAGCGAGCCCAGCCAGAGCGGCCGGTCGGCGGCCCGGCCCTCCCGGAACACCGCCTGCAGCGCCTGGGCCTCGATCGGGTCGCCGAGGGTGGTGCCGGTGCCGTGCGCCTCGACGGCGTCGATCTGGGCGGGCAACAGCCGGGCGTTGTCCAGCGCCTGGCGGATGACGCGCTGCTGGGCGGGCCCGTTGGGCGCGGTCAGCGCGCCGCTGGCGCCGTCCTGGTTGACGGCGCTGCCACGGATCACGGCGAGCACGGGGTGGCCGTTGGCACGGGCGACGGACAGCCGTTCGAGCAGCAGCAGCGCGGCGCCCTCCGACCAGCCGGTACCGTCCGCGTCCGCGCCGAAGGCCTTGCAGCGGCCGTCCGGTGCCAGGCCGCGCTGGCGGCTGAAGCCGACGAAGGTGGCCGGCGTCGCCATCAGCGACACCCCGCCGGCCAGGGCGAGGTCGCAGTCGCCCTGGCGCAGCGCCTGGGTGGCCAGGTGGAGGGCGACCAGGGAGGAGGAGCAGGCGGTGTCGATGGTGACGGCCGGGCCCTCCAGGCCGAAGGTGTACGCGATCCGGCCGGAGGCGACGCTGCCCGCGCTGCCGGTGCCGAGGTACCCCTCGGTGTCCTCGTCCGGCCGGCGGACGCGGCTGCCGTAGTCGTTGTACATCACCCCGGCGAAGACGCCGGTCCGGCTGCCGCGCAGCCGCTCGGCGGGCAGCCCGGCCCGCTCGAAGGCCTCCCAGGCGACCTCCAGCAGCAGGCGCTGCTGCGGGTCCGTGGCCAGGGCCTCGCGCGGGCTGATCCCGAAGAAGGCGGGGTCGAAGTCGGCGTAGCCGTCGACGAATCCGCCGTGCCGGGTGGTGGAGGTGCCGGCGTGGTCCGGATCCGGGTGGTAGAGCGCGTCGAGGTCCCAGCCCCGGTCGGTGGGGAAGCCGGAGACGGCGTCGGTGCCGTCGGCCACCAGTCGCCACAGCTCCTCGGGCGAGTGGACGCCGCCCGGCAGTCTGCAGCTCATCGCCACGACGGCGATCGGCTCGTGGGCCGCCTCCTCGATCTCGTCCAGGCGCCGGCGGGTCTGCTGCAGGTCGCCGGCCATCCATCGGAGGTAGTCGACGAGCTTCTCGTCCTTCTCGTCGTCGGCCATCGGAACCTCACTCGTCGTCATGTCGCGGGGAACGGGTCGGGCGTGCCGGCCCGGGGGTGGTCGTGGGTGGTGGTCAGGGCCTTCTGAGGTTCTCGTCGATGAAGGCGAGCAGTTCGTCCCGGCCGAGACCGGCGAGGGCGGGGTCGGCCGCCGCCGGGTGGTCGGGTGCCTCTTCGGCTGCAGGATCGGCGGGTGGGGCGGCCGGTGCGGGCGCCGTGGCGGCGGGGGCCGCGGTCCCGGCCGGGCCGTCGTCGAGCCGCTCCAGCAGGTGGGCGGCCAGGCGCGCGGGGGTGGGATGGTCGAAGACCAGCGTGGTCGGCAGCTGGAGGCCGCACAACTCGCCGATCCGGTTGCGCAGTTCCACCGCCGTGAGGGAGTCGAAGCCCAGGTCGAGCAGCCGGTCGTGGGCCGCCACGGCGGCGTGCGAGGGCCGGCCGAGGACCTTGGCCACCTCGCGGCGCACCAGGTCGACCAGCAGGTGCTCGCGCTGCCCCGCCGCGGTGTCCCGCAGCCGCTCCCGCCACGCGGGGGCGGGCGCCGGGCGGGCGGCGGCGGCGCGGCGGTGGACCGGGCGGGCGCCGCCGGTGGCCAGCTCCTTCAGGACCGGGGAGAGCACGTCCTGGTCGGCGCGGGCCCGCAGCACGGCGGGGTCGAGCCGGACCGGGGCGAGCGCCGCCGCGTCCAGGCCGAGCGCGGCGTCGAACAGGGCCAGTGCCTCCGGCGGTTCCAGGGCGGCGATGCCGGCCCGGGCCAGCCGGGCCCGGTCGGCCTCGTCGAAGGCGCCGGCCATGCCCGCCCCGCCGCCCCACCAGCCCCAGGCGAGCGCGGTGGCGGGCAGTCCGAGGGCGCGGCGGTGCGCGGCGAGGCCGTCCAGGAAGGCGTTGGCGGCCGCGTAGTTGCCCTGCCCGGCGGAGCCGAGCGTGCCGGCGACGGAGGAGTACAGCACGAACGCGGCGGGCTTCAGTTCCGTGGTCAGTTCGTGCAGGTGCCAGGCCGCGTCGGCCTTGGGGCGCAGCACCCGGTCGAGGCTCCCGGGCGTGAGCGATTCGAGCACGCCGTCGTCGAGCGCCCCGGCGCAGTGCACCACGGCGGCGAGCGGCCGGTCGGCGGGCAGGGTGTCGAGGAGCCGCGCGAGGGCGGTGCGGTCGGACACGTCGCAGGCGGCGATCCGCACCCGGGCGCCCAGTTCGCCGAGTTCGGCGGCCAGCCGGTCGGCGCCGGGCGTGTCCGGGCCGCGTCGGCCGACCAGCAGCAGGGATCGGACGCCGTGCCCGGTGACCAGGTGCCGGGCGAGCAGCGCGCCCAGGCCGCCGGTGCCGCCGGTGACCAGCACGGTGCCCTCGGGTCCGAACACCGGCGCGGCGGGCGGGCCGGACGGGCCGGGCGCCGCGGTGAGCCGGGGCACCAGGGCGGCGCCGGCGCGCACGGCGAACTGGGGCTCACCGGAGCCGACGGCCGCGGGCAGGGCCGCGTCGGCGCCGAGGCGGGTGTCGACCAGCACGACCCGGCCGGGGTGCTCGCTCTGGACGGACCGCACCAGGCCCCACACCGCGGCCGCGGCCGGATCGACCGCCGGGTCCTCGGGCGTGGCGGCCACCGCGTCGCGGGTCGCCAGGACCAGCCGGGTGGCGTCCAGGCGCTGGTCGGACGTCCAGCAGCGAAGCAGTGCGGTGGTGTGGTTGACCGCCGTCCGGGTGCGCTCCGGAACGCGGCCGCCGGTACCGGCGGCCGCCCGGACGGACACCGCGTCCGGCGCCGGGGTGCCGTGCTCGACGGCGGCGAACAGCGCGTCGACGTCGGCGTACCGGACGGTCCTGGTGCCGGGCGGTCCGGCCGGGGCGTCCGGGCCGATCGCGGCCCAGCTCTCCTCGGCGGGCGCCGGGTCGGCGGGCGCGGGGCGCCAGCGCAGCTCGTACAGCGGGCGGTCGGCGGCGGTGCCGGGGCCGGCGGGGCGCAGCAGCAGCGAGCCGACGGTCGCGACGGGCGCCCCGGTGGCGTCCGCGACGTCGAGCGTCAGGGTGTCGCCGTCGACGGTGATCCGCACCCGCAGCCGGTCCGCGCCGGTGGCGTGCAGCGCCACCTCGGACCAGGTGAACGGCAGCCGCGGTACGGCGGCGGGCGCGTCCGCGTCCGGACCGAGGAGCGCGGCGGCGTGCAGGGCGGCGTCGAGCAGCGCGGGGTGCAGCCCGTACCGGCCGGCCCCGGCGGCGGCCTGCTCGGGCAGCGCCACCTCGGCGAGGACCCGGCCGTCGTGGATCCAGGCCGCGCCCAGGCCCCGGAAGGCCGGGCCGTACCCCACCCCGGTGGCCGCCATCCGCTCGTACAGGCCGTCGACCTCGACGGGGACGGCGCCGGGCGGCGGCCACTCGGCCAGCTCCGCTCCGGGGGGTGTCCCCTCGGCGAGGACACCGGTGGCGTGCAGGGTCCACAGCGCGCCCCGGGCGGCCCGGTCGGGGCGGGCGTACACCGACAGCGGGCGGCGCCCGTCGGCGGTGGGCTCGGCGACCCGGATGCGCAGTCGGACGCCGTCCTGCTCCCGCTCGGGCAGCACCAGCGGGCTGCGCAGGGTGAGTTCGGCCAGTCGGTCGCAGCCCAGGCGGGCGCCCGCCTCCAGCGCGAGTTCCACGAAGGCGGCGCCGGGCAGCAGGACCTCGCCGCGCACGGCGTGGTCGGCCAGCCAGGGATGGGTGGCGAGGGAGAGCCGTCCGGTGCACACCAGCTCGTCGCTGTCGGGCAGTTCGACGAACGCGCCGAGCAGCGGGTGGCCGGAGGCGTCGAGGCCGGCGCTCGCCGGGCCGGGGCCGTCCGGGTCCGGGTCGGGTGAGGCGGGCAGCCAGTAGTGCTCCGGCTGGAAGGCGTAGGTCGGCAGGTCGACCCGCCGCGCGCCGGAGTCGGTGAAGTACGCCGCCCAGTCGACGGCCGTGCCGCGCACGTGCAGTCGGCCCAACGCGTCGGCCAGCGCGTCCGGTTCGGGCCGGTCGCGGCGCAGTGCGGCGACCGCCCGGCCGGCCTCCTCGCCGGCGGCGAGGGTGGCGAGCGAGCCGTCCGGGCCGACGTCCAGCAGGGTGGTCACGCCGTCCTCGGTCAGCTGCCGTACCGCGTCGTGGAACCGGACGGGCCGGCGGACCTGCTCCGCCCAGTAGTCCGGCGAGCCGAGCTCCTCCGCCGTCGCCGGGCGTCCGGTCACCGTGGAGACGATCGGGATCCGAGCCTGACGGTACGTCAGTGAGGCCGCGACCGCGCGGAGTTCGTCCAGCATCGGGTCCATCAGCGGGGAGTGGAAGGCGTGGCTGACCCGCAGCCTCGCGGTCCGCCGGCCGTGCCCGGCCAGCTGCTCGGCGATCGCCAGCACCGCGTCCGTCCGGCCGGAGAGGACCACGGCGGACGGCCCGTTGACGGCGGCGAGGGCCGCGCCCTCGGTCAGCAGCGGCGACACCTCGGCCTCGGCGGCGGCCACCGCCACCATCGCCCCGCCCGGCGGAAGGGCCTGCATCAGCCGCGCCCGGGCGGTCACCAGCACGGCCGCGTCGGCCAGGTCCAGCACCCCGGCGACGTGCACGGCGGCGAGTTCCCCCACGGAGTGGCCGGCCAGCACGTCCGGCCGTACGCCCCAGGACTCCAGCAGCCGGAACAGCGCCACCTCGACCGCGAACAGGGCGGGTTGGGTGTACTCGGTGCGGTCCAGCAGCCCGGCCGCCTCGGAGTCCGGTGCGGCGTCGAGCACCTCCCGCAGCGGGCGCGGCAGGTGCCGGTCCAGCTCGGCGCAGACCTCGTCGAAGGCCGCGGCGAACACCGGGTGACGCGTGTGGAGGCCGCGGCCCATGCCGAGCCGCTGGCTGCCCTGGCCGGCGAACAGGAAGGCCAGCCGCCCGCCGGTGCGCCGCCCGGGCGGCGCCGGGTCGGCGATCAGCTCGTCCAGCCGCTCCAGGAAGTCCGCGCGGGTCGTGGACACCAGCGCGGCCCGGTGCTCGAAGGCCGTCCGTCCGGTGGCCAGCGAGTAGCCGAGGTCGAGCGGGCGCAGGTCCGGGCGTTCGTCGAGGCGTTCGCGCAGCCGGACGGCCTGGGCGCGCAGCCCGTCGGCGCTGCGGGCGGACAGCAGCCACGGGACGGCCGAGCCGTCGGTGCGGCGCGGCGGCGTGGCGGCCCGGGCCGCGGCCCGCTCCACCGGGGCCTGTTCCAGGATCACGTGGGCGTTGGTGCCGCTGATGCCGAAGGAGGAGACGCCGGCTCGGCGGGGGCGGCCGGCGGCGGGCCAGGGGGTGTTCTCGGTGAGGAGGGCCACGGTGCCGGTGGACCAGTCGACGTGGGGGGTGGGTTCGTCGATGTGGAGGGTGCGGGGCAGGGTGCCGTGGCGCATGGCCATGACCATCTTGATGACGCCGGCGACGCCGGCGGCGGCCTGGGTGTGGCCGAGGTTGGACTTGACGGAGCCGAGGTGCAGTGGTTGTTGCGGGGTGCGGTGGGGGCCGTAGACGGTGTGGATGGCTTCGGCTTCGATGGGGTCGCCGAGGGTGGTGCCGGTGCCGTGGGCCTCGATGGCGTCGATGTCGGTGGTGGTGAGTCCGGCGTTGGTGAGGGCCTGGCGCAGGACGCGTTCCTGGGCGGGGCCGTTGGGGGCGGTGAGGCCGTTGCTGGCGCCGTCCTGGTTGACGGCGCTGCCGCGCAGCAGGGCGAGGACGGGGTGCCCGTTGCGGCGGGCGTCGGAGAGGCGTTCCAGCAGCAGGACGCCGGCGCCCTCGCCCCAGCCGGTGCCGTCCGCGGCGGCGGCGAAGGGCTTGCAGCGGCCGTCGGGGGCGAGCCCGCGCTGGCGGGAGAACTCGATGAACGGCGTGGGCGTCGACATCACCGTCACGCCGCCGGCCAGGGCGAGGTCGCTCTCGCCCGAGCGCAGTGACTGGGCGGCCAGGTGCAGCGCCACCAGCGAGGACGAGCAGGCGGTGTCGACGCTGACGGCCGGGCCCTCCAGCCCCAGCGCGTACGCCACCCGGCCGGAGGCCACGCTGCCGGCCGTTCCGGAGCCGAGGTAGCCCTCGACCTCCGCGGGCACCCGGCGCGCCCACGAGCCGTAGTCGTGGTACATCACGCCCGCGAAGACGCCGGTCCGGCTGCCGCGCAGGCCGGTCGGGTCGATGCCGGCCCGTTCGACGGCCTCCCAGCCGGTCTCCAGCAGCAGCCGCTGCTGCGGGTCCATGGCGAGCGCCTCGCGCGGGTTGATCCCGAAGAACGCGGCGTCGAACGCGGTGGCGTCGCGCAGGAACGCCCCGTGGCGCGCGTAGCTCTTGCCGGGCTTGCCCGGGTCCGGGTCGTACAGCCCGGCGAGGTCCCAGCCGCGGTTCCCGGGCAGCTCGCCGACGGCGTCGACGCCGTTCGCGACCAGCGCCCACAGGGCCTCGGGGGTGGTGACGTCGCCGGGGTAGCGGCAGGCCATCGCGACGATCGCGATCGGCTCCTCGGCGGTGGGCGCCGCCGCGCGCGCCGGGGCGGGCGCGGCCTCCTCGGCACCCAGCAGCCGGGACGCCAGGTAGCCCGCCAGCTCCTGCGGGGTCGGGCGGTCGAAGACCAGCCCGGCGGGGAGCGTCAGCCCGGTCAACGCGCCCAGCCGGTTGCGCAGTTCGAGCGCGGTCAGGGAGTCCATGCCCAGCTGGGCGAAGGCCCGGCCGTCCTGCGACTCGTCCAGGGCGTCGAGCCCGAGGACGGCCGCGGCCTCGGCCCGTACCGCGGCGGCCAGTTCGCGCAGCCGCTCCGTCTCGTCCAGGGCGCGCACCCGGGTGGACAGCCCGGCCGTCGGGGCGGGCGCCGGGGCGGGGCGGTGGGCCGGCTCCGGACGGACCAGGGCGCGCAGCAGCGGCGCGAGCGGGGCCGCTCCGGGAGCGCCCCCGGTGCCCGCCGCCGAGGCGGGGTCGAGGCGCGCCGGTGCGAGGAACGGTTCGTCGGCGGCCAGTGCGGCGTCCAGCAGGGCCAGCCCGTGCGCGGTGCTCAACGGCCGTACGCCCACCCGGGCGAGGCGGGACAGGTCGGCCTCGTCGAGTCCGGCGGTCAGCCCGCTGCGCTCCGCCCACAGCCCCCAGGCCAGCGAGGTCGCGGGCAGGCCGAGGCCGCGGCGGTGGACGGCGAGGGCGTCCAGGAAGGCGTTGGCGGCGGCGTAGTTGCCCTGGCCGGCCGAGCCGAGCAGCCCGGCGGCCGAGGAGAACAGCACGAACGCCGAGAGGTCCAGGCCCTGCGTCAACTCGTGCAGGTGCAGGGCCGCATGGGCCTTCGGGCGCAGGGCGCCCGCCAGCCGCTCGGCGGTCAGCGAGCCGATCGCGCCGTCGTCCAGGACCCCGGCCGCGTGCACCACGGCCGTCAGCGGGTGCTCGGAGGGCACGCCCGCCAGCAGGGCCGCCACCTGTGCGCGGTCGGCGAGGTCGCAGCCGACCACCGTGGTCCGGGCCCCCAGCCCGGCCAGCTCGGTCACCAACTCCGCCACACCGGGCGACTGTTCGCCGCCGCGACTGGCCAGCAGCAGGTGCCGGGCGCCGTGCTCGGAGACCAGGTGGCGGGCGACGAGCCGCCCGAGCAACCCGGTCCCGCCGGTGATCAGCACCGTGCCGTCCGGGTCGAGCGGACGCGGCGACCGCAGCTCGGGGACGCCCGCCCGGGCCAGCCGGGGCACCCGTACGGTGCCCGCGCGCAGGGCCAGTTGGGGTTCCTCGCCGGCCGCCGCGGGCGCCAGCGCGCGGGCGGAGGCGGGGGCGTCGTCGAGGTCGGCGAGGACCAGGCGACCGGGGTGCTCGGTCTGCGCGGAGCGCAGCAGCCCCCAGACGGCGGCCTCGGCGGGGTCGGGCGTCTCGCCGTCGGCCACGGCCACGGCGGAGCGGGTCACCAGGACCAGCCGCGCCGGGGCCAACCGCTCCTCGGCCAGCCACGCCTGGACCAGGGCCAGCGCCCGAGCCGTCGTCGCCAGGGCCCGGTCGGCGGCGGAGCCGGGGTCCGGGGCGTCCGCCGGGCGTACGGCGGCGAACACCAGGTCCGGCACCGGCTCACCGGCGTCGAGCGCGGCGCGCAGCGCGGTGAGGTCGGCCCAGCGCGGGGCCGGCTCACCCGGCAGCAGGTCGTCCGCGCCGAGCACCGCCCGCCGTCCGGTCGGTGCCGCCGCCACCGGGGCGGGGGCGGCGGGCCAGCCGAGCCGGTAGAGCCCGCTCTCGCCGGCCTCCGGCCGCCCGGCCGTCAGGTCCGCCGGCGCCGGGCGCAGCACGACGGCCCCGACGGAGGCCACCGGGCGCCCGTCCGCGTCGTGGGCGGTGAGCGTGGCCTCGCCCGGCCCGGCGAGGCCGAGCCGCACCCGCAGGGCGGCCGCGCCCCGGACCGGCGCCGACACCCGCTGCCAGGCGAACGGCAGTACGGCCGGAGCCTCGCCGTCCGCGACCAGGCCGATGGTGTGCAGGGCCGCGTCGAACAGGGCCGGGTGCACCGCGTACCGCTCGGCCTCGGCCTGCTCGGCGCCGGTCAGGGCCACCTCGGCGAGGACGTCCTCGCCACTGCGCCAGGCCCGGACCAGGTTCCGGAACGCCGGGCCGTAGCCGTAGCCCCGGCGGGCCAGCCGCTCGTACAGGTCGGCGGTGTCGATCGCCGTGGCGCCTGGCGGCGGCCACTCCTCGGCCGGGTCGGCGGGCCGCTCGGGAACGGGCGCGAGCAGCCCGGTGGCGTGCTGCGTCCACGGCAGGCCCGCGCCGGCGTGTTCGGCGCGGGAGAAGATCCGGATGCTCCGGCGGCCCGCTTCGTCGGCCGCGCCCACCGCCACCTGGAGGGCGACGCCGCCGGCCGGCGGGGGCAGCAGCGGTGCGGTGAGGCCGAGTTCGTCGACCGACGCGCAGCCGACCTGCTCGCCGGCGCGGAGCGCGAGTTCGACGAAGGCGGTGCCGGGCAGCAGGACGGCGCCGGCGACCCGGTGGTCCCCGAGCCAGGGCTGCGTCCGCTCGGCCAGCCGGCCGGTGAGGACGTACTCGTCGGTTCCCGCGAGGTGCAGCACCGAGGACAGCAGCGGATGGTCCACCGGCCGCTGACCGGTCGCGTGCGGCGCGCCCCCGGCCGGGGCGGCGGGGGTCTCCAGCCAGTACCGGGTGCGCTGGAAGGGGTAGGTGGGCAGCTCGACCGCGGGGCGGTCGGCGGCGCCGAGGACGGCCGTCCAGTCCACCTCGAGCCCCTGGGCGAAGTCCTCGGCGGCGGCCGGGACCTGCCCGCCGGGGGCCACCACGCCCTCGCCGCCGGCCGCGACGGCGGCGAGCCCGGCGAGCAGCTCCGCGCGGTCCCGGCCGACCACGACGGCGCGGTGCTCGAAGGCCGACCGGGTGGTGGCCAGGGCGCGGGCCACGGCCGCCGGGTCGGGGCCGGGCTGCCCGGTGGCCAGGGCGAGCAACTGCTCGGCGCGGGCCCGCAGCGCGCCGGGCGTCCGCCCGGAGAGCACCCACGGCACGGCCTCGGGGCCGGCGGGTGCCGAGACGGGCTCGGGCTCGGGCCGGGGCTGTTCCAGGATGACGTGGGCGTTGGTGCCGCTGATGCCGAAGGAGGAGACGGCGGCCCGGCGCGGGTCGTCGCCGGTGCTCCAGGGGGTGTTCTCGGTGAGCAGCGCCACCGTGCCCGAGGACCAGTCGACGTGCGGGGTCGGCTCGTCCACGTGCAGGGTCCGGGGCAGGACGCCGTGGCGCATCGCCATGACCATCTTGATCACCCCGGCGACGCCGGCGGCGGCCTGCGGGTGGCCGAGGTTGGACTTCACCGAACCGAGCCGGACCGGGCGGTCCGCCGGGCGGTGCTGCCCGTAGGTCGCCAGCAGGGCCCGGGCCTCGATCGGGTCGCCGAGGGTGGTGCCGGTGCCGTGCGCCTCGATGGCGTCGACGTCGGCGGGGGTGAGTCCGGCGTTGGCGAGGGCCTGGCGGATCACCCGTTCCTGGGCGGGGCCGTTGGGGGCGGTGAGGCCGTTGCTGGCACCGTCCTGGTTGACGGCGCTGCCGCGGACCAGGGCGAGGACGGGGTGGCCGTTGGCGCGGGCGTCGGAGAGCCGCTCCAGGACCAGGACGCCGACGCCCTCGCCCCAGCCGGTGCCGTCCGCCGCGGCGGCGAACGGCTTGCAGCGCCCGTCGGGGGCGAGCCCGCGCTGGCGGGAGAACTCGACGAAGACACCGGGGCTCGACATCACCGTCACCCCGCCCGCCAGTGCCAGCGAGCACTCGCCGGAGCGCAGCGACCGGGCGGCCAGGTGCAGTGCCACCAGGGAGGTGGAGCAGGCGGTGTCGATGCTGACGGCCGGGCCCTCCAGCCCCAGCGCGTAGGCGAGCCGACCGGAGACCACGCTCGCGGCGCTGCCGGTCAGCACGTAGCCGTCGGCGGTGCCGGCCGGCTCCGCCAGGCGCGGCCCGTACTCGCCGTTGGACGCGCCGACGTAGACCCCGGTGTCGCTGCCGCGCAGGGTGGCCGGGTCGATGCCGGCCCGTTCGACGGCCTCCCAGCCGGTCTCCAGTAGCAGCCGCTGCTGCGGGTCCATGGCGAGCGCCTCACGCGGGCTGATCCCGAAGAACGCGGCGTCGAACTCGCCCGCGTCGTAGAGGAATCCGCCGTGCCGGCTGTACGAGGTGCCGGGCCGTCCCGGCTCCGGGTGGAACAGCCGCCCGATGTCCCAGCCGCGGTCGTCGGGCAGGTCGCCGATCGCGTCGGTGCCGGAGAGGACGAGGTCCCACAGGCCGTCGGGGGAGGTCACGCCGCCGGGGTAGCGGCAGGCCATGCCGACGATCGCGATCGGCTCGTCGTCGTCGGCGGCCCGCGCCGCGACGGCGGGGGCCGGCCGGGCGTCGTCGCCGATGAGCCCGGCGAGGACGACCTCGGCCACCGCGCGCGGGGTGGGGTGGTCGTAGACCAGCGTGGGGGACAGCCGCAGCCCGGTCGCGGCGCTCAGCCGGTTGCGCAGTTCCACGGCCGTCAGCGAGGTGAGCCCCAGCTCGGAGAAGATCCGGTGCTCCCGGACCTGCTCGGCGGAGGCGTAGCCGAGGACGGTCGCGACGGCCCCGCGCACGACCTCCGACACCGCCTCCGCGCGCCGCAGCGGATCGAGTCCGGCCAGCCGTCGGGCCGGCCCCTCGCCGTCCGGGCCGGGGGCGGCCGAACCGGCGGCCGCCTCACGGGCCTCGGGGACGGTGTCGAACAGCGGGCGCGGGCGGCCGAGCGTGACGGCGGGGACGAGGGCGTCCCAGTCGACCCGGGCCACGGTCACGCAGTCGTCGCCGGCGGCGAGCGCCCCCTCCAGCGCGGCGAGGCCCTGCTCGGGGGCGAGACCGGGCAGGCCGAGGCGGTGGAGCTGGTCCGCGACGGCGGTGCCGGTCGCCATCCCGGCACCGGCCCACGGCCCCCAGGCGATGGAGGTGGCCGGCAGGCCCTCGGCGCGGCGGTGCTCCGCGAGGGCGTCGAGGAAGGCGTTGCCGGGGGCGTAGCCGCCCTGCCCGGGCAGGCCCCAGGTGGCGGCCACGGAGGAGAAGAGCACGAAGGCGGACAGGTCGGCGCCCCGGGTCAGCTCGTCCAGGTTCCGCGCGGCGGTGGCCTTGGCGCGCAGCGCCCGGTCCAGCCGGTCGGGGGTGAGGGCGTCGAGCAGGGCGTCGTCGAGCTGCCCGGCGGCGTGCACCACGGTGGTCAGCGGGAGGTCGTCCGGCAGGGCGGCGAGGACGGCGGCGAGCGCGTCCCGGTCGGCCGCGTCGCAGGCGGCGAACGTGACGCGGGCGCCGAGCGCGGCCAGTTCGGCCCGCAACTCCTCGGCGCCGGGCGCCTGTTCGCCGCGGCGGCTGACCAGTAGCAGGTGTTCGGCGCCGGCCCGCGCCAGCCGCCGGGCGACCAGTGCGCCGAGCGCGCCGGTGCCGCCGGTGACCAGGGCGGTGCCCCGGGTGCGCCACGCGCGGTGGGCGTGCGGCGGGGCGGGGGAGCGTTCGAGGCGGCGGGCGAACACCCCGAGCGGCCGGATCGCGAGCTGGTCCTCCGCGCCGTCGCCGGTCAGCACCTCGGCCAGGTGGTCCGTGGACGCGTCGTCGGCCTCGGCGGGCAGGTCGACCAGCCCGCCCCAGCGCTCGGGGTGCTCCAGGGCGACGATCCGCCCCAGGCCCCACAGTTGGGCCTGCTCCGGGTCGCGCACCCGGTCCCCGGCCCCGGTGCCCACGGCGCCGCTGGTGGCGTACCAGACCGGGGCGGCCGGCTCCAGCTCGCCGAGGGCCTGGGTCAGCGCGAGCGAGGCGGCCAGACCGGCGGGTACGGACGGGTGGTCGGCCAGTGGTCCTTCGGCCAGGGCGAGCAGGGACAGCACTCCGGTCGGGCGGAACCCGTCCAGTTCGGCGCGCAGCCGCTCGGCGACGCGGGACCGGTCCGCGGCCGGGTCGACGGCGACCTGCCGGACCTCGGCGCCCCGGACGGTCAGCGCCCGTACGGCCGCCTCCGTCCACGGACCGCTCCGTCCGGCTTCCGCCGGGACGGCCAGCAGCCAGCGTCCACCGGGGGTGGCGTCCGTGGCCGGGCCGACCCGGTGCCAGCGGACCCGGTAGCGCAGGGCGTCCTGCGCGGCCCGCGCGCGTCGGCGCCCGTGCCAGCGGGACAGCACCGGCAGCGCCGCGGACAGCGCCTCGGCGGCGGGGGCGTCCGGCGCGGAGCCGAGGTCGAGCTCGGTGGCGACGGCCTCGGCGTCGCCCTGCTCCACCGCGGCCCAGAACCGCTGCTCGGCCTCGTCGGGGGCGGCGCCGGCGGAGTCGGGGCGTGCGGCGGGCTGCCACCAGTACCGGTCCCGGCGGAACGGGTAGGTGGGCAGCTCGACCACCCGGGCGCCGCTGTCCGCGAACAGCACCGCCCAGTCCACGGCCAGCCCCTGGACGAAGTCCTCGGCGGCGGCCGCCGCGAGGCCGGCGGCGCCCTCGGCGGGGGCCGTCACGCCGGTGCGGCCGGCGGCCACGGCGGCGAGCCCGGCGAGCAGCTCCGCCCGGTCGGCGCCGAGGACCACCGCGCGGTGCTCGAAGGTGGAGCGGGTGGTGGCCAGGGTGTACGCCACGTCGGCCGGATGGGCCTCGGGGTCGGCGTTCAGGTGCCGGGTGAGCCGTAGGGCCTGCTCGCGCAGCGCCTCGGGGGTCTTCGCGGACAGCACCAGTGGCAGCGGGCCGTCGGCGGTCGCCGGTGCGGCGGACGGCGCCTCGTCCGGCTGCTGGTCCGGCTCCTCGAGGATGACGTGGGCGTTGGTGCCGCTGATGCCGAAGGAGGAGACGCCGGCTCGGCGGGGGCGGCCGGCGGCGGGCCAGGGGGTGTTCTCGGTGAGGAGGGTTACGGTGCCGGTGGACCAGTCGACGTGGGGGGTGGGTTCGTCGATGTGGAGGGTGCGGGGCAGGGTGCCGTGGCGCATGGCCATGACCGTCTTGATGACGCCGGCGACGCCGGCGGCGGCCTGGGTGTGGCCGAGGTTGGACTTGACGGAGCCGAGGTGCAGTGGTTGTTGCGGGGTGCGGTGGGGGCCGTAGACGGCGAGGATCGCCTCGGCTTCGATGGGGTCGCCGAGGGTGGTGCCGGTGCCGTGGGCCTCGATGGCGTCGATGTCGGTGGTGGTGAGTCCGGCGTTGGTGAGGGCCTGGCGCAGGACGCGTTCCTGGGCGGGGCCGTTGGGGGCGGTGAGGCCGTTGCTGGCGCCGTCCTGGTTGACGGCGCTGCCGCGCAGCAGGGCGAGGACGGGGTGCCCGTTGCGGCGGGCGTCGGAGAGGCGTTCCAGCAGCAGGACGCCGACGCCCTCGCCCCAGCCGGTGCCGTCCGCCGCGGCGGCGAAGGGCTTGCAGCGCCCGTCCTCGGACAGCCCGCGCTGGCGGCTGAACTCGACGAAGGTGCCCGGTGTGGACATCACCGTCACGCCGCCGGCCAGGGCGAGGTCGCTCTCGCCCGAGCGCAGTGACTGGGCGGCCAGGTGCAGCGCCACCAGCGAGGACGAGCAGGCGGTGTCGACCGAGACGGCCGGGCCCTCCAGCCCGAGCACGTAGGCGAGCCGGCCGGAGGCCACGCTGCCCGCGCTGCCGGTGAGCAGGTAGCCGTCGGTGCCGTCCTCGCCCTCGTGGAGGCGCGGCCCGTAGTCGGAGGCCATCAGTCCGGTGAAGACGCCGGTCCGGCTGCCGCGCAGCGGCGCGGGGTCGATCCCGGCCCGCTCGAAGGCCTCCCAGGCGACCTCCAGCAGCAGCCGTTGCTGCGGATCGGTGGCCAGGGCCTCGCGCGGGGACAGGCCGAAGAACCCGGCGTCGAAGCGGTCGGCGTCGTACAGGAAGCCGCCGTGCCGGGTGTAGGAGGTGCCGGAGTGCCCCGGGTCGGGATGGTGGAGCGCGTCGAGGTCCCAGCCCCGGTTGTCGGGGAAGCCGCTGACGGCGTCCCGTCCGTCGGCGACCAGCCGCCACAGTTCCTCCGGGCCGTTCGCCCCGCCGGGGAAGCGGCAGGCCATGCCGACGATCACCACCGGGTCGTCGGTGTCGGCGGCGGGCGGGGCGACGGGCTCCGACGGCCCGGCGGCGGGCGTGCCGAGCAGCCCGGTCAGCAGGTGGGCGGCCAGCGCCCGGGGGGTGGGGTGGGCGAAGACGGCGGTGGTCGGCAGTCGCAGCCCGGTCGCCGCGTTCAGCCGGTTGCGCAGTTCGACGGCGGCGATCGAGTCGAAGCCCGACTCCTTGAAGGCCCGGCCCGGGTCGACCGAGCCGCCGGACTCGTGGCCGAGGACGGCCGCGGTCTGCTCCCGCACCAGGTCGAGCAGCGGGGCCTCCCGCTCGGACTCCGGCAGTGCGGCCAGCCGGTCGGCCAGCGGCCGTGCCGTCCCGGACCGGTCGGCCGGGGTGCCGCCGGGCCGCGGGGCCTCGGCGGCGGGCGCCGACGGGGCGGGAGCGGCGGTCCCGGGAAGCCAGTACGGCGTGCGCTGGAAGGCGTAGGTGGGCAGCCCGACCGGCCGGGCGGCGCCGAAGAACGGCGTCCAGTCCACGGCGGCGCCCGCGACCTGGGCCTGGGCGAGCGAGCCGAGCAGCCTGGTGCGGCCGCCGTCCTCACGCCGGAGCGTGCCGACGACGGCGGCCGGGTCCTGCGGGGTGGTCCACGCCTCGGCGGCCTCCTGGACGCCGACGGCGAGGACGGGGTGCGGGCTGGACTCCACGAACAGCCGGTGCCCGTCGGCGAGCAGGGCGCGGACGGTCTCCTCGAACCAGACGGTGCCGCGCAGGTTCCGGTACCAGTAGTCGGCGTCCAGCGCGGTGGTGTCGGCGACCGGGCCGGCGGTGACGGTCGAGTAGAAGGCGACGTCCGCGGCGGCCGGGAGCGGGGTGATGTCGGCGAGCGCGGCGAGCAGTTCGTCCCGGACGGCCTCGACGCCGGGGGAGTGCGAGGCGTAGTCGACGTCGATCCGCCGGGCCCGGACGTCCTCCGCCTGGTAGGCGGCGAGCAGTTGGTCGAGGACGGCGCCGTCGCCGGCGAGCACGGTGGCGGAGGGGCCGTTGACGGCGGCCACCGAGACCCGGTCGCGCCAGGGCGCGATCCGCTCGGCGACCTCGGCGACGGGCAGCGGCACGGAGGCCATCGCGCCGGTCCCGGCGAGCCGGGTGAGCGCCTGCGCCCGCAGGGCGACGACCTTGGCCGCGTCCCGCAGCGACAGCACCCCGGCGACGTGGGCGGCGGCGATCTCGCCCTGCGAGTGGCCGACCACGGCGTCCGGCGTCACGCCGTGGGCCCGCCACACCGCGGCGAGCGAGACCATGACCGCCCACAGGGCGGGCTGCACGACGTCCACCCGCTCCAGTGACGGCGCCCCGGGCTCGCCGCGCAGCACCGCGGTGAGCGACCAGTCGACGAACTCGGCGAGCGCCTCCTCGCAGGCGGCGATCCGCTCGGCGAAGACCTCGCTGTCCGCGAGCAACTCCCTTCCCATGGCCGCCCACTGGGACCCCTGGCCGGGGAAGACCAGCACGGTGCCGCCGTGCACGGCCGGGGCGGTGGGCGCCACGGCGTTGCGGGCGGGCCGGTCCTCGGCCAGGGCGGTGAGGCCGGCGAGCAGCTCCGCGCGGTCGGCGCCGACCACCACCGCGCGGTGCTCGAACACCGAGCGGGTGGTGGCCAGGGCGAGCCCGACCTCGGCCGGCCCGGCGTCCTGGTGTTCCGTCAGGAAGTCGGCGAGGCGGGCGGCCTGGGCGCGCAGCGCGGCGCCGCTGCGGGCGGACAGCGGCCACGGTACGGCGGCGGGTTCGGCCGGCGGCTGGTCGGCCCCTCCCGTCGGGGCGTCCGGCGGGCCGGTCACCACCACGTGGCAGTTGGTGCCGCCGAGCCCGAACGAGCTGACCCCGGCGACGAGTCGGCGGCCCTGCCGCGGCCAGGGCGACAGCTCGGTGTGGACCGCGAGGTTCAGCTCGTCCAGCGGGATGTCCGGGTTGGGCGTCCGGTAGTTGAGGCTCGGCGGGACGAGCCCGTGCCGGATGCTCAGGGCGACCTTGAGGAAGCCGGCGATGCCGGCCGCGCCCTCGAGGTGGCCGAGGTTGGTCTTGACCGACCCCACTCGCAGCGGGCCGCGGGCCCCTTCGTCGTGGGCCGCCCGGCGCGCGCGGCCCACGACGGCGCCCAGGGCGGCCGCCTCCACCGGGTCGCCCGCCCGGGTGCCGGTGCCGTGCAGCTCCACGTACTGGACCTCGGCCGGGTCGATGCCGGAGCGGCGGTAGGCCCGCCGGATCACGGCCTCCTGGGCCCGCGCGTCGGGCGCGGTCAGGCTGCCGGAGCCGCCGCCGTCGTTGTTCACCGCGCTGCCCCGGATCACGCACAGGACGGGCGAGCCCTGGGCGAGCGCGTCGTCGAGCCGCTGGAGCACCACCAGGCCGCCGCCCTCGCCGCGGACGTAGCCGTTGGCGCGGGCGTCGAAGGTGTAGCAGCGGCCGTCCGGGGAGAGGCCGCCGAGCTTGGCGGCGGTGACCGCGTTCTCCACCGCGAGGTCCAGGTTCACCCCGCCGGCCAGGGCGAGGGTGCTCTCGCCGCGGCGCAGGCTCTCGCAGGCCAGGTGCAGGGCGACCAGGGAGGAGGACTGGGCGGTGTCCACCACCAGGCTCGGCCCGGCCAGCCCCAGGGCGTGGGAGAGCCGGTTGGCGATCACCCCGCGCTGCAGGCCCGCCGCCCAGTGCCGGGTGGTGGCGCCGGCGCCGTCGCGGTGCAGCAGGGCCGCGTAGTCGTCCCAGATCGCGCCGACGAAGACGCCGGTCGCGCTGCCGGCCAGCCGCTCGGGCAGCAGGCGGGCGTTCTCCAGCGCCTCCCAGCCGAGTTCCAGCATCAGGCGCTGTTGCGGGTCCGTCGCGGCGGCCTCGCGCGGGCCGATGCCGAAGAACTCGGCGTCGAAGCCGGTGACGGTGGGCCAGTCCAGGAAGCCGCCGTGCCGCAGGTCCGCCCGCCCGGGGGCGTCGAGGTCGCCGTCGCCGTACCAGGCCTCGGCGTCCCAGCGCTCGGGCGGGGTCGGGCCGACGGCGCTGCGGCCCTCGCTCAGCAGCCGCCAGTACGCCTCGGGGGAGGACGCCCCGGGGAACCGGCAGGCCAGGCCGATCACCGCGACGGGGACGTCCGGCTCCTCGTCGAGGGCTGGTCCGGCGGCGGGCGGCTGGTCCATCGGTTCCGACTCCCTTGTGCCGTGTGGGGACGGCCGGTTCCAGGGAGCCGACCGGTGGGGCTGGTCGCACGAAGAATTGCCCGGTCCGGGCGGAGCGGGGGCATCGACACCGGGGCAGGCGGGTGCCTGACCCGGTCGGTGCCCGGACCGGGAGTCCGAGAGGGCGGGCCGACGCCGTGGCGTCAGATGCCCATGCCGATGCCGCCGCCGACCGGGAGGACCGCGCCGGTGATGTAGCTGGCCTCCTCGCTGGCGAGGAAGCGCACGGCGGCGGCCACCTCGCGGTCGGTGCCGGGGCGGCCGAGCGGGGTCATCTTCATGGTGTCGCGCATCCGGCGGTCGGACAGCGACTTGGTCATGTCGGTCTCGATGATGCCCGGGGCGACCAGGTTGACGGTGATGCCCCGCGAGCCCAACTCCCAGGCCAGCGACCGGGCGAAGCCCAGCAACGCGGTCTTGGTGGCCGCGTAGTTGGTCTGGCCGGGGGAGCCGAGGAAGCCGAGCGCGGAGGAGAGCAGCACGATCCGGCCGCGCCGCTCGGCGAGCATGGTCGAGGCCGCGGCGCGCACCGTGCGGAACACGCCCCGCAGGTTGACGTCCAGCACCTCGTCGAAGGCCTTGTCGTCCATCCGCAGCAGCAGGGTGTCCCGGGTGATGCCGGCGTTGGCGACCAGCACCTCGACCGGGCCCTGCTCGCGGGCGACGGTCTCCAGCGCCTCCTCCACCGAGGCCTGGTCGGTGACCTCGCAGCGCACCCCGAGGAAGCCCTCCGGGACGTCACCGCCCCGGTGGCCGACCGCGACCCGGTCGCCGTCCGCCGCCATCGCACGGGCCACCGCCAGACCGATGCCGCGGTTGGCCCCGGTGATGAAGACTGATCGAGACATGGTTCGTGGGTCGCCTTTCGTGAGGTGGTCGTTCGGTGCGGCCCGCCGAACCGGCGGCGGGCGTGCGGCGCACTGGCGCGGTCAGCGCTCCGGGGCCTGGACCAGCAGGCAGGACCAGGTGAAACCGGCGCCCGCGCTGAACACCAGGGCGGCCTCGCCGGGGGCGAGCACGTCCGCCTCCAGCAGGTCCGCGAGGCCGGCCACCGCGTCGCCCGCGCCCAGGTGGCCGGTGGCGCGGCCGAAGTCCAGCGGCTCGGCGGAGGTCTCCTCGGCGAGGATGGTGAGCCAGGAGTCCTGGAGGGTCTTGCGGCCGAAGCGGGGCAGGACCGCGTAGCGCAGCCGGGGGTCGCCCGGGTGCATGCCGGCGCCGTCCAGGGCGTCGGTGATGATCATGCGGATACTGCGCCGGTTGACCTCGACGAACCGCTCGTTGCCGTGTTCGCGCAGGTAGGCGCGCTTGGTGATCCGCATGTCGACCCGGTCGCGCACGCCGCGCGAGACGGGGGCGAAGGGGTCGACGCCCCGGTGCATCGCCTCCAGCTCGGCGGCGGCGGTGCTCGCCGTCGAGCGCAGCAGCAGCCCGTCGTCGGTCTCCGCGCCGGGGCCGCTCAGCACGACCGCGGTGCCGCCGTCACCGTAGGCCACGCCGTAGTCGCTGGCCCAGCGGTCGAAGCCGGGCGCGGTGAAGCGGTCGGCGGTGGTGACCAGGGCGCGTCGGGGGGTGTCCCCGGCGCCGGCCGAGGTCAGGTAGGTCGAGGCGAGCTGGATGGCGGTGCTTCCACCGTTGCACACCTGCTGGATGCCGATGGGCAGGGCCCGGTCGGCGCCGATCCGGTGCGCGATGTAGTGGGCGGGCGACCACAGGTCGTGCCCCTGGTAGTACATGCTCGCGTGGAAGGTCAGGTCGAGTTCCTTGGGCGCGATGCCGACCGCGTCCATGGCCTTGCGGGCGGCGGCGACCGCCATGTCGGGTGCCGTCTCCTCGACGGCGGCGGGGACGTCCTCGTGACCGAGGTCCCGGGCGTGCCGGGGCGTCAGCCGGCCCTCCTGGACCGCGCACTCGACGCGGTCGCGTTCCTCGGGGAGCCACAGTGCCGCGGCCGTGATGCTCACCGGTTCCGCCAGCCTCATCCCCGACCTCCTTCCGGAATTCGCTCTGCGGGTACTTCCCGGCCGAGTCTGCGGCGGGCAGATAGAAACGGGTTAAAAAAACGGCACCGACGTCCGGTCGAACGGCCCGAATGTGTCGATTTGGGTCATGCCACCTTAGACACATGGCCGCCTGCAACTATCGACGGGTTGCCGCCCCCCCGGTCGCTGCATTCGAATTGCGGGGAACTCGCCGACCTGCCGGGAAAGATCTCCGGAGGGTCGGACGTGACCAATTGAGGGGAAGAGGAATATGGGCAACAGCCAGCTTCCGGGCGAAATTCGGGAGAAGATCCGCGAAATCGTCGCCGAGGTGCTCGAAGCGGACATTGCCGACCTCACCGACGAGCAGAGCTTCGTCGACGACCTCGAGGCCGACTCGCTCCTGGTGATCGAGATCATCTCGCGCTTCGAGCGCGACCTGCACATCAAGATCCCCAAGGACGACCTGTCCGAGCTGGACACCCTGCCCGAGGCCTACGAGCTCGTCGCCAAGCACTACGTGGCCGAGGCCGTAGGTGCGTAGCAGGACGTCCCGGCGGGTCGTCGTCACCGGGCTCGGGGCCGTCAGCGGCCTCGGGCTCGGGGTCGGGGAACTGATCGAGGGCATCCGGCACGGCCGCAGCGGCATCGGTCCGATCGAGCAGTTCGACCCGACCGGCTTCGAGCACACCCTGGCCGGTGAGGTCCGCGGCTTCGACCCGTCGGAGCACCTGCACCGCACCACCCCCGAGCGCTGGGGGCGCAGTGGCCAACTCGCCGCCGCCGCAGGGAGGATGGCCGTCGAGGACGCCGGCCTGGACACCGCGGCCGGGCTCCCGGACGGGGGCGTCAGCTGCTTCGGCACCACCAACGGCGAGTCCCAGGCGGTCGAGCACGCGGTGGCCCGCTGGGTCGCCGACGGGCCCGCCGCCCTGCGGCCGGAGCAGATCGCCCGCACCGAGCCGGGCAACATCGCCGGCGCGGTCTCCGCCGAGCTGGGCCTCACCGGCGAGTCGCTCACCTTCGGCACGGCGTGCGCCGCCGGCAACTACGCCATCGGCTACGCCTACGACCTGATCCGCTCCGGCGAGGCCGACTTCGCCGTCTGCGGCGGCGCGGACGCCTCCAACCGGGCCACCCACGCGGGCTTCCACGCGCTCGGCGCCCTCGCCGAGACCGTGCCGCGCCCCTTCGACGAGCACCGCGACGGCATCGTCACCGCCGAGGGCGGCGCGGCGCTCGTCCTGGAGCCCCTCGACGAGGCGCTGCGCCGCGGCGCGCGGATCTACGCCGAGGTGCTCGGCTACGGCATGACCTGCGACGCCAAGCACATGACCAACCCCAACGCCGCGACCATCGCCGAGTGCGTGCGGATCGCGCACGCCAACGCCGGGGTCGAGCCGGGGGACGTCGACTACATCTGCGCGCACGGCACCGGAACCCGGGCCAACGACGTCACCGAGGTGAGCGCCGTGCGCGAGGTGTTCGGGGAGACCCTGCCCCCGATCAGCTCCGTCAAGTCGATGCTCGGGCACACCATGGGCGCGGCCGCGGCCTTCGGCGCGCTGGTGTCCTGCGCCGCCCTGCACGAGGGGTTCCTGCCGCCGAGCGCGACGCTGCGCACGGTGGACCCCGAACTCGGCGAGGTGGACGTCGTTCCCGGCACCGCCCGGGCCGCCGCCCCCCGCGTCGTGCAGAACCACGGCTTCGCCTTCGGCGGCAACAACGCGGTCCTCCTGCTAGGGAAGGTCGAGGCATGACCGGAACCACTCTGCTCGACGCGGCGCCGTCCGCCCGCCCGGCCGACGAGCGGGAACACACCGAGCCGTCCGTCCTGCCGATCGACATCCTCGGCCACGCCGTGTTCAGCGCCGCCGGCCACGGGACGGCCCCGATCGCGGCCGCGCTGGCCCGGCCGGAGCCGCCGGCCGGCGCGCCCGGCGAGGACTGGCCGGAGCTGGCCGTGCGGCCGGTGGCGGACTTCGACCCGCAGGCCGTCCTCGGCCGCAAGGGGCTGTCCCGGCTGTCCCGCACCGACCAGCTGGTCATGGCGGCCTGCGTGCTCGCCACGGACGGGACCGTCGCCGGGTCGACGGCCCGTACCGGCATCGTGCTCGGCACCACCGTGGGCAGCTCCGGCGCCCAGGAGGTGTTCTTCCGCGACACCTTCGTGCAGGAGCGTCCGTACCTGGTCAACCCGTCGGCCTTCCCCGGCACGCTGATGAACTCGGCGGCCGGCAAGACCGCGATCCGGCTCGGGTTCACCGGGATCAACGCGACCGTCTCCGGCGGCCCGCTGGCCGCCCTGCACGCCCTGCGCTACGCCCGGACCGCGCTGGTCAACGGCCACGCGGACCGGCTGCTCGCGGGCGGCGTGGAGGAGCTGTCCGCCGCCGCCGCCTGGTCCTGGCGGCAGAGCGGCGCGCTGCGCCCGGAGTCGGCCCTCGGCGAGGGCTGCGGCGTCTTCGTGCTGGAGCGCGAGGGGGCGCGGGGCGAGGGCCGCAGCGTCCTCGGGCAGCTGCTGGCCTGCGAGAGCGGCCACGCCGACCCGGTCGTCGACGGCCCGCTCGGCGTGGCCGCCCGGCTCGCCGCCGTGGTGCGCCGCGCGCTGCGGCGCAGCGGACTGCCGGCCGACGAGCCGGTGGCCGTGGCCCCGGGCGCGGCGGCCCGGCGCGGCTGGTCCGCGGTCGAGCGGCGCGCCCTGCGCGAGGCCCTCGGCGCCGTCCCGGCGGAGCGGATCGTCCGCACCGACACCGCGCTCGGCGAGACGTACGGGGCCTCCGTCGCCCTGCAGCTGGCGGCCGTCCTGGGCCGCTGGCAGGCGGGGCAGGCCGCACCGGGGGAGCGGGCGGCCGTGCTCACCGCGGTCGGCCCCGACGGGTCCGTCGGCGCCGCGGTGATCGCCAGGCCCGACCCGCGCTGAACTCCCGTCCGCGCATGTCCACCGCACCGATCTGGAGAACTCTCATGGAAAGCACGTCTCTGCTCGACCCCTCGGACCGGACCGAGGAGGCCCCGGCCCCGCTGGCGTACGAGCAGACCGTCCCCCGCAGCCTGGTGCACCGCTGGTCGCTCTCCGAGGTGTTCCTGACCGGATCGCGTGCGGTGGACGAGCGGCGGTTTCAGGCCGCCGCCCAACTGCCGCTGTCCCACGGATACTTCAGGGACCACCCGGGCCGTCTCGACCACCACGACGTGCTGCTCGTGCTGGAGGCGTGCCGGCAGTCCGTCACCGCCGCGGCCCACCTCCACCAGGGCGTCCCGGCCGCCACCACCTTCATGGTGACCGCCTGGACCCTGGAGATCACCGACGGGGACGCGCTGGCGTGCGGAACCCGCCCGGGCGAGCTGGCCATCGACGGCGACGTCACCGGCCGGCACGAGCGCGGCGGACGGCTGCGCCGGCTGGAGTTCGCGATGGACCTCAGCCTGGACGGCAAGCCGCTCGGGCACCTCACCATGGACGTCCGCTCGACCGCGACCGACCAGTACCACAACCTGCGCTACATGCAGCGCGGCAGCGAGGTGCCGACCGCCTTCGGCCTGCCCGCCGACCCGATCGGCGAGCCGGTCGACCCGGCCGCGGTGCGCCGCCTCGACCCGGTGAACGCCGTCCTCGACGACGTCCGCCGCGAGGACGGCACTCTGGCCGCGGTGCTCAGCCCGCGCACCTTCCGCAACCGCAGCATGTACGACCACCCGTACGACCACGTCCCGGCGATGGTCTTCAGCGAGGCCGCCCGCCAGTGCGCGCTGCTCCTGGCCGACGGCGCGGAGGGCGCCGGCCGGGTGCTGCGACTGGACGGCTCGTTCGACCGCTTCGCCGAACTGGACCAGACCGTTCGGCTCACCGCCGCGCCGGATCCGGACCGCGGCGCCACCTCCTACCTGTTGCGGGCGGTGCAGGGCGAGCAGGCCGTGGCATCCGTCGCCGTCACGCTCGCCTGACCCGTTCACACCACCTCTTTTCGGAAGGCATCACCATGTCCCACCTGTCCATGGTCTGGTTCGACTTCGGCGGCGTCCTGTCCCCGCCGCTGGAGCGCATCTACGAGGCGTACGAGGTCAAGACCGGCATCAGCCCCCGCCAGCTCAAGGCCGCGATCAAGGGCGTCGCCGACGAGATGGGCCTGCCCACCATGGCGCCCGTCGAGGTCGGCGTGATCAGCGAGCCCGAGTGGGGCCGCCGGCTGGCCCGGGTGCTGGCCGAGCAGAACCCCGGCATCGACCTGTCCCGGGCCGAGCTGGAGACCTTCGGCCGGCAGTGGTTCGACGGCATCAAGGCCAACCCGGTCATGGTCCGGGCGTACCGGTACATCCAGGACAACGGCGTGCGCGTCGGCGTCCTGTCCAACAACGTCACCGAGTGGGGCCCGTACTGGAAGGCGATCATCGCCCCGGTCGGCGAGGTCGACGTCCTGATCGACTCCTCCGAGGTCGGCCACCGCAAGCCCGACCCGGAGATCTTCGAGATCGCCGCCAAGACCGCCGACGTCTCGCCCGCCGAGTGCCTGCTCATCGACGACGTCGAGGAGAACCTCGCCGCCGCCCGCGCCCAGGGCTGGAAGACGGTGCTCTACCAGAACGACGAGCAGACCCTCGCCGACCTGCACGCCGCGACCGGCCTCGCCGGTCTGACCGACCTGCTCTGAGCCCGCCCGGCCGGACACCCCGGAGGAGCCACCATCATGACCACCTCACTCGACGCGTCCGTCTCGGTCACGGACATCCCGGGCCTGGACCCGACGCCGCTGTACACGCCGGTGCCCGAGCGCTCGGCCGGCGGCCTGCCGCAGATCGCGCTGCCCAGCGGCCACAAGGCCGTGCACCTCACCCGCTACACGGACGTGCACAAGGCGCTGACCGACCCGACCTACGGCCGGACCGAGACCAACGTCGAGGGCGGCCCGACCTTCTTCCCCACCACCCTGCCGCCCGAGATGCTGATCAACCTGGACGGCCAGGACCACTCCCGGCTGCGCCGGTTCGTCACCGCGGACTACAGCGCCAACGCGGTCGCCAAGCTGCGCCCGTACCTGGACGAGGCGATCACCCGCAGCTTCGCCGAGCTGCGCGCCCAGGAGCGGCCCGACCTGTACACCGCCGTCCTGGACCGGGTGCCGATCGAGCTGACCTGCCACTTCCTCGGCATCCCGGTGGAGGACGTGGCGTACTTCCGCCCGCACTCCCGCACCATCCAGATGGCGCTGCACGACGACGTGCCGCAGCTGGTGGAGGACTTCTTCACCGCGTACAACTACGTCGCCGACATGGTCGCCGGCAAGCGCCCCTACGTCCCGGGCGGCCTGATCGAGAAGTTCATCCAGGGCCGCGACGAGACCGAGCCGCCGCTGGAGGACAAGGAGCTCGTCGGCATCATCTTCACCGCCGTGGTGTCGGTGGACCAGAACGTGCTCTCGGTCCTGGCCAAGGCCGCCCACGTGCTGCTCAGCGCGCCGAGCCTGTGGCAGCGGGCCGTCGCCGATCCCGAGGTCATGCCGCAGCTGGTCGAGGAGATCATCCGACTGGTCCCGCTGGGCCGGATGTCCACCTTCCCGCGGGTCGCCCACCGGGAGGTGGTGACCTCCGAGGGAACCATCCACACCGGTGACCTCGTCTACGCGGACGCCTTCCTCGGCAACCGCGACCCCGAGGTGTTCGAGAACCCGCTGGTCATCGACCCGGACCGGAAGGGCAAGCGCCACCTGCAGTTCGGCTACGGCATGCACCACTGCCTCGGCGCGGCGCTGGCCCGCCTGGAGATCGCCGAGATCCTCGGCCGTGTGGTGCGCGAGTTCCCGACCATGACGCTGGACGGCGACCCGGCCGACCTGGTCTGGGACGAGGGCGCGCTGCTGCGCCGTCCGATCGGGCTGCCGGTGCGCTGGTAGCCGCACGGTGCCCGCGGGGGAAGCCCTCCCGCGAGGACGCACCCGGGCCCCGTCTGCTGGCAGGCGGGGCCCGGGTGCGTCGCGTGTGTCACCCGGCATGTTCCTTTGGACGTACCCGGGGTGGCACCTGAGGAGCAGATCCATTGAGTCCCCCGGTGCGGGACCGATATTTTCTGAAGCGTCGGCCGGGGGGCCGGACGAGATCCCGCCATCGCGCGGGAACCACGGGGGATACATGTCGGACGTGATGCGTGTCGATGTGCTGGGCACACTGGAATTCCGTTTCACCGACCGGGTCTTCGCACTTCGGGGACCCAAACTGCGAAAAGTACTGGCCCTACTCGCACTGCGGGCGAACGAGGACGTGAACATCGACGTGATGGCGCATGAACTGTGGGGGGAGAATCAGCCCGCCACCGCCGTCATGACCGTCCGCACCCACATTTACCACCTGCGGAAGTGGTTCGCGGCCGTCCCGGTCGCGGAGGAATGCAAGCCGCAGATCGCCAGCCAGCCGTACGGCTACCGGCTGGAGATATCCGAGGAGCACGTCGACGCCACGGAGTTCCGGCTCCGCTGCGCCTACGGGTCCAAGCTGCTGGACGCCGGCCGGGTGGACGCGGCCGCCGAGACCTTCGGCCAGGCGCTGGCACTGTGGCGCGGCCCGGTGCTCACCGACGTGCGGCACGGCGCCGTGATCGAGCAACTCGCCTCGGAACTGGGCGGGTTGCGCGAGCGGGCGATCGAGCAGCGGCTGGAGGCGGACCTCGACCGCGGGCGCCACCGGGACGTCGTCGAGGAGCTGCGGCTGCTGGTCGCGGCCCAGCCGTTCAACGAGTGGCGGCACGCCCAGCTCATCCGCGCCCTGCACGCCTCCGGCCGCCGGGTCGAGGCGCTCGGGGCCTACCAGTCGCTGCGCACCCTGCTCAACCGCGAGCTGGGCGTCGAGCCCTCCGGGGACGTCCAGCGGCTGCGTACCGAGATCCTCCGAGGCGTCGCATGAGACCCGGCCAGGAAGGACGTGACATCCCGTGATCGAGGAACTGCTGCCGGGGCCGGTCGTCGGCGCCGAATCGTTCGACACCGCGCAGGAGGCGGCCCTCTTCCCCGAGGAGGAGAGGTGGGCCGCCCCGATGGCCACCGCCCGGCGGGCCAGGTTCACCACGAGCCGCGACTGCGCCCGGCAGGCGATGGTCCGGCTCGGGCTGCCGCCGGCCCCGATCCTGCGCGGCCGCTCGGGCGAGCCGCTCTGGCCGAGCGGGCTCACCGGCAGCATGACCCACACCCGCGGCTACCACGCCGCGGCCGTCGCCCCCTCCCTGGACATCCTGGCGATCGGCGTCGACGCGGAGCCGAACCAGCGGCTGAGCAACAGCGACGCGCTGCCGCTGCTGTCGCTCGCCGCGGAGCGGGCCTGGGTCGGCACCCTGTTCGAGCGGCGGCCCGAAGTCAGCTGGGACCGGCTGCTGTTCAGCGCCAAGGAGTCCGTCTACAAGGCGTGCTTCCCGCTGGTCGGGCCGTTGGGCTTCGACGACGTGCTGATCACGGTCGACCCCCGGGGCGGCACCTTCCGGGCCCGGGTCAGGCTTCCGGGGCCGGCCGGGCGGGACTCCCGCTCGACCCAGCTGGCGGGCCGATGGCTCGCCCGCGACGGCCTGATCGTGACCGCGATGGTGCTGCGGCGTCCGAGTCGTCGGCGGCGTCGTGCTCCGGACCTGGCCCGGGTGGCGGGTTTTGGCTGATCAGGTCCAGCAGTCCGGGGAAACGCGACTCCAGGTCCTCCCGTCGCAGGTGCGCCTTCCTGCTGTTGCCCCGGTTGATCTGCAGGACCAGCCCGGACTCGCGCAGGATTCGGAAGTGGTGACTGAGCGTGGACTTCGAGACCCCGAGGTCGAAGGACAGACAGGTGCGCTCGGTGCCGTCCGGCAACCCCACGAACTCCTGGACGACCTTGTACCGCAAGGGATCTGACAGAGCGTTCAGGATTGTCGGAAGCTCCATCTCGTCCCGGCTCGGGTGACCCTCCGCGTCGACCATTCTCCTCCGCCTCCCTGTCGCTCGTGGCCTCAACTCGTAGGCCAGGTTTGACTTGCATCATACCTCCGCTCCGTGTAAGCCTTAGGTTCTATAAGAACCGAACCTAAGGTTCGGAGCCCTCCGGAACGGGAGCTTCCCCAACCATGGCTGCACAGACCGAATCCCCCCTCGTCGGGGAAGACGCCGGATCCCAGGCGTCAGGGCGCCAGCGGCAGACGCTGATCCTGGTCGCCGTCCTTCTGGCCGTCTTCGTCGTCCCCACGTCCATCTCCGGCACCGGTGTGGCGCTGCCGTACATCGGCTCCGACCTGGACGCCAACCTGGTGCCCCTCCAGTGGGTCGTCAACGCCTTCAACGTGGCGTTCGCCTGCTTCACCCTCGCCTGGGGTTCCATCGCCGACATCATCGGCCGCGTCCGCGCCTTCGCCCTCGGCGCCACGATCTACGCGGTCGCCTCGCTGGTCAGCGTGTTCGCCGGCAACGTGATCCTGCTGGACGCCGCCCGCGCCCTGGCCGGCATCGGCGGCGCCGCGATCTTCTCCTGCGGTGCAGCGATGCTCTCCACCGTCTTCGAGGGCCCCGCCCGCGGCCGGGCGTTCGCGCTCTTCGGCACCGTCGCCGGCATCGGCGTCTCCTTCGGCCCGTCGCTCTCCGGCGCGCTGATCGAGAACGCCGGCTGGCGCTGGGTGTTCGCCGTGCACGTGATCGTGCTGGCCCTGGTCCTGCTCGCCGTCCCGACCATGAGCCGCGCCGTCCAGGAGACCCGCACCGAGGGTGCGCGCATCGACGTCGTCGGCTCCGCCCTGTTCATCCTCGCCATGCTGCTGCTCACCACCGGCATCGCGCAGGGTTCGCAGTGGGGCTGGGCCAGCCCGGGCGTGCTCGGCCTGTTCGCCGGCACGATCGTCGCCCTCGTGGTCTTCGCCGCGGTGGAGAAGCGCAAGTCGCACCCGATGCTCGACCTGAGCATCGTCACCAACCGCCGCTTCATGGCGCTCTGCCTGGTGCCGGTGGCCGGCTCCTTCGGCTTCGTCACCATGCTGACCTACCTGCCCAGCTACCTCACCGCCGCCGGTGGCTACTCCAGCGGCACGGCCGGTGCGATCATGCTGATGCTCACCGTCCCGATGCTGGTCCTCCCGCTGGTGGCCGCGAAGCTCGTCGCCAAGGGTGTCTCCGCGATGGGCATCATCTACCTGAGCCTGGTCTTCCTGGTGGTCGGCGCCGCCGGCCTGGAGCTCTACAAGCCCGACGTCAACCTCGGCCTGGTCGCCCTGCCGATGCTGATCGTGGGCGCCGGCTACGCCCTCGCCGCCGGCCTCGTCGACGGCAAGGCCCTGGAGCTCGTCGCCCCGGAGCGCGCCGGTATGGCCGCCGGTTTCCTCAACACCATGCGCCTCGGCAGCGAGGCCATCGCCGTGGCGATCTACGGCTCGCTGCTCGCCACCGTCATCAGCGGCAAGACCCAGGACAGCATCGCCAGCTACGCCGGCGCCGGTGACGCGACCACCGTTGCCGGGACCGTCGCGAGCGGCAACATCTCCGGCCCGGCCGGCGACGTGGCCGAGGCGCAGCGCGGCAGCTTCACCGACCTCCTGGTCAACGCCTACGACGGCGCCTTCCACACCGTCCTGTGGGTGCTCGGTGGCATCTGCCTGGTGCTGCTCGTGCTCATCGCGCTGCTGCTGAGCGGCCGCAAGGCCGAGCCGGCGAAGGCCAACTGACCCCGCGGCCGCTTCCGGAGCGGCCCGCGGCCCCCGACCCGGTCGGGAGGCGCCTACACCCCCGGGGCGCCTCCCGACCGGTCCCAGGGCCGGTCGTCGAACCCGCTTCGAGGACCGACCACCGGGCCGGGGCACCCGTCGGATCCGTCCGACCCCCATCCGCTACGTCTGGAGAACAGCATGACTGGCACCGTGCAGCAGGCCTCGGCCGCTGCTTCGAGCGGGCCCAAGCCGATCCGCAGACTCGATCGGGTGATCATTCGTTTCGCCGGTGATTCCGGTGACGGCATGCAGCTGACCGGTGACCGTTTCACTTCGGAGA
>NZ_JBICZE010000019.1:0-195495 GCF_043201735.1 Kitasatospora sp. NPDC048286
GGCGGCCAACTGCCGCTCATCCCAAACCTCAGCCACCCGGGCAGGCTACTGGCAGTCGCCCTTCGCATACACGATCACGATCTACAGCCGGAGTATTAGACTGCGGGGTTGGGGCAAAAGGCGTACATCTAGAGCTGTGCCTACACAGCCCAAGCGTCCGAACGGCGCGACAACCGACGGCGCCAAAAGAGATGGGGAGGCGCCTCTCGTCTGGATCAGGACCGGTTTCTTCTTTGCGATCAACGGTCTGTTGTATTTCATCCTTATTGATCCGCCTGCGAATCTTCCGGAACTAGAAAGCGGAGCCGGCGCGTTCGCCACCGGGCTTCTCGGGTTGTCTGTCAACCCCAAAGCTGAAGCAAAAATGGAAGAATTCTGGCTCTTCGCAGTCCGATGTTTCGCCTACCTCGCTCCGGCTGCCCTTGCTGTGCTGGCAGGCATCTGGATGTATCACTCTGACAACAAAGCCGCCGGCGGCGTACTCGCAGGGGCTATCGCGGGACTAGGCGGACTATCGCTTGACACGGCCAATTTCACGCTCCCTCAAGGGAAGAAGCTATAAGCCGGTTCTGTAAGGCAGATGGCAATGAAGCGGCCGAGACGCAAGCGCCGCCGGCGCTGAGGCTAGCGAAACGGGTGGAATCGGACACCTGAGACACGGGGTGGGACAGAGCTGGGACCGCCTGTCCCACCCCGGTTGGCCCGCCCGCCGACGCCCCGCCTACAGGTGCGGGCCCACCCGCAGCACGGTGACCGTGCCGCCGTCGCGGCCGCCGCGCCTCCAGGCCCAGTGGATCTGCCAGGCACCCCGCCCCTGGTCGATGTAGGACGTCCACGCCGCCGTGCCGCGGTGGCCGGGCAGGAGGGCGTAACGGTGGCTGCGCAGGCCCGGGTGGTACGGGTCGGCGGCCAGGTGCTTCAGCGCCTGGCGGACCCGGCTCCCGGGCGGCCTCCTGGCTCGGCCAGGCCGTGCTGCCCGAGCCTGCCGTCGCCGAACTGGTCACCGTCCTCGCCCGTGCGGGCGCCCCACGACCGGGCCGACGCCGTGCTGGCGGAGCTCGCCGTCGTCGGAGTGCACCAGCCGGGCCCTGCCAAGCACCGCGCCACACTCGCCGCCGACACCGCCCTCGCCCTGGAGCTCACCGCCCAGGCCGCCACTGCCGGCGTCGGCCTGACGATGCCGGACGCGCTGTGTGCGGCGGCCGCCCACCGGCTCGGCCTGCCCCTGCTCGCAGCCGACCTGCTGCCCGCCGAACAGGACACCGCGAAGGCGCCCGACAAGCAGCCGGGCCAGGGACTGGAGCCAGCCTCGGAGCCCGACATCCATCCAGAGCGACGGCGACAGCGAGGAGCTGGAACCACCCACCGGGCAGCCGTAGAGAGCCGCGCCCGCTGTCCTGGCCCTGGCCTGTCGAAGGCGCAGACCGGCCGGTCCCGGGGTAGAGGGGTAGTTTCCCGGTGAAGTTCCACCCTGCGGTTGAACACTCTCCGTCTACGCTGCGAGGGTGTGACCTTGCCGGTGCCGCTGGCGGGTCTCGAGTGGCGTGAGGTAGCCCCACTCGGGGTGTTTGCGTAGGCGCCTGCGGTTGTAGAAGGTCTCGATGAAAGAGAAGACCTCCGCCCGGGCGGTGGCGCGGTCGGGCCAGACCCGGGTGCCGATCTCCTCCTTCAGTACGGCGAAGAAGCTCTCGGCAGCGGCGTTACTGACTTCGGCTTGTCAGGGTGATGTTGCAGTGTCGAGGGTCAGGCCGGTGCCGGCTATGAAGCCGTCGAGGAGGTCGGGCCGGTACTGGAGGCGTTTGAGCCGGTTGCGGACGAGGGCCTCGAGTCGGTCGAGGGCGACCACGGCGAGGTTGGCCAGGCTGCGCTTGACGTGTGCCCAGACCCACTCCACGGGGTTGAGGTCGGGCGAGTAGGCGGGAAGCAGGAACACCGTCAGCCACGCACGCTCGGCGATCAAGTCGCGCATGGCGTGGGAGACGTGGGTGTTCAGGCGGTCCCAGACCAGCACGATCGGTGCCTTGACCAGCTGGTGCACGCCGTCGATCAGTGCGATGAAGTCGCGCTCGCCCATGCTGCGGCGCTTGCCTCTGCCCGCGGGGTGGGAGCGCAGGCGGTGGCACAGCCGGGTGCGGGAACCGGGCCGCATGGCGATCAGGCCGGCCACCGACAGGCGTCCCGAGCGGCGGCCGCTGACCGTCACGACAGGGGTGCGGCCTCGCCGGCCCCAGGTGCGTCCTTTGGGCGGACGGCGGGTGAATCCTGCCTCGTCCTCGAAGCAGATGTAGCCCCCGCAGGCCGCCCGCGCAGTTTTACCTCCGCCCAGGTCGCCTCCTTCCACACGGTCACGGCCTGCTCGTCACGCTCGGCCACCCGCCGCGCGGGGACCTGCGGGCTGAAGCCGAGCCGGTGCATCAGCCTCGTGGCACCCGAGACGCTGTAGGAGACGTGGAACTTCCGGCCGATCAGCGTCGCCACCCTCGCTGCGGTCCACACCTGGTCCTCCACCCAGCCATGCGCGGCCGGGCCCTGCTCCAGATACACGGCCAGTTTCTCCAGACAGCGTGGGGACAGACGGCACCGCGACCCGCTCGGGCCGCGAGAGGCCAGAGCCTCGACCCCGCCATCCCGCCACAACTGGTGCCACTGGTACGCCGACTTCGGGCTCACCCGCAGTCGTCGCGCGACTTCCGGCGGTTTGACTCCCTGCTCGAACAGCTCGACCGCCTGGATCCGTACCACTTCCCGACGCTCACGTCCCGCGGCGGTCAGCCCGCCCCCATCCGCATATCTCACACACCACCGGATACAACCACCGCTCCAGAGCCATCAGGGACTTCGCGAAGGTTCACCCTGACAAGCCGAAGTCAGTAACCCGAAATCAGCAGTAATTTCCTTACGAATCCTCACCGATTCGTCTCGGCCGCGAAATAGGCGGCCGCCTTGCGCAGGATCTCGATCGTCTTCTGCTGCTCGAGGTTCTGCCGACGAAGTCGGGCGAGCTCCTCGCGCTCGGGGCTGGTCAGGTCACCGGGCCGGCCCTCGCCCCGATCGGTACGGTCCTGCTTGACCCAGCCCCGCAGCCCCTCCGGGCTGACCCCCAGCTCCCGGGCGATCTCAGTGACGTTCCGGTGCGGAGAAGACCGGACGAGCGCGACCGCGTCCCTCTTGAACTCCGCCGTGTACCGCTTACTCATGTTGCCGTTGCTTCCCACCTGAAACTGCTTCCTCCGGGCTCACATGTCCCAGTCTCCAGGTGTCCAGCCCCAGGGTGGAACTTCACCAGGGCACCTACACCATCACCGTCGGCAACAAAGGGACCGTCCCCACGGACGGCACCACGGTCACCGTTCACGACACCCTCCCGGCCGGGCTCACCGCCGTCAACATCAGCGGCAGCGGATGGCGCTGCGTCCAGAGGACCCTGACCTGCACCCGCAGCGACGTCCTCAACCCCGGCAATACCTACCCGCCCATCACCCTGCGGGTCCGCGTCGCCCGCACCGCCACCGGCACCCTCACCAACACCGCCACCGTCAGCGGAGGCGGCGACGGCACCGCCACCGCCACCGATCCCACCGTCATCGACTCCCCCGGTCACTGGCACCACTGGTGACCGCAACGCTCCGACCGCCCGGCCCACGGGACCGGCACATCTGAACAGTCGAACGCTTCACCGGCATCCACGCTCGACCCCGACGAGTGTGGATGCCGGCATACCGGGGCCGCTCACCGCGGACCACGCCGCCGTCGGCCTGGTGCTCGCGCCCCCTGCGAGAAGTGCGGCTCGTCGGACGCCTCCCAGCTGTGCAGCACCTTGCCACGGCAACCGGCCGGCACCCGTTATTCGGCCGCCCGGAGTAGGGGCCGCCGGGTTGCCGGCATCGCTCCGGGGTGTCGGCTTGCAGCCGTTCGCTCTCGAACCTAAGCTTCCGAAATCCACTCAGATGACATCGAGGAACAATTCATGGGAAATCCGGAGACCGCTCCCGGGCAGCCGCTTCCGAAGTTCGAGGAAGCCAAGGGACTGGGTCCGCAGGACAGTCAGTTCGTGCGCGATCTCGTGGATGTGCTGGAAAAGCACGGGAATCTCGACCGTTTCGGCCTGTGCCTGCTGCACGAGCACTTTCCGGTCGCGGGCGACGAGGTCCTGGTCGAGACCCATGACCTCGCGGCACGCACGCTCCAGATCCGGGTCGACAAGGCGGACGCGACCGGTCACACCAAGCCCTCGCAGTGGCGGTTCGTGAAGACCGGACGCGGCAGCGGTGAGGTCGAGAGCCACGCCTACCAGGTGATCCTGCAGTGCAGTCCGATCAGCGGGTGCCCGGGAAGCAGGAGCACCGCGCGTTGAAGAACGAGGACGGCGGTGAGGTGAACACGAACACCTCGCCACCGTCGCACGGTCGCAACACAAGAGTCCCCCGCGCCGCGCCGTACCGGTGGGGACTGTGCGCCGTGCCGTTGCTGGCTTTCCTGCTTCTCTGGGGCGGACAGCCCGCCCGAGCGGATTCCCCGTTCGCGAGCAGCTGTCATGCGGAGCAGTTGACCGGGGCCCGTGTGAACGTCGAACTCAGACTCGCCAACCACGCCCACAACACGGTCGAGGGCAGGGGAGTCATGACCGTCCGCGTACCCCGGTCCTGGGAGTACGCCGAGGGCCTGCTGCTGCAGAAGAGTTCTGTTGCCTACCGCGATGCGATGCGCTGTCTCCTGCGCGACGAGCAGGAGACGGGGCGGCCCCCGCAACAGTACCTGCGCGCACGCGAGTGGCGTTCGTCCAATCCGGCGGTGAGCGTCGAACCTGACTGGGTCGAGGTCGAGTACCCGACGATCTTCTGGTTCGACCAACCCGGCATGTTCCGCGTCGGGCCGTGGGAAGTCGATGTGCACCCGGGCCAGTGGAAGCTGTCCCTCGTTCCGCCGACGGCTCTGGCAGGGGCCGGTTGGGACTCGGTCGTGGTCGATCTGGGCGGCCTGGAGGCATCCAGCATGGCGCCCGAACCCTCGACCGCCGGCCACGGGACCATGCGGTGGGGCGACCCTGTCCGGCCTCAGGAGGCGAGCTCCTTGCTGACGATTCGGGTGGCTCCCCCGTGGCAACGCGCATGGGCGGCGGTGAGCGGCAAGAGCGCATTTCTCGTCAGCAACAAGATCGGGATGGCCGCCTGGTGGGTGGTCATGTCCGCCATCGTCGCGCTGGCCGCTCTACGAGCCCGTCGCCGGCCGGCCCACATCGAGGCCACCGGGCTCGAGATCCGCAGCAGCACGGTCCTGCTGCAGTGGGGTCTGGTCAGCGCCGTCATCAGCCTGACGTTCCTGCCACCGCAGTACACACTCCTCGGTCAGGACCGTTGGAGGATCCTGATCGGGGTTCTGGTCGGCTGGGCGTTGACGGCCACCGCCCGTCCGAAGAGGTCGGTGCTGCTGGCCGCCTCGCTGGTGGCGGCGGTCGGCGGCCTGGTAGCCGGCTGGCCGTCCCTGTTCGGCCTTCCCCAGAAGATCTCCTCCCCCGGAACCGGGTCCGTCCACAGCTTCGCCCCGCTGGTGGCCATGACCGCGGCGCTCCTGTGGCTGTGGCTGGCCGGCCTGGCCCTGTGGATCCGGCGGCTCGCGTGTGAGGGCGGACTGATCCGGACACCGGCGTCACCCTGGCGGCTGCGCCGCCTCGGGTCGGTCCTGGCCGTGATCACCGTCCTTCTGCTGGGATGGGAGTGGTGGACCCAGGACCGCGGGTGGGAGCGGGCCAGCTGGCTGAGCGACCGCACCGTGCAGGAGTACGGTTGGCTGCACCGCGCCTTCCTGAGCGAGCATCTGGTGTCCTACACCATCCAGGTTCCCGTATGGTGCGTCGCCGGGACCTGGGTGGTGACCGGCATCGCCATCGTGGCCCTGCTACGGGCCAGGGACTTGGCGTTCCCCGTGCCGTGCGCGGATCCCACCAGGTTGGACTGCCTCCTGCTCGCCGTGTTCTTCGCCGTCGTGGTCGCCTACCGCCAGGGCTCGTACGCAGGCAGCCAGGCCGGGGCTGTCCTCTGGCTCGTCCTGGACATCGCCGCGTTCTACGCCCTGTTGGCGGTCGGGAAGCGGTGGGCGGTTCTGGCCCAACACCTTGAGGGAAGCGGGGACACTCCGAGGCTGAGCGAAGCGATCACGGAGGCGGGCCACTCCGACCTCATCGCGCGTGCACGCCGCTACCGGGAGCTGACCGACGAGCTCCGCGACATGGAGCCGGGGAAGAGCGAGGGAGCCGCGAGCAGACATGCGGCGGAGAAGGAACGGCACGCGGTCGAACGGGAGCTGAGCGGGCTGCACCGCTGGCGGTCGCCGACCAGAACCACCAACACGGCACGGCCCTGGCTGCCCGGCCAGTTCACGGTCATGGACATCGCCCTGAGTTGGGGCCCGCATGCCAGGTGGTGGGAGAACGCCCGCAGGGCCGCCCTGCTGGCGGCCGCCTTCGGCCTTCCCGGCACTCTCCTCATCCTCTGGTTCTTTTACCAGGGGGAGCAAACTCAGTGGATGCACACCGCGCAGGACTCCTTCGGGGCACCCGAGATGATCCGGCAGTTCTTGCTCTGGGAGCTCACCGCGGCAGGCGCGGGCCTGGTGCTGGGAGCGCTCTGGCGCCTGCTGCCCGGCCGCCGCGGTCCGACACGCGCCCTGAGCCTGACCGCCGTCTACACCCTGCTGATCGTCCTGGGCATCCTGGGCAACCTCCTCACCGACCAGCCACTCGGCAACTGGGCCATCGCCATCTGCCAGATGCTCCTGGTGCTGACCCTCACCAGCCTCGCCATGGACGCGGACACCTTCCGCGCCGAGCGGCGTCTGTGGCCCAGCCGCTTCGGACTGCTGCTCTCGATCTACCAGCTCCGCGGCTTCTCCGCGCAGATCGCCTACGTACTGGCCCAGTTGGCCGTGCTGATCGCGATCGCGAAGTTCTTCATCGGCCCCGATATTCGGACCATGAAATTCTGAGTTCAGGCGCTCCCGCCAAGTCCGGACCCGCTCGTGGAGTTCGGCGCTGCCGGGGATCACGAGCACGTCCACGTCGAGCACTCGGAGGTTCTCCGGTCTGCGACCGCGCGGCGGTCGGTACTGACCTGCCCGAGGGATGCGTGTCCGAGAGCGGTTGACCTCGGCATGGTCTGGATACAGACGGTACACCCGCGCCCGGTCACCGATCGCGCGCTGACAGACCGATCCGACAGGAGTGCCATGCCACATCCGACCACGCGTCGCACGGCCCGCTACGGCTGGGCACCGGACCTGCCCGACGCCCGCGACTTCCTCTACTCCGCACCGCGTCTCTCGCTCATCAGCCTGCCATTGCGGAATGATTCCCAGGGGTCGGGGAGGGGGGCGCTGGGGTCCTCGTCATCGGTGGGCAGTCCGACGTAGGCGCGTAGGGCGGGGCGGGTACCGGGAAGGCCGTACCGAGTGAACCGCTCGTAAAGGTCGGAGCCGAACGGGCAGGACTGGAAGTCCGCGGCGGTCAACAGCGCGGCCAGGACGCTCAGCAGTTCTCGGCGCCCGGGGGAGAGCCCGGCGAACACCGGTGCGGTGTCCGCAGGTTCAAACAGGGCCTCCAGCAGATCCCCGGCGCGGACCGCCAGCGGGCGGGGCACGACTCCGGTCTCCTCGACACGGGGCAGAGCGCGGACGATCTCCAGAAGGACCCCGTCCGGATCCTCGGCGGCGCCCATCAGGCACATCAGGCTGCGGACGGTGTAGCTGTGCAGGTCGCCCGCATGGTGGGCGGTGGCGGGCGCAGGGGCCGGTCCGGCGCCGAAGGCGGCCAGCTCGGCTGCGATGCGCTCCGCCGACGGCAGGCCGAGCGCGGCGGTCGGGCGCGCGGCCAGCAGGCGGACCAGGGCGGTGGCAGCGGCCCACCGCAGCAGGGGGTGCCCGTGGTCAAGGTGACGTCGGAGCCGGCCGTCCGGGTCGTGGTCGGCGAGCAGCCCGACCGCGACGAGGACCGTGGCGGCGCATACCGGGTTCCGCTCGCTGTCGAGGCAGGCCAGCAACGGGGGCAGGGTGGTGTCGGCCTCCTCGGGGAACCAGCCGAGAAGGTACGCGGTCTTGGTGCGGATCTCCGTGTCCGGGTCGCCAAGCAGTTCGAGCAGAGCAGGGAGCTGCTCGCGGACCGCGTCGTAGGAACGCAGTGCGCCCTCGCGGGCGTCGACGGGGTGCCCCGCCACGCAGTACGCCCGTCCCTCGCGCAGGTTCTTCAGCCGTTCCTCGTCGGTCTCGGCGCCGATCTGCTCGTCGTACCAACGCAGATTCTCTTCGGGGCTGATGGCCGCGGCGCGCCACGCGGCGGTGTCGATGCCGAGCGGGAGGTCGTACTCGTCGTGCCAGTCGACGGCCAGACGGGTCAGCAGTAGCAGGGCGTCGGCTCGGGTGCCGGCCGGGCCTGCGACGGCGATCCGGGCGAGGAACGGCACGGCGTACGGAGAGGCCGAGTACCGGCTGCCCTGGTGGAAGATGTTGCTGAACAGGCTGCGGAAGGCGCTCTCCCGGGCCTCCTCGTCGGGCCCGCACACCGCACGGAGTTGGCCGGGTACGTCCTCGGCGCTGCCGTAGGCATGCCCCAAGGCCGCCCAGCCGATGTCGTCCAGTCCTGCCAGGAGATCGTCGGATCGTTTCATGATCAGTACGCTCTCAGGCGCCGCTGACACCGATCCCCCGAACGAGCCGTCTTCTTCAGCCCAGCAGTCAAACTCACCTGTCAATCGGTCAAGGTCACCTGTCCAAGGTCAGCTGATTACGGGCTGCGGCTCCAACGAGAACACGAACGGCCTGCTGCGGCAGTACTTCCCCAAGGGCACCGACCTGTCGGTCCACACCCCCGAGCACCTGGCCGCCGTCGCCGACCAGATCAATCGCCGCCCACGCAAAACGCTCGGCTGGGAAACCCCAGCCGAGCGTCTAGCTAAACTCCTCGCGGCCTAAACAACCGCCACGTGTTGCAACGACCACTAGAAACCGCCCTCCACCGGTTCCAGCGTTCCGATCCCCGTGACTGTTCGGGCCCCGCCCGGAGAAGCCCCTGGCGGTCCTGTGACCGCCAGGGGCCGATCTGCGGCACTGTGTCAGTTCTGGTCGTCGTCGAGGTCAATCTCGGACGTCTCCTGGCTCTGCTTCATCGCGCGGTCCGGCTCCTCCCGGCGTCTTCTGCTCCATGTCCTCGGACTTCGGGTCCCGGTGCCCAGAGCGCCGTTGGCCTGGTCCGCCAAGTCCTCCGCCCTGTCCATAAACCGGTCGCTGCGTCCCAGTGACTCCGTTCTCCAACTGCTCGGGGGCGACGCGCAGGAGGAGGAGGGCGATGTCGTCGGTATAGAGGGCGGCGGGGCGTGCGTACTGCAGGAGTGTGTCGAGGAGGCCGTCCAGAGCTTGGTGGCCGTGTGCGGCGAGGTAGTGGGCGAGGTCGTCGGCGGCCTGTTCGGGGTCGGTGTCGGGGGTTTCGAGGAGCCCGTCGGTGTAGAGGGCGAGGGTGGTGGCCGGGGCGAGGGGCTGAATGGTGGTGGGGTAGCCGGTGCTGGTCTGGATGCCGAGCAGGGGGCCGGGGTCGAGGCGGACGGCCCGGGGCGGGAGGCCGGGCTGGTACAGGAGGGGCGGGGGTGGCTGGCGCTGGCCAGTACGGCCCGGTGGCGCGCCAGGTCGAGGTGCACGTACAGGCAGGAGACGAGCAGGTCGCTCTCCAGGTCGGCCAGGACGCGGTTGGTGCGGGCGAGGACCTGTTCCGGCGGGGCGCCGACGGTGGCGTGGATGGCAGTGCGGACCTGTCCCATGAGCGCGGCGGCGGCCACCAGAATGGTCACGCCCGATCGGGCCACGCACTTCTTCGTCGGTAACATCGCCGCCCGCCCGAGGACGTTCATGCTCCTTGGCGTGTTCAACCCCACGATTGCCGCTCTCACCGCCCCGCGCCAGGACGCACTCTTCTGAGCGCGCACCCGGAACCTTTACCGGTATCGGGCCGCGGGCGTGGCTCATGGGAGCAGCCCCGCCACCGCTACGGCTCTGGACCTCGCTCTTCAGCCCGGCCTCACAGTTCTGGTCGGAGAGAACGACAGTGGCAAGAGCGCCGTGGTCGACGCGATCCGGCTTTGCCTGACGTCGAGCGCCGACTTCACCCGCATCACAGCGGACGACCTCCACTACGGTGCCGCCAGCAGAGCCGACTACCTGCAGATCAGCTGTACGTTCGAAGGCCTCGAAAATCAGGAGCTCGGCTCCTTCGGCGAGTTCCTGACCTCGCTTCCAGGAGAGGCGCCCCGACTGACCGTGACTCTGCGGGCAGAACCGTTCGACCCGGATGTGCCCCACCGCATGTCCGTCAGGGTGCGTGCTGGCGACACCGTGCTCGACGGCGAAGCCCGCGAGCGTCTGCGCGCGACGTACCTGCGGCCGCTGCGCGTCGGCTCACCCGTCCCGGTGGACATGGCCACCTATACCTTCTGGCTGTCCCACGCGCCACTGTCACCAGCCTCGGAAGAATCCCTGCCCCCGATGCTCACAGCTACCGTCGCGAGCGCGAAGGGGGAGACGCACTGCGCGACCCTCGTCCTCGAATGCGCCACCAAGCATGGGAGGAGCCACGATCTCGGCAGCCTGCTCCCCGTGATCACCGGAGAGACTCCCGTCGGCGAACTCAATGCCACGGGCCGGCACGCCGCGATGACCACCTTCGTAGCGGCCACGCGCGCCAAGCACCTCCTCGCGCTCGCCGTCCACGAGAGCCGCGCGAATCCGCACCTCGAAGCCCTGGCGCGCGACGGCTGGTCCGTAGTCAGCCTCTGAGCGGGCGCGCGGTTCGGCGTGAGACTGTCCAGGGGCAACAAGCAGGGCGGAGTACCACCGCGACCAGGTCGCAGATGTCGTCCTCTCCAGGTTTGATGGTGAATGCGACGGCCTCCACCGGGATCATCGTGACCACCGACCGGTTCCCCATCCGCGCGCGAGGCGGGACTGTAAAGGCCTCAGACACGGAACCGCCGACGGCGCCTGCATTCGCCGTGGCGCGGACATTCAGCCCGCTAGGCCCTGTCCGGCGGATCATGACGTCAACAGAGTGTGGGTCGCGATCGTCCATCTGACCTTCATGGTGCAATGTTGCTCATGGCAACACTTCTTGATGTGGCGCAGCTGTTCCGTTCCCTGCATGTACCAGGTACGCCGATGGTCCTGCCCAATGCGTGGGACGGTGCTTCCGCCCGTGTAGTGGCGGACGCGGGTGCTGCTGCGATCGCGACCACAAGTGCTGGGGTCGCCTGGTCACTCGGGCACGGCGACGGCGAGCACATGACCCGCGACCAGGCGCTTGGCGCGATCGCGCGGATCACGGCCACTGTTGACGTACCGGTCACCGCCGACATCGAACGCGGCTACGCAACCGATGCGCCCGGCGTGGCCGAGACCGTCCGAGGCGTCCTCGCGGCCGGAGCCGTGGGCATCAACCTGGAGGACACCCTGCGTCCGGTCGCCGAGCAAGTCGAACGGATCTCAGCCGCCCGCCGGGCCGCGGACGAGACCGGCATCCCGCTGTTCATCAACGCCCGCATCGACACGCACCGCTTGCCGCCCGGTGACCGCACAGCCTGGCTGGACGAAACCCTCACCCGCGCCCGTGCCTATGCGACAGCCGGCGCGGACGGCATCTTCGTCCTCGGCGCACCGGACGCCAGAACAGTCAGAACACTCGTGAGCTCTCAACCCCTTCCGGTGAACGTCCTGGCCGGCCCCGGTGCACTCCCGGTGTCCGAGCTCGCCAAGGCGGGAGCCGCCCGCATCAGCGCGGGATCCTCCATCGCCGAGGCAGCGTACGGCCTGGCCCGCCGGGCCGCCCGCGAACTGCTGGAGCAAGGTACGACGACCACGCTGGAGGGCGGATTCGACTACGCCACCCTCAACACGCTGCTCCTGGCCGAGTCCCCGTACTGAGACTCGCTCAGGAGCGCAGCCACAGTTGGATCGCCGCCACGGTGACGGTGCCGTGGAAGACGTAGGCACGCTTGTCGTAGCGTGTCGGTGCGCCACGAGGCGCTATGGAGTCGAGTGAGGTGAGAGACCATCACCGTCGGGTTGTCGCAGCAATCCGACTGAATCTGGGGGCAGTTCGTCTCGGGGGATGCCGAGGCGGGCGGTAAGCAACCCTGACAACGTCGGGACGGACTGGCACTGCCAGACGGTTTGGGTCCGGCTAGCGAGACGGGAAGGTGTACGCGAGGAACCAGTGCTTGACGCCCCGTAATTACGACACCGGCTCCAACCTGGCGGATCTGGGCCGGACGCAGTGCACGACCGTCGGCACGCTGGCGGTCGACTCCGAAGCCGACTCGACTTATCGGTGGGGAGGCCACGCCGAATGTCTGCGGCGTAGGTGTGGCGATGCTGCGGGGTTGGTGCGCGTACTTCCGCCCAGGGGTTTCGAACGTCGCCTTCTGCTATCTCGCCCACTACACGTGGATGCGGGTAGTCCGCTGGATACGACGCAAGCACCCCGGGATCACATGGAAGCAGCTCCGCCGCCGCTTCTGCGACGGTGGCTGGTGGCCCGCCACGGAGGAGGGAGAACTGTTCAACCCGGCGAAGGTAAGCACGACCAGATACCGATACCGGGGAACGATCATCCCGAGCCCGTGGCCCACTGTGGCATGAGCATCTGAACGACCCTGAACGGGACTTGTGGAGAGCCCGGTGCCCGGAGACGGGCACGCCGGGTTCGGGAGCCGGCTCGGGGAAACCCACTGGTGGAAACACCAGCAGGGCGCCCCGAGTCGACCTCACCCACCGCGCGGAAGCCCTTGAGGCGGTTGATCGTGCGCTCCACTTCGTTGCGGCGCTTGTACATCTGCTTGTCGAAGCCCGTGGGTCGGCCTCCTCTGCTGCCGCGGCGCCGGCGGTTGGCTCGCTGATCCTTTGGCTCGGGGATGGTGTGCTTGATCTGGCGCCCGCGCAGGTAGCGGCGGTTGCGACGGGAGCTGTAGGCCTTATCGCCCCCGAGGTGATCGGGTCGCGTGCGCGGATAGCCGCCGTTGGTGCGCTTGACCCGGATGCGCTCCAGGACGGTAATCAGCTGCGGGCTGTCGCCCCACTGGCCCGGCGTGATCAGCAGGGCCAGTGGACGAAGGCCGCCTTCCCCGGCAAGGTGGATCTTGCACGTCAAGCCGCCCCTGGAGCGCCCGAGCCCTTCGTCGGGACGGTGCTGCCGGGGCGTTGATCTCCGCTTGGGGATCCGTGGGGGCCTGCGCGATGCTCCGGCAGCGTGCTGGTGGGCCCGGCACGAGGTGGAGTCCACGCTGACCATGCTCCAGTCGACTCGCCCCTGGGCGTCGGCGTCGGTCAGAACAGCCTGGTAGATGTCTTCCCACGTGCCGTCCGCCGACCAACGGCGGTGGCGCTCGTAGACGGTTTTCCAGTTCCCGAACCGCGAGGGCAGGTCCCGCCACGGGACGCCTGTGCGTATTCGAAACAGGATCCCGTTGATCACCTTGCGGTGATCGATCCAACGCCCTCCTCGACAACCTGATTTCGGTAGCTGAGGCGCCAGTCGCACCACTCATCGTTTGTCAGATCGCCCCGCCCCACGAGCAGAAATAATCATCCAGGAACGAAGCAGTCACATGATCCGCCGGACAGGGCCAATCGATAGGGTGGCGGTGGTCTTGCCGGTGACCACGTCCCACAACCGCACCGTGGTGTTGCTACTGGTAGCCAGGGTGTGTCCGTCCGGACTGAACACCACCGAATTCACGGGACCGGTGTGGCCGGTGAGGCGATAGCGCAGGGGCAGGCGCGCGCCGTCGCGGAGGGCGGCGGCGGCCTCCACGGTGGGGCTGGTGCGGTAGGCGGCCACCGCGAGGAGGGCGGCGAGCTCGGGGTCCGTACTGATCAGGGAGGCGGACTGCGCGGCAAGCTGCCGGGACTGCGCGACATGCTGGGCGGTGATCGCTGTCTGCCGCTGCCAGAACGCCACCCCCGAGGCGATCAGGGCGAGGGCGAGAGCGGCGGCCAGGACCGTGTTGAGGCGCCGACTGCGCCGGGCGGCGGCCTGCTGGCGGTCGCGTCCGGCTTTCAGGAAGTCGTCGAGGCCGCCGGGCAGTCTGCGGCGGCCCGACCAGTCGGTGCCCTCCGCGAGGAGGGTTCCGGAGGGCAGGTCCTGGGGGTCGCGGCGTTCCTGCCAGCGGGCGTGCTGGGCGCGGGCGCGGTGGAGCCAGTCGTGGAAGCGCAGGTCCTGTTCGACCCATCCGCGCAGGGTGTCCCAGTCGCGGATGAGCGCGTCGTGGACCAGCTCGGCCACCGCGGTCCCCTCCGGTCCGTCCGGCCGCGCGTCCTCGCGTATCCGGTCGGTGGTGACGATGCGGTGCCGGGAGAGCACAGCCAGGACCTCGTCGACGGCCCGCAGCGCGCCGGGCGCGGCATCGTCGGCGGCCAGCTCGCGCAGCTCGCCGAGCTGGAGCTGCTGGCGCACCGCCGGGACGTTTAGGGACTCGTCGGCGGGCCGTACCAGGGCTGTCAGTATCCTGCGGGCGATGTGCCGCTGCTGGGTGGTGAGTTCGCGCAGGGCGGTGTCGCACCAGTCGGCGAGGGCGCCGGTGACGGCGCCGATGCGGCGGTAGGCGTCGTGGGTGAGGCGGCCGTCGTGCTCCAGGCGGCGTTCCCACAGCCGGGTGAGGGCGACTTCGAGCAGTGGCAGGACGGTGACGGGGGCCTCGGAGGTGCCGGCGGTGCGGGGGTGCAGGGCCAGGACGTCGGCGATGATCCGCTCCGCGAGGCCCGGGTCGAACTGCGTGTCCAGGTCGCGGGCGGGGCCGGTGACGATCGCGTCCAGGTCCGCGGCGGTGAGGGTGGCGGGGATGTTGAGGACGCCCCTCGCCTGCAGCGCGGCGTCCAGCAGTTCCGGGGCAAGCGCGGACAGGCGGGAGTAGAAGTCGTCGCGCATCACGAGGACCACGCTGACAGCCGCGTCGGAGCGGATCACGGCGGCGATCCGGGCGAGCGCCTGGAGGTCCTGGGGCCCGGCGGAGGAGGCGAGGAGTTCCTCGAACTGATCGACGATCAGCACGACACGGGGTTCAGCGGCTGCATCGGCCACGCCGCCGAAGGCGTCCGCCCCGCCGGTGACGTCCGCCCCGACGCCTTCGGCCGCGGCCCCGGGCAGGCCCGCCCGCGCGAGGGCGGCCGGCAGGTCCGAGCCCGGCCGCACGACCACGGGCAGCCAGCGGTCACTGCCCGGCAGCCGCCCCGCGGCCAGCGCCGGCAGCACCCCCGCCTGGACCAGGGAGGACTTCCCCGAACCGGACGGGCCGAGGAGCAGCACCACCCGCCGCCCGCCCGCCAGGACCGCCAGAACCTGGCGCACCGCCTCTTCGCGGCCCCGGAACCAGCGGGCGTGCTCGGCGGTGAAGGGTTCCAGCGCGCGGTAGGGCGACACATCGCCCTCTCCGAGGGCGGGCCACGCCTCCCGCAGCACCGCGGTCGGGGTGACGTAGGCGATGCCCAGGCCCCGGTCGTGGCCGTCCGGCGCGGTGATCGCGGTGAGCATCCCCACCACCAGGCCGGTGACCTCGTCCAGCACCGGCCCGCCGCTGAACCCCTGCGTCAGGTCGTTGGCGTCGGTCAGTTGCAGCAGCTCACCCGCGCTGTCGGCGGCCGGCAGCAGATCGGCCGCCGTGGCGAACCCGAAGTGCCCGCCCGGCGGAGCCTGCACGGGGAACCCGAACGAGCGCACCCGGTGCCCGCGGCAGCCCGCCGCCGACCCCAGCGACAACGGCGCCACCCCCGCCGCGCGCTCCAGCCGCACCAGCGCGACGTCCTGCTCGTACGGCTCGCGCCACGCGGCCTCCAGCACCCGGCCGGTGACCGTCGGGGCACCGGGCGCGTGCGGGAAGACCAGCGTCACCGCCGCACCGGGTCCGTAGCCGCCGTCCGCCAGGACGTGCGCGCACGTCACTACCAGGTCCTCGGCGACCAGGAAGCCCGCACCCACCACCAGCCCGGCCCCGTCGCGGACCTGCGCGACGGCCGCCGGCACGCCACCGGCCGCTCCGCCCCGCACCACCGGCTCTACGGCCATCCGATCAGGCCGTCGGCTCGTCGTTGGCCACGGGAGCGTCGTCTGCGGGAGCATCGGCCTCGTCCCTGCGCCACACCATGCGCACCGTCAGATGGCAGTTGGCCGAGGTCTTGGTGATCACCACCCCGGCCTCCGTGGCGAGATCGACCCCGAACTCCACCTCCACCTCGGCCGGCCCCGCATCCCGCAACCGCCGCAGCACCGTGCGCGCCATGTCGGTCACCGGCTCCAGCGCCGACCCAGACTCGCCGGAAGATCCCGGACCGCGTCACCGACCCGGCCCGCCTTCACCGGCCCGGCCGCCCCATCCACCGCCTCGACGAGAATCGAACCCCCGCCTTCCAACGGCACCCGCGCCAACTGCCCCATGTCGCCCCTCCCTTACCGCCGCCCCCCGGCGGCCACACTCACACCGTACTCGCGTCGGCACTGAGCGAAGGCGTGAACTCCCCGAACGGGCAAGGCTGTTCGGGGAGTTCACCAACCGGCCGCACGAGCACCACACCGTGGGCGGCGCCCAGTACGCCACCGAACTGGCCGAGCTCCCCTTCTGGGTCACCCACATCCTGCTGCCCGTCCACGGCCGGGAGATCGGCTCCACCCGCCCGTGGTGCGCGAAGTGGCACGAGCACCCGGACGCCGTCGCCCGCCTCCACACCTTGTGGCCGGCCTGGCAACAGCTCACCACCGCCGAGGCCGGCCACGCGGGCCCCTCCACGTGGCACCGCGACCACCTGGACCACACCCTGCTCCGACTGCGTGCGCCGGACGGCCCGTTCGCGGTGTGCACCACCAGCCCGTCCCGGCCCGCCCACCGCTCGGTCAGCGGTGCGGGCACGTAGGCGGCCACGTGCGTGCCGTCAACGAGGCCCCGCGAGACCCCGCACCCGAGATAACGCTTGGGTCACGACCGAAGATCGCGTGCAGCAGCCGCGAGCCGGGCTTCGTCAGGTTGGGCGGGGGAGCCAAGGGGGCTTCGGGAAAGGCGAAGATGCTCAAGAGTCGCGAGCCGGGTGACCATGCGAACCGCTGACGTCCCTGCCTTCACGGCATTCGTGCATGCGCGGTCGTCGGCCCTCTTCAGGACCGCGCTGCTGCTCACCGGCGAGCGTCATGTGGCCGACGATCTGATGCAGTCCACGCTGGAACAGGTCTGTCGACACTGGCGCCGGGTTCGCTCCGCCGACTCACCGGAGGCCTACGCACGCCGGATCCTGGTGAATCTCGCCAACGACCGCTGGCGCAAGCTGCGCGGACGTGCGGAAGTGCCCCTGGACGACGGCATCGGGGCCGGGTACGTCGATCCGTACAAGGGCCTCGTGGTCCGCGACCAGCTGATGCGCGAGCTGCAGTCCCTGCCGATCGGCATGCGCACCGTACTGGTGCTGCGGTACTTCGAGGATCTCGACGACACGGAGATCGGCCACTTGATGAACATCTCGGCAAGCTCGGTCCGGTCTCAGGCGGCCCGGGGCCTGTCGAAACTCCGGTCGACCGTCGACGCACAGGTACTCCACACACGTTCGGGAGGGACGGTATGAAGGACTACGATCTGGAGGAGGAGCTGGCCGCAGCCATGCTCGACCGTTCACGGCAGGAACCGCCGGGCAGCTACGACGTCGATGACCTCATCGGGTCGGTACGGCGGCGCCGCCGGCGCCTGCGGACCGGTGCGGCGGCGGCCGTGGTGATCCTGGCCCTGGGCGCCGGCTTCGTGTCACAAACGGATCATGACCGCGCCTCGCTGCCCGCCCAGGCGTCGACCGCGTCGAGTACCGACACGCCTCCTTCACCCGCATCCACCAAGCCGTCCTCGCCCACGGCATCGGCACCGGCCTCCCCCGCCGGCCCGGCCCGGACCACGGCCGCCCTGTTCCTCTCCGCCCTGCGCTACCAGAATCCGGCCACCCGCTCCGAGGTGGATCCGGCAGAGGTGGCAGCGCTGTTCGCCGACAAGTCCACGTACCAACGGATCTGGGGCACTGACTCCCACGGTGTGACCTGCGGCGCCTTGGTCGACGGCGTGCTGGTGTCGGGTGAGGTCCTGCTGTACCAGGGGACCGAGCGGCTCGACCGGACTCCCTCCCTGAGCTTCGACAGGGCCACGGGGAAGGTGACCGACCTGACCTGCGTAACGACCCCCGGGGACACCAAGGGGGACGACCCCACGGTTTCCGGCTTCTACGGCGGGCTGGTGGCGGCCGCCAAGTCCGGTGACTCCACGGCGATGGCGAAGCTCGGGAAACAGTTCGTGACCGAAACCCTTCGCTCCGAGCAAGGCCCGACCGCCGGCATCTGCTCCTTCACCAGCCCCCCTTTCTGGCTCGCCGACGACCCCTCGTCCGCGACCCTCACCCACGGATGGACCGTGAACCTCGGCGGCCCGCACACCTTCCCGATCGAGATCGACGAGAACGCGAAGATCGCCGGCTCCTGCGGCGGGTGAGCCGCACCAGCCTCCGCTGAGGCGGACGACACCGGACCCGGCGCGCACGGCGGCGTGTCCGGCAACCCTTCCACGCCCTGACAGGGCCCCAGGTGATATCCGCATGCCCGGACATCGGAAAGCGAGTGCCCATATGAAGCATCGAACAGCCTTCGTCATACCCGTGCTGGTGGGCGCCGCCCTGGTGGCTCGCGTCCTGATCCCGGCCTCGGGAGCGACCGAGGGCACCCCTCCCGACCCGCTGTCGACGTCGACCGCTTCAGCGCCAGGCACGCTTTCCGGGCCAGAACTCGCCGTCGTGAGTACGACAACGCCGGAGCAGGCCGTGCGCCTCGCGCTCGACGGGCTCGGGGCGCACCACGGCCGGTACGCCCTCGCCGTCGAGGACCTCACCTCGGGCCGCTCGGCCGCCTACGGTTCGACCACCGAGGCCTTCATCTCCGCGAGCATCGTCAAAGTCGACATCCTGGCCGCCCTGCTGCTGCAGGCACAGGACCGCGGAGGCCAGCTCAGCCCTGCTCAGCGACAGCTGGCCTCCGACATGATCCGCTTCAGCGACAACGACGCGGCGCAGAAACTCTGGATCGACATCGGCAGACGCCAGGGCCTGGACGCGGCCAACGCCCGACTCGGCCTCACCCCGGCACACGCTGGTCAAAAGGGGCCCTGGGGACTGACCCGGACCACCGCCCGCGACCAAATCTCCCTCCTGAAGGCCATGTTCACGCAGGACTCCCCCTTGAACGCCGCGTCCCGGTCGTACGTGCGGGCCCTCATGCGCGCCGTGACCGCCGGGCAGAACTGGGGCGTCGGCGCGGCAGGAACGCCCGGTGACCTGCCCGTGCTCAAGAACGGCTGGCTTCCTGACGGGGCATCTCAGCTGTGGGTCGTCAACAGCATGGGCATCGTCGAACGTGCGGGACACACGCTGCTCGTCGTCGTACTCACCGACGATCAACCCACGCGGGAGGCCGGCATCGCGCTCATCGAACAGACCGCGGCGACCGCGGTCGGGGCACTGGTGCGCACTCCCTGAAGACCCTCACTCGATTCCTGTGCCGCCGGTGCGCCGGCGGCCGCAGCCCCCCTCGGAGCTGCTGTGGGCCCGGTTCGGCGGTGCGCTGTCGGTCGCGGCGGTGGCCGTCCCCCTAGTAGGGCTTGGTCAGGTCTGTTTTCGCGTGGGTATGTCGCGGTGGCAGGTGGGGCAGGCGCCGACCCAGGTCGCCAGGAGGAGCTGGAGCTCGCGGACGACTTGGTAGAGGCTCAGGCCGGCCCCACATCTTTTGGGGCGGTGGCCAGTCGGCGCAGGGTGCAGAAAGCGTGGGCGAGGGAGACGAGCGTGACGTGGTGGTGCCAGCCGGTGAACGTGCAGCCCTCGAAGTGGGCCAGGCCGAGGGCCTGTTTCATCTCCCGGTAGTCGTGCTCGATCCGCCAGCGGAGCTTGGCCAGTCGGACCAGGGTGGTCAGCGCGGTGTCGGCGGGCAGGTTCGAGAGCCAGAACTGGACCGGCTCGGCTTCCTTGGCGGGCCATTCGGCCAGCAGCCAGCACTCGGCCAGTTCCACTCCCTCGGTGGCATCGCGGATCTCGCGTCCGGCAGGGCGGATCCGCAGCGCCACGAAGCGCGAGTACATCCGCTTGAAGCCGGTCTTCGTCCTGCCGGGGCGCGACCCCTCCCAGCACGACACCGGCCTGGCCGCTTTTGGCCCGGCAGCGATGACCAGGTCCTTCACGCTGCGGGCCTTGTCCGGGTACTTCGCCACCGGCGGCCGGCCGGTGCCGCTGTAGGCGGGCGTGACGGGCCGGGCTTCGGCGGGGTGCGCGGTCGGCGTGGTGGAGATCCCCAACACGTAGTGCAGGCCGCGTTGCTGGAGGCCGAGGCGGAAGGCCGCGGCATCGCCGTATCCGGCGTCGGCGATGGCGAGCGGGACGTGGACACCCCAGCACCGGGTCTCGTCGATCATGTCCAGGGCCAGCTGCCACTTCTCCACGTGGCCCAGGCCTGCGGGGATGCCGCACCGGTCGCGGCGGGCGACCTTGTCCGGGTCCGCCTTCGCCGATTCGGGGTCCCAGGACGAGGGGAGGAACAATCGCCAGTTGACCGGTGCCGAGGCGTGGTCACGGGCCAGGTGGAGCGAGACGCCCACCTGGCAGTTGGTGACCTTGCCCGCGGTTCCGGTGTACTGCCGCGACACACACGCCGACGCGTCGCCGTCCTTGAGGAACCCCGTGTCGTCGATGATCAGCACGGTCGGATCGATGGCCTCCTGCATCCTCCAGGACAAGCGGGCCCGGACATGCGCCGGATCCCAGGGGCTCGTCGTGACGAAGTGCGCGAGAGCCTGCCGGTTTCCGTCCTCTCCGAGCCGTGCGGCCATCGGCTCCACCGACTTCCGCTTGCCGTCCAGGAGCAGCCCACGCACATACGCCTGCCCCCAACGCCGCTGGTCAGCACGCGTGAACGCTTCGAACAACTCCGCCGTGAACGCCTCCAGGTCCTCCCGGACCTCGGCCATCTCCCCAGGTGTCACACCTCAACAACGCGCCACCTACTCCCCAGGACACGCCACCGTCGCGCCGACCTGACCAAGCCCTACTAGAGTTGGAGGCGCTTCCAGTGCACCCGGAAACGCCACAGGCCCGCAGCCCGCCATCCTCCCCCCGATGGCGGGCCGCAGTCACTCCTACCGTCGCCCGCCCCGCCGCACCGGAACCGCAATCGCGGCAAAGCCGGTACCCAGCAGAGTCATTGCCGCTGCATCGAGCTGCGGATGCCTCACGAGGATGACGACCATCACGCCGGCCGCCAGAGCCGATCGAGTCAACTCGATCACCTCAGCCGGCGTCCAACCTCCCCCGGACGGCGCGCTACCCCGCCGCCGCTGAATCTCTCCCACAGAGCACCCTTCTCTCGCTATCGAGTGATGGGCGGCGCCGCTCCCCCACCAGTCTGGCAGTGAGCCAAGGTCCGGAAGACACCCAAAGTGGGTGCCAATCGAGGTTCCAAGATCATCAGAGGAACCCACCCCTAGATTCAGATCAGACAGCAGCGCCTGGAGCTTTGAAATCAAAGGCAGATCGCGGAAAATTCCTTCTGGTAAGTTTAAATTCCAGCCCGATGCCCATGCTTACGATCCCCAAATCAAGAGACGATCTTCGATTCAAAAGTAATAATTTATATGGTTCGGGGGGTTAGGCATGCACGCCCCCCATCAGCGATGACGACCGTGATCGCGTCCGCCGCCTGCGCACCGACGGCTTGTCCCGCAACGCGATCGCTGCCGGGATCGGGCGCAGCAGTTCGGCCGTGTCGAAGATCGCAGCGGAGGAGGAGGTGGCGTTCGCCGGGGGTGCCCGGGTAGCGTCGGTTACTGCGGCCCGGCAGGAGGACCTCGCGGCCCTGCGGCGGGATCTGACGGCGCGGTTGCACCTGCGGGCCACGGCCAACCTCTACCGGGTCGAGGCTGACGCGTACGTGCGGGTCGAGCTGCTGCCGACCGGTGACACGGTCGAGGTGGTGTCCGATCACCCGCCCGCGTAGGACGAGCGCCACCACTCGCAGGCCATCGGCGGCTATCTGACCAGTGCACCGCGACTCGCCGAGATCGACGCCGGCACGTCCGGGCATGAAGTGCGGTCAATGCTTACCGACTTGGCGAAGGGCCTGCGGGCCGCCTTCGCCGACGAGGACGAGGGGGGGGTCGCTGGCAGTTGCTCGCCGAGCTCATGCCCGGCGGCCGGCTGCTGTCGGACGAGTCGGGCGTCGCCGACGATTGGCTCGGATGAGTCCTGTGCTAGGTCGACCCCGAGAGGCCGCGCGCGTCGCCGCCGAACTCGACCGCCGCTACCCCATCGATCCGCCGCCGGCCGCCACCGGCCGCCACCGGCCGCGGCGTCGGGGCGCAGCCCGCAACCGCGAAGTGGTCCAGGAGGTCGCCCGCAGTTGCTCACGCGCAGCTTGAGTAACCACCGTGCGGGTTCTCTAAATCGAAGCCGTCGCCACCCTGTATGTCCGACGGTTGGGCGCCCGGTCCTTGGCACAGAGCGTCCTCCTCAGCGCCACCTGTGCTGCGTCAGAGCTCGTTAGTCCAGGTAGATGCCGGCGAAGGTGCCGTCGAAGCCAAGGGCCACCCGGGCGGCGTCGGTGTCGGGGTGGTGGGTCCAAGTCGGGTTGGCGATCATCGCGTCGAAGTCCTTGCGGGTGATCTCCGGCTCCAGCCGCTCGTTTTCTGTGGCAAGTTCGAGCGTGTTGTGCTTGGCATGATGTTCACGGAGGCAGGGCTTAAACCTCCCCTCCCCTTCTGCTCGTTGGCCCCCAACGAGCGGGCGCGGGTGTCTCCAGGGTCAGTCGCCGAGGAGCCGCCAGGCGGTGAGGGCGAGCTTGGCCCGGGTCAGGCCGGTGGGGTCGGTGAGATCAATTCCCAGGGTCTTGGCGATCTGGTCGAGTCTGCGGGCGACGCTGCTGTGGTGCAGGTGGAGCAGCTCTGCGGCGCGGCGCAGGGAGCCGCTGGCGCAGTAGGTGTCCAGGGTGTCCAGGCTCTCCGGGCTGTCGGCGATCCGGGCGATGGCGGCGATGTCGGCGTTGTCGCGCAAGCTCTCCGGCGGCACCTCTGCGAGCAGCGCCAGTGCACCCAAGTCGCTGTATTGGACGGCTGGTTCGCGCCCGGTGGTGAAGCGCAGAGCAGTTCTGGCCTGCCGCCAGGACCGGTCGGGGCTCCCAGGCATGCCGAGGCCCGCGCGGACTCCGGCAGGCAGCCCGGCCAACTCCACGGTGGTGGCCAGGATGACGCCCACGTCGGCGAGCGGTGCCGCCTTCACCGGGTGTGCCGGGCAAATCAGCAGCCCAATTCGGTCGAGCGGCAGCGGTGAGCGCACAGCAACCACGCTGAGCGGCCCAGGGGCGAAGCCCAGCAGCCGCAGCGCCCGTGCTCTGGCGGCCTCGTCGCTGTCGGCGCTGATGGCGAGCTCGACCAGCGCCGGGTCGGCCATGGTGGTGCGGGCCGGGCCGTACCGTTCGACGGCCGCCGCGGCGGCGATGGCGAGCCGGTCGAGGAGGACGTCGTCCAACGAGCCCGGCGGGCCGAGGCGTTCCAGCCACACCGTGCCGACCTCCTCCTCGTCGAGGGTGATCGGCACGGCACTGGACGCGGGTGCCGGCGGGCCGGACGCCTCCGTCCCGTGGGGTGAGACGCGGGTGCTCTCGCCCGTGCCGTGCAGCCGGATCCCGGCGACGCACTCGGCCAGGCCCGCCGAGGCCCGCGCGAGCGCGGGCAGGTCGACCCGGCGGCGCATCAGCGTGTCGTAGAACGTGACGATGCGGATCGCCCCGTCGACGTACGGATCGAGCCCCGACAGCCGTACGGCCAGTGCCTCCATGCCAGCAGGATAGAAGGACCGTTACGGTGGCAGGTGCGCCGATCGGCGCACGATCGGCACGGGACGCGCGACAGTTGGCGGCTGACCCGCGCGGAGGCGGTCGCCAGGATGGTCGTCATGGATCCCGAACTCGAGGCGTTCATCCCGCTGTTCCCCCGAACCGACCTGGCCGACCCGGTCGCCGCCCGCGGCAGGTTCTCCGAACTGGCCGCCGCAGTACCGGCACCAGACACCACGGACCTGGACGTCGAGGACCGTACGGTTCCCGCCGACCCGGCCGTGCCGGTACGGATCTACCGGCCGCGCCGGGCCCACCCGGTGAAGCGCGGCCAGGCCGCCCTAATCTGGCTGCACGGCGGCGGGTTCGTCATAGGCGATCTGGACACCGAGCATCCCTGGGCCACCCTGATCGCGAACGGCTCCGGCGTGACGGTGATCTCGGTGGGCTACCGGCTGGCCCCCGAGCACCCGTTCCCGGCCGCTCTGGACGACGCCTACGCCGTCCTGCGCTGGACGGCCGAGCATGCGGCCGCCCTCGGCATCGACCCGGAGCGGATCGCCGTCGGCGGCCACAGCGCCGGGGGCGGGCTCGCGGCCGCCGTGACGCTGCGGGCGCGGGACGAGCGGGGGCCGGCGATCCGTTTCCAACTGCTCAACCAGCCCGGGCTCGACGACCGGCAGGAGACCTGGTCGGCCCGGAACTTCACCGACACGCCCTGGTTCAACCGCAACAAGTCCGCCGCGTCCTGGCGGCACTACCTGGGCGGCCGGCCGGCCACGCCGCACGCGGCCCCGGCCCGGGCCGAGGACCTGTCCGGTCTGCCGCCGGCCTACATCGCCACCGCCGAACTGTGTCCCAACCGCGACGAGAATCTCGGCTACGCGCTCCGGCTGCTGCAGGCGGGCGTGTCCGTCGAACTGCACCAGTGGCCGGGCACCTTCCACGGCTCGCAGGCGATCGTGTCCGCCGAGATCTCCCAGCGGCAGAACGCCGAACTCGGCGCCGCCCTGCGCCGCGCCCTGGCCGGTTGAGCCGGGCGTCCCGTCCCGACCTTCAACACCTTCAACCCACGAGAGGGAGAACGTCATGAAGACCCGACTCGCCCTGGCCGCGAGCGCGGCCGCGCTCTGTATCTGCGCGGGCACCGTGGCAGCGGCGCCCACACCCGAGGCAGGCGCCGCCCAGTCGACCGGTCTCGACACCGAGAAGCTCCAGGCTGCCCTGGACGCGGTCCACCAGGCGGGCGTTCCGGGGGTGTTCGCGGAGGTCCGCGACGCGGACGGGACCTGGCGCGGCGCCTCCGGCGTCGCGGACCTCGACACCGGCCGGCCCGTCCGGCCCGGCATGCGCCAGCGCGTCGGCAGCGTCACCAAGACCTTCACCGCCGCCGCGATCATGCAGCAGGTCGAGCAGGGCCGGATCCGGCTGGACGCGCCGATCGGCGACTACCTGCCGCACCTCGTACCGGGCGACCGCGGCCGGAATATCACGGTGCGGATGCTGCTCAACCACACCAGCGGCATCGCCGACTACATCCCCTACGCGTTCCCGTCCATGGTGAAGTACCCGCACGTGCCGGAGATGTCGCCGCAGAGCATCGACGACAACCGGTTCCGGCACTTCGAACCGGCCGAGCTGATCAGGCTCGGGCTCGACGCGCCGCCCGCCACCGAACCCGGCGCTGCCAAGGGCGTGTACTCCAACACCAACTACCTTCTGCTCGGGGAGCTCCTGGAGCATGTGAGCGGCGTCCCGGCCCAGGAGTACATCACTCGCAACGTCATCGAACGCGCCGGCCTGCGCCACACCGGGTTCCCGACCACGCCGTACATCGAGGGACCGCACCCGCGGATGTACGAGTCCTTCTTCGGGAAGATCGACCCGCCGCGCGACTACAGCGTCTACGACGGCTCCTGGGTGGGCGTGTCGGCCGGACTGGTGTCGACCATGGCCGACCTCGACCGCTTCTTCGCCCAAGTGCTCGACGGCAGGATCGTCAGCCCGTCGTCCCTGACGGAAATGCAGCGCACCGGCCCGGTCGTGGACCTGGACGGCTCCACGATCCAGTTCGGCCTCGGCCTGGTCAAGGTCGACGTCGGCTGTGGCACCTTCTGGGGCAAGGACGGCTCGGCCTGGGGCGCCGGGACGATCTCCCTGATCCGGGCCGACGGCAGGCGCCAGATGTCCGTCGCGATCAACCTCCAGCGGTGGAACAAGCCGGACGCCTCCGGCCGGCTCCAGCCCCACCCCATCGACGGCGCGCTCACGGCCCTGTACCGGCAGGCGATGTGCGGCGGCGGCGCCACGGACGCCGAGGACGCCTCGTAGGTCCGGGTTCCATCTCCCGCCCGCTCGTTGGAGGCCAACGAGCGGGCGGGAGTCGTTCCTGGCCGTGTGCCTTACTCCCGATTGTGGAACGGCAGCACGACGCCCCCGGGCTGCTGCTGTTCGCGCAACTGGTGGTTCTCGACTTCCAGGACGTGGATGATTCTGGCGTACTGGCCGACGAGTTCGGAGAGCTGGTCCCGGGCGGAATGGGCCCTCTTGAGTTTCCGCTTGAGGGCGGTGTTCTCCTCCTGCAGCCGGTCCGCGATCTTCGGGCGGCGGTCCTGGGCCTTGACCAGCGCATAGAACAGGTCCTTCAGGCCGGTGTGCTTGTGGGTGAGCTTGTTGCGTCTCAGCCCGGCCTCGACGGCCAGGGACTTAACCGTCAACTGGCCGCCGGAGTGCAGCGGGAGGCCGATCAGGAGGCGGACCATCACCTGTGCGATCTGCTGGATCTCCTGCGTGTCTTCCGGGTTGAGCGATCCCGCGCTGGCGGTGCTGTGGGCGGCCACAATGTCGACGACAGCGGCGATATCCGCCGTGTCGAAGACGGCGGGCCGGGCTGACGCCTGGGTCTCGGTCACGGCTGGCTCTCCGGTGCCGGGAATGGTCGGGTGGCAGTGACGTGGTGATCGACCGCGATCTGTTCGAGTTCGGCTCATCGCTGCCGGAGTCGTTGGCGGATGGGCAGGGGCGTCAGGTCTGCGGCGAGTTCCTCGTCGATGCGGCTGATCTCCTCGCGGATCCGGTGAACGTGGCTGTCGGTGCGGGAGATGTTCGCGCATCCTATCTGGCAGCGGTTGTGGCTCGGCGTGGCCTGGGACCTCTTGCCGGTGCCGTGCCGGTCGGCAGCGCAAAGCGCTTTCGCTGGATCGTAGTTGCAGGCCAGGAGGGCCTGGTCGTGGTCGAAGACCTGCAGGCCAGGGTCGGCCAGCAGTGCCTTGTGCTGACGCGCGGTGAAGAAGCCGCCCGCGTAGGTGGTCTGGAAGTCGGCGGCTGACCCCGTCGAGCGGGTTCTCCGGGTAGAGGCCGAGGCGGTGGGCGTCGAGCAGGATCGACTTGAGCTTGTCGAAGGCGTTGGCCTGGGTGGCCAGGCCGACGCCGTTGCACTCCATGGTCCGGATGAAGGCATCGACGACCTTGTGGTCGAAGGTGGCCATCCGGCGGCTGTGGAAGGCGGGGTAGAGGTGGTGCTGCAGCAGGGAGTCGAGGTGCCTCAGCGACGCCGGAGCGAGCGCGCGCTGGCCGGCCTTCCACTCCTCGGTGTACGTGCCGAAGTTCATCGCGCCGTACTTGCGGTTGCGCTCGGCCTTGCTCTGGCTCCAGGGGTTCTCGCGCTTCGCCCGGTAGATCTCGGTGAGCCGGTCGATCGCCTTGTCCTGGGTGGCGAAGCCGGACTCCTCGGTCTGCCTCCCGGCGGCGTTGCGGAAGCGGATCTTGTAGTCGTGCGGGCACTTCGACCACCGCGCCTGCGGGTGCTCGCAGGTCTTGAAGAAGGTGCCCATGCCGCGGGCCAGGGTCCTCGGGGCCATCGTGTGCGGTCTCCATCCCGTCCGATGCTGACGTTCTGCTGACCCCCGACACGGCGCCAGGGTGACGCCATGGCGAACGCCCCGACGACAGCAGCACCCTCAGTCGAGGCACTGGACACCCTCGTCAAGCGTGCCTGCGAACCGCCGACCGGCACATCTCGGGCGAAGTAACTGCGCTGGGTCGCCGGTGAGCTGCGCACCGCCCTGGAACGGGGCGCGATCGTGCCCACAGCCGCCGACTCACTCGCCCTACTCTTCGCGCCGGACACCCTCGCCGGCTACCTCGGAGCCGCCGAGCGAGGCCTGCTGCGGCGCAAGCCCGCCGCACGACCGGGCCAGGCCTCGCCCGCCTCCATGCGCGTCCGCAAGGACTGCCTCCGTATCCTCGGCGCCCGAGCCGGCATCACCGTCACGCTCCCGGACCGCAACCCGCCACAGGTCGAGCTCCGGCCTGTGGTCGCCGCCCGCCCGCGCAGCATCCTGCTCGACCACCTGGAACACTCAGCCCACCCCGGCCGGTCCGAGTCCCGCAGCCGGATCCTCGCGATCACCGGCACCGTGCTGGACACCGGCTGCCGCGCCGGAGAACTCTGCGCCCTGCGCAGGAACGACCTCGATCTGCACAGCGGTACGATCCGCCTCACCCTCCTCCCCCAGCACCGCAACCCATGTACCACGCCCGCCACATCGACGGTCAGCCTGTCCGGCCCCACCCGGGCCGCGATGCGCCACTGGCTCACCGTCCGTCCTGCTCACCGAGGACCACTGACGCCCCGCCCCGGACCGGGAGTCGGGCCGGCGCGGGCCCCGCTCGCAGGCGGCCGACCGCCGGGAAAGCGGGCGACAGTACGAGGGACCGTCAGTACCCTCACGGCATGGACGATCAGGACCAGTACGACCGGTACCGCGCGGACTCGAAGGTGCTGGCGGCCATCGGGGCGCGCCTGGACACCCAGTACCCCACACTCACGGTGCGCCTGCCCAAGGACCTGGCGCGCGCCGCGGTCGCGGCCTGGGACCGCGACGAGCTGGGGGACGTCGGCGAGGAGACCCACGAGCAGTACGCCCTGCGGGGCGACGCCGGGGAACTGGCGCTGATCGGCCTGGCGATCTCCGAACGCGGCCGGGAGGAAGGCGACGAGGTCGTCGTGGACCTTCACATCGACAGCATCGGCCTGGCCGTGCAGGCCTCCCGGTAGCGGCGACGGCGGCGCAAGCAAACGCCTTGATGATCATCGATGGCCTGGGGCCCGTCTTGTCGATCAGCTCGGATCAGGCCGCGGCTCCCCGGCCGAAGGCTGGGGGCGGAGCCACTGCGGTGGGGGCACCTCCCGGCCGAAGGCTGGGGGCGGAGCCACTGCGGTGGGGGCACCTCCCGGCCGGAGGCTGGGGGCCGTTGGCGACCGACGACAACGCGGCGAGGTGCGTGCCCCAACGCCGCGGACCCGGGAATGATCGGCAAGACGGGCCCTAGGGTGACCGCCATGCCCATATCCATCGAGCTGGTGATCTTCGACTGCGACGGCGTCCTCCTCGACAGCGAGCGCCTGGCGGTGAAGATCGACGCCCGGGTGACCGCCGCGGTCGGCTGGCCGCTGTCCGAGGCCGAGATCGTGGAGCGCTTCGTCGGACGCAGCCACGCCTACATGAGCGCCGAGGTCCAGGCGCACGCGAGCGTACCGCTGGAGCCCGGCTGGGAGCAGGCGTTCCAGCACCTGTTCGACGAGGCGTTCGCCACCGAACTGGTCCCCGTGGACGGCGTCGTGCGGGCACTGGAGGTGCTGGCGGAAGCGGGGATGCGTGACTGCGTCGCCTCCTCCAGCAGCCACGAGCGGCTGCGCCGCACCCTGGGGCAGACCGGGTTGCCGGCGCGTTTCGAGGGGCGGATCTTCGGCGCGGAGGACGTCGCGCACGGCAAGCCCGCGCCGGACCTGTTCCTGCACGCCACCGCCACCATGGGCGTCGCACCCGAGGCCTGCCTGGTGGTCGAGGACAGCAAGTACGGAATCGCCGCCGCCCGCGCGGCCGGCATGCGCTCGCTCGGCTTCCACGGCGGCCTCACCCCCGCCCACTGGCTGACCGGTCCCGGCGCCCGCACCTTCGACGTCATGCGCGACCTGCCCGCCCTGGTCGCGACCGCGAACGGACTCCCGCTGCCCTGACCGCCCCGCCGCGTCCGGCGGTGAACGGTGCCGCCCTCCCGGGCCGTTGTGCCAGGTGGGGGATCACGTACGGCACCGGCGGGGTGCCGGCGTGGCGACAGGAGGCGGAACGTGGCGGCGGACCACATGGTCATCGAGCAGGTGCGGCGGCTGGGGCACGGCCCGGAACGGGACCTCTCCCCCGACTACGGGCTCCTTCCCCCGGCCCCGCCCGCCGAGCCCGACTGGCGACGGCCCCTGGACTCCCTGGGCACGGTGCTCATCCCCCCGCAGGCCAGGCCCGCGTCCGCCGCGCCCGCCCTCCTGGCGCCGCCTCCCCCGTCGTACGCCCCACCGCTACCGGCCCCCGTGCCGGTGCCGCTGCCGCTGCCCGTCGCCGCCACGCCGGCACCCGGTGCGCCCACGGCACCGACCGTTGCCGCCTCGCTGTCGCCCGTTACCACCGGCCGGCGCCCCCGGCTGCTGGCCGCCGGGCTGGGCCTGGGCCGAGGCGAGCAGCGCGAGCGGGAACGGCTGGCGGCCGTCATCCGCACCCCGCTGCACCGCTCCTTCCGGATCGCGGTCATCGGCCTCAAGGGCGGCGTCGGCAAGACCTCCGCGACGCTCGGGCTCGGCTCCGTCCTCGCCGAGACCCGGTCCGACAAGGTCGTCGCCGTCGACGCCAACCCGGACACCGGCACCCTGAGCCGGCGCATCCGCCGCGAGAGCCCGGCGACCGTCCAGGACCTGCTCGCGGCCGCGCCCTCGATCACCGGCTACATGGACATCCGCCGCTTCACCTCGCTGACCCCCAGCGGGCTGGAGGTCCTGGCCAACGACGCCGACCCCACCGTCGCCGACGCCTTCGACGGCGAGGACTACCGGCGGCTGGTCGAGCTGCTCAGCCGCCAGTACCCGATCGTCCTCGCCGACTGCGGCACCGGCCTGCTGCACGGCTCCATGGGCGCGGTGCTCGACCTCGCCGACCAGCTCGTCATCACCGCCACCACCAGCGTCGACGGCGCCAGCGGCGCCGACACCACCCTGGACTGGCTGTGCGCCAACGGCTACCAGGAGCTGGCGCGGCGCAGCGTCACCCTGATCTCCGGCGTACGGGCCAAGAGCCGGGCGATCAACGCGGACGACCTGGTCGCCCACTTCGGACAGCGCTCCCGCGCCGCCCTCGTGCTGCCCTTCGACGAACACCTCGCCCTCGGCGGCACGTTCGACCCCACCAGGCTCCACCAGCGCACCCGCCGCGCCTACCTCGACCTCGCCGCCCTCGTCGCCGAGGGCATCCGCCCGGCCGGCGCCTGACCGCGCACGGCCGCAACCCCGAGGCGGCACGGACCCCGGCGGCACGGCGGTACGAGCCGGATCCGGCCCGGGGCGGTGTCCTGGAGATCAAGAGCGCAGGCGCCTCGTGTGGCCGCCGGTACCGCTCGGACGACGCTTCAACGCGTCGGCCCGATCCCCTCCGGCAGGACGTCCACCACGAAGGCGACGGCCTCCTCCGGCGTCTCGAAGCGCGCGAGCAACTCGCCCCGGTCCCGTACCCCGTAGCGCCCCTCGTCGTGCGGCCAGATCATGGGCCCGACCCGTGTCACACTCCGCTGCCCCGTGGCACCGGTGACGAACCAGAGGTCGAAGTGGCTGGTCACCGGCATCAGTCGACGGAGCACCGGCTGGTCGTACGCCGCCCGCCCAACAGCGCGTGCACGCGCGGGAAACGGTTCATCGGCGGCAGGTGACTCGGGCACGCCGGGCAAGGTCGGCGACTGCCGGATCGGCGTCAGCGTCCACGCGGTCTCCGACGCCGCTTCCTGCCCGTTGTCCTGAGGCCTGTTCCTGCCCGGGCCCTGGGACGGACGCCCGCTGCGCCCCGTCAGACCTGCCAGCGGCCCGGGCGCCAGGCGCGGCGCCGGGCGGCGGTGCACAGCAGGGCGAGGCCGAGGGTGAGGGTGACGGTGGTCAGGACGGCGACGGCCACGGTGGCCGCCTCGCCGGGGGCGGGGTCGGGGGGCGGGGGTACCAGGAGGGTGGCCTGCGGGGCAGGGAGGGTGGCGGCGGTGGCGGGCGGGGTGGCGGTGAGGGCGGCGAGGGGGTCGACGGTGCCGTAGCCCAGACGGGGGTCGGGCAGGGCGGTACCGGGATGGTAGGCGGTGGCTTCGAGGCGCTCGCGCAGGTGGGCCGGGTCGAGGTCGGGCCGGTGGCCGAGGAGCAGGGCAGCGGTGCCGGCGACGACGGCGGTGGCGAAGCTGGGGCCGCTGCCGGTGAAGTAGCCCTTGCCGGCGGGGCCGGTGCTCATCATGGCCTCGCCCGGGGCGGTGAGGTCGACCCGGGCACCGGCGGCTCCCGGGCCGGCACCACCGCCGGGGCCGATGCCGACGCTGGTGCCCGAGGCCGTCCCTGTCCCTGCCCCCGTCCCCGAGGCCGTCCCCGTCGCCGCCGCGCCGCCGCCCGGGGCCAGGGCGGCGACGGTGAGGACCTGGGGCGGGGCGGAGGGCAGGGTGGCGCCGCCCTGGTCGGGGGTGGCGGGGGCGACGACCAGCACGCCCTTGGTCTCGGCCTGGCGCAGCGCATCGTCGAGGGTGCTGTCGCCCGCGGGCAGGGGCAGGGCGGAGGCGATGATCCGGGCGCCGGCGTCGGCGGCGTCGCGGATGCCCTTGGCGAGCAGGGCGGGGGTGGTGTTGCCGGTGTCGTCGGTGACGGCGACGGCGAGGATCCGCGCTTCGGGGGCGAGGCCGGCGAAGCCGGTGCCGTCCTGGTGGCGGGCGGCGATCAGTCCGGCGAGGAAGGTCCCGTGGCCGACGCAGTCGCGGGTGGAGTCGCCGGTGCCGTACTCGCGCGGGCCGGGCAGCAGGCGTTCGCCCAGGACCCCGGAGGCGGGGTCGACGCCGGAGCCGACGACGGCGACGGTCACCCCGGCGCCGCGGCTGAGCGGCCAGGCGGCTTCGGGGCGCAGGAAGGCCTGGGCCCAGGGGGTGCGGTCGGTGCCCTTGTCGGAGGCTTTGAGGCAGTCGCCGGCGCGGGCGGCCGGGCGGCTCTGGCCGATGACGGGAAGCGCCGACGGGTCGCCGCCCGCCGCCGAAGCGGGCAGGGCCCCGGTGCCGAGGGTGCACAGGGCGGCGGCGAGGGCAACGGTCCGGCGGGCGTTCACACCGCGCTCCCCTGGAGCAGGGCGGGGACGTCCTGGGGCAGCAGCAGGCTCAGTTCGGACACGTCGCCGACCTCCAGGCGGGCCAGGCGCCCGGCCTGACGGGTCATCATCGCCTCCAGGGTCTGCCGGGCGAAGCGACCGTTGCCGAAGTTGCGGTCCCGGGGGACGGCCTCGCACAGCCGCGCCAGCGCGGTGAGGGTCTCGGGGGCGCAGAGGTAGCCGGCCTCCTCGGCCTGGCGGCTGACGATGGTGACGAGTTCGTCGGCGCTGTAGTGGTCGAAGGCGATCTGCTGGGGGAAGCGCGAGGCGAGGCCGGGGTTGGAGGCGAGGAAGGACCGCATCTCCTCCTGGTAGCCGGCGACGATCACCACCACCTCGTCGCGGTGGTCCTCCATCAGCTTCATCAGGGTGTCGACGGCTTCCTGGCCGAAGTCCCCGGAGGCGGCGCCGCCGCGCGGAGTGAGGGTGTAGGCCTCGTCGACGAACAGCACGCCGCCGCGGGCGCGTTCGAAGGCTTCCTTGGTGAGCTGAGCGGTGTGGCCGATGTAGCGCCCGACCAGGTCGGCGCGGGCGGTCTCGACGAGCTGGCCGGTGGGCAGGACGCCGAGTTCGGCGAGCAGGGCGCCGTAGAGGCGGGCGACGGTGGTCTTGCCGGTGCCGGGCGGGCCGGCGAAGACGAGGTGGTGGCTGATCCGGGCGGCGGGCAGGCCGGCCTCCTCGCGGCGGCGGGCCTGGGTGATCAGGTTGACCAGGTTCTCGACCTGTTCCTTGGCGGCGCTCAAGCCCACCATCGCGCGCAGCCGCTCCAGGAGTTCGCCGCGGCCGTCCGTACCGGGGCCGGGGCCGTTGGCGCGGACGGCTTCGGCGCCGAGGTCCTCGGGCAGCAGCAGCGGCAGGTCGGCGTCGGTGACCTCGGCCAGGGCGGCGAGCCGGGAGGCCTGGCGGTCGACCATCTCCTCGAAGACCTTGCGGGCCGCGCGGCCGTTGCCGAAGTCGGCGCCCTTGGGCATACGGGTGAAGTGCGTCGCGAGCGCCTCGACGGTGGCCTCGGCGAGTTCGAAGCCGTGGGCGGCGGCGGCCCGTTCGACGATGGTGACCAGTTCCTGCGGCGAGTAGTTGCGGAACTCCACGGTACGGCTGAACCGGGAGGCCAGGCCCGGGTTGGAGGAGAGGAACTCGCGCATCTCCTCGGAGTAGCCGGCGACGATCACCACGATGTCGTCGCGGTGGTCCTCCATCAGCTTGACCAGGGTGTCGATCGCCTCCCGGCCGAAGTCCGGACCGGTGCCGCCGGATCCGGCGGACAGGGTGTACGCCTCGTCGACGAACAGCACGCCGCCGAGAGCCTCGTTGAACACCTCGGTGGTCTTGATGGCGGTGCCGCCGACGATGGAGGCGACCAGGTCGGCGCGGGCCACCTCGGTCAGGTGTCCGCTGCGCAGCACCCCGAGTTCGGCCAGGATGCCGCCGTAGAGGCGGGCGACGGTGGTCTTCCCGGTGCCGGGCGGCCCGGCGAAGATCAGGTGCCGGCCCATCGGGAGGGCGGGCATCCCGGCGAGTTCGCGCCGCCGGGCCAGCTTGTTGAGGTTGACCAGGGTGGCGACCTGTTCCTTGACGCCCTCCAGACCCACCAGGGCCTGCAGGGCGGCCTGCGGGCCCTCGGGCTCGGGTGGCGGCGCCTGGGTGACGGCGGGCTGCGCCCCGGTGGGGTCCGGGTCGTCGGAGGCGGGCGGGGTGGCGGCGGGGCGGGTGCCGGGGGTGGCGGCCGCGCCGGGGTGGGCGGCGGCGCTGCCGTGGCTGTCGGCGTGGGCGTTGTCGCGGCTGGTCAGGTCCTGGACGGCCAGGCGGGTGCTGGGCCTGGTCTGGCGCAGTCCGGAGCCGCGGTTGCCGGTGACGGTGCAGCCGGTGACGCGCACCGGTTCCTCGGAGTCCACGCGCAGTCCGTCGTGGGCGTTCTCGGTGAGTTCGCAGCCGGTCAGCGCGGCCCGGGCGCCGGGGGCGAGCAGGACGCCGTGGCGGCGGTTGCCGTGGACGCGGGTGCGGGCGGCGGTGACTTCGCCGCCGTCCTCGACCAGCAGGCCGTCGCCGCCGCAGTCGGCGATGTCGCAGTCGCGCAGCGAGGCGACGCCGCCGGGGCCGATCTCGACGCCGTTGACCGCCGCCCCGGCGCCGGTGGCGGCGCCGCGCACGGTGGTGCCGCCGATCTGGGTGTTGCCGCCGTCGGCGACCCGCAGGGCGGCCCGCCCGCCCGTGCCCAGCACGCAGGACTCCAGGCGGCCGCGGCCCTCGCGCAGCACCTCCACACCGTGGCCGCCGACCTCGGCGACGTCCACGCGGCGCAGCAGCGGGTTGGCGCCGTCGCGTACCAGGACGCCGGTGCCGGCGGCGCCGCGCACCTCCAGGCGGTCGAACTCGGCGGCGCTCTCGCCGGTGAGTTCGACGGCGTCGCCGGCGCCGTCGGTGACGGTGGTACGGGTCAGGACCGGGCCGGCGGACTCGTCGACGAGGATGCCGGTGCCCTGGGCGTCGGCGACCGCGCACTCCTCGAAACGGCCCCGGGAGCGGGTGGTGACGTGGATGCCGTGGCCCTTGGTGCGGGTGGTGCGGCAGCGGCGCACCAGGGGGTCGGTGCCGCCGGCCAGGACCAGCCCGTGGCCCCGGGTGCTCTCCAGGGTGCAGTCCTCCAGCAGGACCTGGGCGGCGGAGCTGAGGTAGACGCCGATGGCGACGTCGCGCACGGTGGTGCGCAGCACCCGGGTTGTGCTGTGCTCCTCCAGGGCGATACCGGGCTTGTCGGTGGCGGAGATCTCGCAGTCCTCGATGGAGCCGCGGCCCTCGCCGTTGGCGCACACGCCGTTGCCGCGCGCGTCGCGCAGGACGCAGTTGCGCACGACGGGGTTGGCGTTCTCGCCGATCACCACGGCGGAGCTGCCGAGGTGTTCGATGACGCAGTCCTCGATGACGCTGGTGCCGGTGGAGGTCTCGACGATGCCGGCGCCGGCGGGGTTGACGACCCGGCAGCCACGCATGGCCAGGGAGCCCTGGCCACGGGTGAGCACGGCGGTCCAGGAGTTGCCGGCGACCTCGCAGTCCTGGAGGGCGGCCTGGCCACGCGGGACGTCGACGGTGGGCAGCTCCTCGTCCTGGCCCTGCAGGACCAGGCCGGTGAGCTGAACGGCCTCGGCGACGACCTGGACGACGGCGCCGCGGCGCGGGGAGAGGCGCACGCTGCCGCGGGCCTCCTCGGCGGTGATGGTCACCATCTTGGTGATGACCAGGTTCTCGTCGTAGCGGCCCGGGCGGACGCTGATCACCGCTCCGCTGCGGGCCGCCTCCAGGGCGGCGCCGATCGTCCGGTAGCCGCCCTCGCCGGGCTGCGCGCCGACCGTCAGCACATGGCGGGTCATGGGCCGTTCTCCTCCGTCGTTCGTGGCTGTGGTGCCGGTGGTGCGGGTGTCGGTGATGCTGCTGTGCCGCGGGGCCGGGTCAGCCGGTGCAGTCGGCGCGGACGGCGGAGGCGGCGTGGTGGGCGTAGGTCTTGGTGCTGTCGCCCACCCAGTCCTGGCCTCGGCTGTGCATCACCACGGCGATCCGGCCGCCGCTGAGCGGGTAGGTGCCCGCCGAGACCCACTGGCCCCGGGAGGAGACCTGGTTGACGGTGAAGGACTGGCCCTGGACGGTGTAGTAGGTGGGGGCGCCGCCGACGGCCTTGATGTCGCCGTTGTTCGGGACGTAGACCGACAGGCGGCAGCTGCCGGTGCTGAGCGAGCCGGTGTCGAAGGTCCACACCACCGAGTTGCTGCTGTCGTCCTTGTTGGCGGCGCCGGACATCGGCATGGAGACGAAGCCGCCCCCGCAGCCGTCGCCGCTGTAGCCGCCGGAGTTGTTGCGCCAGCCCTTCTGCCCGTCGTCGAACCAGCCGTTGCGCTGCATGGAGGTGGATCCGCCGCAGCCCGGGCCGGCGACGGCGTGGTAGGTGGGCGCGGGGGGCGGGGCGGGCTGGCTCGGCTTGGCCGGGGGCGGGGCCGGCTGCTGGGGCTGGGTCTGCGGTGCGCCGCCGCCCTGCCCGGCGCCCTGGCCCGCGCCCTGTCCCGCGCCCTGGCCGCTGCCCTGTCCGGTGTTCTGCCCGCCACCCTGGCCACCGCCCTGGGATGCGGCGGGCGCGCCGCCGACGGCGTGACTGGTGGTCGAGGCGCCCGGGCCGGAGCCCTGGTCGGCGCCGATGCCGGGCAGCACGGCTCCGGCGGCCGCGGCAGCCGGCACCACGGCGCCCTCGCCGGGCTGGGCACCGGCCGGCTGGCCGGGCTGGCCGCCTTCCCCGGGCTGGCCGGGCTGCAGCGGCTGGTCGCCAGGCGGGTTCCCGGGCGCGTCGGCGCCGGGGACGTAGCCGTTGCCGCCGCCGTCCGGCTGGGAGAAGCCGGCGGGCGGCGGCCCGTCGGCGCCGGGGGTGCCGGGGCCGTCCCCGCCGAAGCCCGCGATGCCCAGCGGCACCCCGACCAGCACCAGGCCGGCGATCACCGCGGCGGCCACCATCGGCTTGGGGATACGCCGTTGGGCGCCCTCCTCCTCGGCCGCGGCGGCCGGCGCGGGCGCGGCACTGACCCCGGGCCGGGCCTGCCCGGCGGCCTCCACCGCCGTTGCACCGCTCTCCTCGACCGCGGGCACCGCCCCGGCGGCGCCCACCCCGGCCGCTCCCACGACCCCGGCTCCCGCGACCGCGGCTGCGCCGGTCACGGCGGCTGCGGCGCCCGGTTCCCGGGCCTCGACGGCCGGCTCCGGCACCTCCCAGGCCACCGCGGGCAGCTGAATGCCCCCGCCCAAGGCCCCGCTGCCCCGCGCACTACGTTCCCTGCCCACCAACGCTCCCCGGCCTTCGACGACGCCCGACCGGGGCGGCGCCGCGCGGCCGTACGACCGCGCGGCGAGAACCGCCCCTCCTCCAGACCGACGGACGGCGCGCGGCCCCGGGTTCAGCCGGTTTCCAGGCGCCAGGCCGGCTCGGCCCGGCGCGGCGGCTCCAGCACGAACTCCGCCGCCCGCCGTACGGTCTCCGCCGACGGCCGCGGTTGCGACGGCGGGAGCGCCCCGGTGCGCTCGCGCAGGTGGGCGAGCAGCCCGGGCTCCGGCGCGAGGTCGTACTCCGCCAGGTAGTAGGCGACGGTGTCGGTCCAGATCCACTCGCCGTCGGTGCGGTATCCCATCGGGACGGCGCCCCGGCGGGAGCTGTCGAAGACGTCGTCCATCAGCATCGGCGTCACCAGCACCTCCGCACCGGACCTCAGGTACCCCAGCAGAGCGGCCCGCTGCGCGGAGTCACGCACCAGCGGGCGGTCCGGCGAGAAGCCCGGCCCGCTCACCGGGTCGACCAGGTCGAAGACCGCCGCCAGCCGGAACTCCGGCTCCGCCGCCCGTCCTTGCTGCTGCTCCACGTCCTGCTCCCGCTGCCGCTCTCGTCCGGGCGTCCCGGCCGGACGCCCTCTCCCGCTCAACGGCCCCCGGCCGGGACGGCGTTCAGCCGTCGCCCTCCTCGTCCCCGTCCTGCTGCCGGGGCTCCGCCGTCATCAGGGCGGCGTAGACCGCCGCCGCGGAGTTCGTCCCGGCCGGAGGCTGTCCGGTCGGCTGGCGGCGCACCGTGGTACCGCGCCGGGGCGTGGGGCCGCCGAAGCTCTGGTTCGGCTGGTGCACCGGCTGCGCGGTGCCCCGGGAACCGTCCTGGGAGTCCTCCCGGAACGTGGCCCTGGAGTCGGCCCGGAACGTGGCCCGGGAATCGGCCCGGAACGTGGCCCGGGACGCGGAGCGGGAGATCGAGCGGGAGGGGACCTGTGGGGGCAGCTGACGACTGAGGGACCTCAGCGTCTCCTCCGTGACGGGCCGGCCCTCCTGCGCCGCCGCCACGGCCAGCCGTAGCAGTTCGCGCCGATCCGCGTTCCTGACCTTCGCGTGCTCGGGCAGGCCGCGCACCCTGCGCACCAAGGGGTCCAGGTCGGCGGCGGTGAACCGCCGGGTGGGGTCCGCGGACTCCGCCCGCGCGAGGGCGACGAGGCGGCGGCCGACGGTCAGGTTCTCGGCCGAGGGCAGCCGGCCCGAGGGGAACAGGTCGTGGACGACGTGGACGACGTCGCGCATCCGCGCCGCCTCCGCCGCCGTCACCGCAGCCGTCGCCGGCGCGGGGGCGACGGGCCCGGGCCTGGTCTCGCGCGCCAGCTCGACCAGGTGGACGACCTCCACGCTCACCGCCCCGAGCAGATCGGACTCCATGGAGGTGCTCAGCCTCACCAGGACGTCGCCCTCGGTCCAGCCGCCGTCCGTGGTCCGGCTCTCGGCGGCGCGCAGCTGGAAGTCGCGCACCACGCGGAGGTGGTCCGACCTGAGCTTCTCGCGTCCGGACGGGGCGGCCGGGGCGTGTTCGTCCAGCTTGGCCGTCAGCGCTCCGTGGAAGGCCGCCAGCAGGGTGTTCGCCGTGCCGTCCAGACCCTCCAGGGAGTCGCCCTGGTGCACGATGCTGGCCAGGGAGACACCGGGCAGTGACATGCCCTGCTCCACTCGCCACAGGGCGACCTTGGCGACGTGGTCGGCGACGGCGTCCATCCAGGTGCGGGTCACGTCGTTCAGCGGGCGGACGGCCGACACCGGGAAGTCGCGGGCGTCGTCGTGGTGGTTGGACTTGACGACGACGGCGAGCGGGTTGCTGTAGCCGCCGTCACCGGTGCGCGCCGTGTAGAAGCTCTCGTCCTCCCGGTCGTGCAGGGTGAAGAACCAGGCGTCGCCCGAGCGGCCGTGGGCTTCGTTGGCGATCCCGATCATCAGACGGGCCGCGTCGGCCAGGCCGCGCTTCTCCCTCTTGGACGCGTCCTGGGCCTGGGAGGAGGTCGAGCTCGTGGTCTCCTGAACCTCGCGGGCGTCCCGGATCTCCTTCATGGCCAGGGCCAGCTGGTGCCGTCTGTGCTCGACGGTGCCGGGCCCCGCCGCGTCCGCCGGCGACCGCAGGGCGGCGATCAGGGTCTCCAGGTGCGGACCGTGGACGTCCAGGTTCTCGTCGACGGCCTTGCGCATGAGCTCGCTGGTGCCCTCGCGCCGATTGGCGTTCTGCAGCGCCACCTGGGCGCTGCCGTCCAGGCTTTCGACGACCACGGCCGCGAAGTGGTAGCCGAAGCCCCTGCCGTGCTCGTTGAGGCCGGAGTGGTCCTTGTCGTAGGCGCGGGAGCCGCTGGAGTCGTGGGCAGGCAGCGACTGGATGACGTAGCCCTCACCGGGCCTGGCGTAGGCGTTCTCGTTGAGGCCCAGGCTGCGGGTGACGCGGTCCAGCGACCCGCCGTCCTGCTTCCCGGTCCGGAGGGCGTCGCCGTACGCCTCGCCCGGGGCGGGCCACTCGTGGGGGCCCCTGCGGGCGTCCTGGTTGACCAGGGAGCGTGCCCGGTCCAGCCCCAGCCCCCCGGGGCGGCCCTGCTGCGCCGCGTCGGCGATGCCCTCGGCCAGCCGCGCGACGCCGGAGACCTCCAGGCTGTTGAGGGTGTTGATCCGGGCGGTGACGGTGCGGCCGGTGCCGCCCGCGTCCGGCGGGAGCTGGTCGTGCAGGACCAAGTGCGTGAAGTTGCCGCCCAGGACGTCCGCCGCGAAGTCGCGGCAGATGTCGGTGGGGTCCTTGCTGAACTCCGGGCCGACCTTGAACAGGCGGACCGTCCCACCGCCGTGCTCGAACTGGATGAAAGTGTCGCGGTGGAGGGAGAGGGTGACGTTGCCGCCGCTCTCGCGCAGCGCCACGTTGGCGCGGTCCACTACTTCCTGGGTGGCGTAGAACTCCCGGAAGGTGGTCTCGTTCTTCGCCGCGAGCGTGCCGTCGGCGGAGACCGTCAGCTCGGGCTTGTGCTCGACCGTGACCGGGCGTACCGGCAGGCGGTTGGGAAAGAGGGCGGCATCGTCGGGCCTGACGTCCTGCGGGGCGAGGTCCGGGTGGGCCGGAGCGATCTTCCCCTCCTCCCGGTCCGCGAACGGGGCCCGGGCCAGGAGTTCGGTGGGAGTGCCGGTCAGGTTCTCCGCGTGGGGTGAGGTCACCGTGTAGTCGGTGACGGTGTACGTGCGCCGGGCCTGGACGATCGGGCGGCTGCCGAACACCCCGGCGGAGTCACGCGGGTCGCCGTACGGGCCGGGGCGGGGCGTGACGGGGTTCGTGGCGTCGCGCTCGCCGAAGGAGAACTGGCCGTCGATCGCGGTCAGGTCCGGGTTCTTGCGCTCGTCGATCTGCTCCCTGGTCGAGTCGTCGATCAGGACGGCCGACTCCGCCGCGATCCGGCCCGCGCGGTCGGGGCCGCCGAAGAACTCCCACGGCGCCTGCTGGACGTGCGGCGCCGGCTGCCCCGTCACGGCGAGCACGTCCCGCCACTCGTCCGGGGTGACCGCGCGGTCGGGGAAGAGCAGCGGGTCGATCACCCGCTCCCCGTCCGCCGTGTGGACCACCACGGCGACGTGGTGGTTCCACCGGTGCTGCGCGTGGACGTACCCGCGCTCCCGGTCCACGGCGGAGGCCCAGATCTTGGCCAGGTGCCGGCGGCCGGTCTGCGGGGCGGCCAGGTCGATGAGTTCGGACAGCGCGTGGGCCCGGAACTCGCAGCCGTCGACGCGGCCCGGATCGTCGGGGCGGTAGTGGTTCAGCACCGCGGTGCGGAGTTGCCGGAACTCCTCGGCGGTGGGCGCGTCGGTGGTCGAAGCGGCCAGTTCGGCTCGACGGACGCGCAGTTCGAGGTACTGGGACCGGTTCATCGACGTACCGGCCAGCATCCTGAGCAGGGCGTCGGCCGCCCGCACCGAGTGGACGGTGCCGACGTTCTGGACGGCGGCCAGCACGGCCCGCTCCGCGTCGATCGCGTCGAGCCGGTCCACGTCTCCGTCCGCGTCGGCCTCCCGCCACTCCTCCGCCAGCTCGTCATCGCGGGCCTTCACGGCCTCCAGGAAACCGCGGTAGCCCTCCGACTCGGACTCGCTGTCCGACTCGGAGTGGTCACTGCCCTCCTCGTCGCCGGAAGGCATCTCCTCGTCCTCCGGTTCGGACCGGCTGCCCGTGTCACCGTCCGACTCGGAGTGGTCGCCGCCGTCCTCGTCTCCGGAGGACATCTCCTCGTCCGACGAGCCGGGATCGTTCTGCCGGTGGCGCTTGCTCGAACTCGGGCCCACGTCCGGGTCCAGGGCCTGGGTGTCGGCCGCGCTCTTGCGCTTGTCCGGCCCGGCGAACGCCAGCGCGTCCTCCTGCGGCACCGGTTCCCGCTCGTGCGGGGCGGGACCGCCGCGGACCACGGTGTAGCCCTCGGGGGCCGACGTGGAGCGCGGCGGCCGACTGGCGTCCACCGGCAGGTGGGCGCCGAGGTCGTGGATCACGATCGGGGCGTCGGGGGCCGCGTCCCTGGGAGCCTTCAGACGGGCCCAGTTGCCGCCGTCCACCAGCACGGGACGCCCGGAGGCGTCGAAGCCGAGCTGCCGCCCGACCACCAGCGAGCCGGGGCCGTGCGGGTCGCTGCGGAACGGCGCCAGGACCGGGGGTGCGAACCAGGCCACGCCCTTGGGGGCGTAGACCTCCGGGTCCAGCTCGGGCAGGCGCAGACGCAGGCGCCGCAGCATGCCCGCCGCGAACGACCGGTCGCCGTCGCGGGCCGACGAACAGGCCACCAGCAGCACGGGCTTGATCCCGTCCCAGGCCCCCCGGTCGTACAGCGAGACGAGCAGGTCGGCGCCCTCGTCCTCGGTGAGGGCCTTGCCCTGCCAGCGCGGCACGCCGTCGGCGCCGGTGTGCATCGCCACGGTGAGGAAGCGCTCGTCGACCGGGAAGCGGTTCAGGGTCGCGGCCATCTGCTCCCGGGCCTGCGGGTCGGCGTCCGGGTCGTCCAGCCGGTGGGCGCCCGAGGCGTCGTGGTGGACGAGGGCCTCGCGCAGCGCGCCGGAGCGGTCGGTGGCCGGCGGGTCCGGCGGCGGCGACGGGACGAGGGAGGCGTCCCCGTGCTCGGTACCTTCCTGCTGCGGCTCCTCGTGCCGCGACCCCTCGTGCCGCGGGAGGGGCGGCGCGGCGGCTGCCTGGTGGAGGTCGTCGTCGCCGCCGAGGTCCGCCAGGTGGTGGTCGGCGTTCTCCGTGGTCGGCGCCTCGGGCTCCTGCCAGTCGTAGTCGGGGCTGTACCACTCCCCGGGGAGGTCGAGGGACTCGAAGCTGGGGTTCTCGGTCAGCGTCCCGGAGCGCAGGCCGCCGCTGACGTCGCCGATGTTGTCGGCGTTGTAGACCATCGGCTCGCGCGGCCGGTCGTCGTCGCTGGAGCGCCAGCGGATCGACACGGACCCGTCGTCCTCGTGACGGATCACCGCTTCGGCGAACTGGCCGGACAGTTGTTCGTGGGAGTGCTCGATCCGGACGGTCTTGGTGCGGCGGTCCTCGGACCACGACTGCGTGATGCGGTGCTGGGGATTGAAGTCGAAGGGGTACGCGGCGCGCAGGGAGTCCGGGCTGTAGAAGTCGGTGAAGCCCCGGAAGGCGTCCGCCATCGAGGTGCCGCTGGACCAGTTGGCGACCTCGGCGCGGATGTCGTCGACCGTCATCGGCGAGGCGTCGACCCGGATGACGTGGAAGCCGCCGTCGTCGTCGCGGCCGGTCACCGTCAGCCAGGAGGGGCCGAGCGTCACCTCCGACTGCGACTCGTTCACCGGCTCCGGATCACCTTCCTCCCGGACGTGGCCCGGCGGGAACGACAACGCCAGCATCGGGTGCTCCAACGGCACCTTGATCTGGAACAGCGCGTAGTTGTCCGCGCCGCCGCCGTTGGACATCCAGCCCTCGACGAACTCCCGGCTGAACGACGTCGACGCCGGCAGCAACTCGGTGAACGCGTCCCGCTCCCGCCCCTGCGGATCCATCCGCACCGCCCGGTACAGGCGCAGGGACTGCCCGGCCGGATGCGTCCCCGCCTGGTTCAACGCCTTCGCGTGATCGAGGAACCGCTGCACGTCGGCCAGCAGGGACTCGTAGCGCTCCCCCTCCCGGATCCTGATCATGCCCTCGTCGTCGCGCTTGCCGGTGAACGCACCGGCCTTGATCCACCCCATGAACTCGTACAGGTCCGGGTTCCGGTTCGCCGCGTCGAGGTGCCGGCGGGCCAGGTCCACCGCGAGCTGATCGGCGGACGGCAGCGGCGCGGCGGCCGAGTCCCGGAAGCCGCCGTCACCGGTGGTGCCGTCGGCGTCGGTGGAGTCGTGGCCGCCGTCGGGGGCGAGGCCGGTGACGTCCGGGTCGTCGACGGACCAGTGGCCCACCAGGTGCTCGTCCGGGAAGACCCCGCCCGGTGCCACCTCCTCGCGCAGCTCCCGCTCGGTCAGCGGGGAGAGGAAGCGGTAGCGGTGGTGGGTGTCGCGGTAGGTGAGGTCCGTGCCGGTGAGGTTGGGGTCCGCGCGTTCCTCGGGGGTGAGGCTGTCGGCGAACAGCCGGGAGCCGGCCATGATCTCGTGGAAGGTGTGGTCGCCCGACTCCAGCATCCAGCCGAGCAACCCCAGCCTGAGCAGCTCGAAGTCGACCGGCTCGGCACCCGTCCTGGCGAGCTCATTCCGCCCCGCCGGGGTCCTGACGAGCTCCTTGACGGCTTGGAGCATCCCGAAGGCCGTGCCGGAGGTCCCGGTGGCGACCAGTCCCCCGGTGTCGTGGGCGTCCTGCTGGAGCGCGGAATCGAGCTTGTAGTGGTAGGACTTGGCACCGGGATGCCAGCCCAGCCTGCCGTCCTTGCCCACGGCGCTGTACCACTCACCGCGGCCCAGCGGCGGGTTGACGTCGAGGGGGTTGTGGTCGGTTTCGAGCATGGTCTTGGCCAGGCGCTCCGCGGCCTTCTGCGCGGCGTCGACGACCTGCTCGCGGTTGTAGTCGTAGAGCTGCCGGTTCTGGAACTCGACGTAGCCGTCCCTGATCCGGTTGATGAGGGGCCCGTACGGCTCGTCGGTGCGGAACGGCCCGAAGGGCACCGGCTGCTCCGCCCGCTCGGCGGTCGGCTTGAGGAACTCCCCGTAGACCTTCTTGATCTCCGCGATCAGCGGGGTGACGACCTCGCCGCCGAGGTCATGGCGGTCCGCTCGTTCCTGCGTCAGCTGCTCCGGTCGCGGCAGCTTCCGCTGCCGTACGAGCTTGGCGAAGTGGTCGGAGGTGTAGCCGTTGTAGAGCAGGGCCATACGCTCACGGAGGTTGCCGCGGTCGACGACATCCTGCAGCATGTGCCGATCGGTGCCGACCATGCCGGTGGTGCCCGCGGTCTTGGACCCGAACTTGGCCTTGTCCTTGTCGCCGGTGGTCATCCCCCAGGCCAGGTCCACGACCTTCCTGACCTCACGCTGGACGTCCTCGCGCTGGAGCAGGTGGGTGGCCAGCCGCTGCTCGTAGGCCTCGGCATGCTCCAGGTAGCGGATGCTCCTGAGGTCCTCGGGCGAGGCGTGCGGGGCGGAGTCCAGGGCCTCGTTCGTCGGGACCGGATCCGGTGTGCGGCCGGGGCCGGACACGTCCTGGCGGCGCGGGAGCTGGGCCGCCGTCTCCTGGTGCTTGCTGACCAGGTAGTCCTCGAACTCCCGGTTGAACTCGTCGTCCGTGTAGTGCCTCCAGACGTCCGGTCCTTCCTTCACCTTCAGGCCGACCACGCGCAGGTTGCTGCTGCCCTGGGGCGGTCCTTCCGCCTGGAGAAGACCCTTGAAGAAGTTGGGGTGGAACTTGAACTGCGTCCCGTCGGTGAGGAAGTCGTACGTCCTCGAGGTCGCCGTGAGCTGCTGGTTCGTCCAGTCCCCGTTCTCCCCGGTGACCTTCTTCACTTGAAGGCCTGTCGCCACTCGACCGAGGACGAGCTCCATGACCACCGGCAGGCCGCGGAGGGATTCGCTGTAGTTGGCCGCGTGGGCGAAGTCGTGACCCGTGTAGAGGCCCGGGCCCAACTCGGCCCAGTTGTCCTTGTTCGTGACGGCACGGATGCCCTGCAGCAGGTATCCCCGCATCGTCGGGGCATCGGTCACCCGGAAGACCGGCTGCCCTGCCGCCAGGGTGACGACGGTGGTACCCGGTTGGACCAGGCCCGTCAGTTCCGCCGCCGCCTGCCGGTTGACGGGCTGGTCGGTCTCCGTCAGCTCCGTTCGCCGAACGTCGGGGGTCAGCTGCGAGTACTGTGCCACCTGCCCCTGGCCGGGCCTCGGGTCGCGGTAGACGTGCACTTCACGGTCGGTGACACCGGAGTCGAACGTGTGGGGGGTTTGCCCCTCGTGCACCACGAGGCGGATGCCGAGGCGCTCGGCGATGACCCTCGGTGCATCCTGGTAGGACGTGGTGTCCCACTCCGGTGCCAGCTCCCGCATTCTTTCGACGGTGAGTTCGCCGTGTTCCCAGGTCGCCAGTCGGCCGCCTCCGGCGACGACGGCGGGCAACAGGCGGTCACCGTCGCCCGGCACGTCGACGACGTGGTGCAGTCTCCCGCCGAACAGGACGTTCACCGGTGACTGGTGCACCGGGGCCGGGACGTTCGGCAACCGGCGCACGGGGCTCGCGGCGACATCGGGGGTACCGTTCGCCGGGGCCGCGTGGGCCGGGGCCTCGACCGTGCCCTCCTGGTGGGTGAGGTACTGACCGTGGGTCAGGTCCCGCAGGACCGGGCCCGAGTGCAGGACGTCCTCGATGCGCTGGAGGTGGCGGGGCAGGACGGCGAAGTCGTCGCGGTGGGCGGCGGTGCCCATCACGCCGTTCTCGCCGGCCCAGCGGTCGCGGCGGCGCAGCGCGAAGGCGTCGCCGGGCTTCGCGGCCGGTTCGACGTACTCGTCGGGCAGACCGAGGAAGTGCAGCAGTTCGTGCAGCAGCACGCCGGGGGCGCTGCCGTCGTACCAGTGGAGTTGGTCGCTGCGTCCGGTGCCGGGCAGGACGGTGACGTTCTGGTGCGCGCCGGCGGCCTTCGGGGTGCTCTCCAGGCGCAGGTGGACCTGGTCGCCGCCGGGCAGGCGGTGCTGTTCGTTGAACCGATCGGCGACCACGGCGCGGGCGCGGTCGAGCATGCGGGTGGCGGCGGCCTGGGGCAGGGGGCGGCCGTCCGGTCCGGTCAGGTGCAGGTTGAGGGTGAACTCGGTGACCCAGTGGCCCGGTTGGGCTTCGAAGCGCCGTACGTCGTACTTGATCCCGGTGTCGGCGCCGTGCAGGTCGCCGAGACTGCGCTGGGCGCGGGGCAGGCCGCCGGGCCGCTGTTCCCGGTTCTCGTACTGCTCGCGCACCTTGGGGCCGGCGATCGCGCCCGGGTTGTCCTGGCCGCGCACGCGGGCGTCGAAGCGGACGGTGTCCATCCGGGCGGACGGTGCGAGCGAGCGGATGTCGGCCCAGGCGGAGGCGGGCAGCAGCGGGCGCGGTTCTGCCGGCGGTACGGCCGCGTGCGGTACGGCGGGCGGCAGGACGGGGGGTGCGGTGGGCGGTGCGGCGGCAGGTGTCTTGGGGGCGGTGTCCGGGGTGGTGTCCGGGGCGGTGTCGGTGGGGCGGGTGAGCGGGCCGGACGGGGTGTCGGCGGCGGGCTTCTCGTCGGGTACGGGGGTCGGCTCGGACACGGGCTCGCGAGACGGCACGTCGGACGGCTCGTTCTCGGCCTCGGGCCGCTCCTCCACCGGGCGGCGGCCGAAGACGTTCTCGTGGGTGGCCTCGTGGTCGCGCCAGTGCTCGCTGTTGAGGTCCTCGGGCGCCCAGTGGTCCCGGTAGGCGTCGAAGAAGTCGCCGCCGTACTCGGTCTTGAGCTTGCCGATCTCCGCCTCCGGGACCCGGCGGTCCTCGGCGAGGCGGTCGTACCCGGCGGCGGCGCGCTCGCGGGCGGGCAGCACGGCGCGTTCGAAGGCGACGTGGTCCGCCAGGCCCTCGGCCAGCCGCTCGCGCTCGCCTCGCCAGTGCGCCAGCCGTTCGGGCAGGTCGGTGCGGTGGTCGGCGGCCGGGTCGCGCAGCAGGGAGCGGAAGGTCTCCTCGAAGGCGGCGCGCACACGCTCGGTGTAGCCCTCGCGCACCCGGCGGGCGGCGCTGGTGGCGGGCGGTTCGGAGCGGTTGCCGCGCACCGGGCCCAGGGCCGTCTCGACGGAGGCGGCCGCGTCGCCCTCGTGGCGGGCGGCCCCCTCGGGGCCGCCCAGGTCGTGCGGGACGTGGGCGCGGGCACTGTCCTCGGCGGCGCGCAGCGCCTCCTCCCGGGCGCCGTGCAGGGCCAGCAGGCGGTTGGCCTCGGCCCGGGAGGTGAGCTTGTCCAGCTCCGCCTTGAGGTGGGCCGGGTCGCGGTCGGCGGCGGTGTGCTCGGCGACCAGGCGGTCGGTGCGGGCGGCGAGGTCGGCGCGGGCGGCGGCCACCGCGCGCGGGGACGGCCCGTCGGCCAGGCCGAGTTCGCGCAGCGACTCGGGGCCGAACTGCTCGGCGGCGGTGTCCTTCCACCCCGCGGCCGCGTCGTCCACCGCGCCGGTGGCGCGCTTGAGGACCGCCTCGCGGACTGCCTGGACGGTGAAGTCGTGGGAGAGCCCTGCCTGGTGGCGGTCCAGGGCCTCCTGGAAGTCCGCCTCCAGCCGGGCCCGGCCCAGGCGGGTCGGGTCGACGGGGGCGAGGCTCTCGCCGCCCTCCTCCTCGATCCGCGGGAAGGCGTCCTCGTCGCCGCCGTGCAGGTCCGCCAGCCGCTCCCCCAGGGTCTCGGCCAGCTGGTCCCGGGCCTGCGGCGAGAGCCGGACGTCCCCCGCCAGGCCGGCCGCGTCCAGCAGGGCGCGGTCACCCTCGGAGAGCCCGTCCGCCGACCACTGGGCATGGGCGTCGTCGACCACCCGGTCGACCTTTTCGAGCACCCGGGCACGCGCCTGACGCACGTCCAGGTCCCGGCCGGCCTCGCTCAGGCGGCGCTCCAGGGCCCGGGCGGCCAGGGCGTTGCGCTCGGGGGTGAGGTCGGTGCGGGCGGTGAACAGCTGGGCGACGTCCTGCTCCGCGTCGGCCCGGAACTTCTCCGAGGCCTCCCGGCGGATCTCGGCCAGGGTGTGGTCACCGGATCTCTCCGGGCCCAGACCGCGGTCGGCCAGCAGCCGGTCGAACCGGCCGACGGCGAAGGTGAGCGCGAGTTCGCGGGCACCGGCCAGCTCCAGGCGGTCCGCGGCGCCGGCGAGGATCTCCTCCCGCTCGTGCGGGCGGGCCTCGATGGACTCGCGCATGGACTCCGCGGCCCGGCGCCACACCGGCGAATCGGGCGTCACCAGGGCACGCAGCTCACGGGGCAGGCGGCCGGCGCCCTCCGTCAGGCGCTCCTCGATCGCCAGGCGGGTCGCCTCCCGCTGCTCGGCCTCGGCGAGCCGGGCGTCGTGCTCCTCGGCGAGGGACTGCTGTTTGTCCCGCCAGGCGGTGCGTCGTTCGTCGCCGGCGGGCGCCTTGGCGTGCTCGGGGGCGTCGACCTGGTGGTAGAGGTGGCCGGAGGCGGTGGTGGTGGGCGCGGTGTCGGGGGTGTTCGGGTCGGGGGTGTTCGGGTCGGGGCGCGGGCCGTCGGGCTTCGGGTCGCGTGGCGGGGTGGTGGGCGGCAGCGGGGGCAGCGGGTCGGGTCCCAGCCCCTGCGGGGTCCTCGGAGCGCTGTGGTCGGGGTCGGGGCGGTTCGGGTCGGGACGGTTGGGGTCGGGACGGTTGGGCTCGGGACGGCTGGGGTCGGTGTGGTTCGGGTCGGGACGGTTGGGGGTGACCGGCGCGGCGCCGTCGCCGGGGCCGCTGGCGCTGGTGCGGATCGGCGGTGGCGGCGGGGAGGCGGCCGGGCTGCGGTGAGAGGTGTTCTCATCCGGCTGCGTACCGTCCCGGGGACCGCCGACGCGCGTGGTCGTGGACTCCTGCAGGGGCGGCTCGCCGTGCTCGTCGACGACGGTGGTGCGGCGCGACGGGTCCGGCTTGGGCTGCACCTGCGCCTGCGGCTGGGGCTGGGACTTGACCGCGCCTTGGCCGTTGGCGTCGGCGGAGGCCGTCGCGGTGCTGCCGCGCTCGCCGCCGTTGACCGGCCTGGTGTCACCGTCCGCGTTCCTCCGGCCGCCGCCGGGCGCGGTGGTGGTGGTGGTGGTGTTCTCCGCCCCGCCGTCCGTCTTCCTGGGCACGGGCGGCGGGACGACGGCGTCCCGGCCGCCCGGCGCGGCCGGGGGCTTGGGCGTCTCGGTGGCGGCGGTGCGCTCGTCGCCGCGGGACTGGGTCTCGACGGGCCGGACCGGGGCCTTGGGGTCCCAGCCGCCGTCGACCGAGGAGTGGAAGCTGCTCTTGCCCTCGGGGTCGGCGAGGACGCCGTCGCCGTTCTCCTCCCGGTGGTGGCTGCCGGAGCCCGGCAGGGTGGAGCCGGCGAACGAGCCCGGGCCCTCGGTCTTGATCGAGGCGCCGTCGGACTTGATCGAGGCGCCGTCGCCCCCGGACAGCCGGGTGCCGCCGATCTGGTCGATGTGGCCGGGGCGGGGCACCGGGAAGGGTGCCGCGTGGCCGCCCATGTTGCTGATCACCGACAGGAAGGTGATCGGGTGGGTCTTGCTGTAGAACCCGCCGTTCTCGTCGGTGATCCGCGAGCTCTCCAGGCCTCGGACGAAGTCGGCGTAGCGCAGGGTCAGCGGCGAGGCGAGGCCCATGATCATGTGCCGCATGCCGGCCATCATGAAACCGCCGACGAAGCTCATCCCGCCGGCCGACCACTCGCCGTTGTAGATCGTGTTGTAGATGCCCTCGGTGAGGTACTGGTTGATGCCCGACTCGAACTGGCTGCCCAGGACGGCCCCGAGGTGGAACATCTTGTCCATCTTGTTGATGCCGCCGGCGAGTTCGGGCATCTTCTCGACCAGCAGCTTGAGTTCGGGCGTCAGGCCGACCTTGCCTCCGTCCTTGGCAATGTTCTCCAGCGCCTCCTTGAGCGCTTCCCGGCTGCTCTCCTTGGCCACCGTCTTGAGGGAGTGCTGGACGAACTGCTTGCCGATCTGCTCGCCCATCTGCCGGGCGAGCTGTTCGCCGAGCTCCTTGCCGAGTTCCTTCTCGAAGAGCTCGCCGAGCTCGCGCACGAACTTCTCGCCCGTCGCCATGCCGACCTTGCGCCCGCCCTTGAAGCCCTTGGCGAGGTACTGGGAGTTCTCCTTCAAGAGCTTGGCGATGCCGTTGGCGAACCGTTCGGCCGCCTCGTTGCCGAGCAGCTTGCCGAAGCCCTCGCCGGCCTCCTTGCCCGCGCCCTTGAGGGCGCCGCCCGCCACGCCCTCCCCGAGGTCCTTCCCGATCCCCTTGAGGGCGCCACCAGCCACGCCCTCCCCGAGGTCCTTCCCGATCCCCTTGAGCGCGCCCGCCGCCACGCCCTCCGCGAGGTCCTTGCCCACTCCCCCGGCCAGTCCCTTGATGACGTCGTTGAGGGCGCTCTCCACGAACAGCTTGCTCAGGCGCGGGCCGAGCAGCTTGCCCAGGCCCATGCCCAGCAGGCTGAGCGGGCCACCGATGGCGCCGCTGAGCGCGCCGAAGATCGCCGCCTGCTTGGTGAGGTCCTTGTCCCACTCGTGGCGGTCGCCGCGCTCGAACTGGATGCCCTGGATGATCGCGTCCAGCATCAGGCCGCCGACGACTCCGCCGAAGGTGTGCATGACGATCAGCGCGAGGAGCTTCTTGACGAGCCAGAGCAGGAACTCCCGGGTCAGGATCTTCTTGAGCTCCACCGCCGCCAGCGAGGCACCGCCGGTGAACACGGACCAGGCGATGGCCAGAGCGATCTCGAAGAGCAGCTGGATGAGCTGGCCGATCGCCATCCACTTGGTGTACTCGACGGTGTTCGCGACCTTGCCCGCCAGGTCGGCCAGCTGGGTGCAGAGTTCACCGGCCTTGCGCAGCGGGTCGTTGGACTCGTCCGTGTTGACGAACTTGCCCCACTCCTGGCGGAACGCCTTGGCGGCCTCGCCCTCCAGCCGCTTGTCGCAGCCCTGCACCGCGTCGAGGATGTACCCGCTCAGCTTCGGCAGGTCGTCGGCCAGCGCCTGGTAGTCATCCCGGACGTCGCGCAGCAGCCCCTCGTCGGACTCCGGCCAGGGCATGCCGCTGATGATGTGGAAGAACTGCGCCAGGCCCGGGGAGACGTGGATCGAGGAGTGGGACACGGCGCGGGCCTCCGGCGGCGGGGCTGACGGTACGGGCGTTGCGGGGGCGGGCCGGTGGGCCCGAAGGCGGCGGGGGCTTACGGGCGGAGGCTCACGCCAGGCTCAGGTTGTTCTCGTCGGTGGCGTCGAAGAGGTCGGCGGTGTCCTGGCCGTGCGCGGACATCGCCTTGAGCTTGTTGCGGATCTGAGTCGTCAGCCCGTAGAGGTCCGAGGTCGGCTTGTCGATCTTCTCGTGGTACTGCTTGCCGATGTCGTCGCCGCCGCCGGCCTTGACGTTCTTCGTGTTGATGTCCTCCATCTCCTTGTTGATCTTCTCGACCAGTGCGGCCACGTCGTCGAAGTTGGTGAACGCCTCCTTGAGGCCTTCGTCCTTGCGCAGCGTCTTAGCCATTGAACTCCTCCTGCTTGTGGGACTTGGCGGTCCGGTCGGCGCCGGGGCGCATCGCGGTGAGCGGGGCGAGCAGCGCGTCCAGATCCAGTGCGCCGCCGCCTCCGAAGAGTTCCTCCTCGTCCCCGCGTTCGCCGGTGAAGTTCATCCGCAGCGTCTCGCCGACGCCCTCGAAGCCGCGCATCTCGGCGGTGAGCTGGTCGCCCATCCGGGCCCTGGCCTCGTTGAGGACGTCCTTGAGCACGGCACTCAACTCGGCCGGGGCCATGGACTGGTAGGCGGTGGTGTGGAAGTTCAGCGCGAGCAGCTCGCCCTGCGGGCCGACCTTCGCGGTGACCATCCGGTCCTTGCTGGTCGCGGCGGCGGTCATCGCCTGCATCCGGCGGGTGGACTCGGCCAGCTTCTCCTGCTGCTCCGCCAACGAGGCCATGGCCTGGTTGAGTTGGTCTTCGAAGGAGTACGACATGCTCGTTCCTGTTCCTTGTTCGTCGGTGGGCTCACGTGTGCCCACCACCCGGTTCGGCGCCCGGGCCGGGCGCCCGGGCCGGGCGCCCGGGCGGGGAGCCCGAGCGGGGCGCCCGGTTCAGCGGCCGATGACTCCGCTGACCGCGCCGGTGTCGGTGCCCCACACCTCTTCGTCCTCCGCCAGCCAGGTGGTGCGCTGACGGTCCTTCTCCCCCTGGCCGCCGCCCATGCCTCCGCCGCCCATCGGGCCCATCGGCATCCCGCCGCCGCTGGTCGCCATCGAGCGGCCCCGCATCGCGGCCTCCTCGGCGGACATCGCGGAGGCCTTCTGCAGCGCCGCCTTCTCGGCGGCGGCGGACTCGGCCGCGGCGGCGGCCGCCGCCTTGCCGCCCGGGGTCAGCCCGCCGCTGTTCTCGATCGCCCGCGCACTCACCCCGCCGCCGGAGCTGACCAGCTTGGGCAGCTGGCCACCGCCGGGGCCGAGGCCGCCCGCGCCGAGGCCGCCCGTTCCCCCGCCGCCCAGCAGGCCGGTGTACGGGCCCAGCCCGCCGGCCCCCGAGTCCAGGTCGTGGCCGCCGAAGGAACTGCCCAGGTCCAGCTTCCAGTCGGAGCCGGTGGCCGGCAGCCGGGTGCCGCCGCCCGAACCGATCCCGCCCCCTCCCCCGCTGCCGCCGCCCATGATCGCGTCGATCGCGTGCTGGCGGTCGGTGTAGCGCTGGGAGACGTCGGAGATCGGGCGGCCGGTGGAGTCCAGCAGGGTGCCGTCCCCAGCGATGGAGCCGCCCTTGGGCAGCACGACGGGGTTGCCGTCGCGGTCCAGGACCTCCTTGCCGTCGGGGCCGATGACCGTCCCGTCCTCGCGGACCCTGGAGCCCTTGGGCACCTTGGCGTTGGTCCCGTAGATGCCGCCGCCGGTGCCCGGCGGGACGTCGGAGTCCGGCGGGACGACGACGGGCTTGCCGTCCTTGCCGATCACCTTCTGGCCGTTGGCGTCGTACACCTGGCCGTCCTTGCCGATGTAGCCGCCCGGGGGCAGCAGCACCGGCTTCTTGTCCGCGCCGAGGACCGGCTTGTGGTCCTTGTCGAGGATCGGCGTGCCGGCGCCGTCGCCGATTCCGGAACCGCCGCCGCCGGGGCCGATGACGGGTGGCGGCGGAGGCAGGTGGGTCTTGGAGCCACCGCCCGTGCCACCCCCGGCTCCGGCGCCGGCACCGCCGCCGGAGCCGCCGCCCAGGTCGACCTTGCCCTTGCCGCCGTCCGCGCCCCCGTCCTTGCCGCCGCCGGAGCCGCCGCCCAGGTCGACCTTGCCGTTGCCGCCGTCCTTGCCGCCGTCCTTGCCCCCGTCCTTGCCGCCGTCCCCGGCGCCGGTGGGCGGGCCGGTGGGCAGGTCCAGGGTCGCGTTGCGGTAGCCGAAGCCGAAGTCGGCGTCCAGCCGGTTGTAGGCGTCCTGCAGGACGAGCATCGGGTCGCCCACCTTGCGCACGGTCACCGCGGCCGTGTTGGGGTCCTCCGACTGGTAGGCGTAGGACCTCTCGTCCAGGTACTTCTTGACGTTGTCCAGCCAGATGGACTTGGCCCTGAGCTCCAGCTGGTCGTAGAAGCCCTGCTCCCGGGGGTCGCCGAGGGGGGTGCTGATCGAGCTGATGGCGTGCGCGGTGGAGTCGAGTTGCGGCACGACGCCCGCCAGCGCGGTCGACAGGGCCTCGTAGATGGCATGGGAGGGCCACAGCTTCCCGCTGTCCCACCAGCGCTGGTGAACGGAGTGGAGCTTGTCGACGGTGGCGGGGAGCAGGTCGGCCACCGACCTGAGGTCGGCCTCGTAGGGGCTGTTCTCCAGCTGGACCCGGACGGTCTCCAGCTCCAGCGCGTACTGCTTGAGCAGCACCTTGAACTCCCCGGCCGCGTTGCCCTGCCAGTTGCTGTCCGGCCCGTTGACCAGCTCCGCCCAGTGCTGCACCCGCGGGTGCCACAGGTTCAGCCACGCCCGCACCTGGGAGATGCCGTCCGCCGCGTACCGCAGGCTCTCGGGCTTGACGGTGTCGTTGCCCGGGCCGCCCGAGCCCAGCGGCGCGAAGATCGCCTCGTGCTGGTGGATGAACTGGGACAGCGGCTTGTCCGCGTCGTTGCCCCAGTCCGTGTAGTTGACGCTCACCGTGATCCGGATGCTGTGCGGGACCGTGTCGTGCATGTAGTTCCACGCCCACCAGACGTCGGGGCTGCCCATCCCCGAGACCGCGCCCTTGTCCGTCGTGCCGTTGTAGAATTTGCTGGTGTCGAAGACCATCTTGTCGATCGGGCGCAGCCAGGGCTTGTCCTTCGAGGGCCCCGCGACCTGGTCCCTGGTGACGATCTTGGAGCTGCGCTGGGCCTCGGAGGCGAAGAAGCCGAGCACGCTCTCCCAGTTCAGATCGGCCATGGGGGTTCGTGTCTCCAAAAGGTGTCGGGCGGTAGGTGCGGTCGGGCCAGGGGCGGGGGCCGGAGCGGCCTAGGACGACGTGCTGGCCTTGGGGGCGGTGGCGGCCGAGACCTTGCCGAGGATCGCCATCATGTCGGCGGCCGTCATGGCCTCCTCGTGGGCGGTCTCCATGAGGGTCAGCGCGAGCCGGATCCTCAGCTGGGCCTCGGTCATCTGGGTGCCCATGGTCTTGAGGTCGGTGGAGATGCCCCCGGCGAGGCTCTTGAAGTCGGTCTGGATCTTGGTCGCGATGGACAGCGCCGCCGGCGAGCCGTGCCCCAGCAGCAGGGTGGAGTAGTCGCCGCCTCCCTCGCCGGCGAAGGACAGCATCGCCCGGTAGCCGGGGTTGCCCGCCAAGTCCTTGAGGAAGGCGCCGAGTTCGGTGTCCGCGAAGTACTTGAGGTCGTCGTGCTTGACGCTGAGGGTGTGGTTGTAGTCCGGCTCCGTGGGCGTGGCCATCAGCCGATGCCCGCCGCGGCGCGCTTGTCGGCGTCGCGCAGCAGGCCGTGCATGGTGCGCAGGGCCTCGACGCCGGCGGCGATCTCGGTGTTCATGTCCGCGTTGTTGGCGGACAGCACCGCGTTGAAGGCGTCGGCGGCCTGGGCGAGACTGCCGCTGAGGTGTTCCTGGTTGTTCTTGATGGCCGTCATGCAGTTGGTCATGGCCTCTGCCATGGCCCGGCTGGCCATCTCCATGTCGTCGGCGGCCTGGTCGATGTTGGCGTGGTTGAGCAGGATGTTCGCCATGGGGGTCCTCGCTGTGGGTCGTGGTGGTGGTGGAACGGCCGGGCAGGCGGAGCGGGTCAGGGGTTGAGGCCCTTGTAGACGGCGTCGGAGTGCCCGCCGCCCCAGCCGCCACCGACCCCCGCCGCCTCCTCGTGGGCGTTGCCGACCTGCCGGTGCCCGGCGGCGAAGGCCTCCTGGAAGGTCCGGTAGGCGCTCTGGAGGCTCGCGTACTTGCCCTCCCAGGCGTTGAGGTTGTCCGTGTACTTGGTGCTGCACGCGGCCTGGAAGTGCTGCTGGACCTCGTTGTTGATGTCGTGGATCCGCGCGGCGGCCCGCATCATCGCCTCGATCTGCTCCTCCAGGGAGGCGTGGGTGCCCTGGACGGCGTGGTCGTTCACCCTCAGGTTGTTCACCACGGTGGTTCCTTTCCTAGGCCCGGTTTCGGTTTCCGGGTTTCATTTCAGGTCAACGCGGGTGTGGAGAGCGTTGGTTCACCGGGCGCAGGCCGGGCCCGGCGCTGCGGTGGCGGCGGTCCCGGTGGCGGCGGTGCCGGTGGCGGGTCCGGCGGTGGGGCCGGTGAGGGCGGCGGGGTCCAGGCTGGGGCCGGTGGGCAGCAGGGCCAGCAGGGCGGCGGGCACGCCCGCGGGGGCCACGTCGCCGTAGCCGAGCTGTTTGGCGACGGCCGGGGAGGCGAGCGGGTACTTGGCACCGTTGTCGGTGACCAGGTAGAGGGTGGTGCCGGTGCCGGCGGTGGACAGGGCGCGTACCAGGGCGCCGCCGCCGGGGCGTACGGCGATGGTGTCGGCGGGGGTGCAGGCGGCCTCCAGGCCTGGCTGGGCGGTGGGGGCGGGGCCCTGGACGGCGGTGTCGTCGACGAGGGTCAGGGTGGTGGTGGGGGCGGGGTCGCCGGGGCGCAGCTCGGTGCACAGGTCGCGGCCCTGGGGGGCGGTGAGCAGTTCGGGCACGGTGGTGGGCAGGGCGGTCGTGCCCGGGGCGGCGGGTGCGGTGTGGGCGGCGAGGTCGGCGGCGCCGATCGCGGCGGGGGTGGCGGCGCTGCCCTGGTAGGCGCTCTGCTGGGTGCGCGGGTCGGCGAGGAGCAGGCGCAGGGCCATCTCGGTGAGCGGGGTGAGTCCGGCGGGGGTGAGCAGGTAGGGGTCGCCGCCGGGGCCGGTGAAGAGCTGTCCGAGGCGGGTGGGCCGGGTGGCGAGGTCGGGGCCGGGGGTGCCGCGCTGGTCGAGGTCGGGGGCGGCGAGGTCGGGGCCGGCGGGCACGGCGTCGAGGAAGGCCTGGGTGACGGGCTGGGGGGTGACGGCGGCCTGGCCGAGGGCCTGCCGGGCACCGTTGCGGGTGTCCAGGCGCAGTCGGCGCCCGTGCCACAGCAGGTACTGGGTGCCGTCGGGGGCGGCGACCAGGAGGGCCTGGCGGTCGGTCAGGGCGGTGCCGCGGGTGGTGGGGTCGACGGCCAGGGCCAGGCGGGGGCGGCGGGTGCCGGAGGGGTCGGGTTGCCAACTCGCGCAGGCCAGCCAGGGAGCGGTGGCCAGGCGCTCGGGCTGGGGCAGGCCGTCGGGGGCGCCGGGGATGCCCAGGGGGGTGCCGCGCGGGGTGTCGGCCAGGGAGTGGACGCTGACCTGGTCGACGGTGAGCTGGTCGCCGGCGAGCAGCCGGGCGGTGGCCTCGTTGAGCACGGGGTGGAGGGCGCCGTCGAGGTAGAGGTAGCGGGCGCCGCTCTCCTTGACCAGGACGAGGGTGCCGGGCTTCTTCCAGCCGGTGGCGCCGCCGGGGACGAGGACGCCGTAGACGGCGGCGATCAGGGCGGCGAGGGCGGCGACGACCAGGCCGGTGACGATGCCGCGGGAGGTGCGCCCGGTGGGGACGTCGGGGGCGTCGGGTTCGCCGCGGAGCATGCCGGTGGCGAGGCGGCCCATCACGAACAGGTGGGCCTGCACCTGGTCGCGCTTCGACTGCATGGTGGCGGTTCTCCTCGGTGGCGGGGCTCGGCGGGTACGGCGGGCCGGTACGGCGGATACGGCTGGTGGGCCGGCAGGTGGCGCGGGTGGCGCGGGGTCAGCCGGCGAGGGCGCGCAGCGCCTGGAAGGTGCCCGCCGCGGCGAGGGCGAGCGGGAGGACGGCGGCGGCCGCGAGGGTGTGCAGGAGGTCGGCGGCGCGGCCCCAGTAGGGCAGCAGGCGCCGGCCGGGGACGGTCCAGGAGGCGGCGGCCAGCAGGGCGGCGGTGGCCAGCAGCGCGGCGAGCAGGCCGGTGCGGGCGGCGGGGGTCAGCTCGGTGGCGAGGCGGGCGGTGAGCAGGGCCGGGCCCAGGACGGCGGGGACGAGGACGGCCAGGCGCTGGGGCACGGAGCCGATGCCGCGGGCGTGCAGCGCGAGCAGCAGGGACAGGGTGCAGGTCAGGGCGGTGGGGACCCAGCCGTCCTGGCGGGTGAGGGTGGTCAGGGCCAGGGCGAGGACGGGGGCGAGGGCGAGGTGGAAGGCCGTCAGGAAGCCGTCGGCGACGGTGCTGCGGGAGCGGACGGTGGCGGCGGGGACGGCCTCGATGCCTTCCTGGAGTTCCTCGGCGTTGCGGGGCAGGGCCGGCAGGCGCAGTCCGGACAGCCGGAAGCACAGGCCGGGCAGGAACGCGGCGGTGGCGACGGGGGCGACGGCCAGGGCGGCGGCGGTGGCGGGCGCGGTGAGCCCGGCCAGCAGCAGGGCGCCGGCGGCGGTGACGTGCAGGGCGAACAGGACCAGGCCGAGGAAGAGCGGGGCGGCGCAGCCGACGGCGGCCATGGCCAGGACGGCGGCTCCGGCGCCGGCGCAGCCGCCGGCGAGCAGCCGGGCGCCGGTGGCGGAGGGTCCGGTGGCGCTGGTGAGGAGGGCGCCGGCCACGGCGAGGTAGGGCACGGCGGTGGCGCCCAGGGCGGTGCCGGCGCCGGCGTCGCCGACGGCGCGGGATGCGCTGAGGGCGCCCAGGAGCAGGAACAGCGCGGTGACGGCGGCGGCGCCCGCGCGCAGGTGGGGCGGGCCGGACAGCAGCAGGAGGGCCAGGCCGCCGGCCAGGACGGTGACGGCCAGGGCGAGGGCGGTGTGGTGGGTGAGGGCGGGGCGCCAGGTGTCGGCGCGTTCGCGCATGCCGGTGGCGAGGCCGTCGGGGAGGTCGTCGTAGTGGACCTCGGGGAGCGGGTCGCGGCGGGGGCGCAGGTGGAGGTCCTCGCCGTCGCGCAGGCCGAGGGCGTCGGCGCCCAGTTCCTCGTCCAGGGGGGCGTGGCCCAGGCGTTGGAGGATCCAGCCGTCGTGTTCGGTGCCCTGCTCGTCGAGGTCGTCGCCGGCGTGGTCGAGGACGGCGGGCAGCAGGTCGGCGAGCGGGACGTCGGCGGGGACGACGAGTTCGAACACCGCGTCGGGTGCGTGGAACCTCAGTCGGCACAGTCCGGTGGCCGTGGTTCCGGTGGTGCTCCCGTTCAAGGTTCTCCTCGTGCTTGCGTGCGACGGTCGCCGTGCCGTCCGCGGGGTGGTCTCCTTCCCGGGGGACGGGCCGGGACGGGTGCGGGGTTCAATCCGAGCCGGACGGGCCGGACGGGCCGGGCGGACGGGCCCGGCGCGGACGTGGCGGGCGCCCTCGGCAGGGGGGGTTGAACCCGGAAGGGGTCGCCGTCCGTCGCCCCAGGAGGACGGCGCCCGCGCGGCGGGGCACTTCGCAGCCGTCCTTCCCGGGTGCGAGGGAGCGCTTTCGTTGAGTGTGGTAGTGGTCGAGCGTGCGCCGCGGCGCCCCGGGCCGGCGATGCCCGACGGCGAGATCCAGCTGCAGGAGCCGCCGGTCCTGCCGCAGTCGCAGAGCGGCATGTCGAGCATGATCACGATGGCGCCGATGGCGCTGAGCTCGCTGTCGATGGTGTTCGTGTTCCTGCGCCCGGGTGAGGGCGGCGGGATCATGACGTACGTCGCGATGGGCATGATGGGCCTCTCGGCGGTGGGCATGCTGGTGACGTCGCTGCTGCGCGGGTCCAGCGACCGCAAGCGGGAGCTGCGCGCCGAGCGGCGCGACTACCTGCGCTACCTCGCGCAGATGCGCCGTCAGGTGCGCGGGCACATCGTGCGCCAGCAGGAGGCGCTGGCCTGGCGGCACCCGGCGCCGGGGGCGCTGGCCTCGCTGGTGCGCACCTCGCGGCTGTGGGAGCGGCGCAGCGCGCACCCGGACTTCGGGGACGTGCGGGTCGGGGTGGGCCACCAGCGGCTGGCGGTGCGGCTGGCGCCGCTGGCGACCAAGCCGGTGGAGGACCTGGAGCCGCTGTGCGCGCACGCGCTGCGCCGGTTCATCCACGCGTACGGCACGGTCGCCGACCAGCCGATCGCGGTGTACGTGCGCGGCTACGCCCAGGTGCTGGTGCGCGCGGACGACCGGGAGGCGGCGCGGGCGCTGACGCGGGCGATGCTGGCGCAGCTGGCACTGTTCCACGCGCCGCAGGAGCTGCGGATCGCGGTGGTGTGCGAGCCGGGGCGGCGCGGGCGGTGGGAGTGGGTGAAGTGGCTGCCGCACGCGCTGCACCCGCAGGACACCGACGCGCTGGGGCCGGTCCGGCTGACGGCCGGTTCGGTGGCGGAGCTGGAGCAGGTGCTGGGGGCGGAGTTCGCGGGGCGCGGGCCCTGGGAGCCCGAGGCGCAGCCGGGCCGGGACGAGCCGTTCACGGTGGTCGTGCTGGACGGCGTGCCGGTGGGTGCGGGCAGCCGCGCGGCGCTCGCCGGGTGGCGCAACACCGTGCTGCTGGACCTGGGTGAGGCGCTGGAGTGGAAGCCGCTGCGGCACCGGCTGCGGCTGCGGATCGAGGAGGGCCGGCTGGCGATGGTCGGCGCGGACCGCAACCACCGGGACGAGGAGACCGACCTGGGTCGGGCGGACGCGCTGTCGCTGCCGGCGGCGCGGCGGCTGGCGGCGCTGATGGCGCCGTACCGGATCGGGGACGGGTCGGAGGGCGGCGAGCCGCTCGCCGGGGACTTCGACCTGGCGTCGCTGCTGGGCGTCCGTGACCTGCACGGGCACGACGTGGCGGCGGGCTGGGCGCGCGGCGTCGCCGACCGGCTGCGGGTGCCGCTGGGCATCGCCGCCGACGGCACGCCGGTGGAGCTGGACATCAAGGAGTCGGCGCAGGGCGGCATGGGGCCGCACGGGATGCTGATCGGGGCGACCGGGTCGGGCAAGTCGGAGCTGCTGCGCACGCTGGTGCTGGCGCTGGCGCTGACGCACTCCTCCGAGGTGCTGAACTTCGTGCTGGTGGACTTCAAGGGCGGGGCGACGTTCCTGGGCCTGGAGCAGCTGCCGCACACCTCGGCGGTGATCACCAACCTGGCCGACGAGGCGGCGCTGGTCGACCGGATGCGGGACGCGCTGCACGGGGAACTGGTGCGCCGTCAGGAACTGCTGCGGGCGGCGGGCAACTACAGTTCGCTGCTGGACTACGAGCGGGCCCGGGCCGGCGGGGCGGCGCTGGAGCCGCTGGCGACGCTGTTCGTCGTGGTCGACGAGTTCTCCGAACTGCTGGCCGCGCACCGGGACTTCATGGACCTGTTCATCATGATCGGCCGGCTGGGGCGGTCGCTGGGGGTGCACCTGCTGCTGGCCTCGCAGCGCCTGGACGAGGGGCGGATGCACGCGCTGGAGTCGCACCTGTCCTACCGGATCGGTCTGCGGACCTTCTCGGCGATGGAGAGCCGGGGCGTGCTGGGCGTCCCGGACGCCTACCACCTGCCCTCACAACCGGGCAACGGGTTCCTGCGCAGCGACATCGCCACGCTGACCCGGTTCAAGGCCGCGTACGTCTCCGGGCCCTACCGCGCGCCGCGCCCGGTCGAGGCGCGCCGCCAGGCCGCGGCCGGGCAGGTCGCGGTGTACGGCACGGAGTACGTGGCGCCGCGTCAGCCCGTCGTCGTGCCGGAGGAGGTGCGGGAGCAGGAGGCGGCGTCCGGCCGCAGCCTGCTGGAGATCGCCGCGGAGAAGCTGGTGGACGCCGGTCCGCCGGCCCACCCGGTGTGGCTGCCCCCGCTGGGCGTGCCGCCGACCCTGGACCAGCTGCTGGCGCCGCTGGCACCGGTGCCCGGGTGCGGGCTGACCGCCGAGGACGACCCGGGCCGCGGCGCGCTGCGGGTGCCGGTGGGCGTCGTCGACAAGCCCTTCCAGCAGGTCCGCGACCTGCTGGTCGCGGACCTGTCGGGAGCGGGCGGCCACGTGGGCGTGGCGGGCGGGCCGCAGAGCGGCAAGTCCACCCTGCTGCGCACCCTGGTGGCGGCACTGGCGCTCACCCATACCCCGCGCGAGGTGCAGTTCTACTGCCTGGACTTCGGCGGCGGCACGCTCTCCTCGCTGCGCGCCCTGCCGCACGTGGGCGCGGTGACCGGCCGGCACGACCCGGAACGGGTGGTACGCACGGTCGCGGAGGTGAACGCCATCCTGGCCCGGCGCGAGCAGAGCTTCGCCGAACAGGGCATCGACTCGGTGGCGGCGTTCCGGCGCGCCCTGGCCCAGGGGGCGCTGCCCGGCGAGAGCCACGGTGACGTGTTCCTGGTCGTCGACGGCTGGAACACGGTGCGCCAGGAGTTCCCCGACCTGGCACCGGCCCTGACCCTGATCGCCCAGCGCGGCCTGAACTACGGCATCCACCTGGTGGTCGGCACCACCCGGTGGGGCGAGGTCACCGGCGCGCTGCGCGACCTGCTCGGCACCCGGTTCGAGCTGCGGCTGGGCGACCCGGTCGACTCCGCGATCGGCATGCGGATCGCGGCGACCGTGCCCAAGATCCCCGGCCGCGGACTGACCGGCGAGGAACTGCACTTCCTCACCGCGCTCCCCCGCCTGGACGGCCACGGCAGCACCGAGGACCTGGGCGAGGGCGTCGCCGACCTGGTCGACGCCGTCGCCGAGCACTGGAGCGGCCCGCGCGCACCGGAGGTCCGGATGCTGCCGCTGCACCTGCCCGCCGCCGCGTTGCCCGCCCCCGAGGGTCGGCTGCGGGTGCCGCTGGGCCTGCGGGACGTCTCCATGGACACCCTGTGGCACGACTTCGAGGAGTCCCCGCACCTGGTCGTCGTCGGCGACAGCGAGGCCGGCAAGACCAACCTGCTGAAACTGGTGGCCGCCGGGATCACCCGCGCCTACCGGCCCGACGAGGCACGGATCATGCTGGTCGACTACCGGCGGGTCCTCCAGGGCGCGGTACCGCCCGAGTACCGGCTCGGACACGCCGTCGCCGTGGACGTGCTGCGCCAGATCGTCGACGGCGCGGCCCGGGCGATGGCCAACCGGCTGCCCGGCGCGGACATCGCCCCCGAGCGGCTGCGGCTGCGGGACTGGTGGGAGGGCCCCGAACTGTTCATCCTGGTCGACGACTACGAACTGGTCTCCGGTTCCCCCGGCGGCATGCACGCCCACCCGTTCGCGCCGCTGCTGGAACATCTGGCGCAAGGCACCGAACTGGGCCTGCACCTGATCGTGGCCCGCAGCGCCAACGGCGTCGGACGGGCCTCCTCCGACCAGCTGCTGCGCAAGCTCGAAGAGGTCAACACCCCCGCGCTGCTGCTGTCCTGCCCGCCCAGCGAGGGCTTCCTGTTCGGCAACACCAAGCCGCTCGCGCTGCCCCCGGGCCGCGCCCTGCACATCACCCGACGCCGGACCGTGCAGGTGCAGACCGCGCTCGTCGACGACGGCGACGGCGGTGTGGCCGGCAGCGGTGGGAACGGCAGTGGGGACGGGGACGGGGAGTCGAAGCAGTGAGTGCCGTCGAACGGGCCTCGGGGGCGCGGCGCTGGCTGCCCCGCCGGCACACCGACATCGCTGCGGCGCCGGCCGCCGTGGCTGCGGGCGCGGCAGCCCTGCACGAGGTGGGAGCGCACTTCGTCATCGCGCCCGGAAACGGGAACGGCACCGGGGCGGCGGCGCTGCCGGCCACGCTCACCGACGCGCTGACCGCGCTGGAAGCCGTGCCCGGCACCGTCACCGTGCTGGCCGCGGCCCCCGACGCCCAACCCGTCCTGCTCGGCCGCCTCGCCGACCTGGCCCGCACCGCCGCCGACCGCAACGCCGCCACCCTCGTCCTGGCCGCCTCCGCCCTCGCGGCGGCACCCGCGTCCGGACCCCGGCCCGCGCAACGGATCGCCGAGATCGCCGCCACCAGCATCGTCGCCCCGGACGGACTCGTCACCCTGCGCCCCGACGGCACCCTGCTGACCACGGGCGCCACCGACACCGAACCGTCCTCCTGGTGGCTGTTCACCCCGGACGGACGCACCCGCCGACTCGGGCCCGTGTGGCCCCTGCCCCGAACGGACGCGGGCGCGGCACGCGGGCGGGCGGGCACGACAGCCACCGCAGCGGCGGCACCGGCGGCGGCAGGCCCGGCACCCTCACCCACGGCACCTGCCGTGGCCGTGGCCCGGACGACTGCACAACCAGCCGTCGAACCGAACCCGACTCCCCCGCTCGCCGGTCCGGTTGTGCCGACGGCAAACCCGGCACCCTCCCCCGCGGCACCGGCCGGACCCGTGGCCGCAGCGGCGGCCCAATCGGCGGCCGAACCAGTGGCCGAACCCGCGTCGGAGGGCGCGGCCGACCCGCTGATGACCGTGCTGCCGCACGGCTTCTGGTTCCACGGCGGGCCCGGCCCGGCCGCCGTGCCGTCCCCCCTGCTGCGGGCCGCCGCGGCGCCCGGCACCGCGGTGCTGGTGGTGGGCCGCCCGGACGCACCCCTGCCGCCGGCCGCCGACATCGGCGCGATCACCACGGCCGCCGCCTCCGCCGCCGCCGCCGCCCGGCCCGTCCTGCCCGGCGCCGACCCCGCCGAGCTGCTGGTCAGCGCACCCTGGGCCGACACCGCGCAGCTCGTCGCCCTGGCCGGGGCGCTCGCCGTGGCCCTCGGTCACGACGTACGGGCCGCCGTCGGCCTGCCGACGCACACCGCGAGCGGCTGGTCCTCCCGCGTCCTGGGCGCCGACGGGGCCCCGGCCTGGGAGCCGTGGCTGACCGAACTGACCGCCAGCATCGAACTGGGACGGGTGATCGCCTCCGCGTGGCGTCCCCTCCCCGCGGCCTTCGCCGTCTCCGGGCCGGCGCTCCATCAGGCCCCGGTCGCGGGCTGGCGCCTGGAGGCCGTCCCCGCCGGGCTGTGGCTGCGGCCCGATCGGACACCCGACGACCGCGGCCCCCGGCTGCTCGACCCCGACCCCGCCCGGCCGACGCTGATCGCGGGCTCGGCCGACCGGCCGGCGCCCGCCGAGGTGCTCGCCGTCCTGGAGGACCTGGCGTCCGCCCTCACCGAACCGGGTGCCCCGGCCCCGCACCTGCTCCTGCCCGGCACCCCCAGCATCCACCGGGCCCCCGCGGCCGCCCCGGCGGCCCCCGAACCCCTCACGCCGGAGGCCCCCACCACCCCGGCTCCCGCCGAGAGCCACACCGAGCCGCCCGAGCCGCTCACCCCCGCCACTGCGGCGACCGTCACCACGGAGAGCACCGACACCCCCGACCACGGCGACGAGCAGCTCACCCCACCCGAGCCGACCACCCCGCAGGACCCGCTCCTCGCCCAGGCCCCCGCCGAGGGCGACAGCGAACCGATCGCCCCGGCCACCGTCACCACGACCGAGAGCACCACCACCCCCGGCTCCCCCGACTCCGCCGCCGCACCCCGCCTCCTCGTCCCACCGGCCGGCGCCGGCGCCGCCGGCCGGGTGTCCACGGCCGCCGAGCGGGCCGCCTTCCGAGCGCTGCTGGGCGCGGACTTCCACCGTTACGCCAGCCGCGCCGAGCAGGCCGCGCTGCGGATGCCGGCGCTGCGCGCACAGTCCCGGGACGACCTGAGGGACGATCTCGCGGCGGTGTACCTGCACCACACCGACACCGGGATCCCGGTGCACCGCGCCGAGTTGGTCGAGGCGGCCCGGCGAACCGCCGGCGGCGAGGGGCCGTTGGCCGGCTACCTGGCCTGCCTGGGATCGGGGCTGCGGCGCCTGCCCAACCACCGGGGCGCGGTGCTGCTGGGCGCCGACGTGTCCGCGTCGGTGCTGGCGCAGTACACGCGCGGTGCGCTGCTGGTGGAGCCGGCGCCCGTGGTGGGGACGGCGCAGGCCGAGGTGGTGCCGGGCACGGACGTCGAGTTCCTGCTGTGGTCGGCGACCGGGCGGCGCACATCCGTGATCGCCGAGGACGGGGATCCCGAGGTGGTGTTCCCGCCCGGCACCCACTTCCTGGTCCTCGACGTACTGCCCGCCGACGAGGACCGTCCGGCCCGGGTACTGCTGCGCGAGAGCGTGCCCGGCGGCGCCGGGGACGAGGCCGCGGACGAGCAGGACCGGGCCCGGCTGCTGGCCTGGCAGGAGCGCCGCGACCGGATACCGGCCGAACGGCTTCGCGCCCCCGCCCGCCCCGAGCGGCTGCACCTCGCACTCGGCGTCACCCCCCGGTAGCCGTCGCCGCCGTGTTCTCCGGACCGTGACCGGTGTGGATCTCCGAGGCGTCCTCGGCGAAGGTGGTGTCGCGTACGAGGACTTCGTCACCGGCCTGGTCGACGAGTCCGTCCACGACACCGCGGAACAGGACCTGCTCGCCGACCTGGCCACCTCGGCCTGACGCCCGGGAATCCTCCGGGACGACCTTGCGGCCTTCGCGTGATCCTGGACTCCGCCGAGCGGGCGAGGACGTGACGCGAAGGCCTCACCGCGGGATCGCGCCCTTCTCGTTCCCGGCGGCGTCGTACTCGGCCACGATCCACAGTGCGGACCCGGGAGCCGAACCTGCGGCGCTCCGGCCTCGGGGCCGGGCCGGACCCGGGCGGCTCGGTCACTGGTCATGGGGGTGGAACTGCCCCTCGTGTCCTTGCGGGCCGACCCGGCCGGGCGGGACGGTCCCGCCCGGGGCCGGCCGCGGGGGCCGGTGGATCCGGGGCCGGGGCCCGGTCGCCCGACGATCACCGACTCCGCCGCTGCCACGAACGACACCGGGGTGACGGGTTCAAACATGCGGAACAGCGGTGCCCCGATTCTGGCTCGTTTCCCGCACTCGGCGCCCCGTGGCCCCCGGCAGTGCTTGTGGCGGGAGGGATGCGCACCTAGATTCACGACGTGTCGATCCAGTAGCTGAGAGTGGCAACGGCGTCCCGCCGTGAACGCGGTGCCCGGCGGTCCGATCGTGGTGGACAACGCCCTCTTCCCCGGTCGGGTGGAGATCCCGCCGCCGGCGATGACCGACGCCGTCACCCCGGCCTGGAAGAAGCCCCGATCCGTTCCCCGTCCTCTCGACTCCCTCGTGGAAAGGCTCACGCATGACCACCCTCACCGGACAGCACGAGAACGGCCGGCACGTGAACAGCCCGTCGGACCACGACTCGGACCCGCACGAGACCGACCTGCGCCGGATCCGCGCCCTGATCCTGGCGGCGGACGGGCCCGAGGAGCAGCTTGCGGCGGTGATCAGGTCGGCGGGCGCCGAGCAGACGGCCGCCGACCTGGTGGACGAACTGGTCAGCCGGGCCGACCTGAGCGAGCAACTCGCCGCCGCGGCGGTGGTGGTGCAGTTCGAGCTCGCCTTCGACGGCCAGGTGCTCCGGCACCACCTGCTGACCGGCCCCAAGGCCGAGCACCGCACCGGGCCGGCCGACGAGCCCAGCGCCACCGTCGAGCTGGACCTGCTCGACCTGGCCCGCGCCGTCTTCGGCGCCCGGCACACCGCAGGCCACCGCACGCCCAGGATCACCTGGCACGGCATCGAGGACCCGGCCCGGCTGATGCCCGCACTGGCGGCCTTCCCGGTCGTCCAGCAGCTGCTCCGCGGCTTGGTGGAACAGCCGCTCGACCTGGCCGAGTTGTCGCTGCGCCACGGTTCGGACAAGTGGGGGCTGCACTACTACACCGAGCACTACGCCCGGCACTTCGCCCCGCTGCGGGACCGGCCGCTCACCATCCTGGAGCTGGGGATCGGCGGCTACGCCGACCCGGCGGCGGGCGGTGGCTCGCTGCGGATGTGGAAGCGCTTCTTCCGGCGGGGCCTCGTCTACGGGGTCGACGTCTACGACAAGACGGCGCTGCGCGAGCAGCGGATCCACACCGTCCAGGGCGACCAGGCGGACCCGGCCTTCCTCACCGCACTGGCCGAGCGGATCGGGCCGATCGACATCGTCATCGACGACGGCAGCCACTACTGCCCGGACGTCATCGCCGCCTTCGGCGCGCTCTTCCCGCACGTGGTCCCGGGCGGGCTCTATGTGATCGAGGACCTGCAGACCTCCTACTGGCCGGGCTACGGCGGCAGTTCGGAGCGGCTCGGCGACCCGACCACCAGCATGGGCTTCCTCAAGCAGCTGCTCGACGGCCTCAACCACGAGGAGCACGAGCCGCCGACCGCGCACCGCCCGAGCGGGACCGACCGGACGCTGGCCGGCGCGCACTTCTACCACAACCTCGCGATCCTCGACAAGGGCCGCAACGAGGAGGGCACCGTCCCCGCCTGGATCCCGCGCCGGCAGCTGAGCGCCGAGGAGATCGCGAACGCCCAGTGGGCCGCCGAGCAGCAGTCCGAGCCGCAGCCCGAGCCCGGCCCGGACCAGGACCCCAGCTGAGCCGCGCGGCCTGCCGCGCCCCTTCTCCCTTCCCGAATCGCGCTTCTTGCTTCCCTCTTCCCTCGTTCCTCTTCCCGATACCGACGGAGCAGCAGTGAGCCACATCCTGATGGTCAACATCCCGGCCCACGGCCATGTCTTCCCCACTCTGGCGGTCGTCGGTGAACTGGTACGCCGCGGGCACCGGGTCACCTACGCGGCCGTCGACGACTTCGCCCAGGCCCTGGCCGAGGTCGGCGCCGAACACCTGCGCTACGACTCCACCCAGCCGCTGGACAGCGTCGGCGGTCCCGAGAACGGGCGCACCCCGCTGATCTTCCTGGACGAGAACATCGCCATCCTGCGCGCGGTCCAGGAGTGGTTCGGCGACGCCAGGCCCGACGCGGTGGTCTACGACGCCGTGGCCTTCCAGGCCGGTCGGATACTGGCTCACACCTGGGGGCTCCCGGCCGTCCAGTCGACGCCGTTCTTCGCCTCCAACGACACCTACTCCTTCGTGCAGCAGATGATGGAGGCGGACGGCGCGGTCCCGCTCACCGAGGAGGTGATGGTCGAATTCGGCGTCCGGATGGCCGAGTTGCTGGCCTCGCACGGCATCGACGAGCCGGCGCACGAGTTCATGATGCGCACCGAGCGCCTCAACCTCGTCCACGTGCCGCGGTTCTTCCAGCCGCACGGCGAGAGCTTCGACGAGCGCTTCGCCTTCGTCGGGCCGTGCCTCACGGACCGCTCCTTCCTGGGGGAGTGGCGGCCCCCGGCGAGCGGCCTGCCGGTGGCGCTGGTCTCGATGGGGACCGTGCACAACAGGCATCCGGAGTTCTTCCGGCTGTGCGTGGACGCCTTCGCCGAGCTGCCCTGGCACGCCGTCATCTCGGTCGGCGGGGGGATGGACCCGGCCGACCTCGGTCCGCTGCCGGACAACGTCGAGGTCCACCGCTGGGTCTCGCACCTGACGGTGCTCCGGCACGCTCGGCTGGTGATCACCCACGGCGGCATGGGCGGCGTGCTGGAGTCCCTGGACGCCGGCTGCCCGATACTCGGAGTGCCGTCCTGGCCGGACGTCGCGGCCAACACCGCGCGGGTGGCCGAGCTGGGCCTCGGCCGGGTACTGCTGCCGGCGGAGGCCGACGTGAGCCTGCTGCGGGCCGCGATCACCGAGGTGGCCGCCGACGCGGCCGTGCGGGAGCGGGGCACCGAGGCGCAGCGCCTCACCCGGGAAGCGGGCGGTGCCACCCGCGCCGCCGACGAGATCGAGGCCTACCTGAAGCGCACGACCTGATCCCACCACAGGGCCCGGCGTCCCCGACGAGAAGCGGAACGATCAACGGCCGCCCAGGGGTCCCGGTGGGCGGTGCGCGCCACCATGGTGGGCCGATGTCATCGACCAAGCAGTTCCAGGTCACCTTCGACTGTGCGGAACCCGAGCGCCTCGCCCGTTTCTGGTGCGAGGCGCTGGGGTACGTCGTGCCGCCGCCACCGGAGGGGTTCGCCACGTGGGGGGACTACAGGAGCGCGCAGCCGGCCGAGCGGCGGGAAGCGTGGTTCGCCTGCGTCGATCCGTCAGATGTGGGGCCGCGGTTGTACTTCCAGCGCGTTCCCGAGGGCAAGGCCGCCAAGAACCGGCTGCATCTCGACGTGCGGGTCGGTACCGGGCTGGTGGGTGAGGAGCGGCCGGCCGCGCTTGAGGCCGAATGCGCACGGCTGGTCCCGCTCGGCGCGGTACACGACCTCGTAGGTCCGGTAGAGCTCCCGGCCATGCGGCTCGGTCCCGACGCCGCCGACGAACAGGTACCCCGGACTCATGACAGCTCCTGTGAATCGGAGCGAATGGAGGGGTGCCGGTACGGCCCGAGCGTAGTGCAGCAGAAGTGGGCCTGACACCAGAATGCCGAAGAATCCGGCGTTCGACCGGACACCCGGGAACCCGTCTCGCGGCGCGATATCGATACGATATCCGGGTCTGGGAGAATATCCGACAGCATACCGGCGGAGTGAATTCTCCGCTTTCGGAAAGGATTTTTCGGCCCGTCCTCCGGGAGGGAACTCACGGGGGAGATCAGGGAGCGGTGCGCGCCGCGCTCTGCTAGGACTCGAGGAATTCCGGGAGGACGCGGGGTGGCCATGCTCCGACGCTCAGCACACCGAGGGAGTGCGCCCGGGAGACCAGAGCCGGCCGGTTCGCGGCCTGGAAATGGCGCATCATCAGCCCGATGCGGTACTCGATGCCCTGCGGGCTCAGATAAAGCGATGCCGCCAGCCGGACGGTCGGGGTGCCGACCGCGACGCCTTCCAGGATGCGGGCGTCCACGGCGGTCAGCCGACGGACGCCCGCGCCGCCGGAAGGGCCCCCGACTGCCGGACGGGCGCCGCCGGCGGGCCCGGACCGCGGCGGCCGCTGCGCGGGCTTGATCTCCTCAGAGGTCGCTGACGGTGTCACTCCTCGGTCCCCCTTCCCTGTCGTCGGCGGTCTCAGGCGCGCGGCGTACCGGCGAGGTGGTCGCGGAGCATGCCGGTCACCTCGTCCGCCCGGCCGCTGAGGTAGAAGTGCCCGCCGGGGAAGACCTTGAGGTCGAACGCGGCCGTCGTGCGGTCGCGCCAGTGCCCGGCCTCGGGGACCGGTGTCCAGGCGTCCTGGTCCCCCACCACGGCGGTGACCGGGCAGGTGACCGCGGCGTCACGGTCGGTCCGGTAGGCCCCCAGGGCCCGGTAGTCGCCGCGCAGCACGGGCATCACCATCGCGAGCAGTTCCTCGTCCTCCAGGAGCCGGGCGTCGGTGCCGCTCATGGCCCTGACCTCGGCCACGATGCCTTCGTCGTCGAGTGGGTGGGAGGGCCCGGGCCGGTCCGCGGACGGCCCCTTGCGGCCGGAGACGAAGAGGTGGTCGATCCGACCGCCCGCGCGCTCGATCCGCCGGGCCACCTCGAAGGCGACGAGCGCGCCCAAGCTGTGCCCGAAGAAGGTCAGGGGGAGGTCGTCCCAGCGGCGCAGCGCTTCGGACACTTCGTCGGCCAGCCGGTGCAGGTCCTGGACACCGGGTTCCTCCCGGCGGTCCTGCCTGCCGGGGTACTGCACGGCCAGGACGTCCACCGGACCGCTCAGTGCGGCGGATACCGGGAAGTAGAAACTCGCCGAGCCGCCGGCGTGCGGAAAGCAGACCAGTCGGCGCGTGGCCGTCGGCGAGGGATGGAAGCGACGGCACCACAGGTCGCTGTCCAAAGAGAGGGGGATCATGTCGGCCTTTCATTCCTTTCGCGAAATCCGCGCGGTGCCGGCGGGCGGGGTGTGGTGATCACGTCGGACACCCGCCGCACCGGTGGGCCGGCTGGTACGTACTAATCCGGGGATCCCCGATCGGCGACGGTCGGCGGGTCACGGGCGCCACATATGACAGCCTGCCATGCCTCCGGGAATGTCAGCAAGTACGCATCGGAGCGCATCCGGCACTCATGCCCGGGTTCAAAACCGGCCGTTTCTTCGGCGAATGGTAAGAACGTTGCAGCGCCGAGCAATCCTGTGGGATTTACTTGGCTCCGACTCGGCAGCAACGGTCCGGCCGGACCCCGCACCGCGGATCCGGGCGAGGAGGCGAGGGCACCTCATGGCAAGGTTGTACGCCGTCAGTCCGCGGACCGTCCACGCGGACGGGGTGCGGCATCAGGAGGTGTCCCTCGGGTATCCGCGCGAGTGGCGGCGGTGGGGCAAGCCGGATCCGCTGCTGCGTGAGGTCTTCCCGTCCGGTGAGTAGCGGTGACGGACTCCGGCCGGTGGGCCGTGGTGGGCGGCCTGGTCCTGACCACCGTGACGGTGCCGCGCAGCGTAAACCCGGCATGCGCGCAAGACCTGTGCTCTAGGAATACCTCTAGATACGACAGGACCGCGTTGACCCGTTCATGGTCACCCAAGACGCTGGAGGCAGTCTTGCCCACCGGTCGTGCGATGAAGAGGACTCCCCCCTTGAACTTCCTGTTACTGGGCCCGCTTTCCGTCCGGTTGAACGCGCGTGAGGTGCACGTGTCGGCGCCGAGGCAACGCGTGGTCATGACAGCCCTCCTCCTCAACGCCAACCGGGTGATCTCCGTCGACCGGATCGCCGAGTACGTCTGGGACGGCGCCCCGCCGCCGAGTGCCGCCGCGACCGTCCGCACCTATGTGATGCGCCTGCGGCAGTCGCTGGGCGAGCACGCCTCCGCCCGGATCGTCACCCGGGCGCCCGGCTACCTCCTCGAACTCGGCGAGCACGAGAGCGATCTCGGGCAGTTCACGGCCCATCGCCGGCGCGCGGCGGAGCTGGCCGAGCGCGGAGACCTGGAAGGTTCCTCCGCCGAGCTGGCCGAGGCGCTCGCCCTGTGGCGCGAGGAGCCGCTGGCGGACATCCCGTCGCAGACGCTGCGCGATGTGGAGGGCCGCTACCTCCAGGAGCTTCGCCTGCAGACCATGGAGATGCGGTTCGACGCGGAGCTGGCGCTGCTGCGGCACGCCGAGATCGTGCCGGAGCTGGTACGGCTGGTGCGGAAGCACCCCTTACGCGAGGCCCTGGTGGGCAAGCTGATGCTGGCGCTGGGCCGCTCGGGACGGCAGTCGGAGGCCCTGGACCTCTACCAGCGCACCCGGGCGCTGCTCGTCGAGCAGCTCGGCGCCGAGCCGAGCACCGATCTGCGCGAGGTCCACCGGCACATCCTCTCGGCCCACGACCGGCCCCGCACGCCCGACCCGCTGGAGCAGCCCGCGAAGGCCCCGGAGGCGGCCGTCGCGCCGGCGCCGGCCGCCGCCTGGGAAAGATCCTGCTGGCCGAGCCCGGCGCAGCTGCCCTCGGTGCCGCTGCCGTTGTCGGCCCGCTCCGGTGCACTGGCGCGGCTGCAGCACTTCCTCACGACCGGCACGATGCCCGCGGGCATGGTGGCGACGGCGGTGGTGACCGGCCGGGGCGGTGTCGGCAAGAGCGCGCTGGCCCTGCAGGCGGCGCACGCCGTGCGCGGTTCCTCGGTGCACGGCCAGCTCTACGCGGATCTCGGCGGAGCCGCGCGGCCGCTGACCGCCCGGGCGGTGCTGCCGCGGTTCCTGGCGGACCTCGGTGTGCCCCGGGACGAGATACCCGAGGAGGAGTCGGAACAGGAGAGCCTCTACCGCTCGCTCACCGCGGGCCGCCGTCTGCTGGTGGTACTCGACAACGCCTCCAGCACCGCGCAGGTGCGGCCGCTGATACCGGGTAGCGGGGGCAGCAGGCTGCTGGTGACCAGCCGACGGCGGCTGGCCGATCTGGAGGGGGCGTCCCCGCTTGTCCTCGGCCCACTGGACGAGGCCGGGTCGCTGGAGCTGCTGGGCAGCATCGTCGGCCCGGCCAGGGTCGGTGCCGAACCGCGGTCGGCCCGTTCGGTGCTGACGGTCTGCGCGGGCCTGCCGCTGGCGATCCGGATCGCGGGGACCCGGCTGCTGGAGCGCCCGCACTGGACCATCGGGCACTTCGCCCGGCGGCTCACGGACGCCCCGCGGCTGCTGGACGAACTGTGCGCGGGCGACCTCGGTGTCCGGCCCTGCCTCGACGCCGACCACGCCGGGCTCCGGCGGGCGGCTCCGGCCGGGGTCGACCCGGCCGAGGTGTTCACCGCGCTGGGGGCCGCCGAATCGCGTTCGGTCTCCAGCAGTTGGGTCGCGGTGATGTTCGGCTGCTCCGAGGCGCAGGCCGAGGAGGCCTTGGACGCCCTGGTGGAGGCGAATCTGCTGGGTGCGCCGGCGGGGGGCCGCTACCGGCTGGACGCGCTGTTGCGGGCGTACGCCCGCGAGCGGGCGCAGGCGGTCGCCGTACGGCAGCACGATCACCCGTACATGCGCGCCGGGTGACCGTCCCGGCGGCCCGGCGACGGGCACCCGGCGGCCCTGTTCCCCTTCCCCCGATGCTTTTCGACCCGACCTCCTTCGACCCGATCTCCTTCGAGAGGACCCCCCGCGCCATGGCCCACCAGACAGAAGCCACCCACGACCTGCTCGCCTACGTCCGGGAGGTCTCCCTCCGTGACGACGATCTACTCAGGGAACTGCGGGAGGCCACCGCGGACCTCCCCGGCGGGACCGCCATGCAGGTGATGGCGGAGGAGGGCCAACTGCTCTCCCTGCTGGTCGGGTTGACGGGGGCCCGGGCGGTGCTGGAGATCGGCACCTTCACCGGCTACAGCACCCTGTGCATGGCCCGCGCGCTCCCGGCCGACGGGGTGCTGGTGTCCTGCGACATCGACGACCGGTGGCCGGCCATCGGCGCCGACTTCTGGAAGCGGGACGGGGTCGACTCGCGGATCGACCTGCGGATCGGCGATGCCACCGCGACCCTGGACGCGCTGCTGGCGGAGCGCGGGCCGGAGAGCTTCGACCTGGTGTTCATCGACGCGGACAAGGGCAACTACGTCCGCTACTACGAGACTTCGCTGGCGCTGCTGCGCGCCGGCGGTCTGATCGTGGTCGACAACACCCTCTTCTTCGGCCGGGTCGCCGATCCGGCCGCCGTGGACCCGGAGACCGCCGGGGTCCGGGCTTTGAACCGGCTGCTGCACAAGGACCCCCGGGTGGAGCTGTCGCTGCTGGTGATGGCCGACGGGATCACACTCGTCCGCAAGCGCTGAGGGCGGCGGGCCGGAGCCCGGGAGCGCCGACCGCCGCCGCCGCGGTCACGACGTTCCCGGGCCCCCTTCCGGCACGTTCAGGTCGGGTGCGTCCACGCTGATGACGGTGGACACCACGCGCGGGCCGGGGACCAGGTGGAGGCGCTGGAGTCCGGTGTCCTCCGGAGCCGGCGCGAGGACGGCGGCACACGGGCACGGGGCTTCGTCCAGGCCCTCGAAGCCCGCGAACCGGTAGGCGATCTCCATCATCCGGTTGCGTTCGGTCGCCCGGAAGTCCGCGACCAGGTGGACTCCGGACCGGGCGGCGGCGTCGGCCAGCCAGTTCAGCAGGGTCGCGCCGGCGCCGTAGGCGACGACCCGGCAGGAGGTGGCGAGCAGCTTGAGGTGCCACAGGCCCGGGTGCCGTTCGAGCAGCAGGACGCCGACCGCGCCGTGCGGGCCGAACCGGTCGGTGAGGGTGACCACCAGGACCTCGTGCCGGGGGTCGGTGATCAGGCCGCGCAGCACCGCGTCCGGGTAGTGCACCCCGGTCGCGTTCATCTGGCTGGTGCGCAGGGTGAGTTCCTCGACCCGGGACAGCTCCTCGCCGGTGGCCCGGCCGATGCGCATCCGCAGGTCCAGGGAGCGCAGGAACTCCTCGTCGGGGCCGGGGGCGGCCGCCCGCTCGGCCTCGCGGCGGAAGCCCGCCTGGTACATCTGGCGGCGGCGCCGGGAGTCGACGGTGCTGACCGCAGGGGTGAACTCGGCGAGTTCGGGGAGTGCGAGGACCTGCTCGGCCGGGTAGCACCGTACGTCGGGCAGGTGGAAGGCCACTTCGGCGCGTTCGGCGGGCCGGTCGTCGACGAAGGCGATGGTCGTGAGCGCGAAGTTCAGCCGGTCGGCGATCCGGCGCACCGACTCGGACTTGGCGCCCCACCCGATCTCCGGCAGGACGAAGTACTCGGCCACGCCGAACGCCTCCAGCCGGGCCCAGGCGTGCTCGTGGTCGTTACGGCTGGCGACGGACTGGAGGATGCCGCGGGAGTCGAGCTCGATCACCACCTTGCGCACCTCGTCCGGCAGGTGCACCTCGCCGTCCTCCAGCAGGGTGCCCTGCCAGAGGGTGTCGTCCAGGTCCCAGACCAGGCACTTGACAATCTCGGCCATGCCGTCCTTCCTCGTCTCGTCGGCCGTGGGCCCGCTCACCGTGCCCCCGGAGCGGAGAGGGCGTGCTGTGCCAGCATCAGCCGGCACAGCTCGTTGCTGCCCTCGATGATCTCCATCAACTTGGCGTCCCGGTACGCCCGGGCCACCGCGTGCCCGTCCCGGGACCCGGCCGAGGCCAGGACCTGGACGGCCGTCGCCGCGCCCCGGGCGGCCTGCGTCGCGCTGACGTGCTTGGCCAGTACGGTCGCCACCACCTGGTCCGGCGCCCCTTCGTCCCAGCAGCGGCTGGCGTGCTCGCAGACCCGCAGGGCCACCTGCTCGGCCGTGTAGAGGTCGGCGAGGTGCCCGGCGACGAGCTGGTGCTCTGCGAGCGGCCTGCCGAACTGCTCCCGCCCTGAGGCGTGCGCGGTGGCCGCCGCCAGACAGGCCCGCAGGATGCCCACGCACCCCCAGGCGACGGACATCCGCCCGTAGGCCAGCGCGGTCGTCACCAGCAGGGCGGGCGGCAGTCCGTGACCGCCCAGGACGCTGTCGGCCGGCAGCCGCACCCCGTCGAGGTGGACGTCCGCGTGTCCGGCCGCGCGGCAGCCGAGCGGGTCGGCGATCCGCTCGATCCGGACGCCGGGCGTGTCGGCGGGCACCACGACGGCCACCGCGCCGTCCTCGTAGCGGCCGACGACGACCAGCAGGTCGGCGTAGTGGGCGGCGGTCACCCACTTCTTGTGTCCGTCGACGACGACCGCGTCGCCGTCGCGGCGGACGGTCGTCGTCATCGCCGCGAGGTCACTGCCGGCGCCGGGCTCGCTGAAGCCGACCGCCGCCAGTCCGCCGCCGGTCAGCCGGGGGAGGTGGGCGGCCGCCTGCTCGGCGGTGCCGAGGCGCTGGATGGTCCATGCCGCCATGCCCTGGGAGGTCATCACGCTGCGCAGCGAGCTGCAGAGGCCGCCCACGTGGGCGGTGTACGCGCCGCTGCGCATGCTGCTGAGCCCCCAGCCGCCGTACTGCTCCGGGACCTCGGCGCACAGTCGGCCCTCGGCGCCCAGTTCGCGGAGCAGGTCCAGCGGGATGAGGCCGGTCCGGTCCCACTCCCCCGCCTGGTCGCCGACCCGCAGGGTGACGGAGGTCATGGCGCTGTTCAGGTCCTCACCCACGCCGGCCCCCGGCGGCGGGCACCCGGAGCCGGTCCACCAGCTCCGCCATCCGCCGTACGGTGCGGAAGTTGTCCAGCCGCAGGTCCGCGCCGCGGACGGCGATGGCGTAGGTCTTCTCCAGGTGCACCACCACCTGCATGGCGAACAGGGACGACAGGCCGCCGGCGCCGAACAGGTCGGTGTCGGCGTCCCAGGCGGTTCCGGTGCGTTCCTCCAGGAATCCCAGCAGTTCCTTCTCCAGGTCGTGGGTGTCGGGCGTGTTCGCTGTGGTCATGGCCGTCTCCTTGTCGGGGTGATCAGGTGTAGTCGTAGAAGCCGCGCCCGGACTTGCGGCCCAGCCGGCCCTCGCGGACCAGCCGGAGCAGCAGTTCGGCGGGGCGGCAGCCGTCGTCGCCGGTGCGTTCGTGGAGCACGGTGAGGGAGTCGACGAGGTTGTCGATGCCGATCAGGTCCGCGGTGCGCAGCGGGCCGGTGGGGTGTCCCAGGCAGCCCTGCATCAGGGCGTCGACGTCCTCCGCGGTCGCCGTGCCCTCCTCCACGACCCGGGCCGCGTCGTTGATCATCGGGTGCAGGATGCGGCTGGTCACGAAGCCGGGTGCGTCCCGGACGACCACCGCCCGCCGCCGCAGCGCCGTGAGCAGGGCCGCCACGGCGGCCATCGCCGGCTCCCCGGTCTTGGCGCCGCGGACCACTTCGGCGGTGCCGATCAGGTAGGGCGGGTTCATGAAGTGGGTGCCGACCAGATCCTCCGGCCGCTCCACGGCCCCGGCCAGTTCGTCGACGGGGATCGAGGAGGTGTTGGTGATCAGCAGGGTTCCGGGCCGGACCAGTCCGGAGACCTCGGACAGGACGGCGGCCTTGATCGCGGCGTTCTCGGTGACCGCCTCGACGACGGCGGTGGCTCCGGCGACGGCCTTGAGCGAGGTGCCGGTGGCCAGGGCGCCGAGGGGCGTCCCGGCGGGCAGGGCGCCCATCAGCTCGGCCAGCCGGAGGTCGCCGTCGATCAGGTCCGTGGCCCGGTCGAGCCGTTCCCGGTCGATGTCGACCAGGTGGACCGGCAGGCCGTGTCCGAGGGCGAGGACGGTGATGCCGACGCCCATCACCCCGGCTCCCAGCACGGTGAGGGCGTGTCGCGGGGGGGAATCGTCGTACGGGGCTGTGGTCAACGGGCTCTCCTTCGGTGTCACAGGTCTTCGGGGGTGCGGAGGGTGGTGCCGAGCCAGTCGGCGACGGCGTCGCCGGTGGTCGCGACATGCTGTTCCATGATCGAGAAGTGGTCTCCGGGAACGTCGACGACGGTGTCGGCACCCGCCCAGGACGAGCGCCAGTCACCGGCTTCGGCGGACGGGCGGCCGAGCGGGGTGGAGGCGCGGACCAGCAGCAGCGGGGCGCGGACCGCCGGGGGTTTCCAGTCGTCGAGCAGACGGAAGTAGCCGCCCATCGCGGTCAGCCTGGTCCCGTCCATCGGGGCCGCCTGGTCCTCGCGGTCGAACATGCCGCCCAGCAGGACGTCGTTGAACTGGGTGATGCCTTCGTTGTCGGAGAGGTAGGTGTCCAGCAGCACCACGGCCGCCGGGCCCTCGCCGCGCTGCTCCAGCGCGGCGGCCACTCCGTGGGCGAGCGTGCCGCCGGAGGAGGAGCCGGCCAGGACGAGCGTCCGTCCGGGCAGTTCCCGGAGCAGTGTCGTCGCCTGGAAGTCCAGCAGGGCCGACATGTCGGCGGGCAGTTCCTCCTCGGGGGTGAATCCGGGGGCGTCCAGGGCGGCGACGGCGTAACGGTCCCGGAAGCGGGCGGCGAAGCGGGCGTACTGGTGGGCACCGCCGAGGGCGACGATGGAGCCGAAGCAGACGAGTACGGGGGCGTCGGCGCGCTCGTTCAGGCGCAGCAGCCGCGGGCCGGTGCCGGCGGCCGCGAGGTCGCTGCCGCTGGGGAAGGCCGGGCGCAGGGCGGAGGCGTGCTTGAGCAGGGCGATGCCCTCGTCGATCCGGCCGAGTGCGCAGGCCCGGCGGAACAGCACGCTCACCGGGTCGGTGTCGGCGGTGTCGGTGTCGGTTCCGGTTGCGGCGGTTCCGGTTGCGGGTGCCGTTTCGGGCCGGGGGGTGTCTTCCCTCCGGGCCTCGGCGGCGAGGCGCGCCGCGAGCGCGGCGGGGGTGCCGCTGTCGAAGACGGCGGAGGGCCGCAACCGCAGTCCGGTGGCGGCGGCCAGCCGGTTGCGGAGCTCGACCGCGGTCAACGAGTCGAATCCGACGGAGAGGAAGGGCACCGTCGCGGACAGCGCCCCGGAGTCGGTGTGGCCGAGGACTTCGGCGGCCTGGGCGAGGACGATGTCAAGCAGGACCAGCCCGCGTTCCTGTACGTCGGCGGCGGCGTCGAGCCGTTGCCGGAGCGCTGCGGCGGCGGTCGGCGTCCCCTTCGCTCCGGTCGTCGCGGTCGGGCTGCGCCGGACCAGGGAGCGCAGCATCGGGTGCACCGGGCCGTCGCCGCGCACGGTGAGGTCGAGGTGGGCCAGGACGACGGGGCTCCCGTCTCCCGGCGGGGCGGCGTCCGCGGCGCACACCGTGTCCAGCAGGGCCATGGCCTCCTCGTCGGAGAGGCCGCGGGCGCCGCGCCGGTCGATGCGCCGCCGTTCGGCGCCGCCGAGGTCCGCCGTCATCCCGCTCACCCGCTCCCAGGGGCCCCAGGCCAGGGACAGGCCGGGGAGCCCGAGCCGTCGGCGTTCCGCGATGAGGGCGTCGAGCGCGGCGTTGGCGGCCGAGTAGGACGCCTGGCCGGGGCTGCCCAGCACGCCCGCGGCGGAGGAGAAGACGACGAACGCGGACAGGTCCGCTCCGCGCGTCAGCTGGTCGAGGTGCCGGGCGGCGTCGAACTTGGGCCGCAGGACGGCGGTCATCCGCTCCCCCGTCAGCCCGTCCAGCAGACCGTCGTCGAGCACTCCGGCGGTGTGGACCACGGCGCACAGCGGATGGCGTTCGGGGATGGCCGCCAGGGCGGCGGCCAGTGCCTGACGGTCGGACACATCACAGCTGACGGCGGCCAGTTCGGCTCCGGCCTCGGCCAGCTCCGCCGTCAGCTCCGGCATGCCGGGGGCGTCGGCGCCGCGGCGGCTCAGCACGAGGAGGTGGCGTACCCCGTGCGCGGCGACCAGATGGCGCGCCAGGACGGCCGCGAGCGCGCCGCCCCCGCTCACCAGTACCGTCCCTTCGGACGGCCCGAACGGGCCGGCCGGCCGGGTCGCGGTGGCGGTGGTGGCCGTGGCGGTGGTGACCGGCGGCCGTATCAGTCGGGGCGCGTACAGGACGCCACCGCGCAGGGCCGCCTGTGGTTCGCCCGTGGCGAGGAGCTCGGCGAGCGCGTCGCCGAGACCGTCCGGGTCCGGCCCTTCGGTGTCCAGCAGCACGAACCGGTCGGGGTGTTCGAGCTGAGCGGCTCGGAGCATGCCCCAGACGGCCGCCGCACCGAGGTCCGCCGGCTGCGGCTGCGCACCGAGCGGGCCGGTCGCGCCCCGGGTGAGCACCACCAGGGGCGTACGGGCGGTGGTGTCGTCGGCCAGGTGGGCCTGGAGGCGGTCCAGGACCCCGGACGCGACCGCGTGCACCGCCGCGGGGTCCGCGTCCCGGGCGGGGGCGTCCGCGGGCACGGTGTCGGCGGACGGGGGGCAGGTCAGCAGCATCGCGTCGGGTGTCGCGGACGGGGGTCCGGTAGGGAAGGCGGCCGGCAGCAGCCGCTCGTCCTGCGGGCCGAGGAGGCCCCAGCGGGTGACCGGGCGCGGGCCGGGCCCGGCAGTGACCGGCGTCCAGCCGACGTGGAAGACGGAGCCGGAGGACGCCCGCGGTGCGGCGGTGGACGCCGTGCGCAGGGTGAGCGAGCCGACCGTCGCCACCGTGCGCCCCGAGGGATCGGTGATCCGCGCGGTGACGGCGTCCGGGCCGTCGGGGCGCAGCCGGACGCGCAGGACCGGCGCGTCGGAGGTCTCGATCGCGACGCGCTGCCAGGAGAACGGCAGGGGGACGCTGTCGGCGGGCTCCGCGGTCGCGGCGCCTTCGCGCAGACCGGTCGTCTGGAGGGCCGCGTCCAGGAGGGCCGGGTGCACGCCGAAGCCGCCCTCCCCGCCGGCAGGGAGGCCGTCGGGCAGGGCCACTTCGGCGTGGATCGCGTCTGCGGTGCGCCATGCGGCGCGCAGGCCCCGGAACGCCGGGCCGTAGGCGACGCCCCGGGTTTCGAGCAGCCCGTACAGTTCGTCCACGTCGAGGGGGACCGCGTCGGGCGGGGGCCACGTGCCGGCCGGTTCGGTCGTGTCGTCCCGGTCGGCCGACGGGTCCCGGGGGCCGACCGCGCCGGTCGCGTGCCGGGTCCAGGGCCGGTCGGCGGAGCCGGGGGCGGCCTCGGGCCGGGAGTGGAACTCCACCGGGCGCCGTCCCGTGCCGTCTTCGGCGCCCACCCGTACGCGCAGTTGCACGGCCTGATCGTCGGGCAGCAGCAGCGGGGCGGCGAGGGTCAGCTCCTCCACGAGGGCGCAGCCGAGGCGGCGGCCCACGTGCGCGGCCAGTTCCACGAGGGCCGCGCCGGGCAGGATCACGGCTCCGGCCACGGCGTGGTCGGCGAGCCAGGGGTGGGTGGCCGAGGAGAGCCGGCCGGTGAAGAGGGTGCCCGCGTCGTCGGGCAGTTCGACCGCGGCGCCGAGCAGCGGGTGGTCCGCGGCGGACTGGCCGGTGGCCGCCTGGTCCCGGTCGGCTGGCAGGGCGTCCAGCCAGTAGCGGCGTCGTTGGAAGGCGTAGGTGGGCAGGTCCACCCGCTGGGCACCGGTTCCCGCGAACAGTCGCTCCCAGTCGACGCGCAGGCCCCGGACGTGTGCCTCGGCGAGCGCGAGCTGGAGTCGGCGGAGCCCTCCGGCCCCGCGCCGCAGGGTGTCGAGCACCAGCGTCTCCGGGGCGCCCGCGTTGGCGGCCGTGTCCTCGATCGCGTACATCAGGGCGGGCTGGGGGCCGGACTCGATGAAGACGCGGTGCCCGGCCGCGAGGAGCGAGCGGGTCGCCCGCTCGAACTCGACGGTCTGCCGGACGTTGCGGTACCAGTACTCGGCGCCCAGGGACTTCGTGTCCAGCAGGCCGCCGGTCACGCTGGAGTAGTACGGCACCGCACCCGCGAGGGGGGTGATCCCGTCCAGGTCGGAGAGCAGGCGCTCGCGGATCTGCTCCACGTGCGAGGAGTGCGACGCGAAGTCGGTTTCGATGCGGGTCGCCCACACCCCTTCCTCCAGGAGTTCCTCCACCAGGGCCGTGACCGCGTCGGCGTCGCCCGACACCGCCACCGACGACGGGCCGTTCACCGCCGCCACCGAGAGCCGGCCCGCCCACGGGGCGATGCGCTCCCGTGCCACGTCCACCGGCAGGGGCACCGACGCCATCCCGCCACGGCCCGCCAACGCCCCCACCGCACGGGAACGCAGCGCCACCACCCGCGCCCCGTCGTCGATGCTCAGGCCACCCGCCACCACCGCGGCGGCGATCTCGCCCTGGGAGTGGCCCACCACCGCGTCCGGAACGACGCCGAACGAGCGCCACACCTCCGCCAGCGACACCATCACCGACCACAGCACCGGCTGCAGCACGTCGACCCGTGCGAGCAACCGCTCCGAGCCCAGCGCCTCCGCCAACGACCAGTCCACGTAAGGCGCCAGCGCCCGCTCGCACTCGGCCATCCGCCCGGCGAACACAGCCGATTCGGCCAGCAGCTCCGCGGCCATCCCCACCCACTGCGAACCCTGACCCGGGAACACCAACACCGAACGGCCCGGGGGCAGCCCGCTGCCGACCGTCACGCCCGCCGCACGCACGCCCCGCGACAGGGCGGCGACACCGGCCAGCAGTTCGCCCCGGTCCGCCCCCACCACCACCGCGCGCTCCGCGAACCGCGAACGCCCCGCCGCCAGCGAATGGCCGACGTCCGTCACGCTCAGGCCCGGTTCCGCCACCACCCGCTCGTACAGCGCCGTCGCCTGGGCGCGCAGCGCATCCGGGGTACGCGCCGACAGGATCCAGGGGACGGCGGCGGGCACCGGTTCCGGCGTGGCGGACCCGTCGGAAGCTGCCGGGTCGGCCGGGGCCTGTTCGAGGATGACGTGGGCGTTGGTGCCGCTGGCGCCGAAGGAGGACACCCCGGCCCGGCGCGGACGTCCCGTCTCCGGCCAGGGGGCGGCCTCGGTGAGCAGGGAGACGGCTCCCTCGGTCCAGTCGATCCGGGGCGAGGGACGGTCGACGTGCAGGGTGCGCGGCATCACGCCGTGCCGCATCGCGAGCACCGACTTGATCACCCCGCCGACGCCCGCGGCGGCCTGGGTGTGGGACAGGTTGGACTTCAGCGAGCCCAGCCGCAACGGCCTCCCGGCGGGCCGGTCCTGCCCGTACGTGGCCATGAGCGCCTGCGCCTCGATGGGGTCGCCGAGGACGGTGCCGGTGCCGTGCGCCTCCACCATGTCGACCTCGGACGGGTCGAGTCCGGCACGGGCGAGCGCCCCGTTGATGACACGCTGCTGCGCGGGCCCGTTCGGGGCGGTCAGCCCGTTGCTGGCGCCGTCCTGGTTGACGGCCGAGCCGCGGATGACGGCCAGGACGGGGTGCCCCGCGCGCCGGGCGTCCGAGAGCCGTTCCAGCAGGAGCAGGCCCAGGCCCTCCCCGAACCCGGCTCCGTCCGCCGCGGACGAGAAGGACTTGCTGCGTCCGTCGGGTGCCAGGCCGCGCTGGCGGCTGAACCCGACGTACAGGCCGGGGGTGGACATCACGGTCACCCCACCGGCCAGGGCGAGGGTGGTGTCGCCGGAGCGCAGCCCCTGGCAGGCGAGGTGGACGGCGACCAGGGAGGACGAGCAGGCGGTGTCCAGGGTGACCGCCGGGCCTTCCAGGCCCAGGGTGTAGGCGATCCGGCCCGAGGCGACGCTGGGGATGGTGCCGGTGCCGAGGAAGCCTTCCACTTCGTCGGGCACCCGGCCGAGCCGGGACCCGTATTCGCTGTAGATCACTCCGGTGTAGACGCCGGTGCGGCTGCCGCGCAGGGTCGCCGGGTCGATGCCCGCGCGTTCCACCGCTTCCCAGGACGCTTCCAGCAGCAGCCGCTGCTGCGGGTCCATGGCCAGGGCCTCGCGCGGCGAGATGCCGAAGAAGCCGGGGTCGAAGCCGGTCGCGTCGTGGAGGAAGCCGCCTTCCCGGACGTAGAAGGTGCCGGGGGCGTCGGGGTCGGCGTCGAAGCCGCCCTCGACGTCCCAGCCGCGGTCGGTGGGGAACGGCGAGACCGCGTCGCGTTCCTTGACCAGCAGCTCCCACAGGTCTTCCGGGGTGCGTACGCCGCCGGGGTAGCGGCAGCTCATCGCCACGATGGCGATGGGCTCGGCGGAGTCGTCGCGGAGCCGTCGGTTCTCCTGCCGCAGGCGCTGGTTGTCCACCAGCGAGGCGCGCAGGGCGGCGACCACCTGGTCCGTGTCGGTGGGCATGGGGTCGGGCTTCTCCTTCTGCGGCTGTCGGTCAGTCACGTTCGCCGCCCAGGGCCATCCGGACGAGGTCGTCGACGGCCATGGCGTTGATGTCGGCGTCGGGAGCCGGCGTGTCCGGTGTCTCCGGCCGGTCGGCGAGGTACGCCCCGGCGGCCTTCCCGGTGCCGGCGGGGTCGCCCGGCCCGTCGGGTACCAGGCGCCCGGTGAGGTGGGCGGCGACGGCGGCCGGGGTGGGGTGGTCGAAGACCAGGGTGGCGGGCAGCCGGCGGCCGGTGGCGGCGCCGAGCCGGTTGCGGAGTTCGACGGAGGTGAGCGAGTCGAAGCCGAGGTCCTTGAACGCCTGGTCCGGGTCGACGGCCTCGGGTCCGCCGTGGCCGAGGATGTCGGCGACCCGGCTCCGTACCAGGTCGAGCAGGGTGGCGACGCGTTCCTCCGGGGTGAGGCCGGTCAGCCGGCGGCGCAGCGAGTCCGCTTCGGCGGCGTCCGCCCCGGAGGCGGGGCGGCGTGCGGTACCGGGGACCAGGGCGGCGAGCAGGGCCGGGACGGGTCCGGTCCGGGCTGCCGTCCGGAGCCGGCCGAGGTCGATCTTGACCGGGACGAGCAGCGGTTCGTCCAGGGTGAGCGCCGCGTCGAACAGGGCCAGGCCCTCTTCGCTGCCGATGGCCGCGGTGCCTCCCCGGGACATCCGCCGCAGGTCGGCGGCGGTGAGCGTGCCGGTCATGGTGCTGCGGCGCGCCCACAGGCCCCAGGCGAGCGACTGGGCGGGCAGTTTCAGGGCACGGCGGTGCTGGGCGAGCGCGTCGAGGAAGGCGTTGGCGGCCGCGTAGTTGCCCTGCCCGGCGTTGCCGACCGTGGCGGACGCGGAGGAGAACAGGACGAAGGCCGACAGCGCGAGGTCACGGGTGAGGTTGTGCAGGTTGAGGGCTGCGTCGACCTTGGGCCGCAGGACGTGGCGCATCCGCCCGGGGGTCAGCGACTCGATCGTCCCGTCGTCCAGGACGCCGGCCGCGTGGACGACCGCGGTCAGCGGGCGGTCGGCGGGGATGCCGGCGAGCAGCGCGGCGAGCGCGTCCCGGTCGGCGACGTCACAGGCCTCCACGTCCACCCGGGCGCCGAGGCCGCGCAGTTCGGCGGCGAGGTCGGCCAGGCCCGGTGCGTCCGTGCCGCGCCTGCCGACGAGCAGCAGGTTCTGTACGCCGTGCGCGGTCACGAGGTGCTGTGCCACCAGGCCGCCGAGCGCGCCGCCGGCCCCGGTGACAAGGACGGTTCCCCCGGCCGCGGCGATACCGGACGGTGTGTCCGGGGCCGGGTTCGGGTCCGTGGCGACGGTGGCCCTGGTGAGGCGGGCGGCGAGGAGCTCTCCGCCGCGTATCGCCAGTTGGGGTTCCGTTCCGGCCAGTGCCCGGGGCAGCAGGCCGGCCACGGCGGCCGGGTCGTCGGTGTCGATCAGCAGGAAGCGGCCCGGGTGCTCGGACTGGGCGGAGCGGACGAGGCCGCGGACCGCGGCGCCGGTGAGGTCGGTGACCTCCTCGCCGGCTGCCGTGGAGACCGCACCCCGGGTGACGAGCACGAGCCGGGTGCCGTCGTCCCATCGCGGGTCGGCCAGCCAGTCCTGGACGAGCCGCAGGGCGTCGTCCAGTGCGGTGTGCACGGATGCGGCGTCGGGCGGGGACGAAAGGTCCGGGGTGTGGTCGCACCAGGCCAGTACGGCGGCGGGCGACGGCGCTCCCCCGTCCAGCGCGGCACCGAGCGCGGCCAGGTCCGGATGGCTGTCCGGGAAGAGTTCCCGGCCGCCGAGGACAGCCCAGTGTCCGAGGGGGTCGGCGGGTGCGGTGGCGGGCACCGCCGACCACTGCACCCGGTAGAGGGATTCCGGGCCGCCGCCCGGGCGGAGGGTGTCGAGGTCGATCGGGCGGACGGCGAGCGCCTCGACCGACGCGACCGGGAGGCCGTTCGAGTCGGTCGCGTCGATCGACACCGATCCGTCCGGCCGGAAGCCGAGCCGTACCCTGAGCGCGGTGGCTCCGGAGGCGTGCAGCCCGACTCCGCTCCAGGAGAACGGCAGTCCGGCGGACGGCCGGTCCGCGCCCGGTTCGGTGTCCGGCCGAGCCCGCAGGAACAGCCCCTGGAGGGCGGCGTCCAGGAGGGCGGGGTGCACGCCGAAGGCGGAGGCGGACCGGTGCTGGTCCTCGGGCAGACGTACCTCGGTGAGGATCTCGTCACCCCGGCGCCAGGCAGCGGTGAGCCCGCGGAAGGCGGGTCCGTAGCCGTAACCGGAGGCACGGAACCGCTCGTACAGGTCGTCGACGGGGATCGGGACGGCGCCGGGCGGGGGCCAGGAGCCGGCGTCGTCCGGTACGGCTGAGGACGACGGCTCGCGGGTCGTGGCGTCGGCGGCGAGCCTGCCGGTCGCGTGCGCGGTCCAGTGCGGGGTCGCCGCGTCCTCGCGGCAGGAGAACAGGTCCAGTGAGCGGCTGCCGTGCGCGTCCGTGGCGCCGACCCGAACCTGCAGGCGGACGGCGGTGTCGGCGGGTATCAACAGCGGTGACTGGAGCGTCAGTTCCTCCACCGTGCGGCAGCCGGCCTCGTCCGCGGCGCGTACCGCGAGTTCCGCGAAGGCCGCGCCGGGCAGCAGGACCGTACCGGCCACCGCATGGTCGGCGAGCCAGGGGTGGGTACGCAGCGAGATCCGGCCCGTGAGCAGCAGTTCACCCGTGTCGGCCAGTTCGATGGCCGCTCCGAGGACGGGGTGGTCGGCCGGATCGAGCCCGGCCGCGCCCACATCGGCCGCCGCGGTGGGCGCCGGCTCGGGCCAGTAGCGGCTGCGCTGGAAGGCGTACGTCGGCAGGTCCACCCGCCGCGCCCCCGGGAACGCACCCGAGAAGTCCGCCCCCAACCCGCACTCCCACGCACGGCCCACCGCACGCAACACCTGCGCCGGGCCGCCCTCCCCACGACGCAACGTCCCCAACACCACGGCATCCACACCCGCGGCCTCCACCGACTCCCCCACCGCCACACCCAGCACCGCATGCGGGCTGGACTCGACGAAGAACCGGAAGCCCTCCCCCAGCAACGCCTCCGTGGCCTTCCCGAACTCCACCGTCTCCCGCAGGTTCCGGTACCAGTACTCGGCGTCGAGGAACTTCGTGTCCAGCCAGCCGCCCGTCACCGTCGAGAAGAACGGCACCCCGCCCGAGACGGGCACGATCCCGTCCAGGTCGGCGAGCAGCTGCTCGCGGACCTCCTCCACATGCGCGGAGTGCGACGCGTAGTCGACCTCGATCAGACGCGCCCGCACACCCTCCCCGACCAAGGCCTCGACCAGTGCCGCCACCGCGTCCGCGTCACCCGACACCACCGTCGACGACGGACCGTTCACCGCCGCCACCGACAACCGGCCCGCGATGCGCTCCCGCACCGCCTCGACCGGCAGAGGAACCGACGCCATCCCGCCACGACCCGCCAACGCCCCCACCGCACGGGAACGCAGCGCCACCACCCGCGCCCCGTCGTCGATGCTCAGACCGCCCGCCACCACCGCCGCGGCGATCTCGCCCTGCGAGTGGCCCACCACCGCGTCCGGAACGACACCGAACGAACGCCACACCTCCGCCAGCGACACCATCACCGCCCACAGCACCGGCTGCACCACATCGACCCGCGCCAGCAGCGCCTCCGAGCCCAACGCCTCCGCCAACGACCAGTCGACATAAGGCGCCAACGCCCGCTCGCACTCCGCCATCCGCCCCGCGAACACAGCCGATTCGGCCAGCAACTCCGCGGCCATCCCCACCCACTGCGAACCCTGACCCGGGAACACCAACACCGAACGACCGTCGACCGGGCGACCGCCGTCCCACGCTCCCGAGTCGTCGTCGGCCATCCGGCCCAGCAGGGTGTGGAGTTGGTCCCGGTCCCCGACCAGTGCCTTCCGGTACTCGAAGGCGGTGCGCGTGTGCAGGGCGGATCCGATGTCGCGCGGGTCGACCCCGGGGTTGCCGTCCAGGTGGCGGCGCAGCCGGTCGGCCTGGAGGCGCAGTGCCTGCGGGCTCTTCGCCGACAGCAGCCAGGGCACCGCCGGCAGGGGGGTGCGCTCGGCCGGCGGGCCGTCATCCTCCAGGGGGGTGTGTTCGAGGATGGTGTGGACGTTGGTGCCGCTCAGGCCGAAGGAGGACACTCCGGCCCGGAAGGGGCGGCCGTGGGACGGCCAGGGCTGCTGCTCGGTCGCGAGGGCCAGCGCTCCACGCGTCCAGTCGACGTGGCCGGAGGGCCTGCTGACGTGCAGGGTGCGGGGCACCTGCCCGTGCCGCATGGACAGCACCGTCTTGATGACCCCCGCCACGCCCGATGCTGCCTGGGCGTGGCCGAGGTTGGACTTGAGGGAGCCGACCAGCAGGGGCCGTCCGCCGGGCCGGTCCTGGCCGTAGGTGGCCAGCAGGGCCTGCGCCTCGATGGGGTCGCCGAGGGTGGTGCCGGTGCCGTGCGCCTCCACCACGTCCACCTCGGACGCCGTCAGGCCCGCGTCCGCGAGCGCCGCCCGGATCACCCGCTGCTGCGACGGACCGTTGGGGGCGGAGAGCCCGTTGCTGGCGCCGTCCTGGTTGACGGCGGAGCCGCGTACCACCGCCAGTACCGGGTGTCCGTTGCGGCGGGCGTCCGACAGCCGCTCCAGCAGCAGGACGCCGACGCCTTCGCCCATGCCCATGCCGTCCGCGTCGTCCGAGAAGGCCTTGCAGCGGCCGTCCTCGGCGAGTCCCCGTTGCCGGGAGAAGCTGATCAGGGCGCCAGGGGTCGCCATCAGGGCGACGCCGCCGACCAGGGCGAGGGAGCAGTCGCCGCCGCGCAGGGCCCGGCCGGCGTAGTGCATGGCGACGAGTGAGGAGGAGCAGGCCGTGTCGATGGTCACGGCGGGGCCTTCGAGGCCCAGGGTGTAGGCGACCCGGCCGGATACGACGCTGGGTGCGCTGCCGGTGAGCAGGTGGCCGTCTCCTTCCTCCGACTGGGCGACGACGGCCGCGTAGTCGGCGTAGTTGACGCCGGTGAACACTCCGGTGCGGCTGCCGCGCAGGGCGGCCGGGTCGATGGCGGCGCGTTCGATCGCCTCCCAGGTGGTTTCCAGGAGCAGCCGCTGCTGGGGGTCCATGGCCAGGGCCTCGCGCGGCGAGATGCCGAAGAACTCCGCGTCGAAGTCGGCGGCGTCGTGCAGGAAGCCGCCGTGCCGGGTGGTCGAGGTGCCGGGGCGGTCGGGGTCGGGGTCGTAGAGGCCCTCCAGGTCCCAGCCGCGGTCGGTGGGGAAGTCCGAGACGGCGTCGCCGCCGTCGGCGAGCAGGCGCCACAGGTCTTCGGGGGTGCCGATGCCGCCGGGGAAGCGGCAGGCCATGGACACGATCGCGATCGGCTCGTCGTCGGGCGCGGGCGGGTGCGCTGCGGCGTCCGGGTCGGTGGCCTGTCGGCCGAGCAGTTCGGCGCGGATCTCCCGGGCGAGCGCGGTGGACGACGGGTGGTCGAAGATCAGCGTGGACGGCAGCCGCAGTCCGGTGGCGGTGTTGAGCCGGTTGCGGAGTTCGACTGCGGTGAGGGAGGCGAAGCCCATGTCCTGGAACGCCATGCCGGGCCGGATCGCGTCCACCGAGGGATGGCCGAGGACGGCTGCCGCGTGGATGCGGACCAGGTCGAGCAGCAGGCGGTGCTGTTCGGATTCGGCGAGGGCGGCGAGCCGTTGGCGCAGCAGTGCGGCGGCGGGTGCCTCCGTGTCGCCGGTCGCGGCTTCCAGGGCGCGGCGGGCTTCGGGGATGCCGGTGAGCAGCGGGCTGCGGCGGGTGGAGGTGAAGACGGCGGCGAACTGCTCCCAGTCGACGTCGGCGACGGCGAGTACGGTCTCGTCGTCGTCGAGCGCCTGTTGCAGGGCGTGGACCGCGAGGTCTGGGGCGATCCGGGGCAGGCCGTGCTGCTCCAGGTTGAACAGATCGGCGTCCGCTCCGGCGACGCGGTCCTGGAAGGGGTTCTCGGCCTGCCAGATGCCCCAGTCGACGGTGGTGGCGGTGAGGCCGCGGGCCCGGCGGTGCTGGGCCAGGGCGTCGAGGTAGGCGTTGGCCGCGGCGTAGGCGCCGTGGTCGCCGCTGCCCCAGACTCCGGCGATCGAGGAGAACAGGACGAAGGCGTCGAGTTCGCGGTCGAGCAGGGCGTCGAGGTGTTCGGCGCCGGCGGCCTTGGCGGCGACGATCTGTTCGAACGCGGACATCGGTGTGCCGTCCAGGGGGGCGAGCGCGACGAACGCGGCCGCGTGGACGACCGCGGTGACCGGGTCGCCCGCCGTGTCCAGGCCGGTGAGCAGTTCCGCCACGGCCTGACGGTCCGCCAGGTCGCAGACGGGCAGGGTCAGTCGTACGCCGAGGGCGGCCAGTTCCGCGGCGAGTTCGGCCGCGCCGGGTGCCTGGGGGCCGCGGCGGCCGGGCAGGACGAGGTGGGTGGCGCCGCTGCGGGCCAGCCAGCGGACGAGGTGCGGGCCGACGGCTCCGGTGCCGCCGGTCAGCAGGACGGTGCCGCGGGGCTTCCAGTGCTTCGTACGGCTGTCGTTCCGGGGGGCGCGCCGGAGGCGGCGGGCCAGCAGGCCGGTGGGGCGCAGGGCGAGCTGGTCCTCGCGGCCGAGGCCGTCCGGGCCGGTGCCGGGGGCCGTCAGGACGGCGGCGAGGCGGGTCCTGGCGCGGGCGTCGAGGTTCGGCGGCAGGTCGATGAGTCCGCCCCAGCGGGCGGACAGTTCCAGCGCGGCCACCAGTCCGGTGCCCCAGACCAGTGCCTGGCGGGGGTGGGTGACCGGGTCGTCCTGGCCCGTGGACACGGCCCCGGCGGTGGCGCACCACAGGGGTGCGGTGAGGGCGAGGTCGCCCAGGGCCTGCACCAGGGCGACGGTGAGTGCCGTCCCGGTGGGCAGGGCCGGGTGGTCGGGGTGGGGCCGGTCGTCGGCGGCCAGCAGCGACAGCACGCCCGTCGGGACGCGGTCGCCGAGGGCGGTGGCGAGCGTGTCCGCGAGGTCCGTGCGGCGGACGGCGTCGGCGGTGAGTTCGGCCGTGACGACGGTGGCGCCCGCTTCGGTGAGGGCGAGCAGCGGGCCGCGTACCCGTGCGTCGTCGTCGTGTCCGGCGGGCAGGACGACGAGCCAGGTGCCGGCGGCGGGGGTGGCGGCCGGCGGGTCGGGCAGGGGCTGCCAGCCGATGCGGTAGCGCCAGGAGTCGATGACGCTCTCGTCGCGCCGCTGTTTGCGCCAGCCTCGCAGGGCGGGCAGGACAGGGGCGAGGGCGTCCTCGTCGACGGCGAGGTGGGCGGCGATCTCGGCCGGGGCGTCGTGGTCGACCATGTGCCAGAAGGCCGTGTCGTGCGGGTCGGTGGCGGCCGGTCCGGTGCCGGGCGCCGCCTCCGGCTCCAGCCAGTAGCGCCGCAGCTGGAAGGGGTATCCGGGCAGAGCGGTCGGGCGGGCGCCGGTGCCGGCGTACACCGCGGACCAGTCGACGGCCGCGCCGGCCACCCACAGTTCGGCGGCCGAGCGCAGGGCCCGGCGCAGTCCGCCGTCGTCGCGGCGCAGGGTGCCGACGACCACGGGCGGCTCCTCGGCGCCGGTGGCCTCGGCGGTGTCCTGGAGGGCCATGGTCAGCACCGGGTGCGGCGACACCTCGACGAAGACCTCGTGGCCCTGTTCGATCAGGGAGCGGACGGCGGCATCGAAGCGGACGGTCCCGCGGAGGTTGCGGTACCAGTAGTCGGCGTCCATGACCGTGGTGTCGAGCCGGTCGCCGGTGACGGTGGAGAACAGTGGAATCCGGGCCGGGAGCGGGCATACGCCGGCCAGCGCGGCCAGCACCTCGGACCTGATCCCTTCGACCTGGGCCGAGTGCGAGGCGTAGTCCACGGGTACGGACCGGGCCCGTACGCCCTGTGCGGCGCAGTGGGCGAGCAGTTCGGCCAGGGCCTGGGTCTCGCCCGAGACCACCACGGCGGCGGGCCCGTTGACGGCGGCCACCGACAGCTTCTCGGCCCAGGGGGCGATCTCGGCGCGGACCCGGTCCTCGGGCAGGGACACCGCGACCATGCCGCCGAGTCCGGCCAGCGCCCGGATGGCCCGGCTGCGCAGGGCGACGACCTTCGCCCCGTCCTCCAGGCTCAGCGCTCCCGCCACCACGGCGGCGGCGATCTCGCCCTGGCTGTGCCCGACCACGGCGTCGGGCCGGACGCCCCAGGACTCCCAGTGCGCGGCCAGTGACACCATCACCGCCCACAGCACCGGCTGCACCACGTCCACCCGTTCCAGGGAGGGTGCCCCGGGCGCGCCCTCCAGGACGGCGGGGAGCCGCCAGTCGACATGGGCGCAGAGGGCGGCGTCGCAGGCGGCGAGGCGGTCCCGGAACACGGGGCTGGTGGCGAGCAGGTCCCGCGCCATGCCGGCCCACTGGGAGCCCTGGCCGGGGAACACCAGTGCCGTCCGGCCCTCGACGACCCGGCCGGTGCCCGCGACGACGTCGGCGGGCGTGGCCGGGGCGGTGGAGAGGTCCGTGCCCGGCCCGGACAGGGCGGCGAGGCCGTCCAGCAGTGCGGGGCGCCCGTCGCCGATCACCACGGCCCGGTGTTCGAAAGCGGACCGGGTGGTCGCCAGCGAGAACCCGATGTCGGCCGCCCGTGCGGGCGCGTCCGTGGCGAGCCGGGCGCGCAGCCGGGCCGCCTGGTCCCCGAGCGCGGACGCGGTGCGGCCGGACAGCACCCAGGGCAGCACGGCCCCGGGCGCGCCCGCCCCGGCTGCGGTGTCCGGGCCGTCGGTCGCCGCTTCCGGTCCGTCGGCCTGTTCCGGCTCCGGTGCCTGTTCGAGGACGACGTGCGCATTGGTGCCGCTCATGCCGAACGAGGACACCCCGGCCCGGCGTGGCCGGTCGACGGCGGGCCAGTCGCGGGCCTCGGTGAGGAGTTCGACGGCGCCCGAGGACCAGTCGGCGTGCGGGGTGGGCGCGTCCACGTGCAGGGTGCGGGGCAGGACGCCGTGCCGCAGCGCGAGCACCGTCTTGATGACCCCGGCGACCCCGGCGGCGGCCTGGGTGTGCCCGATGTTCGACTTCAGCGACCCCAGCCACAGCGGACGCCCGGCGGGCCGGTCCTGGCCGTAGGTGGCCAGCAGCGCGTCGGCCTCGATCGGGTCGCCGAGTACGGTCCCGGTGCCGTGCGCCTCCACCGCGTCGACCTCGGAGGCGGTCAGTCCGGCGTCGGCGAGGGCCGCCCGGATGACCCGCTGCTGGGAGGGGCCGTTGGGGGCGGTCAGGCCGTTGCTGGCGCCGTCCTGGTTGACGGCCGAGCCGCGCAGCACGGCCAGCACCGTACGGCCGTTGCGGCGCGCGTCCGACAGCCGCTCCAGCAGCAGCATCCCCACGCCCTCGCCCCAGCCGGTGCCGTCCGCGGCCGCCGCGAACGGCTTGCAGCGGCCGTCGGGGGACATCGCGCCCTGCCGGCTGAACTCGACGAACACCGCCGGCAGCGCCATCACGCTGGCCCCGCCGGCGAGCGCGAGCGAGCACTCACCGGCCCGCAGGGCCCGCGCCGCGAGGTGCAGCGCCACCAGCGAGGCCGAACAGGCGGTGTCCACGGAGACGGCCGGGCCTTCGAGACCGAGCGCGTAGGACACCCGCCCGGACATCACGCTCATCGAGTTCCCCGTCATCAGGAACCCCTGGACGGCTTCGGCCGCGCCGGAGCCCAGCGTCGCGTACCCCTGGTCGATGGCCGCGACGTACACCCCGGTACGGCTGCCCCGCAGGGTGAGCGGGTCGATGCCGGCCTGCTCGACGGCCTCCCAGGACGCCATCAGCAGCAGCCGCTGCTGCGGGTCCATCGCGACCGCCTCACGGGGCGAGATGCCGAAGAACTCCGGGTCGAAGTCCGCCGCGCCGTCCAGGAACGCCCCTCGCCCGGGGACCGTGCCGCCGGACGGCCAGGCGGTCTCCCAGCCCCGGTCGCCGGGGACCGGCGCGATGGTGTCGCGCCCTTCGGCGAGCAGTTCCCACAGGTCCTCGGGAGTGCGGACGCCGCCGGGGAAGCGGCAGCTCATCGCCACGATCGCGATCGGCTCGCTCGTGCGGGCCTCGGCCTCCCGGAGCCGCTGCCGGGTGTCCCGCAGGTCGATGGTCACCCGGTTGAGGTAGTCGCGCATCCTCTGGTCGCTCACTGGACACCGCTGCTTTCGTCTCGGGCTGCTCGGGTCTCGTCTCGGGCTGCGCGGGATGCGCGGACGGCGTGGACCGGTGCCCTGGTCATGCGGATCCCAACTGCCGGTCGATGTAGTCGAACACCTCGTCGTCGCTGGCCGCCTCGATCAGGTCGGGGGCCAGGTCGTCCACGTCGCCCGTGGGGCGGGCGGTGGTGGCCGGTGTCCCGCCGGGCAGCGGGCGGGACAGCACTTCCCGTATCCGGGCGGCGAGTTCGTCGCTGACGCCGTCCGGCGGCAGGGCGTCGAGCAGGGCCTCCAGGGTGTCGAGCCCGGCCCGGACCGCCGCGTCGCCCGTCGGGCGGGCGGCGGTGGCCCGCTCGGCGAGGTGGCGTGCCAGTGCCTCCGGGGTGGGGTGGTCGAAGACGAGCGCGGCCGGCAGCCGCAGCCCGGTCGAGGACACCAGCCGGTTGCGCAGTTCGACCCCGGTGAGGGAGTCGAAGCCGACGTCCTTGAACGGGCGGGCCGGGCGGATCTGGTTCGGCGAACTGTGGCCGAGCACCGCTGCGGCGTTGCCGCGCACCAGATCGAGCAGGGTCCGGTACAGCTCGGCCTCGGGCAGCTCGGCGAGCTGCCGCGCCATCGAGCGGGCCGGCGCCGCAGCAGAGGCGGAACCGGTACGGGCGGGGCGGACCAGGCCGCGGAGCACGGCGGGCAGTCGGTCGTCCGCCCGCAGCACGGACGGGGCGATCCTGGCCGCGAGCCGGTAGGCGTACGGGGAGTCCAGTGCCGCGTCGAACAGGGCGAGGCCCTCCGCCGAGGTCAGCGCGCCCGCCCCGGCGCCCCGGCCCGCGGTGACCGCGGCGGTCATCTCGCTGCGCTCCTCCCACAGGCCCCAGCCGATGGACAGGCCGGGCAGCCCCTCGGCCCGGCGTTCGGCGGCGAGGGCGTCGAGGACCGCGTTGGCGGCGGCGTAGTTCGCCTGCCCGGCCGCGCCGAACTGGGCGGCGCCCGAGGAGAACAGGACCAGCGCCGCGAGGTCGAGGTCCCGGGTGAGTTCGTGCAGGGCCAGCGCCGCGTCCGCCTTGGGCCGCAGGACGCGGTCGAGCCGGTCCGGAGTCAGCCCCGCGATCGTGGCGTCGTCCAGGACACCGGCCGCGTGGACGACGGCGGTGAGCGGGTGCGCGGCGGGCACCGACCCGAGCAGGGCGGCGAGCGCGGCGCGGTCGGCGACGTCGCAGGCTGCGACGGTCACCGACGCCCCGAGCCCGGTCAGTTCCCGTACCAGCTCCGGCATACCGTCGGCGGATCCGCCCCGGCGGCCGGCCAGCAGCAGGTGCCGGGTGCCGTGCGTGACGACCAGATGCCGGGCCAGGAGCCGTCCCAGGGTGCCGGTGGCCCCGGTGACCAGGACAGTCCCTTCGGGGTCCGGCGAAGCGGGCAGCAGCAGGACGTTCTTGCCGACGCCCCGGGCCTGGCTGAGCGAGCGCAGGGCGGCCGGGGCCTGCCGGACGTCCCAGCCGGTGACGGGCAGGGGACGCAGCACTCCCCGCTGGAACAGGTCCAGGACGTCGGCGAGCATCTCGCCGATGCGCTCCGGACCGGCCTCCATCAGGTCGAACGCCCGGTAGCGCACCCCGGGATGCTGCCGGGCGACCGTCTCGGGGTCGCGGACGTCGGTCTTGCCCATCTCCACGAACCGGCCGCCGTTCGGCAGCAGCCGCAGACCGGCGTCGACGAACTCCCGTGCCAGGCTGTCGAGTACGACGTCGACGCCCCGCCCGCCGGTGGCCGTCAGGAACGTCTCGGCGAAGTCGGTGGTACGGGTCGAGGCGATGTGCGCGGCGTCCAGTCCGCCGGCCCGCAGGACGTCCCACTTGGTGGGGGAGGCCGTCGCGAACACCCGCGCACCGGCGTGCCGGGCGAGTTGCACCGCCGCCATGCCGACCCCGCCGGCCGCGGCGTGGACCAGTACCGATTCCCCGCGCCGCAGTCCGCCGAGATCGAACAGACCGTAGTAGGCGGTGAGGAACACCACCGGCACGGATGCGGCACGGGCGAAGGACCAGCCCGCCGGTATCCGGGCGACGGTACGGCGGTCGGCGACGGCGGTCGGGGCGAACGCGCCCCCGAAGATCCCCATCACCCGGTCCCCAGGTACCAGGTCGTCCACACCCGGGCCCACCTCGATGACGGTTCCGGCGCCCTCGCTGCCCAGGCCCTGCTGTTCGGGGTCGGGGTCCAGGCCGAGCGCGGCGATGACGTCGTGGAAGTTCAGCCCGGCGGCGCGCACCGCGATCCGTACCTCACCCTTGCCCAGCGGGGCGAGGGCCGCCGGAGCGGGTTCCGCCGCGATGTCCTCGAGGGAGCCCCGGCCGTCGGTGGTGAGCCGCCAGGCGGCGCCGTCCGGCAGGGACAGCGTGCCGTCCGGCCGTCCGCCGCGGACCAGCCGCGGCAGCAGCGGCGGGCCGGTCCGCAGCGCCAGCTCGGGTTCCCCGGTGGCGAGCGCCGCAGGCAGGGCTTCCGCCGGCTCGCCGGTCCCGGCCGCGTCGATGAGGACGAAGCGCCCGGGGTGCTCGGCCCGCGCGCTGCGCACCAGGCCCCACAGGGCGGCCTGGGCGGGATCGACGGGACGGTCGACCGGTCCGGTACGGACCGCGTCCCTGGTGAGCAGGGCCAGCCTGGCCGCGGCGAACCGCTCGTCGGCCAGCCACTGCTGCACGAGGGCGAGGCCCTGGTGTGCGGTGGCCCGGACCCGGTCGGCGGGGTGGGGCAGGTCGGCGGTGGCGATGGCCGCCACGATCACCTCGGGGAGGGTGGCGCCCGCCTCGAGGGCGGCCCCCAGGGCGCCGATGTCCTGCCATGACACCGCGCCGGGGACGGCACCGCCGAGGGCGGCCCAGGTGGGCACGGCGCTGTCGGCCGGGTCGGTGGCCGGGGTCCAGTCGAGGCGGTACAGCAGGTCGGCGTGGGCGGTCGCGGAGAGCGGCCCGCCGGCGGCCGGAGGCCGCAGCAGCAGGGACTCCACGCCGAGCACCTGCCGTCCGGACAGGTCGTGGGCGTGCAGGGTCACGGTGTCCGGCGCGTCGGTGGTGAGCCGCACGCGCAGCGTGGTGGCCCCGGTGATCCCGCTGGTCACGCCGTTCCAGCTGAAGGGCAGCCGGGCCCGGCCGTCCTGGTCGGGCAGCAGTGCGGCGATCTGGAGGGCCGCGTCCAGCAGCGCGGGGTGCAGCACGCATCCGGCGGCGTCGGCGTGCTGCGGCTCCGGCAGCACCACCTCGGCGTACACCTCGCCGCCGCGGAGCCACGCGGCACGGATGCCGCGGAAGGCGGGGCCGTAGTGGTAGCCGGCCTCGGCGAAGCGCTCGTAGAGATCGCCGGTGTCCACGGGTTCGGCACCGGACGGCGGCCAGCTCAGCAGGCCGGCCGCGGCTCCGGCCGGGTCCCCGGCGGGCCGGGGTGCCAGGGTGCCGGTGGCGTGCTCGGTCCAGGGCGCGTCGGCGTCCCGTGTCGTACGGGCGAACACGCCGAGCCTGCGCCGACCGTCGCCGTCGGGTGCGGCCACCCGGAGCTGTAGGTGGACGGCTCCCTCCTCCGGGAGCACGAGCGCCGATCCGAGGGTGAGTTCCTCGACCACCGGGCAGTCCGCCTCGGCCCCGGCGCGCAGCGCGAGTTCGAGAAACGCCGTGCCGGGGAAGAGGACGACGCCCGACACCGCGTGGTCGGCGAGCCAGGGGTGGGTACGCAGGGAGATCCGGCCGCTGAGCAGCAGCTCGTCGGAGTCCGCGACCTGCGTCGCCGCACCGAGCAGCGGGTGCCCGGTCGTGGCGAGACCCGCCGAGGCGACGTCCCAGCTCGTGGTCGGAACGTCGAGCCAGTAGCGGCTGCGCTGGAAGGCGTAGGTCGGCAGCTCGACACGCCGCGCCCCCGGGAACGCACCCGACCAGTCCACCCCCAGCCCGCGCTCCCACGCACGGCCCACCGCCCGCAGCACCTGAGCCAGGCCGCCCTCCCCGCGACGCAGTGTCCCCAGCACCGCGGCATCCACACCCGCGGCCTCCACCGACTCTCCCACCGCGACCGACAACACCGCGTGCGGGCTGGACTCCACGAAGAACCGGAAGCCCTCCCCCAACAACGTCTCCGTGGCCTTCCCGAACTCGACGGTCTCCCGGAGATTGCGGTACCAGTACTCCGCGTCCAGAGCCTTCGTGTCGAGCCAACCACCCGTCACCGTCGAGAAGAACGGCACCGAACCCGAGACAGGAACGATGCCGGCCAGATCGGAGAGCAACCGCTCACGGATCTCCTCCACATGCGCGGAATGCGACGCGTAGTCGACCTCGATCACACGCGCCCGCACCCCCTCACCCGTCAGCCCGTCGACCAGTGCCGTCACCGCGTCCGCGTCACCCGACACCACCGTCGACGACGGACCGTTCACCGCCGCCACCGACAACCGGCCCGCGATCCGCTCCCGCACCGCCTCGACCGGCAGAGGCACCGACGCCATGCCACCACGGCCCGCCAACACCCCCACCGCACGGGACCGCAACGCGACCACACGGGCCCCGTCCTCCAGACTCAGACCGCCCGCCACACAAGCGGCAGCGATCTCGCCCTGGGAGTGGCCCACCACGGCATCGACCGTCACCCCGAAGGAACGCCACACCTCCGCCAGTGACACCATCACGGCCCACAACACCGGCTGCACCACATCGACTCGCGCCAGCAGAGCCTCCGAACCCAACGCCTCCGTCAACGACCAGTCGACGTAAGGCGCCAGCGCCCGCTCGCACTCCGCCATCCGCCCCGCGAACACCTCCGACTCACCCGACAACTCCGCGGCCATCCCCACCCACTGCGAACCCTGACCCGGGAACACCAACACCACCCGACCGGAAACCAACCCGCCGCCGGGCACCGCAGCACCCTGTGACAGCGCGGCCAGGTGCTCGGCGAGGTTCTCCTCCGTGCCCACCAGCACCGCGCGGTGTCCCAGCGCGCTGCGGCCCGTGGCCAGGGAGAAGGCCACGTCCACGGCGCGGACGCCCGACCCGTCTCCGATCCGGGCCGACAGCGCCGCGGCCTGGGCGCACAGCGCCTCCGGAGTGCGCGCCGAGAGGAGCAGGGGGACGGCGGCGGGTACGGTCCCCGGTGTCCCGGACCCGTCGACGAGCCCGTCCGCGGGGGCTGTCGGGTCGGTCGGGGCCTGTTCGAGGATGACGTGGGCGTTGGTGCCGCTGACGCCGAAGGAGGACACCCCCGCCCGGCGCGGACGGCCCGTGTCGTCCCACGCACGGGCCTCCGTCAGCAGCCGGCCGGCGCCCGCGGACCAGTCGACCTCGGGCGTCGGACCGTCCACGTGCAGCGTCTTGGGCATCACGCCGTGCCGCAAGGCGAGCACCGACTTGATGACCCCCGCCACACCGGCGGCAGCCGAGGCGTGTCCGATGTTGGACTTCAGCGAGCCGATCCACACCGGCCGGTCCGCAGGCCGGTCCTGCCCGTACGTCGCCAGCAGCGCCTGCGCCTCGATCGGGTCACCCAACCGCGTGCCCGTACCGTGCGCCTCCACCACGTCCACCTCGGACGCCGTCAGCCCCGCGTCCGCCAGCGCCGCCCGGATCACCCGCTGCTGCGACGGACCGTTCGGCGCCGTCAGACCATTGCTCGCACCGTCCTGGTTCACCGCCGAACCACGGATCACCGCCAGCACCGGATGCCCGTTGCGCCGCGCATCCGACAACCGCTCCACCAGCAGCATGCCCGTGCCTTCGCCGAAGGCGGTACCGTCGGCCGCCGCGGCGAAGGACTTGCAGCGGCCGTCCGGAGCGAGTCCGCCCTGTCGGCTGAACTCGACGAACAGTTCGGGGCTGCACATCACGTTGACGCCGCCGGCCAGGGCCAGCGAGCATTCGCCGGATCGCAGCGCCCGTACCGCGAGGTGCAGGGCCACCAGCGAGGACGAGCACGCGGTGTCCACGGTGACCGCGGGGCCTTCCAGGCCGAAGAAGTAGGCCAGGCGTCCGGAGACGACGCTTCCCGAGTTGCCGGTGCCGAGGAATCCCTCGACGTCCTCGGGGATGTAGGGCAGCAATCGGGCCGCGTAGTCCTGCTGCATCAGGCCGACGTACGTGCCGACCGGGGCTCCGCGCAGGGTGGACGGGTCGATGGCCGCGCGCTCGAAGAGTTCCCAGGTGGTTTCCAGGAGCAGCCGCTGCTGCGGGTCCATGGCCGCCGCCTCGCGCGGCGAGATGCCGAAGAACTCCGCGTCGAAGTCGGCCGCGTCGTGGAGGAAGCCGCCGTCGCGGGTGACGGAGGTGCCGATGCGGTCGGGATCGGGGTCGTAGAGCGTGTCCAGGCTCCAGCCCCGGTCGGTGGGGAACCCGGAGATGCCGTCGCGGCCCTCGGCCAGCATCCGCCACAGGTCCTCGGGTGAGCGGACATCGCCGGGGAGGCGGCAGGCCGCGGAGACGATCGCGATCCGGTCGTCGTCCGCGTCCCGGTTCCGGTCGGCCGACCCCGCGGGTACGGCGGGCATGACGGCCCTGGCCGCTTCCGTGTCCGTGAGTCCGGCGCCCAGGAAGTCCGCGAGCGCGGCCGGGGTCGGGTGGTCGAACACCAGGCTGGCGGGAAGCCGCAGGCCGGTGGCGGCGTTCAGGCGGTTGCGCAGTTCCACCGCGGCCAGTGAGTCGAAGCCCAGTTCGCGGAAGGCCCGTCCGGGGTCGAGGGTGTCCGGGGAGGCATGGCCGAGGACCGCAGCCGCGTGGGTGCGGACGAGTTCGACGAGCAGCCGGGTCCGTCCGGTGCCGTCGAGGGCCGCGAGGCGCCGGCGCAGGGCGTTGTCGTCGGCCGTCGCCTGCGCGGCCGTGGCCGCCCGGCGCGGCGGTGTGCGCACCAGGCCGCGCAGCAGCGGCGGCAGAGTGCCCTCCGCCGCCGCGGACCGCAGGGCCGCGGTGTCGAGGCGCATCGGGACCAGGGCGGCCCGGTCCACGGTGAGGGCGGTGTCGAAGAGCGCGAGTCCCCGCTCGGTGGAGAGCGGCGGCATCCCGGACCGGGCGAGGCGTCGTACGTCGTCCTCGTCCAGGTGTCCGGTGAGGGCGCTGGCCTGCTCCCACAGGGTCCAGGCCAGGGCCTGGCCGGCCAGGCCCGCCGCCCGACGCCGGACGGCCAGGGCGTCGAGGAAGGCGTTGGCGGCGGCGTAGTTGGCCTGTCCGGGGCCGCCGAAGGTGCCTGCGGCCGAGGAGAAGAGCACGAAGTGCGTCAGATCGAGGTCGCGGGTCAGTTCGTGCAGGTGGAGGGCGGCGTCGACCTTGGGGCGCAGCACGGCGTCCACCCGTTCGGGGGTGAGTGCGGTGACGACGCCGTCGTCGAGGGTGCCCGCGGTATGGACCACGGCGGTCAGCGGGTGCGCGGGCGGCAGGTCCGCGAGTACGGCGGCCAGGGCGACCCGGTCGGCGGCGTCGCAGGCGACGATGGCGGTCTCGGCTCCCAGCGCGGCGAGTTCGGCCCGCAGTTCGTCGGCTCCGGCGGCGGCCGGGCCGCCGCGGGAGAGCAGGAGCAGGTGCCGGACGCCGTGCCCGGTGACCAGGCGGCGGGCGACGTGGGAGCCGAGCAGGCCGGTGCCGCCGGTGATGAGGACCGTGCCGTCCGGGTCGAAGGCCCGGAGGGGCCCTGCCGCGTCGTCCGAGAGGTCCGGGTCGTTCCTGAGGACCCGGGCCAGCCGGGGTACGCGGACGTCGTCGCCGCGGACCGCGGACTGCGGTTCTCCCGAGGCGAGGGCCGCGGCGACGCCCGCGGAGGTGCCGTGCTCGTCGTCGGCGTCGAGGTCGAGCAGGGCGAAGCGCCCGGGGTGTTCGGAGCGGGCCGAACGGACCAGGCCCCAGAGTGCGCTGTGCGCGGGGTTGCGTACGTCCTCCCCCTCCCCGGCGCTGACCGCACCCCGGGTGGCGAACACCAGGCGGGAGCCGGCGAAGCGGTCGTCGGCGAGCCAGGTCCGGACGTCGCTGAGGGCCTGGTGGACGACCGCGCGGACCACCGCAGCCGGTCCGGCCGCGTCCGCGGGCTCCGCGCAGACGAGCAGGACCGTTTCGGGCACCGGAGCTCCGGCGTCGACGGCGGCCAGCACCGTGGCCAGGTCCGCGGTGCGGTGAACGGGTGCACCGCTGCCGCGCGGGGGTGTGGTGACCCACTCCGTCGCATAGAGGTCCTGGTGGCGGCCGTGGGGGGCGCGGTCGGCGCCGAGGCTGACGGTGCCCGCGGGCCGCAGGACCAGTGCGTCCACGGTCGCCACGGGGGCGCCGGTCGCGTCGGCGACGGCGAGCGTCACCGCGTCGGGCCCGGCCGGGGCGAGCCGGACGCGGATCGCGTCGGCGCCGGCGGCGTGCAGGGTCACGCCGTTCCAGGAGAACGGCAGCCGTCCCTCGGGGTGGGCCTCCGCGCCGGGAGTGCCGGGCACACCGGTGGCGTGCAGGGCCGCGTCCAGCAGGGCCGGGTGCAGGCCGAAGCGGGCGGCATCGGGTGCGGGCCCAGCGGGCACGACGGCCTCCGCGAACAGCTCGTCGCCGCGCCGCCAGACCGCGTTCAGGCCCTGGAAGGCGGGACCGTAGGCGAATCCGCCCGCCGCGAAGCGGTCGTACAGTCCGTCGAGGGCGAGGAGTTCGGCGCCGGGCGGCGGCCAGGGCATCGGCCCGTCGGCCTCGGCGCCTTCCGCGCCGTCCTGGGCCAGGACGCCTTCGGCGTGCCTGGTCCACTCGTCGCCGTCGGGGTCACCGTCGACGGGTGTGTCCGGCCGGGAGTGCAGGCTGAGCGGGCGGTGGCCCAGGGAGTCGGGGGCGCCCACGGTGAGGCGCAGCACGGTGCCGCCGTGTTCGGGCAGCACCAGGGGGGCCTCGAGGGTGAATTCCTCGACCCGGGGGCAGCCGACGCGGGCTCCGGCCTGGAGCGCGAGTTCCAGGAAGGCGGTGCCCGGGAGCAGTGCCCGGCCGCCGACGGCGTGGTCGGCGAGCCACGGGTGGGTGCGGGCCGACAGGCGGCCGGTGAGGAGCAGGCCGTCGCTGTCCGCGAGGACCACGACGGCGCCCAGCAGCGGATGGTCCGCGGGGGTCAGTCCGGCAGAGGTGACGTCGCCGACGGGCGCGGCGCCCTCCTCCAGCCAGTACGGGTCGCGTTGGAAGGCGTAGGTGGGCAGTTCCACCCGTCCGGGGCGGCGGTCGGCGAAGACGGTGTCCCAGTCCGGGGAGACTCCGCGCAGGTGGAGCTCGGCCAGGGACTCGGTGAACCGGCGCGGGCCGCCGTCGTCGCGGCGCAGGGTGCCCACGGCGGTGGCGTCGGCGCCCGCGTCCTCGGCGGTCTCCAGGACACCGACGGTGAGGACGGGGTGCGGGCTGCTTTCCAGGAGGACCTGGTAGCCGTCGGCGAGCAGGGCGCGGGTCGCCTGCTCGAAGCGGACGGTCCCGCGGAGGTTGCGGTACCAGTAGTCGGCGTCCAGGGCGGTGGTGTCCTCCAGCAGGCCGCCGCTGAGGGTGGAGTAGAAGGGGACGGCGGACGGGCGGGGGGTCAGTCCGTCGAGCCGGGCGAGCAGTTCGGTGCGGATGTCCTCAACGTGGGCGCTGTGCGAGGCGTAGTCGACGGGGATGCGCCGGCTGCGGATGTCCAGCGCCGTCGTCCGGTCGAGGAACGCGTCGAGCGCGTCGGTGTCGCCGGAGACCACGGTGGAGGCGGGTCCGTTGACGGCGGCGACGGCGAGCCGGCCGTCCCAGGGTGCGAGGTGTTCGGCGACCTGTTCGGCGGGCAGGGCCACCGAGGCCATGCCGCCGCGGCCGGACAGGGCGCGGATGGCGCGGCTGCGCAGGGCGACGACCTTCGCCCCGTCCTCCAGGCTCAGCGCTCCCGCCACCACGGCGGCGGCGATCTCGCCCTGGGAGTGGCCGATGACCGCGCCGGGGGTGATGCCGTGGGAGCGCCACAGTTCGGCCAGGGAGACCATGACGGCCCACAGCACCGGCTGCACCACGTCGACGCGTTCGGCCGACGGGGTGCCGGGAGCGCCGCGCAGGACGGCTTCCAGGGACCAGTCGACGAAGGGGGCCAGGGCACGCTCGCAGTCCGCGATGCGGGCGGCGAAGGCGGGGGCGGAGTCGAGGAGTTCGACGGCCATGCCGGCCCATTGGGATCCCTGTCCGGGGAACACCAGGGCGACTTCGCCGCCGGTTCCGGCAGTGCCGAGGACCAGGCCGGGGGCGGTGCGGCCGGCCACCAGGGCGTCGAGGCCGGCCCGGAACTCGTCGGGGTGGGCGCCGATCAGGACCGCCCGGTGCTCGTGCGCGGCGCGGGTCGTCGCGAGGGCGTGGCCGACCTCGGCCGGGCCGGGTCCGGGGTGGGCGTCGAGGTGGTCGCGGAGCCGTGCGGCCTGGGCGCGCAGCGCTTCGGCGGTGCGTCCGGAGAGCACCCAGGGGAGGACGGCGGGGGCGGCGGGTTCGTCCGCCGGTTCGTCGGCCTGTTCCAGGACGGGTTCGTCCGCCTGTTCCAGGACGACGTGTCCGTTGGTGCCGCTGACGCCGAAGGAGGACACCGCGGCCCGGCGCGGCCGTCCGGTCTCGGGCCAGGGGGTGTTCGCGGTGACCAGGCGTACCGCGCCCGCGGTCCAGTCGATCTGCGGGGACGGGTCCTGCGCGTGCAGGCTGGGCGGGACGGTACCGTGCCGCATGGCGAGGACGGTCTTGATGACGCCGCCGACGCCGGCCGCCGCCTGGGTGTGCCCGATGTTGGACTTCAGCGAGCCGAGCAGCAGCGGCTGCCCGTCCGCGCGGTCCTGCCCGTAGGTGGCCAGCAGGGCCTGGGCCTCGATCGGGTCGCCCAGCGGGGTGCCGGTGCCGTGCGCCTCGACCACGTCCACATCGGCGGGGGTGAGTCCGGCGTTGGCCAGGGCGTGGCGGATGACGCGCTGCTGGGCGGGGCCGTTGGGGGCGGTGAGCCTGCTGCTGGCGCCGTCCTGGTTGACGGCGGTGCCGCGGATCAGGGCGAGGACCGGGTGGCCGTTGCGCCGGGCGTCCGAGAGGCGCTCCAGCAGGAGCATGCCGACGCCCTCGCCCCAGCCGGTGCCGTCGGCGGCGGCGGCGAAGGACTTGCAGCGGCCGTCCCGGGCCAGGCCGCCCTGGCGGCTCATCTCCACGAACGGAACGGGTGTCGACATGACCATCGCGCCCCCGGCCAGGGCCAGGGTGCAGTCGCCGGCCCGCAGGGCTTGGGCGGCGAGGTGGATGGCGACCAGCGAGGAGGAGCAGGCGGTGTCGATGCTGACCGCCGGGCCCTCCAGACCGAAGGTGTAGGCGACGCGGCCCGAGGCGACGCTGTCGGAGCTGCCGCTGCCGACGTAGCCGGCCACGTCGTCGGGGACCTGGCGCAGCCGTACCGCGTAGTCCTGGTACATCACCCCGGCGAAGACGCCGGTCCTGCTGCCCCGCAGGGTCGCCGGGTCGATACCGGCCCGTTCGAACGCCTCCCAGGTGGTCTCCAGGAGGAGCCGCTGCTGTGGGTCCATCGCGAGCGCTTCGCGCGGGGAGATCCCGAAGAATCCGGGGTCGAAGTGCCCGACGTCGTCGAGGAATCCGCCCAGGGCGGTGTGGCTGGTGCCCTCGCGCAGTTGTTCCGGGTCGTCCAGGTGGTCCAGGTCCCAGCCCCGGTCGCGGGGGAAGCCGGTGATGGCATCGGTGCCGTCGGTGACCAGGCGCCACAGGTCCTCGGGGGACCGTACGCCGCCGGGGTAGCGGCAGCTCATCGCGACGACCGCGATCGGTTCGCGGCCCGCTTCCTCGGCCTCGGTCAGGCGCCGGCGGGTGTGGTGCAGGTCCGCCGTCACGCGCTTGAGGTAGTCCCTCAGCTTGTCGTCGTTCACCATTGGGGGCCGCCGTCCTGGTTCGCGGGTCGGGTCGGTGTCATGACCGGCCGAGTTCGTTGTCGATGAGGTCGAAGAGTTCGTCGTCGCTGGCGCCGTCCATCCGGTCCTCGATGGAGGCGGCCACCCCGGCCGCCGTGCCGTCGCCGTCGGCCGGGGTGGCCGCCGGGTCGTCGAGGCGGCGCAGGAACTCCCGGAGCCGCCCGGCCAGCCGTTCGCGGTCCGCCGGGTCGTCGGGGAGGCCGTCGAGGGCGCCTGCCAGGCGGTCCAGTTCGGCGAGGCCGGGGAGCGGGCCGGGTCCGGCGTCGGGGAGCAGTTCGGCGGCGAGGTGTGCGGCGATCGCGGCCGGGGTGGGGTGGTCGAAGAGCAGGGTGGCCGGCAGCGGGTGGCCGGTTGCGGCGCGCAGCCGGTTGCGCAGTTCCACCGCGGTCAGCGAGTCGAAGCCGACCTCCAGCAGGCCGCGTCCGGGCTCGACCGCGGCCGGGCCGCTGTGGCCGAGCACCAGGGCGGCGTGCGAGCGGACCAGGTCGAGCAGGACCCGGCCGCGCTGGGTCTCGTTGAGGGAGCCGAGGCGCTGCTTCAGGGCCTCGGGCCCGTCGGGGCCGGTGCCGGCCGCGGGGCCCGCGGCGCCGCGCCGGGCGGCGGGGCGCACCAGGCCGCGCAGCAGGGCGGGGACGCCGCCGGTGGCGGCCTGGGCGCGGACGGCCGCGGTGTCGAGCCGCAGCGGGAGGAGGACCGGCTCGTCGAGGGTGCCGGCCGTGTCGAAGAGCGCCAGTCCCTGGGCCGGGTCGAAGGCGACGATCCCGCCCCGGGCGATCCGTCGCAGGTCGGCCTCGGTGAGCCCGCCGGTCATCCCGGTGCTGTTGGCCCACAGGCCCCAGGCGAGGGAGCGGCCGGGCAGCCCATCGGCGCGGCGCCGGTGGGCCAGGGCGTCGAGGAAGGCGTTGGCGGCGGCGTAGTTGCCCTGGCCCATGCCGCCGAAGATCCCGGCGATGGACGAGAACAGGACGAACTCGGACAGCTCCAGGCCGGCGGTGAGTTCGTGCAGGTTGATCGCCGCGTCCACCTTGGGGCGCAGGACATGGTCCAGTTGCGCGGGCGTCATGGTGGCGACGACGCCGTCGGCCAGCACGCCCGCGGCGTGCACCACCCCGGTCAGCGGGTGCGTGGGGGGCAGGGCGGCCAGCAGGGCCGCGAGGGCGTCGCGGTCGGCGGCGTCGCAGGCGACGATCTCGGCGTGCGCGCCCAGGGCGGCGAGTTCGGCGAGGAGTTCCGCCGCGCCGTCGGCGGCGGGGCCGCTGCGGCTGGTCAGCAGCAGGTGCCGGACGCCGTGTTCGGCGGCGAGGTGGCGGGCGACGTGGGCGCCGATGGCGCCGGTGCCGCCGGTGATCAGGACGGTTCCGTCGCCGCCCCAGCCGGGGGTGCGCCCGGTGACGGCCAGCGGTACCCGGGCCAGCCGGGCGACGTGGACGGCTCCGGCCCGGATCGCGAGCTGGGGTTCCCCGGACGCGAGGGCTTCGGCGAGCAGCGCGGGCGGGTTCTCGTGGGTGTCCAGGTCCAGCAGGACGAAGCGGTCGGGGTTCTCGGTCTGCGCCGAGCGGACCAGGCCCCAGAGCGCGGCCAGGGCCGGGTCCGGGACGTCGTCGCCGGTCACCGGGACCGCGCCCGAGGTGACCAGGACCAGCTTGGCCCCGGCCAGCCGCTCCTCGGCCAGCCAGTCGCGCAGCAGGGCGAGGACCGTGCCGAGTCCGTCGTGGACCGCGTCGCGGAGGGTGCCGGGCGGCGCGTACGGGGCCGAGGCGGGCGGGCAGGCGGCCAGCACCAGCCGGGGCGGCGGGGCGCCCGAGTCGAGCAGAGCGGACAGCGCGGCGAGGTCGGTGACCGTGCGGCCGGGGAGTGTCCCGGTGCCGAGCACGGTCCAGGACTCCGGGTCGAAGGCGGTGCCGGCCGCCGTCGCGGCGCGCTCGGGCAGGGCCTGCCACTCGGGGCGGAACAGTTCCTCGTGGTGTCCGGCGCGGGTGGCCTTGAAGCGGTCGCGCGAGACGGGCCGCAGGACCAGGGAGCGGGCCGAGAGCACCGGCCGCCCGGTGGCGTCGGTCACCTGCACGGCGACGGCGTCGCGGCCGGTCGGGGTCAGCCGCAGCCGGAGTTCGGCGGCCCCGGAGGCGTGCAGGCGCACGCCGTTCCAGGAGAACGGCAGCCAGCCCTGCGCGGGCCCCTCCAGGACGTCGAACACCAGTGAGTGCAGGGCGGCGTCCAGCAGGGCCGGGTGCAGGCCGAACGCGGCGGCGTCCGGCCGCTGCTCCTCGGGCAGGCTCGCGAGGGCGTACACCTCGTCGCCGAGCCGCCAGGCCGCGCGCAGGCCCTGGAACGCGGGGCCGTAGGCGAACCCGCCGCCCGCGAAGCGGTCGTACAGGCCCTCCGTGTCGAGGGGGACGGCTCCGGGCGGCGGCCAGGCCTCGGGGTCCGCCGGGTCGGCCGGGTCCGCGGCTCCGGTGGAGCCGAGCAGGCCGCTCGCGTGCCGGGTCCAGGGGGCGTCGGGGCCGTCGTCGGCGGCCCGGGCGTGGACGCTCAGCGGACGGGTGCCGGCGGCGTCCGGGCTTCCGACGGTGAGCTGGAGTGCGACGGCTCCGCCCGCCGGGAGCACCAGCGGTGCCTCCAGGGTCAGTTCCTCGACCTGGTCGCAGCCGACCTGGTCGCCCGCGCGGACCGCGAGTTCCAGGAACGCGGTGGCGGGGAACAGCGCCCCCTCGTAGACGCCGTGGTCGGCCAGCCAGGGGTGGCTGCGGACCGAGAACCTGCCGGTGAAGAGGAAGCCGTCGGAGTCGGCGAGTTCCGTTCCGGCGCCGAGCAGCGGGTGGTCGACCGCCTGAAGTCCGGCTGCGGGCAGTCCGGCCGCGGCCGGGCCGGCCTGCAGCCAGTAGCTGCCGCGTTGGAAGGCGTAGGTCGGCAGGTCGACGGCGGAGCCGGCCGGGCCACCGGAGTGGACGGCGTCCCAGTCCACGGGGACGCCCGTGACGTGCAGCCGGGCCAGGGCGGCCGTCGCCGCGGGTGCTTCGGGCCGGTCCTTGCGCAGCAGGGGTATCAGCACCGGGCTGCCGGTGGCGCCGGTCAGGCAGTCCTGGCCCATGGCGGTGAGCGCGCCGTCGGGTCCGAGTTCGAGGAACGCGGTGACGCCGTCGCGTTCCAGGTGGCGTACGCCGTCCTGGAAGCGGACGGTGCCGCGCACGTGCTCCACCCAGTAGTCCGGCGAGCCGAGCTGCTCGGCGGTGGCCGGCTCGCCCGTCAGGTCGGAGATCACCGGGACGGCGGCCTCCCCCGGGACGATCCGGGCCACGACCTCGCGGAACTCGGCGAGCATCGGCTCCATGAGGGGCGAGTGGAAGGCGTGGGAGACCCGCAGCCGCCGGGTCTTGCGGCCGCGCCCGGCGAGCACGGCGGCGATCTCGTCCACCGCCGCCGCGTCGCCGGAGACCACGGTCGAGGCCGGGCCGTTGACCGCGGCGAGGCCGACCTCGCCCTCACGGCCCGCGAGCAGCGGCAGCACCTCCTCCTCCCCGGCGGCGAGGGCGACCATCGCGCCGCCCGCCGGGAGGGCCTGCATCAGCCGTCCCCGCGCGACCACCAGCGCCGCGGCGTCGGGCAGGGTGAACACCCCGGCGACGTGGGCGGCGGCCAGCTCTCCCACGGAGTGGCCGAGCAGCCGGTCGGGGCGAACGCCCCAGTGCTCGACGAGGCGGAACAGGGCGACGCCGAGTGCGAACAGGGCGGGCTGGGCGTACTCGGTGCGGTCCAGCAGGCCGTGGCCGGGGTCGCCGGGGGCCGCGTCGATCACCTCCCGCAGCGGGCGGTCGAGCAGCGGATCGAGTTCCGCGCAGACCGCGTCGAAGGCGTCGGCGAAGACCGGGAACCGTGCGTACAGTCCGGCGCCCATGCCGGTGCGCTGGCTGCCCTGGCCGGGGAACAGGAAGGCGGTCTTCGCGGCCGGGCCGGTGATCCCGCGCACCAGGTCCGCCGACGGCTCGCCGGCGGCGAGGTCGGCGAGCCCCTGGAGCAGGGCCTGCCGGTCCGTGCCGGTGAGGGCGGCCCGGTGTTCGAAGGCGCTGCGGTGCAGCGCGAGGGAGCGCCCCAGGTCCGCGACGGCGAGCGCCGGGGCCTGCTCCACGTGCCGGAGCAGCCGGGCCGCCTGCTCGCGCAGCGCGTCCGCGCCGCGAGCGGAGATCAGCCAGGGCAGGGCGGGCGCGGCGGGCGCGTCAGGGACGGCGGTGGGCGCCGGGGCCGGTTCGGTGGGCTGTTCGAGGATGGTGTGGGCGTTGGTGCCGCTGACCCCGAAGGAGGACACCGCGGCCCGCCGGGGGCGGCCGGTCTCCGGCCACGGGGTGTCGTCGGTGAGCAGCCGGACCGCGCCGGCCGACCAGTCGACGTGCGGGGTCGGCGTGTCGACGTGCAGGGTGCGCGGCAGTGTCCCGTACCGCATGGCCTGCACCATCTTGATGATGCCGGCGACTCCGGCGGCGGCCTGGCTGTGTCCGATGTTCGACTTCAGCGACCCCAGCCACAGCGGCTCCCGCTCGCCGCGTTCCCGGCCGTACGTGGCCAGCAGCGCCTGGGCCTCGATCGGGTCGCCCAGCTTGGTCCCGGTGCCGTGCGCCTCCACCGCGTCGACCTCGGCGGCGGTCAGTCCGGCGTCGGCGAGGGCCGCCCGGATGACCCGCTGCTGGGAGGGACCGTTGGGGGCGGTCAGGCCGTTGCTGGCGCCGTCCTGGTTGACGGCGGAGCCGCGGACCAGGGCGAGCACCGGGTGGCCGTTGCGCCGGGCGTCCGAGAGGCGTTCCAGGACGAGCAGTCCGGCACCCTCGGCCCAGGAGGTGCCGTCGGCGGCGGCGGCGAACGGCTTGCAGCGGCCGTCCTCGGCGAGCACCCGCTGCCGGCTGAACTCCACGAACGCGCCCGGGGTCGACATCACGGTCACGCCGCCGGCCAGCGCCAGCGAGCATTCGCCGGCCCGTAGCGACCGGGCCGCGAGGTGGACCGCGACCAGCGACGAGGAGCACGCCGTGTCGACGGTCACCGCGGGCCCTTCGAGGCCGAGGCTGTAGGAGATCCGCCCGGACGCCACGCTGCCCGCGCTGCCGATGCCGAGGTAGCCCTCGAACTCCTCGGAGGGCTCGGTGACGCGCGACCCGTAGTCGTGGTGGCTGCAGCCGACGAAGACGCCGCTCGCGCTGCCCTTGAGGGAGAGCGGGTCGATGCCGGCCCGCTCGAACGCCTCCCAGGAGAGTTCGAGCAGCAGCCGCTGCTGGGGGTCGATGGTCAGCGCCTCGCGCGGGGAGATCCCGAAGAAGGCCGGGTCGAAGCGGTCGGCGTCGTGCAGGAAGCCGCCTTCCCGCGCGTAGGTGCTGCCGGCCCGGTCCGGGTCCGGGTCGTAGAGGCCGTCGAGGTCCCAGCCCCGTCCGGTGGGGAAGCCGGTGATCGCGTCCCGTCCGCCCGCGACGAGCTCCCACAGCTCCTCGGGGGTGCTGACGCCGCCGGGGTAGCGGCAGCTCATGGCGACCACGGCGATCGCCTCGTCCTCGGGCACCGCGGCGGCCGCGGGCGGCTGCCCGGGGGCGTCGGGTGCCTCGGTGGCGGGCGCCCCCGGCAGTTCGGCGCGCAGGTGTCCGGCCAGGGTGGTGGCCGTGGGGTAGTCGAAGGCCAGGGTCACCGACAGGCGCAGGCCGGTGGCCGCCGCGAGCCGGTTGCGCAGTTCGACGGCGATCAGCGAGTCGAAGCCGATGTCCTTGAACGCCTGGTCGGGTCCCACCGCCTCGGGCCCGGGGTGGCCGAGCACGGCGGCGACCTCGCGGCGGACCAGGTCCAGCAGGGCCCGGTCGCGTTCCGCCGGGGGCAGTGCGGCGAGCCGCAGGGCCGGCGGCTCGGCGCCGTCGGCGCCGCCCCGGGACCCGGCCGCGGCGGCGAGCGCTTCCCGCACCTCGGGCAGGTCCCCGACGGCGGCGCTGGGCCGGAGCGCGGTGAACGCCCGGGTAAAGCGGTCCCAGGCGAAGTCGGCGACGAGGACGGCCGTGTCGTCGTGGTCGAGGGCCTGGTGCAGCGCGGTGGTGGCCACGGCGGGGTCCATGGCGGGCAGGCCGTCGCGGATCAGCCGTTCGGCGACCGCTCCGGAGGCGAGGCTCTCGCCGCCCCACAGGCCCCAGGCCACCGAGGTGCCGGGCAGTCCGAGGTCGCGGCGCTGCCGGGCCAGGGCGTCGAGGTAGGCGTTGGCGGCGGCGTAGCTGCCCTGGCCGGTGCCGCCGAGGGTGCCGGCGAGCGAGGAGAACAGCACGAAGGCGGTCAGGTCGAGTCCCCGGGTGAGCGCGTCGAGGTTGCGTGCGCCGTCGAGCTTGGGGCGCAGGACGCCGGCCGCGCGTTCGGGGGTGATGGAATCGATCACCCCGTCGTCGAGGACGCCCGCGGTGTGCAGGACGGCGCGCAGCGGGCGCTCGGCCGGAATGCCGGCGAGCAGTTCCGCCAGTGCGTCGCGGTCGGCGACGTCGCAGGCCACCGCGGTGGCGTCGGCGCCGAGTCCGCGCAGTTCGGCGAGCAGGGCGTCGGCTCCCGGGGCCTGTGCGCCGCGCCGGCTGGTGAGCAGCAGGTGTGCGGTGCCGGTGCGGGCGAGCCGGCGGGCGATCTGGGCGCCGAGGCCGCCGGTGCCGCCGGTGATCAGGACGGTGCCCTCGGGTGTCCAGTCGCGTGCGGGGGCGGTGTCGCCGAGTCCGGCGTGGACGACCCTGCGGCCGTAGACGCCGGTGGCGCGCACCGCCAGCTGGTCCTCGCCGTCGGGGTTGGTCAGGGCTTCGGCGAGCCGGGTCGCGACCCGGTCGTCCAGTCGTCGCGGCAGGTCGACCAGGCCGGCCCAGCGCTGCGGGTACTCGACGCCGGCGACCCCGCCGAGGCCCCAGGCCAGGGCTTGGAGGGTGCTGTCGATCCGGTCGGAGCGGCCGACCGACACCGCGCCCCGGGTGGCGCTCCAGAGCGGGGCGTCGGTGCCGAGGTCGCCCAGGGCCTGGAGGAGCGCGACGGTCAGGGTGAGGCCGAGGGGGAGCGCCGATCCGTCGCCGTGCGGTTCCTCGGCCAGGGCGAGCAGCGACAGGATTCCGGCGGGCGGCCCGTCGGCGCGGTCGTGGGCGTCGCGGAGCAGTGCGGCGAACCGCGTCCGGTCGGTCGCGTCGTGGCCGGCCTCGACCAGGACGGGGGTGGCGCCGTGTCCGCGCAGGGCGTCCGCGGCGAACGCGACGGCCGGGTCGTCGGCGGCGACGGCCGGGGCGACGAGGAGCCAGCTGCCGGTGAGCCGGGGCCGCTCGGGTGCCGGCAGGGGCTTCCAGGCGACCCGGTAGCGCCAGCTGTCGGCGGTCCGGTCGTCGGCGCGGCCGCGCGCCCACTCGGCGAGGGTGGGCACCAGGGAGGCGAGGGAGGCCCGCAGCTCTCCGTCCTCGACCCGCAGGGTGGTGGCGAGGGCGTCCAGGTCCGCACGGCCGACCGCCGCCCAGAAGCCGGAGTCGGCCGGGCCGGCGCCGGTCGCGGCGGCCGGGCCGGCCGCGGCGTCGGCGGGCCGGCCGGGGGTGGCGTCCAGCCAGTAGCGCTGCTGCTGGAAGGCGTAGGTGGGCAGGGGTCGCTTGCGCGCGCCGGTTCCGGCGAACACCGCGTCCCAGTCCACCGGCAGTCCGCGGACCTGGACCTCGGTGAGCGCGGCGAGGAAGCGGCCGGGGCCGCCCTCGGTGCGGCGCAGGGTGCCGACGACGGCCCCGTCGCCGACCCCGGCCGCCTCGACGGCCTCCTGGATCCAGACGGTCAGCGCGGGGTGGGTGCTGCACTCGACGAAGGTGTGGTGCCCGTCGGCGACGAGCGCGTCGAGCGCCCGGCCGAACTCCACCGGCCGGCGCAGGTTCTCGTACCAGTACGCGGCGTCCAGGTCCAGGGTGTCCACGGGGCCGCCGCTGACCGTCGAGTAGAACGGGACGGCGGAGGTCCGCGGCGCGATGCCGCCGAGCAGGGCGAGCAGTTCCTCGCGGAGCTCCTCCACCTGGGGCGAGTGTCCGGCGAAGTCCACGCCGGGGACCGGCCAGGCCAGGACGCCCGCCTCGGCGTACTGCTCGCGCAGCCGTTCCAGTGCAGCCGGGTCGCCGGAGACCGTCACCGACGTCGGCCCGTTGACCGCGGCGACGTCGAGTGCCCCGTCGTGGGCGGACAGTGCCTCGCGCACGGCTTCGACCGGCTGCGGCACGAACAGCATGCCGCCGCGTCCGGTCAGGGCCAGCAGGGCCCGGCTGCGCAGGGCGACGATCCGGGCCGCGTCGTCCAGCGAGAGCGCGCCGGCCACGCAGGCGGCGGCGATCTCGCCCTGGGAGTGGCCGACCACGGCGTCGGGGACGATCCCGTGCGCCCGCCACAGCTCGGCCAGCGACACCATCACCGCCCACAGCACCGGCTGCACCACGTCCACCCGGTCGAGCGGGGGCGCGTCGGGCGCGTCGCGCAGGACCGCGAGCAGCGACCACTCCAGGTACGGGGCGAGGGCGCGTTCGCAGGCCGCGATCCGGTCGGCGAAGGCCGGGGCGTGGTCGAGCAGTTCCCGGGCCATGCCGGCCCACTGGGTTCCCTGGCCGGGGAAGACGAAGACGGTCCTGGCCGACCGGGCGACGGTGCCTTGGACCAGGCCGGGTGCGCGCTCTCCGGCGGCCAGCGCGGCCAGGCCGCCCAGCAGGGTCGCCCGGTCGCCGCCGACGACGGCCGCGCGGTGCTCGAAGGCGGTCCTGGTGGTGGCCAGCGAGTAGCCGACGTCGGCGGACGGCAGCTCCGGCCGCTCCGTCAGGTACGCGTGCAGCCGCTCCGCCTGGGCCTTCACCGCCTCGGCGGTCCGCCCGGACAGGACCCACGGGATGGCGGCGGGTGCGGGCAGGGCGGGTGCGGGCCCGGCGGGCAGGGCGGGTGCGGGCTCGGCCGGCGGCTGTTCGATGACGACGTGGGCGTTGGTGCCGCTCAGGCCGAACGAGGACACTCCGGCCCGGCGCGGCCGGCCGGTCTCGGGCCAGGGGGTGGCCTCGGTCAGCAGGGCGACGGCGCCCGCCGTCCAGTCGACGTTCGGGGTCGGCCGGTCGATGTGCAGGGTGCGCGGCAGTTCGCCGTGCCCCATGGCCAGCACCATCTTGATGATGCCGCCGACGCCGGCGGCGGCCTGGGTGTGCCCGATGTTCGACTTCAGCGACCCGAGCCACACCGGCCGGTCGGCCGGCCGGTCCTGGCCATAGACGGCCAGCAGCGCGTCGGCCTCGATCGGGTCGCCCAGCCGGGTGCCGGTGCCGTGCGCCTCGACGGCGTCCACGTCGGCGGCCGACAGCCGGGCGTTCGCCAGCGCGTCGCGGATCACCCGCTGCTGGGCCAGGCCGCTGGGCGCGGTCAGTCCGTTGCTCGCGCCGTCCTGGTTGATCGCCGAGCCGCGCAGCACCGCGAGTACCGGGTGGCCGTTGCGGCGGGCGTCCGAGAGACGTTCCAGGAGCAGCAGGCCCACGCCCTCTGCCATGCCGAAGCCGTCCGCCGAGGCGGCGAAGGACTTGCAGCGCCCGTCCTCGGCGAGCCCGCGCTGCCGGCTGAAGCCGGTGAACGACAGCGGGGTGCCCATCACCGTGGCGCCGCCCGCCAGGGCCAGCGTGCACTCGCCCGAGCGCAGCGACTGCGCGGCGAGGTGGACCGCCACCAGTGACGAGGAGCAGGCCGTGTCCACGGTCACGGCGGGCCCCTGGAGGCCGAGCTGGTAGGCGACCCGCCCGGACAGGACGCTGGTGGAGATGCCCGCGATGAACAGGCCCTCCAGTTCCTCGGGGATGTCGCGCAGGGTGCCGCCGTAGCCCTGGTAGGAGGCGCCGGCGAAGACGCCGGTCGGGGTGCCGCGCAGGGTGGACGGGTCGATGCCGGCGCGCTCGATCGCCTCCCAGGAGGTTTCGAGCAGCAGTCGCTGCTGCGGGTCCATGGCGAGGGCCTCGCGCGGGGAGATCCCGAAGAACCCGGGGTCGAAGCGGTCCGCGTCCCTGACGAATCCGCCCGCGGCGGCGTAGCTCCGGCCGGGCCGGTCGGGGTCCGCGTCGTACAGCGTGTCGAGGTCCCAGCCCCGGTCGGACGGCAGCCCGGAGACGGCGTCGTGCCCGTCCGCGACCAGGCGCCACAGGTCCTCGGGGGTGCGGACGCCGCCGGGGTAGCGGCAGCTCATGGCGACGATCACGATGGGGTCGTCGTCGGCGGCGGGTAGCGCCGTCGGGGGCTGCCGGACGGTGGCGGGCTCCTCGGCGGCACCCAGCAGGCCGGTCTCCAGGCGTCCGGCGAGCGCGGTCGCCGACGAGTAGTCGAAGACGACGGTGACCGGGAGCCGCAGGCCGGTGGCGGCGTTGAGTCGGTTGCGCATGTCCACGGCGGTCAGGGAGTCGAAGCCCAGCTCGCGGAAGGCGCGGCCGGGGGCGACCGCGTCCGGCGAGTCGTGGCCGAGGACGGCGGCCGCGTGGGTCCGGACCAGGTCGACCAGCACCCGGGTCCGCTCGGCCGCCGGGAGCGGCGCCAGCCGGTCGCGAAGCGCCGAGGGGGTCCCCCCTGCACCGGTCCCGCCGGTCTCCGGTCCGGCGGCCAGCGCGCTGCGCACCTCGGGGAGTTCCCCGATCAGCGGGCTGGGGCGCGCCGAGGTGAAGACCGTCGCGAAGCGGTCCCAGTCGATGTCGGCGACCACGACCACCGTCTCGTCGTGGTCCAGGACCTGCTGGAGCCCGGTGATCGCGACCGCGGGCGGCATGAAGAGCACGCCGTGGCCGCGCAGGGTCTCCTCCGCCAGTTCGGCCGCCATCCCGCCGGCCCCGCCCTCGGGGCTCCAGATGCCCCACACCACGGAGGTCGCGGCCAGGCCGCGGCTCCTGCGGTCCTCGGCGAGGCCGTCGAGGTAGGCGTTGGCGGCGGCGTAGGCGCCGTGGACGGCGCTGCCCCACACCCCGGAGATGGAGGAGAACAGCACGAACGCGTCGAGGGTGTCCCGGTCGAAGAGCAGGTCCAGGTTCCGGGCCCCGCCGACCTTGGCGTGCAGAGTGTCGGCGAACTCGTCCGCGTCGGTGTCGGGCAGTGGCACCAGCAGCCCGGCCCCCGCGGCGTGGAAGACGGTGCTGATCCGGTGGCCGTCCTGTTCGAGGCCGTCCTTCAACGCGCGCAGGGCCTGAAGGTCGGCGACGTCGCACGAGGCCAGGGTGACCCGGGTGCCGAGCGCGGCCAGTTCCTCGGCGAGCTCCGGCGCACCCGGCGTGTCCGGGCCGCGCCGGCTGACCAGCACCAGGTGCCCGGCTCCCCGCCGGGCCAGCCAGCGCGCGATCTGCGCGCCGATCCCGCCGGTACCGCCGGTGATCAGCACGGTGCCCCCGGGCCGCCAGCTCCGCCGCGGCGCGGTGTCGCCCAGGGCGGACCGGACCAGCCGCCGGCCGTGGCAGCCGGTGGCCCGGACGGCCACCTGGTCCTCGTCCCCGGCCTGGCCGGCCAGCACCCGGCACAGCCGCCCGGCGGTGTCCGGGTCCAGGACCTCCGGGAGGTCGACCAGACCGCCCCAGCGCTGCGGGAACTCCAGCGCGGCGACCCGGCCCAGGCCCCAGAGCAGGTTCTGCGCGGCGCTGACCCCGCTCCCGGTGTCCGTGCCCCCGACCGACACCGCGCCCCGGGTCGCCCACCACAGGGGCGCGCCGATCCCGGCGTCGCCGAGGGCCTGCACCAGGGCCAGGTTGAGCGCGGTGCCCAGCGGGACGGACGGGTGTTCCGGGTGCGGGCGCTCGTCGAGGCCCAGCAGCGACAGCACTCCCGTCACCGGTCCTGGCAGCGCGTCGAGGGACGCGCGCACCCGGTCGGCCAGCACGGCGCGGTCGGCCGCCGCCTCGGTGATCCGTATGTGGACCACCGAGGCCCCGGCCTGCTCCATGGCGTGGACGGTCGCCTCCGACTGGCGTGCCCCGTCCTCGGACTGGCCGTCCGACGACAGCACGAGCCAGCTGCCGTCCAATGCGACCGCCGGGCCCTCGGGCAGGGCCCGCCAGGTCACGCGGTAGCGCCAGGAGTCGACCACCGAACGCTCGGTGCGCTCGGTGCGCCAGCTGGCGAGCGCGGGGAGCACCACGTTCAGCGGGTCCTCGGGCGCCACCCCGAGGGCGGTGGTGAACCGGTCCAGGTCACCCCCGCCCAGGGCCTCCCAGAAGTCGTCGCCCGCCGCGGACGTCCCGGACGGACCGCCCGCCGCAGGGCCGGTGTCCTCCAGCCAGTACGGGCGGCGCTGGAAGGCGTAGGTGGGCAGGGAGACGCCGCCCGGACGGTGTCCGGCGAACACCCGGTCCCAGTCGGGCAGCAGGCCGCCCACGTGGGCCTCTCCCAGGGACGTCAGGAAGCGGTCGAGGCCGCTCTCGCCGCGCCGCAGCGTGCCCACGACCACGGCGGGGCCCTGCGCGGAACCGGCGGTGTCGGCCGCGTCGGCGGTCTGCTGGACACCGAAGGTGAGCACGGGGTGCGGGCTGGACTCGACGAAGAACCGGAAGCCCTCCCCCAGCAACGCCTCCGTGGCCTTCCCGAACTCCACCGTCTCCCGCAGGTTCCGGTACCAGTACTCGGCGTCGACGAGCTTCGTGTCCAGCCAGCCGCCCGTCACCGTCGAGAAGAACGGCACCCCGCCCGAGACGGGCACGATGCCGTCCAGGTCGGCGAGCAGCTGCTCGCGGACCTCCTCCACATGCGCGGAGTGCGACGCGTAGTCGACCTCGATCACACGCGCCCGCACACCCTCCCCCACCAAGGCCTCGACCAGTGCCGCCACCGCGTCCGCGTCACCCGACACCACCGTCGACGACGGACCGTTCACCGCCGCCACCGACAACCGGCCCGCGATCCGCTCCCGCACCGCCTCGACCGGCAGAGGAACCGACGCCATCCCGCCACGGCCCGCCAACGCCCCCACCGCACGGGAACGCAGCGCCACCACCCGCGCCCCGTCGTCGATGCTCAGACCGCCCGCCACCACGGCCGCGGCGATCTCGCCCTGCGAGTGGCCCACCACCGCGTCCGGAACGACGCCGAACGAGCGCCACACCTCCGCCAGCGACACCATCACCGCCCACAGCACCGGCTGCACCACATCGACCCGCGCCAGCAGCGCCTCCGAACCCAACGCCTCCGCCAACGACCAGTCGACGTAAGGCGCCAGCGCCCGCTCGCACTCCGCCATCCGCCCCGCGAACACAGCCGATTCGGCCAGCAGCTCCGCGGCCATCCCCACCCACTGCGACCCCTGACCCGGGAACACCAACACCGAACGACCGGACGACACACCGTCGCCCCGCACCAGGCCCGGCACCGAGCGGTCCTCCGCCAGCGCCTTCACGCCGTCGAGCAGCCGGTCCGGGTCGGTGCCCACCACGACGGCCCGCCGCTCGAAGGCGGTACGCGTGAGGGCGAGGGCGCGGCCGGTGTCGGCGGCCCGCAGGGGTCCGGGGGCGGTGCCCAGGTGTGCCAGCAGCCGGGCCGCCTGGGCACGCAGCGCTTCGTCGGTACGCCCCGAGAGCACCCAGGGCAGCGGGTGCGGATCGCCGTCGGCCGCGGTTTCGGCCACCGGTTCGGCTTCCTCCGCCGGGGCCTGTTCCAGGATCAGGTGGGCGTTGGTGCCGCTGACGCCGAAGGCGGACACGCCGGCCCGGCGCGGCCGGTCGACGGCGGGCCAGTCGCGGGCCTCGGAGAGGACTTCCACGGCACCCGACGACCAGTCCACCATGGGCGTCGGCCGGTCCGCGTGCAGGGTCCTGGGCAGTTCGCCGTGCCCGATCGCCAGCACCATCTTGATGACGCCGCCGACGCCGGCCGCCGCCGAGGTGTGGCCGATGTTGGACTTCAGCGAGCCCAGCCACAGCGGCCGTTCGGCGGGCCGTCCCTGGCCGTACGTGGCCAGCAGCGCCTGCGCCTCGATCGGGTCGCCCAACCGCGTCCCCGTACCGTGCGCCTCCACCACGTCCACGTCCGACACGGTCAGCCCCGCGTCCGACAGCGCCGCCCGGATCACCCGCTGCTGCGACGGACCGCTGGGCGCCGTCAGACCGTTGCTCGCACCGTCCTGGTTCGTCGCCGAACCGCGGATGACGGCCAGTACCGGGTGTCCGTTGCGGCGGGCGTCCGACAACCGCTCCAGCAGCAGGACGCCGGCGCCCTCGGACCAGCCGGTGCCGTCCGCGTCCGCCGAGAACGCCTTGCAGCGGCCGTCGGCCGACAGTGCGCGCTGGCGGCTGAACGCCACGAACGGGTCGGGGGTCGCCATCACCGACACCCCGCCGGCCAGGGCCAGCGTGCAGTCGCCCGCCCGCAGGGCGCGGATCGCCAGGTGCAGGGCGACCAGGGAGGAGGAGCAGGCCGTGTCCACGGTCACCGCGGGCCCTTCCAGACCCAGGGTGTAGGCGATCCGGCCGGAGACCACGCTGCTCGCGGTCCCGGTGTCCAGCAGGCCCTGGACCTCGGGGAGGTGGCGCGAGCCCGCGCCGTAGCCGTTGCCGATCGCCCCGAGGAACACGCCCGTGCCGGTGCGCCGCAGCGCGCGGGGGTCGATCGCGGCCCGCTCGACCGCCTCCCAGGCGGTCTCCAGGGCCAGCCGCTGCTGCGGGTCCATCGACAGGGCCTCGCGCGGCGAGATGCCGAAGAACTCCGCGTCGAACTCGGCCGCGTCGTGCAGGAAGCCGCCGTGCCGGGTGTAGGAGGTGCCGGGCCGCTCGGGGTCCGGGTCGTAGAGGCCCTCCAGGTCCCAGCCGCGGTTGACCGGCCAGGCGGAGACCGCGTCGGCGCCCCGGGAGACCAGGTCCCACAGGAGTTCGGGCGTGTCGGCGCCGCCGGGGTAGCGGCAGGCCATGGAGACGATGGCGATCGGTTCGTGGCGGGCCCGCTCGGCCTCGCGCAGCTGCCTCCGGGCGTCACCGAGGTCCGCGGTGGTGCGCCTGAGGTAGTCGAGCAGCTTCTTGTCGTCGGACATCAGTGCCAGCTCTCTCTCAGACGTTCCCGAAGTCGTTGTCGATCAGGGCGAACAGCTCGTCCGCTGTCGCCGTTGCGGTCACCGTTGCGGTGTCGCCCACCGCCCCGGGAGGTACTGCCCTGCCGCCCGGGGCGCCGGCGCGCCGGCGCCAGCCGCGCAGCAGTTCGTCCAGTCGTTCGCCGACCCCGTCGCTGTCGTCCGCTCCGGGCGGGGCGGACGTGAGGAGCGTGGCCAGCCGGTCCAGCTCGGCCAGCAGCGGCGAGGGTGGTTCGGGCGCGGCGGACAACTCCGCGTCCAGGTAGGCGGCGAGCGCCTCGGGCGTCGGGTGATCGAAGACGGCCGTCGGCGGGACGGCCAGCCCGGTGGCCTCGCACAGCGCATTCCTGAACCGCACCGCGAGCATCGAGTCGAAGCCGACCTCGGCGAAGGAACGTTCCGGGCGTACCGGGCCGGTTCCGGTGTGGCCGAGGACCGCGGCCGAGTGCCGGACGACGAGGTCGAGCACCGCCTGCCGGCGGGCCCTCCGGTCCAGCGGGGCCAGCCGGGCGGCCAGTCGTGCGGCGGCGGTGCCGTCGTCGTCGGCCGCGGCCTCCGGAGCGTCCTCGGCCGGCGCCCCGGTGGGGGCGGCGGCCGTCCGGCCCGGGGTGGCCAGCCAGTACCGGTCGCGCTGGAAGGGGTACGTCGGCAGCAGGACGGGGGCCGGTCCGCCCGACCCGGGGGTCCCCGTCCAGGGCGACCAGTCCACCGGACCGCCGCCGGCCGCCCACGCCTCGGTCAGCGAGGCCAGCAGCCGGTCCCGGCCGCCGTCGCCGCGCCGCAACGTGCCGACCGCCGACACCTCCCGCCCGGCCTCCGCGGCCACCGCCTCGATCCCGGCGAGCAGCACCGGGTGCGGGCTGACCTCGACGAGCAGGGTGTGGCCCGCGTCCAGCAGGGTGCGGGTCGCTCCGGCGAAGTCGACCGGTTCGCGCAGGTTGCGGTACCAGTAGGCGGCGTCGAGCGACTCTCCGGCGACGGGTTCGCCGGTCACCGTCGAGTAGAGCGGGACGGCCGAGGCGCGGGGGCGTATCCCGGTGAGGGCTTCGCGCAGTTCGTCCTCGATCTCAGCGACCTGGGCCGAGTGGGCCGCGTAGTCCACCGGGATCGCCTTGGCCCGGACGCCTTCCCGCTCGCAGGCCGCGAGCAGGGCGGCCAGCTCCTGGGGCTCCCCGGCGACGACCACGGCGTCAGGGCCGTTCACCGCGGCCACGCACGCGCGTCCGCCGGCGGGCAGCAGGCCCGTGGCCCGCTCGGCGGAGGCTGCGACCGACACCATGCCGCCGCGGCCCGCCAGCCTCAGTAGCGCCTGGCTGCGCCGCGCCACCACGAGGGCCGCGTCGTCGAGCGACAGCGCTCCGGCGACGCAGGCGGCGGCGATCTCGCCCTGGCTGTGCCCGACGACCGCGTCCGGGGTGACCCCGGTGTCGCGCCAGTGCGCGGCCAGCGCGACCATCACCGCGAAGAGCACCGGCTGGACGACGTCCACGCGGTCGAGCGTCGGTGCGCCGGGCGCGCCGCGCAGCACCTCGGTCAGGGACCAGTCGGTGTGCGGGGCGAGCGCCCGTTCGCAGGCGGCGACGGCGGCGGCGAACGGCGCGGAGGTGTCGAGCGCCGCCGCGGCCATGCCGGCCCACTGCGAGCCCTGGCCGGGGAAGACGAAGACCGTGCGGCCGCCGCGCACCCGGTCCTGCACGGCGTCGGGCGCGGGTTCTCCCGCCGCGAGGGCGTCCAGCCAGCCGAGCAGCGCGGCGCGGTCGCGGCCGGTGGCGGCCGCCCGGAAGGGCAGGGCGGGGCGGGTGGTGGCGAGCGCCCGGGCGGCCGCGGCGGCGCCCGCGTCGGGGTCGGCCCGCAGGTGCTCGCCCAGTCGGCGCGCCTGGCGGCGCAGGGCCGCGGGGGTCATGGCGGAGAGCAGCCAGGCAACCGTGGCCCCGGTGTCCTCGGCCGGTCCGCCGTCCGTGTCGCCGGGCGGGCCGTCGGCGGCGGGTGCCTCCTCCAGGATGGCGTGGGCGTTGGTGCCGCTCATGCCGAACGCGGAGACGCCGGCCCGGCGCGGCCGGCCCCCGTCCGGGGCGTCCCAGGGGCGGGCGTCCGCGAGCAACCGGACCGCGCCGGCCGACCAGTCCACCCGGCTGGACGCCTCCTGGGCGTGCAGGGTGCCGGGGAGCACGCCGTTCCGCAGGGCGAGCACCGTCTTGATGACCCCGGCGACTCCGGCGGCGGCCTGGGTGTGCCCGATGTTGGACTTCAGCGACCCCAGCCACAGCGGGCGGTCAGCGGGCCGGTCCTGGCCGTAGGTGGCCAGCAGGGCCTGCGCCTCGATGGGGTCGCCGAGTACGGTCCCGGTGCCGTGCGCCTCGACCAGGTCGATCTCGGCGCCGGACAGTCCCGCCGTGGCCAGCGCGGCCCGGATCACCCGCTGCTGCGCGGGGCCGCTCGGGGCGGTGAGGCCGTTGCTGGCACCGTCCTGGTTCACCGCGGTGCTCCGTACCAGGGCGAGAACCGGGTGCCCGAGGCGGCGCGCGTCGGAGAGGCGTTCCACGAGCAGGACGCCCACCCCTTCACCCCACCCGGTGCCGTTCGCCCCTTCGGCGAAGGAGCGGCAGCGGCCGTCGGGCGACAGGCCCTGCTGACGGCTGAACTCGACGAAGACGTCCGGGCTCGCCATCACCGCGGCGCCGCCGACCAGGGCGAACGAGCAGTCGCCGGCCCGCAGTGCCTGGCCGGCCAGGTGCAGTGCCACCAGCGAGGACGAGCAGGCCGTCTCCACGGTCACGGCGGGGCCGCCGAGGCCGAGCGTGTAGGCGACCCGGCCGGAGGCGACGCTGGTGACCGTGCCGCTGAGCAGGTGCCCCTCGACCTCGTCGGCCGGGTCCTGCGGGCCGGTGCCGTAGCCCTGGGAGGCGACGCCGACGTAGACGCCGCCCTCGCTGCCGCGGACCGACGCGGGGTCGAGTCCGGCCCGCTCCAGGGCCTCCCAGCTGGTTTCGAGCAGCAGCCGCTGCTGCGGGTCCATGGCCAGGGCCTCGCGCGGGGAGATGCCGAAGAACTCCGCGTCGAACTCGGCCGCGCCGTCCAGGAATCCGCCGCCGGTGGTGTAGAAGGTGCCCGGGTGCAGGGGGTCCGGGTCGTAGAGGGTGTCCAGCGGCCAGCCGCGGTCGGCGGGCAGCGCGGCGATCGCGTCCACTCCGTCGGCCACCAGCTGCCACAGGTCCTCGGGCGAGCGGACGCCGCCCGGGAACCGGCAGGCCATCGAGACGATCGCCAGGGGTTCGTCGGCCGCCGCGGGCCCGGCCGCGCCGGTCGTGCCGGCCGCGCTGGTCGTGCCGGTCGTGCCGGTCGTACCGGCCGTGCCGTCGGCACCCGGTTCCGTGCCGCTCAGCCCGGCGAACAGGTGCGCGGCGAGGGCGTCCGCCGTCGGGTGGTCGAAGACGGAGGTGAGCGCGAGCGGCAGGGCGGTGGCCGCGACCAGCCGGTTGCGGAGTTCGACGGCGGTGAGCGAGTCGAAGCCCGCCTCGCGGAACGGGCGGTCGGCTGCGAGGCCGACGGCCGACTCGTGGCCCAGCACGGCGGCCGCTTCGCTCCGGACCAGCTCCGTCAGCAGTTTGCGGCCCTCGGGCTCGGACAGCCGGTGCAGCCGGTGCGACCACGACGGGTCGCCGCCCGTACCGGGTCCGGACCCTGTGGAGGTGTCCGCGGCCGCGGGGCCGCCGTCCGCCGACCGGAACTCGGCGGCGGCCGGCAGGCCGCGCAGCAGCGCGCTCTCCCGGACCGAACCGAAGGTGGGCGCGAAACGACTCCAGTCCAGCTCGGCGACGACCGGTTCGCCCTCGTCCAGGGCCAGCGCCAGGCCGAGCGCCGAGAGCGCCGCCGCGGGGTCCATCGGCACCAGCCCGTGGCGGCGCAGGCCGTCGCCGACTGCGCCCTCGGCCATGCCCGCGCCGGCCCAGGGGCCCCAGGCCACCGAGGTCGCCGGCAGGCCCCGGCCGCGCCGCGCCGCGGCGAGGCCGTCCAGGTAGGCGTTGGCCGCCGCGTACGCGCCCTGGCCGCCGCTGCCCCAGGTGCCCGAGATCGAGGAGAACAGCACGAAGGCGTCCAGCGGACGGCCTTCGAACAGAGCGTCGAGGTGGGCCGCGCCGCGCGTCTTCGCCGCCGTCCGCAGGGCCAGTTCCTCCGGCGTGCAGTCCGTCAACGCGGTGTCCGAGGTGAGTCCCGCGGTGTGCACCACGGCCCGTACGGTGTCGCCCTCGGCGTGCAGCCGCTCCAGGATCCGTTCCAGCGCGGTGCGGTCGGCGACGTCGCAGGCCAGCAGGGTGCTCCGGGCGCCGAGCGCCGCCAGGGCGTCGGCCAGCGCGTCGGCTCCCGGGGCCTCGGGGCCCCGCCTGCCGAGCAGGACCAGGTGGTCCGCGCCGCGCTCCGCGAGCCAGCGCGCCACCTGGGCGCCGAGGCCGCCGGTGCCGCCGGTGACGAGGACCGTGCCGCGCGGCGTCCACGGTGCGGGCGCGGGTGTCGCGGGCTCCGGCGCGGGGACGAGCCGGCGGCCCAACGGTGCCGGCGCGCGTACGGCCACCTGGTCCTCGCCGTCCCGTCCGGCCAGCACCGCGCACAGCCCGTCCAGCGCGGGCTCGTCCAGCAGGTCCGGCAGGTCGACCAGGCCGCCCCAGCGCAGCGGGTGCTCCAGTGCCGCCACCCGGCCCAGGCCCCACACCTGGGCCTGCTCGGGGCGGACCTCCTCCGTGCCGTCGGCTGCCACCGCGCCGCGGGTGGCGCACCACAGGGGTGCGTCGATGCCGCTGTCGCCCAGGGCCTGGAGCAGCAGCAGGGTCCCGGTCAGGCAGGCGTCGAGCATCGGCAGGCCCGGGCGGGGGCCCTCGGCCAGGGCCAGCAGCGACAGGACTCCGTCCAAGGAGCCGAACTCCGGGAGCAGCGCGGCCAGTTCGGCGCGTTCGGCGGCGGCCCCGACCCGGATCACGGCCACGTCGGCGCCGTGTCCGGCGAGCGCGTGTTCGCAGGCGAGCGCGGTGTCCTCGGCACCGGGTCCGTCCGGGGTGACGAGCAGCCAGCGGCCGGAGAGGCGGGGCTCCGCGGGCGCGGCGAGCGGCTCCCATGCGATGCGGTAGCGGCGGGGGCCGACGGGGGCCGCGGTCCCCCGGCGGGCGCGCCAGGCGGCGGGGGCCGGGTCCGACGCGGCTTCCGGCCAGAAGCGCCGGTGCTGGAAGGCGTAGGTGGGCAGGTCGACCCACCGCACGTCGGTGCCGCTCCAGCCCGCCGACCAGTCCACCGCCACACCGCGCAGGTGCAGCGAGGCGAGTGCGGTGCGGACCGCGTCCGGCTCGCCGCGGCCGTCGCGCAGCAGCGGCACCGTCCCGGGGCCGCCGGGGGTGGGGGTGGCGTCGGGGAGGCAGGCGTGGAGCATGCCGGACAGCACGCCGCCCGGTCCGAGTTCGAGGTACGTGGTCGCGCCCTCGGCCCGCAGCTGGCGGGCCCCCTCCAGGAAGCGCACGGTGCCCCGGGCGTGCCGCACCCAGTGGTCGGGGGAACGGAGTTCCGCGGCCGTGGCCGTACGCCCGGTCAGGTTGGAGACGATCTCGATGCCGGGCGCGTGGTAGGTCAGCGACTCGGCCACGTCCCGGAAGGCGTCGAGCATGCCGTCCATCCGGGCGGAGTGGAAGGCGTGGCTCACGCTCAGGCGCCGGATGCGCCGGCCGCGGGCGCGGAACGCCCCGGCCAGGCGGCTTACCGCGTCCTCGTCACCGGACAGGACCACGGAGTCGGGCCCGTTGACGGCGGCGATGTCCACCGCGTCCCGGTCCTCGGCCGACAGGGCCTGGCGTACTTCCTCCTCGCCGGCTTCCACCGCCACCATCGCCCCGCCCTCGGGCAGTTCGTCCATCAGCCGGCCCCGGGCCGTCACCAGCGCGCAGGCGTCGGGCAGGTCCAGCACGCCCGCCGCGTGGGCGGCGGCGAGTTCGCCGATGGAGTGCCCCATCAGCAGGTCGGGCCGCACGCCCCAGTGCCGTACGAGCCGGAACAGCGCCGTCTCCAGGGCGAACAGTGCGGGCTGGGTGTACCGGGTGCGGTCGAGCAGCTCCGCGTCGGGGGTTCCGGGCTCGGCGAACAGGAGGTCGCGCAGGTTCAGGTCGAGGTGCGGGTCCAGGCCGGTCAGCACGTCGTCGAGGGCGTCGGCGAACACCGGGTCGTCGCGGTAGAGCTCTGCGCCGGCTCCGGCCCGCTGGCTGCCCTGTCCCGGGAACAGGAAGGCGGTCCGGCCGGGGCGCACGCCGCCGGTGAGCAGTCGGCCCGCCGTCGTGCCGCGCGCGAGTGCGGTGAGCGAGCGCCGGACGGACGCCCGGTCCCGTCCCAGGACGGCGGCCCGGTGTTCGAGCGGGGCCCGTCCCGTGGCGAGCGAATAGGCGACGTCCACCAGTTCGACGTCCGGGTCGGCGTCGAGCCGGCTCACCAGCCGACCGGCCTGGACCCGCAGGGCCTCCGGAGTCCTGGCCGAGAGCAGCAGCGGCACGGGCGAGCCGGTACGGCGGGCGGTGGGGACGGCGGTGTCCGCGGCGAGCGCCATCGTGGCGGCGGCGGGGGTGGCGGCGGTTCCCTCGGTGGGGGCGGCCGGGATGTCGGTCCGGTCCAGGGCGGGCACGGCCGCGATGGCGGGCGCCTGCTCGATGATCGCGTGCGCGTTGGTGCCGCTGATGCCGAACGACGACACGCCTGCCCGGCGTGGGTTCCCGGTCTCCGGCCACGGGGTGTGCGCGGTGAGCAGGCGGATGGCACCGTCGGACCAGTCGACGTGCGGGTTCGGCGTCCCGGCGTGCAGGGTTCCCGGCAGTTCGCCGTGGCGGATGGCCAGCACCATCTTCATCACTCCGGCCACCCCGGCCGCCGCCTGGGTGTGCCCGATGTTCGACTTCACGGAGCCGAGCCACAGCGGCCGGTCCGCCGTGCGCGCCGGCCCGTGGACGGCCTGGAGCGCCTGCGCTTCGATGGGGTCGCCGAGCTTCGTGCCGGTGCCGTGGGCCTCGATCGCGTCGATCTGGTCGGCGCGCAGCGCGGCGTCGGCCAGCGCGGCGCGGATGACCTGCTGCTGGGACGGGCCGTTGGGGGCGGTGAGCCCGTTGCTGGCGCCGTCCTGATTCACGGCGGTGCCGGTGATCAGCGCAAGTACGGGGTGGCCGTGGCGCAGGGCGTCGCTGTGTCGCTCCAGCAGCAGCACTCCGGCGCCCTCGCCCCAGCCGGTGCCGTCCGCGTCCGCCGAGAACGCCTTGCACCGTCCGTCGGCGGCGAGCCCGCGCTGACGGCTGAACTCCACGAAGAGCCGCGGGGTGCTCATCACCGTCACCCCGCCCGCGAGGGCCTGCTCGCAGTCGCCGCGCCGCAGTGCCTGCACGGCCAGGTGCAGCGCCACCAGCGAGGAGGAGCACGCGGTGTCGACGGTGAGCGAGGGCCCCTGGAGGCCGAGGACGTAGGACAGCCGCCCCGACAGCACGCTGGCCGTGTTCCCGGTCAGCAGGTGGCCCTCGGACACGCCCTCGGCGCCCTCCAGCAGCGCGGAGTAGTCCTGGCCGTTGGTGCCGACGTAGACGCCGACCTGCCGGTCCTTCAGCGCGGTCGGATCCTGCCCGGCGCCCTCGACCGCCTCCCAGGCGGTCTCCAGGAGCAGCCGCTGCTGCGGGTCCATGGCCAGGGCCTCGCGCGGCGAGATGCCGAAGAACTCCGCGTCGAAGTCGGCCGCGTCGTGCAGGAAGCCGCCCTGCCTGCTGTACGTGGTGCCGGCGCGGTCGGGGTCCGGGTCGTACAGCCCCTCGGTGTCCCAGCCCCGGTTCGACGGCCAGTCGCCGACGGCGTCGGTGCCCTTGGAGAGCAGCTGCCAGAAGTCCTCGGGCCGGGCGACCCCGCCGGGGAAGCGGCAGCCCATGCCGACGATCGCGATCGGCTCGTTGCCGACGGGGTCGGCGGCCCCGGCGGACTCGGCGGTGCCGCCCGTCGCGTCCGGCAGGTCCGGGTTCGGGTTCAGGTCCAGTTCCGCGAGCAGCCGGTCGGCCAGTGCCGACGGCGTGGGGTGGTCGAAGAGGACGGTGGCGGGCAGGGCCAGCCCGGTGACGGCGGCGAGCCGGTTACGCAGCTCCACCGCCATCAGGGAGTCGAATCCGAGCGCGGAGAACGCCTTTCCGGGCTGGACCGTGTCGACGTCGGGGTGGCGCAGGACCGTCGCCGCATGGGTGCGCACCAGTTCGGTGAGCGTCCTGACCCGGTCCTCGTGGCGCGGCAGTACGGCGATCCGCTGCCGCAGAGTGTCGGCGGCGCCGTCGCCCTCCCGGGCCGCCGACAGTCCGGCGGTGTCCGGGGCGGGCCCCGCGGCCGCCGGGTCCGGTAGCCCGTCGAGCAGGGCGGCGGACCGCAGGCCGATGGCCGCGGTGAAGCGCTTCCAGTCGACGTCGGCGACCACGACCAGCGTGTCGTCCGCCTCCAGTGCCCGGCCGATCGCGGTGACGGCCGTTTCGGGCTCCATCACCGGCATGCCGAAGTCCCGCAGCCGTGCGGCGACCTCGTCCGCCAGCATGCCCGGCCCGGCCCAGGCGCCCCAGGCCACGGACGTGCCGGGCAGCCCGGCGGCCCGGCGGGCGGCGACGAGTGCGTCGACGGCCGCGTTGGCGGCCGCGTAGTTGCCCTGCCCGGCGTTGCCCACGACGCCCATCACCGACGAGAACACCACGAAGGCCGACAGGTCGAGACCCGCGGTGGCCTCGTGCAGGTTCCGTGCGGCGGTCAGCTTGGCGCGCAGCACCACGGCGAGCCGCGCGGGGTCCAGCGCGTCGAGCACACCGTCGTCGAGGACGCCCGCCGCATGGATGACGGCGGACAGCGGGTATCGCGCCGGGATGTCGGCGAGCAGCGCCGCCAGTGCGGCCGGGTCGGCGACGTCGCAGGCCGCGAAGGCCACTTCGGCGCCCAGCGCCGTCAGTTCCGCCCGCAGCGCGTCCGTACCGGGGGCGTCGGCGCCGCGTCGGCTGACCAGCAGCAGCCGCTCCGCGCCCCGGCCCGCCAGCCAGCGCGCCGTGTGCGAGCCGACGCCGCCGGTGCCGCCGGTGACCAGGACCGTGCCCCGCCACCGGACGTCCGGGCCGCCTGCACGGGCCTTCGGCGACCCGGACGACGCGGGGCGGAGCCGGCGTCCGTGGACCCCGGTGGAGCGCACCGCCACCTGTTCCTCGTCGGCCGCGGCTCCCGCGAGCACCGCGCACAGGCGGCGGGCGGCCCGTGCGTCCAGCACCTCGGGCAGGTCGACCAGGCCGCCCCGGCGGTGCGGGTGCTCCAGGGCCAGCGTCCGGCCCAGGGCGGCGGAGGCGGCCTGACCGACGTGTCCGGGCCGCTCCGCGCCGCCCAGGACCGCCAGTCCCTTCGTCAGCGTCCAGAGCCGGGCCTGGATGCCCGCGTCCTCCAGTGCCTGGGCCAGCGCGAGGGTCAGCGCCGGGCCACCGGGCAGGTCGGGGTGTTCGGGGTGGGGGCGCTCCTCCCAGGACAACAGGGACAGCACGCCGGCGATCGGCTGCTCCCCGGCGGTCTCCGTGAGCAGGGCGGCCAGCTGTTCGCGGGTCGCGCCCGGATCGGCGACGACGCACGGGAGGAGGTCGGCTCCGGCCTCGCCGAGGGCGTCCAGGACGGCCGCCGCGTCACCGCCCTCGGGACGCAGAGCGAGCCAGCGACCGGGGAGGCCGTCCGCCGGCGTGACCGACAGGGGTGCCCAGGCGACGTGGTAGCGCCAGGATTCCGCCTTCCGCTCACGGCTCCTGACGGAGCGCCAGGCCGCCAGTGCGGGCAGGACTTCGTCCAGGGCGGCATGGCCGACCCCGAGGATCTCGGCGAGCCGGGTGGGGTCCTGCAGTTCCAGGTCGTCCCAGCGGTCCTCGGCGGGGGCGGCCGGGACGGCGGCGGGGGCCGTCAGCCAGTAGCGGGTGCGCTGGAAGGCGTACGTCGGCAGCTCGACGCGCCGGGCCCCCGGGAACGCCCGCGACCAGACCACCTCCAACCCGCGCTCCCAGCCACGGCCGACCGCGCGCAGCACCTGCGCCGGACCGCCCTCCCCGCGACGCAACGTCCCCAGCACCGCGGCGTCCGCACCCGCCGCCTCCACCGACTCCCCCACCGCCACCGACAGCACCGGGTGCGGACTGGACTCGATGAAAACGCGGTGCCCGGCCGCCAGGAGCGCGCGGGTGGCCTGCTCGAACTCGACGGTCTCCCGCAGGTTGCGGTACCAGTACCCGGCGTCCAGGGCCTTCGTGTCCAACAGGCCGCCCGTGACGCTCGAATAGAACGGCACCGCACCGGACAGCGGCACGATGCCGTCCAGGTCGGCGAGCAGCTGCTCGCGGACCTCCTCCACATGCGCGGAGTGCGACGCGTAGTCGACCTCGATCAACCGCGCCCGCACCCCCTCCCCCACCAGAGCCTCCACCAACGCGGCGACCGCGCCCGCGTCACCCGACACCACCGTCGACGACGGACCGTTCACCGCCGCCACCGACAACCGCCCCGCAATGCGCTCCCGCACCGCGTCCACCGGCAGCGGCAGCGACGCCATGCCGCCACGCCCCGCCAGCGCCCCCACCGCACGGGAACGCAGCGCCACCACCCGCGCCCCGTCCTCCGGACTCAGACCACCCGCCACCACGGCGGCCGCAACCTCACCCTGCGAGTGGCCCACCACCGCGTCCGGAACGACACCGAACGAACGCCACACCTCCGCCAGCGACACCATCACCGCCCACAGCACCGGCTGCACCACATCCACCCGCGCCAGCAGCGCCTCCGAACCCAACGCCTCCGCCAACGACCAGTCGACATAAGGCGCCAGCGCCCGCCCGCACTCCGCCATCCGCCCCGCGAACACAGCCGACCCGGCCAGCAACTCCGCGGCCATCCCCACCCACTGCGAACCCTGACCCGGGAACACCAGCGCCACCCGACCGGAAACCAGCCCGCCGCCGGACACCGCGGCACCCTGCGCCAGCGCCTTCACGCCGTCGAGCAGTTCGCTCCGGTCCCCACCCACCACCACCGCACGGTGCTCGAAGGACGCACGCCCCACCGCCAGCGAACAACCCACGTCCGCCACGTCGAGGCCGGGCTCCGCCGCCACCCGCGCCGCCAACGCCTCCGCCTGCGCGCGCAGTGCCTCGGCGCTGCGCGCCGACACCGGCCACACCACCGTCCCGGGACGCGGGGCGTCCTCCACCGCCTCGGCCGGCGCGGACTCCAGGATGACGTGGGCGTTGGTCCCGCTGATGCCGAAGGAGGACACCCCCGCCCGGCGCGGACGACCCGTGTCGTCCCACGCCCGGGCCTCCGTCAGCAGCCGGCCGGCGCCCGCCGACCAGTCCACCTCGGGTGTGGGACCGTCCACGTGCAGCGTCTTGGGCATCACGCCGTGCCGCAGCGCCAGCACCGACTTGATGACCCCGCCCACACCGGCCGCGGCTTGGGCGTGGCCGATGTTGGACTTCAGCGAGCCGATCCACACCGGGCGATCCGAAGGCCGCCCCTGGCCGTAGGTGGCCAGCAGCGCCTGCGCCTCGATCGGGTCACCCAACCGCGTCCCCGTACCGTGCGCCTCCACCACGTCCACGTCCGACACGGTCAGCCCCGCGTCCGCCAGCGCCGCCCGGATCACCCGCTGCTGCGACGGACCGTTCGGCGCCGTCAGACCATTGCTCGCACCGTCCTGGTTCACCGCCGAACCACGCACCACCGCCAGCACCGGATGCCCGTTGCGGCGGGCGTCCGACAGCCGCTCCAGCAGCAGCATGCCCACGCCCTCGGCCAGGCCGAAGCCGTCGGCGGCCGCCGCGAACGCCTTGCAGCGGCCGTCCGGGGCCAGGCCGCCCTGCCGGCTGAACTCCACGAGCATGCCGACCGTGGACATCACGGTCGCGCCGCCGGCCAGGGCCAGCGAGCACTCGCCGGAGCGCAGCGCCCGTACCGCGAGGTGCAGGGCCACCAGCGAGGACGAGCACGCCGTGTCCACGGTGACCGCCGCTCCCTCCAGGCCGAGGGTGTAGGCCAGGCGGCCCGACGCGACGCTCCCGGTGTTGCCGGTCAGCAGGTGGCCGCCCTCGTCGGCGCCCTGTTCGAGGGAGGGGCCGTAGTCCATGGTCATCGCCCCGACGTAGACGCCCGTCGGGGTCCGCCGCAGGGTGGACGGGTCGATCCCGGCCCGCTCCAGCGCCTCCCAGGTGGTCTCCAGCAGCAGCCGCTGCTGCGGGTCCATGGCCAGCGCCTCGCGCGGCGAGATGCCGAAGAACTCGGCGTCGAAGTCGGCCGCTCCGGCGAGCGAACCCGCCTCCCGCTGGTAGTACCGGCCCGGTGTGCCCGGTGCGGGGTCGTACCGTCCGGCGGTGTCCCAACCGCGGTCGTCGGGCAGCGCGGAGACGGCGTCGGCACCTGCCGACACCAGCTCCCAGAGTTCGTCGGGGCTGCCGACCCCGCCGGGGTAGCGGCAGCCCATGCCGACGATCACCACGGGGTCGTCGTCCTCGGCCCGCCGCACCGGCTCGTCCGCGTCCGTGTTCCCGTCGGGCCGGTCGCCGCTGATCTCGGCGCAGAGGTACGCGGTCAGGGCCGCCGGGGTCGGGCAGTCGAAGACAACCGTCGCCGGGATGCGCAGCGCCGTCGCCGCGCTCAGCCGGTTGCGCAGCTCCACGGCGGTGACGGAGTCGAATCCCAGGTCGAGGAAGGCCAGGTCGGCGGGGACCGGATCGGACCGCCCGGTCAGCGCGGCGATCTCCTCGTCCACCAGCCGTGCCAGCGCGGCGCGCCGTTCCGGGGCGTCCATTCCGGCCGGCTCCGCGCGGAACGCACGGCCGACCTCCCGGCCGCCGCCCGTGGCGCCCGCGTCGGCCGGCCCGTTCGCGTCGGCCGGGCCGGGCTCCGCGAGCGCCGCCAGGACGGCCGCCGGCAGTTCCGGCACCCGGGCGTGCTGCCCGGCGGGCGGCGCTTCCCGTTCCGGGGCGGCACCGCACACGTACAGGTCACCGAGCGAGGCCAGGAACCGGCCCGGACCGTCCTGGTCCCGGCGCAGCGTCCCGAGGACGGCGGCCTGCGCGCCGTGTTCCTCCGCGCAGTCCGTGAGGGCGGAGGTCAGCACGGTGTGCGGACTGACCTCCAGCAGGACGCCGTACCCGTCCCGCAGCAGGGCGCCGGCCGCCTCGTGGAACCTGACCGTGTTGCGCAGGTTGCGGCACCAGTAGTCGGCGTCCAGGACCGGGGCGTCCAGTCGTCCGCCGGTCAGTCCGGAGTAGTAGGGCAGCCGCGGTGTGCGGGGCCGGATCGGTGCGAGGTCGGCGCGCATCCGGGGGATGATCGCGTCGATGTGGGGGGAGTGCGCGGCCAGGCCCACCGCGATCCGCCGTGCGTGCACCCCTTCCGAGGCCAGGTCGGCGAGGAGTTCGGCCGCGGCGTCGCGGTCGCCGGAGACGATCACGGACCGCGGACCGTTGTGCGCGGCGACGACGAGGCGGCCGTCCCAGCCGCGCAGCCGCGGCTCGACCTCGTCGGCCGGGGCCATGACGGAGACCATGTCGCCCTGCCCGGCCAGGGTCGCCTGGGCCTGGCTCCACAGGGCGACCACCCGCGCGGAGTCGTCCAGGGACAGCGCGCCGCTGACCGCGGCGGCGGTGACCTCGCCGACGCTGTGCCCGAGCACGGCGGCCGGTTCCACGCCGTGGGAGCGCCACAGCTCGGCGAGCGACACCGTCACGGCGAACAGTAGGGGCTGCACCACGTCGGCCCGGTCCGCGGCGGGCGCGCCCGGCGCGTCCGGGTCGCGGAGCACGTCGATCGGCGACCAGTCGACGAACGGTTCCAGGGCCTGCGCGCACGCGTCCATCCGGTCGCGGAACACCGTGGAGGTGTCCAGCAGGTCCACCGCCATCCGGGGCCACTGCGCGCCCTGTCCGGGAAACACGAAGGCGACCCGGCGGCCTGCCCCTGCGGCGCCCTCCACCAGGCCGGGCATGCTCCTGCCGTCGGCGAGCGCGTCCAGCCGCCGCAGGAATCCCTCGCGGCCGTCCGCCACCAGTGCCGCCCGCCGGCTCCCCTCGGAAGCGGTGCGCGCGAGGGTGAACGCGATGTCCTGGGGGCTCCAGTCGTCACGACCGGCCAGGTACGCGTGCAGGACCCGCGCGCCGGCCGCCAGCGACTCCTTGCCGCTGCCTGCCAGGGTCCACAGCAGCGGTGCTTCCGTACCGTCGGGGTGCGCCATCGTGTCTTCGGACTCCTTCACGGCGAGCAGGACCATCAGTCGCCGGACCGTGGCGGGGGGCCCGCTCCCACGGGTCGCGCGCCGACCGGGACGCCTTCGTCATGCCCGGCGTGTACCGCCACCGGACCTGCGACGCCGATCTTGCCCAAGTCGCATAGCGGCTCGATAGCGCAGGCCGCGACACGACGTGGACACGGGGAGCGGGCGGGTCGCGGAGCAGCGGGAGGCCCGCGCGCACCGTGGGGCGGGTCAACCGTCCGTTCCGGCGGTCCGCTCCGGGCCCGGAGTTCGCGTCACCCCCGGCTCCCGCCAGATCCCGTCCGGTGCCGCCACGAACTCAGGGCAAGCCCTCCACCTCGACCCGCTACGTCAACGGGGCAGGCGGCTGCGGCACACCGCGGCCAGCATCATGATCGCCGAAGGCATCCCCATCGCGATCGTCTCCAAGACCCTGCGCCACGCCACCCTGGCGACCACGATCCTCCACCTTCAGCCCGGAACTCGGTTGATCGGCTGGAGGACAGCCCTCCTCCCCGGCAGGATGGGCACTGCTGGCGCGGCACCAGCCTGACGCACCTGCGCGCTTGGATGGTCGCCAGTTGCGATGGCGTCCGGCCGTAGGCCTGAACGCGGTCGGCGTCGGGTCACCACTGGGCGATGAGCGGCGTGTCCGGTTCGTGCTGCCGCCAGGCTTCGTTGAGGCGGGCGAGGCGGCTGGGGGCTGCGATGCCGCGCACGGTCGCGATCCTGCCGCCCGTGATGTCGAACGTCACGGCGCCGACGACCTGGTCGCCGGGAACGAACAGGATGGCGGGGGCGCCGTTGACGAGCGCGTAGTGGACGGCGGACGTGCCGCCGGCGAGTCGCCGCTTCGCGGCTGTGGGTTTGAAGCCGGCCCGTGCGATGGCGGCGATGCGCTGCGCGGTGTCGTACTGCAGCAGCTTCTCGGTCAGGCCGGCGCCGTCGGAGATCGCGGTCGCGTCGTCGGTGAGCAGTGCTACCAGCCGTTCGGTGCGGCCGGACGAGGCAGCGGCGAGGAATTCCTCGACGATCCTGCGGGCGGATGCCGGGTCGGCTTCGCCGCCGCCGCGGCGCGCGGTGGTGATGCGGCGCCGGGCCCGGTGGAGGTGCTGCTGGCTCGCGGACTCGGCGATGCCGAGGATCTCGGCGATCTCGGCGTGCCTGTAGGAGAACGCTTCGCGCAGGACGTAGACGGCCCGCTCGAGGGGTGACAGGCGCTCCATGAGAGTCAGCACGGCCAGGGAGACCGATTCGCGCTGCTCGAACGTGTCGGCCGGGCCGAGCATCGGGTCGCCGTCGAGGAGCGGTTCGGGCAGCCAGGCGCCGACGGCGCGTTCGCGGCGGGCCTGCGCCGAGCGGAGCCGGTCCAGGCACAGGTTGGTGACGACCTTGGTCAGCCATGCCTCCGGCACCTTGATCCGCTGCCGGTCGGCGGCCTGCCAGTGCACGAACGCGTCCTGTACGGCGTCCTCGGCGTCGGCGGCGGAGCCGAGGAGACGGTACGCCAGCGAGGCCAGCCGGTTGCGGCTGGCCTCGAACCGACTGGTGTCGAAGCGATCAGTGGCGGTGCTGTCCACGTGGATCACCCTAGGCGGCTATGCGACCGTCATCGTGCCGGACGTGACGGCGTTTTCGGCGGTCGCGTCCGGCACGGCGGCCAGGCGGCGCTTGCGCTTGGGCATGCCGAGGGTCGGGTGCGAGATGGCCCACCGGGAGAGCGCGACGAGGCGCACCTTGAGCCGCGCGGACTTTCGGCCGCCCATGTGCTTCGGCTTCGGCTGCCCTTCGTCGTCGACCCCCTGCCAGATCGCGTCCCCCTGCCCGAGGCTGATGTGGTTGTACGTGTAGACCAGCTTGGTGTTCGCGATCTTGCGGCCGGTCAGGCGTCCCAGGATCGCCTCGATGGCCTGCTGGCTGGTGCAGGCGGCCGAGGCGCAGGACATCGGCAGTGGTCGGCCGTTGTCGCCGATGGCGTAGGCGCTGTCGCCGATGGCGTAGACGTTCGGGTGTGACACCGACCGCATGGTGCGGTCGACGACGATCCGACCGTTCCCGGTGACCTCCAGCCCACCGGCGGCGGCGATGGGGTCGACCGCGAACCCGGCCGTCCACACGGTCGTGTCGGACGCCAGGGTGGTGCCGTCGGCGCACAGCACCCGTGCCGCTTCGACGGCCTCGACGATGGTGTGCTCCAGGACGGTGACGCCCAGCCGGTCGCAGGCCCGGCGCAGGCGGCCGCGGGCCCCGGCGGAGAGCCGGGCGCCCAATTCGCCGCGGGCGATGAGCGTCACCGACAGCCCGGGGCGGGATTCGGCGATCTCGGTGGCGGTCTCGATACCGGTCAACCCGTCGCCGACGACCACCACACTCCCGCCGTCGCCTCGCCTGCCCAGGCTGTCCAAGCGCTCGCGCAGGCGCAGCGCCGAGGGCCGGGCGGCGACGTCGAAGGCGTGTTCGGCCGCGCCGGGAACGCCGTCGACGTCGCCGTGGCTGCCGAGCGCGTAGAGGAGCGTGTCGTAGCCGAGTTCGCCACCGCCACCGCCACCGTCGGCGTCGGCCACGGCGACGACCTGGCGCTCGGGGTCGACGGCGGTGACACGGGCCAGGCGCAGCCGGATCCCCGTGCCCGCGAACACGTCGGCGAGTTTCGGAGCCTCGATGTCCCGGCCGGCCGCCAACTGGTGCAGGCGCATCCGCTCGACGAAGTCCGGTCCAGCGTCGACCACGGTGATCTCGACGTCCGCCGGGGACAGCCGGCGGGCCAGATTCCCGGCCGTGTAGGCCCCGGAATAGCCGGCGCCGAGAACGAGGATGCGGTGCTTCATGAGTAGCTCCTGTTCGGTTCGATTGCTCCCGGTGGCTTGAGCGGAACAGCGCCCCGATTGCTGACAGGAACCGAATGTGATGTGGGTCACAGCTCGACAGATGGCTTTGGATGCTTGAACGGACAGCACTTGTACCCGGGTCCGGGAGGCGACCGGCGTACGCCGGCGAGTCGAAGAGTTCGTGAGCTGAGGCAGCACGGACACTTGCCCGGAGCGCGGTCCCGTTCGCTGGTGAGCTGGTCAGTCGGCGCGGCGGGAGCGGGTCAGCGCCAGTCCGCCGAGGGCTGTGCCGGTCAACCCCAGCAGCAGGGCCACGAAGGCCCCGCCCAGGCCGTTGCCGGTGCCGAGGCCACCGGAGGCCGTCGCCGCCACCAGGGCGCCGAGGGCCGTGCCGGTCAGTCCCGCCAGCAGGGCCACGACGGCTCCGCGTTGCCCTGGGCCGGTGCCGATCCGGCCGGTGGAGCGGGCCAGAGCCAGCCCGCCGATGACCACGCCGGTCAGTGCCAGCAACGTGGCCGCGATGGCCCCGAGTCGTCCGGCGCTCAGGATGTACACACTGACGGCGACCGGCTGCACCGAGGCATGAGCGGCCGCAGGTTCGGCGAACACGACACCTCCGGCGACGACAGCGGCGGCCACGGCGAGCACAGATCGAACGGACATGGGGGCTTCCCCTCCTGCTGGGACCGGATGTCGCCCGATCATGTCCGGCGGACCAACCGCCGGTCGTCCGGCAGGCGCGGACAATCCGCGCTGCCGCGGATGCCGTAGCGGCTGCTGCGCACGGCGCAGGAACCGCGCGGGTACCGCGGGTGCGGTAGTGAGCCGGTCATCCGCACGCAGGAGTCGCCCGTGCTGACATCCCGTTAGGGTGCGCGCATGAGTTCAGGAGGGATCCGTGTTCGGGCCGGCGCTGTGGACTGGGTGATCGCTGTCGGTGTCGCGGTGACGTTGCTGGCCACCGGGCTGTCCGGACAGCACTCCGCCACGGGCATTGACCTGCTCGGGTACGCGCTGCTGGCGGCCGGCGGTCTCGCGCTGGTCCCGCGCCGCCGGGCTCCGCTTCCCGTCCTGGCCGTCACTGGGCTGTGCGCGGTGGGTTACCAGGCAGCCAGGTTCGACGTCCCGGCCGTCGCGTACCTGTTCGCCGTGTACGCGGCCGTGCGAGCGGGACACCGATTCGTCACGGTGGCGGCGAGCGTGACCATGCTGGCCGCACTCCCCATCGCGGCCCTGGCCTCGGGCCTGCACGACACCGGCAAGGCGTTGGCGCAGGCCCGGGGCGCCCTCGACCTCGAAGGCGACATCGAGGTGGTGGCCGAGGCCGCAGACGGGAAGGAGGCCCTGGATCTGGCCAGGGAGCATCTGCCCGACGTCGCGCTCATCGACATCCAGATGCCCGGCGCCGACGGCATCGAGGCGACCCGGCGCATCGCCGCCGACCCTGCCCTGGCCGGGGTGCACGTCGACATCCTCACCAACTACGGCCTGGACGAATACGTTTACAGCGCGCTGCGCGCCGGCGCCGCCGGTTTCCTCGTCAAGGACATCGTGCCGGACGACTTCCTGCATGCCGTACGCGTCGCTGCGCGCGGGGACGCCCTGCTGGCACCGTCGATCACCCGCAAGCTGATCAACAGGTACGTCACCCAACCGCTCACCACCGGCACCCGAGCGGGGCTGGAGGAGCTGACCAGCCGCGAGCGCGAAGCGGTCGCAATGGTCGCGCAGGGCCTGTCCAACGACGAGATCGCTGGCCGCATGGTGATCAGCCCGATGACGGCGAAGACCCACATCAACCGGGCCATGACCAAGCTCCACGCCAGGGACCGGGCCCAACTCGTGGTCCTGGCCTACGAATCCGGCCTGGTGACTCCGCGCAGCTTCTGACATCGACGGCCCCCGGCGCATGCCAGCGCCTGAACGCCGCCGTAAGAAGCCGTTGCTCTATCGATCTTGGTGAGAGTGGGTTCGAATACGTCGGCGCGGTCGGGTGATCTTCCACTTGTCCGCGCATGAAGACAGGGCCTCTGGTGCAGCTCGGGTCTGTCGAAGACTGGCCCGCACCGCCTCCGAGACCGACCCCGAAAGCTGCACCGAGGGCGACGTCTGCCGCATCATCACCGCCGGCCGAGCCCGCAGCCCGGCCGCCATGCGGTCGACGTTCCACTGGAGCACGTCCAGCTCGACCATGATGTCCGGGGTGTCGATGCCCTCGGGGATACCGACCATCGGTTTCCTCTTCGACTCGGATCACACCCGCGCGGGCACGCGATCACGGGCAGATCTGCCATGGTCCCGGGCGATGGGTGCCCGCCGCCTACCGCGCGGGTTCCCGTTCCGCGAGGATCAGCTCCAGCAGTTCGTTCGGGGCGACCTCGTCGGGCCACGTGCCCAGGGGCAGGGTGGGCGACCAACGCAGGATGAACGAGGTGCGCTCCTCGGGGGTGTCGCCGCCGTGCCCGCCCTCGTCGAGATGGCCGTGGTCGGCGACGATCACGACGAGCCAGTCCTCGCCGTGGTCCACCGCGCGGGTGTGTACGGCATGCCGGAGCCTGGCCACGTGACGGTCGACCCTGCTCAGAGCCGCCTGGTACTCCTCGGTCCGCGCGCCGTAGACGTGACCGGCGTCGTCCACGTCGCAGAAGTAGACGAACGACACGTCCGGCGAGCGGTGGGAGGTGAGCGCGGCCAGCGCGAAGTCGGTGATCTCGGCGTCGATCCGGACGAAGCCGTGCACCTCGCCGTCGCGGGCGACGACGGTGTGCAGTCCGGCCTTCTGCTGTTCCGCCCGCTGGTGGACGACGGGGCCGAGCCCGTCCGGGGAGACCAGCGGGGGCCAGCCGGCCGCCGCGAACGTCCGGGTGGTCTGGTCCTGGTAGAAGGCCCGGGAGAGCAGGTCCGGGTGGTGGTGGAGCCGGTGACCGACGAAGGAGTTGTCCCTGATCCCGTGCTGGGCGTGGGTGGTCCCGGTGAGGATCGAGGACCAGCCGGGTCCGGACATGGTCGGCACTTCCATGGTCATGGGCATCAGGTGGCCCTCCTCTGCCATGGCGCGGAGCGTGGGGGCGGCAGTCGAGTCGGCGGTCAGGTCCCAGCGGAGTCCGTCGATGCCGATCAGGAGGATGCGGGTCCGGGCGGCGGGCGTTGGCGAGAGCAATGCGTTCGGCACGGGCGGTTCAGCTTTCAGCGGGGGTTTCGACAGGGGTTTCGACGATGGTGCGGGTGCGGGTGACGCCGAGGGACACGGGGGTTCCCACCGGGTAGGAGCCCGCCATCGGTGTGGCCAGGTCCACCCGGAGGTGGTCCGCGCCGTGGCGTACGAGGAGCGAGCTGAGCGGCCCGCGCAGGATGTGCTCGACGACGACACCTGCGGCCCCGCCGACGCGGGCTGACTGTACGGAGATGTCCTCGGGGCGGATCAGGGCGACGGCCCGCGCGGACGCGACAGGTTCGCGGTTGGCGATCCGCAGGCCGGCTCCGAACACGGTGATCCGACCGCCGGCCACCGTGCCCTCGATACGGTTGACGACGCCGACGAACTGCGAGACGAACGGCGTCTCGGGTTCGTTGTACAGCGTTTCCGGGGTGGCGAGTTGTTCGATGCGCCCGTCGAGCATGACCCCGACGCGGTCGGCCATGGTGAGCGCTTCTTCCTGGTCGTGCGTCACCATCAGTGTGGTGATGCCCTCTTGGCGTTGGATCCGGCGGATCTCCTCCCGCAGGCGGGCCCGGACGGTCGCGTCGAGAGCGCTCAGCGGCTCGTCCAGCAGCAGCAGTTGGGGCTGGATCGCGAGTGCGCGGGCCAGGGCGACGCGCTGCTGCTGCCCACCGGAGAGCTGGTGGGGGAACTTCCCGCCGTGCTCCGCGAGCCCGACCAACTCCAGGAGTTCATCCGCGCGTTGGGTCCGCCCGCCGCGATCCACTCGCCGGATGCGCAGCCCGTAGGCGACGTTCTCGCGGGCGGACAGGTGCGGGAAGAGCGAGTAGTGCTGGAACACGACGCCGATGTTGCGCGAGCGCGCCGGCGCCGTGGTCACGTCGCTGCCGGCGATGGTCACACGTCCGGCGTCGGGCCGCTCCAGGCCTGCCAGGATCCGTAGGGTGGTGGTCTTGCCGCAGCCCGAAGGCCCGAGCAGTGCCACCATCTCGCCCTGGACGAGGTCGAGGCTCAGGTCGTCGAGTACGGTCCGACCGGCGTAGGCCTTGCTGACCCCGGCCAGCGAGACGTGGCCCGGACGGGATGCGACAGTGGCCGGGTGGGCCACGCCGAGGGCGTTGGGGGAACTCATGATTCGGTTCGTTTCCGTCGTTGGGCGAGCCACGAGATGCCCGACAGGAGCAGCCACGTGATCATCATGGTCAGGAAGGACAGGGCCGCGGCGCCACGAGGGGAACTGCCGCCCGCCTGCACGGTGTAGACCGGGAACGTGAAGTGCAGCAGCAGGGAGGCCACCGCGAACTCGCTCAGTACGAGCGCGACGCACATGAGCGCCGCGGACAGCAGCGAGGTGCGCAGGACGGGCAGCACGACGCGCACCAGCGTGCGCAGGCTCCCGGCGCCCAGAGAGCTGCTCGCCGCCCAGAGGGTGCGCAGATCGGCCGCCCGGAGCTGGGCGTCAAGGGCGCGGTACGCCAGCGGCAGGCACAGCACCACGTAGAACGGCACCAGCGAGAGCGGTGAGACGAGGAATCCCGGCATCGTGGCGTGGAAGAACAGCCCCGCTCCGGAGACGAGCGTCACGGACGGCACCACCAGTGGGAGCAGCGACAGCGACTCCGCGAGGTGACGCAGCCTGGCCGTCCCGTGCAGGTGGAGGACCAGCAGGGTCGGCAGCAGCAGCGCGAGCGTCGCGAGGGTGGACAGGACGGCGAGCAGCATCGTCATGTTCAGCGCGTCGCCGGCGCCCGCCGAGGTGAGGACGGCGGCCAGGTTGTCGAGCGTCGCGCCCGCCTTGCCCGGAACGGTGAACCCGAAGACGGCGGCCCCGGCCACCGGGACCAGGAACCCGAGGAGGGCGACGGCGAGGACCGCCGTACGGAGCAGTCCCCCGATGCGGAACGGCCGCCGGGAGGTCAGTGGCTCAGCCATGCCCGGCTCCTCCGTTCGAGCAGTGCCCGCGCGCCCATCGCGACCACGATGACGAGCATCATGACCGTGGCCAGGGCGGCTGCGAACGACTCGTCGATGGTCACGTTCCCGGCGATGAAGAAGCCGATCAGCAGCGGTACGAGGTTCAGGCCGCCCCCGGCCAGGGCGTATGCGGTGGCGTACGCCGAGAACGCGTTGGCGAAGAGCAACAGCAGTGCCCCGCCGAGCGAGGGGGCGAGCACCGGCAGGGCGATGTCCTTCGCGTACCGCCACCCGGTGGCGCCCAGGGTGCTCGCGGCCTCGTGCCACTCGCGGCGCAGGCCGGCCAGCGCGGGCAGCATCAGCACCGCCATGAGGGGAATCTGGAAGTACAGGTACACGAGTGCGACGCCCAGGAAGGAGTCGAGCCGGAATCCGTGCAGCAGACCGGGCAGCAGCCAGGTCACCAGCCCCTGCCCGCCGATCGTGGCGATGAAGGAGAACGCCAGCGGCACTCCGCCGGACTGCGAGGCCATGGCCGCATAGGACAGGGCCAGGTTCTTGAGCCACCGGGGGCGCTCCGCGCCGACGAGCGCCCAGGCCAGGACCAGCCCGGCGGCTCCGCCGACGACCGCCGTGACCAGGGACAGGTTGCTGGTCAGGACGAACGCGTCGAAGTACTGGGGCTCGAAGACCCGGGCCATCGACTCGGTCGACCAGGCCCCGGCGACCTGGAACGCCTGGAGGACGTTCGCCGCGACCGGCAGGAAGAGGAAGACCAGGAGGAAGACGAAGTACGGCAGTGTGCCGAGGGCCGGGCGGCGCAGCCCGCGCGCTGCGGCCTTCGCGCCCGCCATCAGGCGCGGACCTTCGCGGCCCAGGTGTCGGTCACGAGCTTGTTGGCCTTCGCGCCCTGGTCGACGGTCGGGAAGGTCACCTTGCGGAGGATCTCCGGGTCCGGGAGGTTGGCCATCGCCTCCTTGGACAGCTTGCCGGCCTGCGCGAGCTCGGTGAACCGGGCCGGCACCGCGCCGCCGAGGGCGTACTGTTCGGCGCCCTCGTCGCCGGTCAGCCAGTCCACCCACAGCCGTGCCGCGTTCGGCTGCGGCGAGGCCTTCGTGACGGGCTGCACGTAGTACGTGCCGAAGACGCCCTCGGCCGGGACGAAGAACTCCAGGTCCACGCCGGTGCGCTTCAGCTCGGCGCTCATACCGGTGAAGTTGTAGTTCCAGTCGAAGACGACCGCCGCCTGGCCGGAGGCCAGCGCGCTGCTCGTCTTGGAGATGTTGACGAGGTTGCCGCGCTTGGCGAGGTCCGCGAAGTACTCGATGCCCGGGGTGATGTCGTCCGTCGAACCGCCGTAGGCGAGAGCCGCGGCGAAGACGGTGGCGAGGGAGGTGGCGCCGGTCCGCGGGTCGCCGGGCAGGGCGACCTTGCCCTTGTACTCGGGGCGCTTGAGGTCCTCGAAGCTCGCCGGGCGCGGGGCGGCCTTGGTGTTGACGCCGATGGAGACCACCCCGTAGTAGGCGCCGACCCACAGGCCGTTCGGGTCCTTGAGGTTGTCCGGGATCCGGTCGAAGTTGCTCGGCTTGTAGGCCTCGATCAGTCCCTGCTCGGTGGCGGGCTTGGTGAAGGAGTAACCGATGTCGATGGAGTCCGGCTGGGAGGACTGGCCGAGCAGGGTCTTGACCGCCTTGACCTCTTCCGCCGACGAGGCGTCGGGGGACGCCACCGGGGTCTCGATGCCGTACTTGGCGCGGAACTTCTCCAGCTGGCCCTTGTAGTTGGCCCAGGTGTCCGGCAGGGCGATGAGCTGGACCTTGCCCTCCTTCTTCGCCAGCGCGGCGATCTCGTCCAGGGAGGATCCGACGGGCTTGCGCGAGCCGGCCGACGAACCACTGGCGCATCCGGCCAGGGTCGTACCGAGGGCGGCCGCGCCCAGGCCGAGGGCGGACAGGCGCAGGAAGCTGCGGCGGGAGGGGACGGACGCGGGCAGGTGCGTGGACATGGTGGCGCCGTTCTTGAGGGTAGGGGCAGTGAGCCGATCTCGCTCACCGCCCGCCATGCTGCGCGCCGTTCATGACCAAAGGCTGGTGTCAAGGCAAACAGTCAACAAACTTTGGTCTAGACCGAAAACTGCTACGCTCACCCCGCCTGCCCATCGAAACCCATCAAAGGACTCCCCCTATGTCCAACACCATCTTCGATCTTGAAGCCGCCCTTGCGGCCCTCCACGGGGCAGAGGGTGTGCTGTTCGACTTCAACGGCACGCTCTCCCTCGACGAGGACCTCGTCGGCCGGCTGTACGCGGACGCGGCCGAGGAACTGTGCGGCATCGAGCTGGGATGGGAGGAGTACGAGCGCCGCTTCGTCGGGATCAGCGACCTCGAAATCTGCGCGGCACTCTCGCACGGCGATGCCCACCTCGCCGACCGGATCCTCGGTCACATGTGCTCGGCCTACGCCCGCGAGGTAGCCGAACGGCCCCGCATCCCGGCCTCCCACGTCAAGCTCGTCCGGCGCCTGGCGGAGGCCGGCATCGAGGTCGGTGTGGTCACCGGAACGGTGCGGCGCCTGCTGGAGCCGGCCCTCGCCGCGACCGGTCTGGACTCCGTCGTCAAGGTCACGGTGTGCTGCGAGGACGTCATCGCAGGCAAGCCGAGCCCCGAGGGCTTCCTGCGCGGGGCCGCCCTCCTGGGGGTGTCCCCCGAACGCACCGTCGTCGTCGAGGACTCCCACGCCGGGATCGGTGCCGCACACGCCGCCGGCATGGCCTGCGTTCTCGTCGGACCGCTCGCCCACAGCGCGCCCAAGGGCACCCACCCCGTCGGCGACCTCGCGGCCCTCGTTCGCTAGCGGCCCGCCCGGACAGGCCCTACAACCCCAACCCGCTTCCGGTGGTCACACGCACGCGCAGCGCATCCGCCCGATAGACGTCGTGCGCGTACTCGATCGCCCGGCCGTCCTCCCGGTAGGAGGTGCGCATGAGCCGAAGCACCGGACTCCGGGCGCCCACACCCAGGAGTTCCCGCTCCTCCGCCGACACGACGGCCGGAAGCAGTTCCTCGACCTTCCGTACCGGTGTCGAGCGGTACTCGCCGAGCACCGCGTACACCGAACCCGTGATCCGCCCGAGCGGGAACCCCGGCAGGAGCGCCGCCGGATACCAGGCGCCCTCGATCGCGACGGCTTCCCCATCCGCGAACCGAAGCCGCCGCAGGTGGTGCACCTCATCCCCGGCCGCCAGCCCGAGCCCCGCCGCCACCTCGGGCGACGCCGCCACGCTCTCCGCGGCGAGGACCGTCGAGGCGACCTCGATCCCTTCCGCAGCCAGCTGCTGGACCAGGCCCACCATGGACGCGAGCTCAAGGACCGGGGCACCGGCGGAGACGAAGGTCCCCCCGGCCCGGCCGGGACGCCGCTTCACCAGGCCCCGGAACTGCAGCGACTCGACGGCCTGGCGCAGCGTCATACGGCTGACGCCCAACTCCGCGGCCAACTCGCGCTCGGCCGGAAACTTCATCCCCGAGGCATACCGCCCGGACACGATCCGGGCATGCAGAACGTCCTCGACCCGCTGCACTGAAGAATCGAACGACGCCATTGCCATAGTTTATCCAGCAACGAACACGAGGCCGCTCACCGAGGGCCCGACAAGGAAACCTGTACCACCCGCCAGTGGCGACAAGTCGCTTGAGGCGTCGCATGACGTCTTTCTCGGACGGCGGTCACCGGACCGGGACGCGGCTGCGAAATGCGCCCGGGCCTCCTCCAGGTTCCCACGGCCCTGGAGGAGGCCCCCGAGGTGGAAGGCGGCCTGCAGGGCGGTCCTGGGTACGCGGCCCGGGTCGCCTCGCGGTAGAGGGATTCCGCCAGGTCCTGGTCACCTCTGCGGTCGGCCATCAATGCCTGCGCGAGGAGGGCGGGCCGACGACTTCGGGGAAGCCTGCGCGGCCGAGGCCGCCCACGACCTGGAGGCACTCCTGGAACTGGCCAAGCACGCGGCCACGGGCGGCTGACGGACCCCGGCACGAGGGCGTTCGGCCGCACCGGCCCCATCACTCACGAACGTCACATCCGGTGATCCCACGATCCCGCCAGTCCAGAACGGCGGCGGCCACGACAACGACCACGTCGACGACACCCATGGCGTCCCAGCTCCATGTTCCCGTCTCGCCCAGGAGCGCGGACAAGCGGTGCCGGCCGCTGCGCGATCCGCAGGCGCCGACGCGCGAGCGCCCGGCCGCCCAGCGCGCGGAGCCCGGCGCCGGGGAACTGGAACAGGTACAGGTACACCCGTGAAGCGGCACCAGCCCGCGTGAGACCGTCACCGGCCTGGTCCGTCGACGGGTGCTGCGTCGGTGGTTCGTGATGGTACGCGGGCATGGACCCGATCCTCCGGGAGGACCGCGGTTGGGCGCGGCCGTCGCATGACAGTACGTTCGACTGGCTTCGGCCCGTCGATCAGGGTGTCATCGCGTTCCCGTTGCCAGGTCGTCCAGCAGTGCGTCGGCGATCACTTCCTCGACCACGGCTGTGCGCAACTCGGCCATCGCCTCGACGAGTGCCGGGTCCCACGGCGCGGGCGTGAGGCGCCCGGGGTCGGGGCCCGGGCGGACCAGGGCTGCGGCAGACCGGTAGTCCCCGGTTGTCATGCGCCAGGGTACGGCTCCGGTCTTGGCCATGACGTGGGCGGCGATCCGGATGCCCTCGCCGTCGAAGTCGCCGTGGTAGTGGAGGGAGGCGCCGTCGCCGCCGAGTCGGCGCAGCAGGTGGATGACGGCGGTGTTGGGCCAGCCGGAGGTGCAGACCAGCGGCGGGCAGTGGGGGCCGAAGCGGCGCAGGGCCAGGGCGAGCACGCTGGGGTTCTCGGTGATGTGCACCGGCCCGGCGGGTACGGCGAGTTCGCCGGGTGAGCGGAGCTGGGCGAGGGTGAGGCTGACGGGGTGACCGGCTTCGGCGCAGACGCGGGAGACCCTGGCGACCGGGCCGTCGCCGTCGAGGCGCAGACCGACGGCGAGCACGGTGGCGGAGAGCTGGTCGTCGGCCACGCCGGCCCGGCTCCAGAGCGCACGCCGGGCCTCGGCGCTGTCCGGTACGTCAGTGCCGTACAGCGCCGCCAGGGCGCGCAGGACGAGGCCGGAAAGCCGGGTGCCGTCGTCGAGGGCGTGGGCGTCGCCGTCGAGGTGGCGGGCGGCGATGACCGGCAGTGGCTCGCCGTCGGCCGGGAGCGCGGCGAGGACGGTCAGCGCGGCGGTCAGCAGGCTCCGGGTTCGGCCGGGTGAGCCGTCGACGAGGCCGTTGGTCCGCAGGTGGCCGACCCAGTCCATGAGAACGGGCTGGGCGCAGACCACCTGGTGGCCGGCCAACCACCCCCACAGGGCGTCGCGTTGACCGGCCTTGCGCTCGCGCTCGGCGGCCCGGTCGGGGATCGGGCCGAGGATCGCGGTCACCACCTCCCGGACCGTTCGACCGCAGGCGTCCACCACGGCGCTCTCCAGTCCGGCGAGGGGAATCGTCGGTTCGACGCCGGGGAGCCGGTCGAGCCCGAGGAGGTCGGCCAGGGCCTCCCGGCCGGCGTCGTCGAGTGGCCCGGACCGCACACGGCTGACGGGGCGGCCGGTCGACAGGCGCTCGTGGACGGCCGACCAGAAGGGGCGGAGCCCGGGAAGGTCGAGGGGATGGCGGTCCGTCATGCCGGTTCGTCCGTGTCGGCTTCGTCGGGCAGCAGGTCGGTGCCCGTCCAGGTGAAGCGGGCGCTGGTGACGGCATCGTCGCCGTCGCCTCCGGTGATCAGCTGGTGGACGGCGATGCCGGAGAGCTCCCGGTAGGTGCACCACTCGTGGTCCGAGGTGAGCACCAGGTCGAGGTCGAGCGCCGCGAGGAGGGCGAAGACCTGCCCCCGGTTGACGGTGTCGACGCCGACGAACACCTCGTCGAGCAGGATCAGTCTCGGGGAACCCGGCACCGCCTCGTAGTGGGCGGCCACAGCGGCGAACAGCGGAAGATGGAGGGCGATGGCCTTCTCGCCGCCCGAGAGCGCGCCGTGGAGCTTCTTGGTGAGCAGCTGCCACCCGGAGCCGTTGGCGCGGTCCAGCTTGACGACGAACTGGTGCCAGGCCGTGTAGTCGAGGACTTCGGCGAGCTGCTCCTCCCAAGTGGCGGCCGTGTTACGGGTCTTGGCCTCCTCGATGCGGCCCCGGAAGAAGGCGTGCAGGGCCTCGCGGTCGGCTTCGGTGATCCGGGTCGGGTCCTTGAGGAGCAGTTCCCGGGCCGTTCGGGTGCCGGCGGGCAGGTCGGGGTGGATCTGCCACACCAGGCGGACGGCCACCCGTGAGGCGGTGCGGACCCGTTCGAGGTGGCCGTTCATCCGCTCGACGAGTTCACCGGCCTGGCGGATGCGGGAGGCGAGGTGGCGGCGGGTGTCGCCGGTGAGGGTCCGGTCGAAGAGACCGCGTTCGGCGGCGGTGATGTCGTCCTGGCTGCGGTCACGGTCTCCGGTGAGGATGGAGAGGAGGCCGGCCGCGCCGGCCCGGATGCCGTCGACGGTGGCGGTGAGGACGTGGATGTCGTCCTCGGCTTCGAGTTCGAGGTCGGCACGGCTGCTGAGGCTCTGGCGGGCGCGGTGGACGGCTTCGGAGAGACGGTTCAGGGAGTCGCCGAGGTTCCTGGTGCCGTGCGGCAGGTTGGGCCAGGCGGCAGCCGTCTCGCGGGCCGCTTCGAGGGTGGCGCGGGTGCCGTCCTCGGAGGTGAGGGCGAGGCCGAGGCCCGCGTCCTCGGGGAATCCGAGGACGCAGAGGCGCCGGAAGCCCCGGGCGGCCTCGTTGCGGGCCGCCACGGCGTCGTCACGCCGGCCCGCGTCCTGGGCCATGGTGGCGCTCAGTGAGCCGATCCGGCCTTCCAGCATGATGAGCGCCCGGGTACTGGTGTCGATCTCGCGGCGGGTCCGGTCGAGCGACTTTCGCAGGTCGCTCATCCGGGCGGCCACCTGGCGGTAGTCCTCGCCGACGGTGCTCTCGACGGCCCGGAGCGCGGATCGCAGCCCTCGGGCGGACGCCTCGGCCTCCTCGGCTTCGGCCACGCTCTCCGCGGCGGCGTCCGCGGAGGCCTCGGCGTGGCTGCGGGCGGTGTCCCAGGAGTGCCGGGCGGCCACCCAGACGAGGTGGGCGTCCAGCCAGACGTCGGCCTGTTCGCGCAGCCCGTCGACGGCCGTGGCGGTCGCGTCCAGGGCGGTGCGTTCGGTCGGCAGGGCGTGCTCGGCAGATGCGAGGGCGAGGGCGCGCAGCGCGGTCGCGACCGCGTCCTCCTGCTGGGCGAGCCGCTCGACGGCCTCGCGCACGGCGTCCTCACGGGCGCCCACCTCGGACTCGGACCGCTCCCAGGCGCGCTTGACCTGGTCCACGTCCCGATGGTGCGGCCGGGACCGGAGGTCGGCGCCGAGGCGCTGCCGGCGGTCGGCGAGGGCGCGCAGCCGCACCTCGAATCCGGTGACGGTGGTGCCGGCCTCGGCCAGTTCGGAGGTGAGGGCAGCGATTCGCCGCTGCCTGGCGCGTTCCCTGGCCGCGGCTCCGATGTGGTGGGATTCCTCCTTCGTCCAGGAGCCCATCGCCGTCGCCAGCCGCCAGCTTCCGTCGGCCGCCACGGCGGCGGGGTGGCCCGCGGGGAGTGTGGGGCCGTAGGCGATGCCGGCGAGCAGCCGCTGCACCCGGACGACCGGCACCGGGCCGTCGGGTTCGGGAGCCAGGACGTCGAGCAGCGAGGAGCCCGGTGCGGGCACGGCCGATGCGGGGTCGGCCAGGGTGTCGTGACCGACGACGGCGGTGCCGCCGTCGGGGGTCATCCAGGCGTCCAGCAGGCCGGCCGCTTCCAGGGCAGCTTCGATACCGGCCTGGTCTTCGAGCGGCACGTCCGGCCGGAACGCCACCAGTCGCCACAGCGGCGCTCCCGGCAGGACCGACCGGTCGGCCGTGCGGGTGTGCGGTGGGACCGGCGGGAGATCGGTCGCCGCCGCCGTGTCCTCCAGCTCCGCGGCGACCCGGTCACGCCGGGCGCGGGCGTCCTCCAGGCCGGCGCGGACGGTCGTCTCCTCGGCGGTGATGGCGCTCTCCGCCGCACGGGCCGCGGCCTCGACCAGCGTGAGGACGTCCGTCTCGGCGGCGGCCCGGGAGGCGAGTTCCTCGACGTCGTCGATGTGCAGTTCGGAGCAATCGGCCGTCGCCCACTGGCGCAGCCGGTCGGTGTGGGCATCGACGGCGGTCTCGTAGGCGCGGGCGTTGCCGTCGCGCCGCGTGGTCGCCTCGGCCAGTCGCTCGCGCGCCGTGTCGAGGTGGCGCTCCGCCGTCGTCCGGTCCGCGACGCGACGTTCGTGGCGTTCGAGGGCGGCCCGGACCTGGGCGATCTGGCCGTGCCGCGAAGTGACCGCACCGCGCAGCAGGCGGCGGGCGACGCGCCGCTGCTCCTCCGCGTCCCCGGCCGGACCCGGTGCGGTGTCGAGCGTCGTCTGCATCTCGGTGCAGAGGGACTCCATGGCCGCACGCCGCGCCGCGCCCCGGGTGTCCTCCCTGGCGACGCGGGTGTGCTCGGCCCGCTGCTCGGAGCGCAGCCGCGCCTCGGCGGCCCGCTCGGCCTCCTCGGTGGCCGCGTGGATCTTCCGGTCGGCGCCGGCGCGCAGACGGGCTGCGGTCCCGGCGGCGTGGTCGGCCCTGCGGCGGAGCTGGTCGAGTTCCTGTCCCTGCCGGTAGACCTCGGAGTCGAGCAGCCCCTCGATGGCGCCGTCGATCTCCTGAGCCCGGTGTCCGAGCTCGTCCTTCGTACGAGTGCTCGCCTCGCGCTCGCGCAGGGCTTCGGCGTGCGCGACCTCGCTCTCCCGGGCGATGCGGGTGAGGTTGTCCATCTCGGTCGTCGCGGAGATGAGCGCCGCCGCCCCGGCGCGCAGGACGCGCTGGGCGTAGCCGCGTTGCTGGTTCGCGACGGCGGTGGCCGCGGCCACTTCGTCGTCCAGGGTCTTCAGGTGTTCGCGCTGCCGGTCGAGGCGTTCGAAGCCCTCGGCCAGTTCGGTGATCTCGCCCTGACCGAGCGGGGGCAGGGCCCGGGAGAGCAGGGAGGACAGCAGCGACGGGTCCAGGCGCTCGGAGAGCTTGGGGGTGCGGAGCTGGAGCAGGGCGGTGATCAGGGCGTCGTAGCGCTGCTCGCTCAATCCGGGAAAGAGCGTGCTCCGGACGGTGTTGCGGTAGTCGGTCGACGATCCGTGCAGCTCGCCCCGGCCTTGCAGGACTTCGGCCAGGGCTGCGCGGGTGAGTGGCTGTCCGGCGTCGTTGACCAGGGAGAGACCGCCTGGGCTGTCGATCCGGCCGCCGGTGGTGAAGTAGTCGGCGGTGACACCGGTGGTGTGCACGCTGGCCTGGAGCCTGGCGCCGCAGGTGAACCAGACGGGATCGCCGTCGTCGTGGACGAACTCCAGCCACACGTATCCGACCCGGGTCTTGCCCGAGGTGCCCTCGCCCATCAGGTTCCAGTGCATGGTGCGTTCGGAGCCGCCGAAGGTGGACAGCCTGTTGGGGCGCAGGCTGGCGTCGAGCAGGAACGGCAGCAGCACCTCCAGCGCCTTGGACTTGCCGGTGCCGTTCTGCCCCCGCAGGAGCAGCCGGCCCTCGTGGAAGGTGAAGGTCTCGTCGTAGTAGCGCCAGACGTTGAGGATGCCGGCCCTGGAGGGCTGCCACCGCGCTGCTGCCCCCGGCGTCCGGAACGTGGAGGGCTGCGGGAGTCGTGTCACGGTCATCGGGAGTCCTCGCTGGTCATGTTGCGGGGCCGTCGGCCATCGTGGTCCGGTACCGGAACGCCGCGGGCCGGGGAACGGTGCGGTCGCCGATCCGGCGGGCCAGGCCGAAGTCGGTGAGGACGCGGACGGCGTCGGCGGTGAGGCGCTGGGCGCCGTCCTCCGACTGGTAGCTCCTCGCCCACTGGGGGAAGCGCCGCAGGAGTTCGTTCGCCTCTCCGGTGAGCTGTTCCGGCGTCAGCCCGCCCGGAGCCGCCGTCAGCGGTTCCAGCAGGAGCAGGGCGGCGACACGGGCCGTCGCGGAGTCGTCCGGGAAGCGGCTGTCGGTGGCGATCCCGTCCGGGTCGACGAGCAGCAGGCCGTCGGCCCGTTCCTCCAGCACGAATCCGCCCTGCTCGGCGGCGCGCCGGACGATCTGGCGCCCTGTCGGGGAGGTGAGGTAGGCCAGTTCGTCGGCGCGGAGCTCGTCGTGGTGGAGGACGGGATCGTCGAAGAGGCGGCGCAGCACCGAGTGCCGCAGCCTGAGGTTGCGCTGTGCGTCGGAGGCGTCGGCACCACCGTACCGGCTCTCGCGTACGGTGCCCTCGACCAGTTCCTCGAAGCGCAGCGGTACGTCCTCCGCCGGTACGGCCAGCCGGGACGGCCCGACGGGCGCGGCGAGCAGGCGCATCAGCACGGTGGCGTCCACCCGGTAGAGGACCTTGGCCTCCGCCGAGTCGACGAAGCTGTCCGTGACGCCGTCCACGGTGAGGAGAGCCCCGTAGGACTCCAGCAGTTTGAGGACGTCCACGAAGGCCATGCGCTCGGGCTTGCTCGCCGTGTCGAAGGGCGGCAGCGCCTCGTCGGTGGCACAGGCCTGGACGACGCGGTCGGCGATCAGGCCGACCGTCGTCACCGGGACCGGGAGCAGCTCGGCCGCGACGACGCACAGCAGGGTGTAGCGGCGGCGGTCGAACGGCGCCTTTCCGGACCGCAGCCTGCGGGCGGGGCGTGAGCTGTCGGGGACGGTCCGGATCTTGAACAGGCGCGAGTACCCCAGGCGCGGCTCCACCACGAGCTGCCAGCCGCAGTGGTAGTCGAACCACTTCGTCAACGGATCCTGTCGGCGGCGGATCAGCTCGAAGGCGGGCGGGTCGCCGCGCTCGGTGATCAGCGGCCGGCCGAGGAGCAGTCTGATGCCACGGGCGACGTCCTGCCGCTCGGCGAGGACCAGCTGATTGGCAAGGGTGCTCATGTGCTCGTCCTGATGGTGATCGCGATTGTGCCCGTCCTGATGGTGATCGCGCTCCGCCCGCTCATGCGCCCTCCTCGCGGATGATCGCCCGCGAGGCGCCCCGGCTGCGGATCTCCACCAGGTGGTCCGGTCCCTCCAGCCTCCCCTGCGGCGTCCGCAGGACGGCCCGTCCGCCGTCGGGCAGCGGCCGGAGCACCACCTCGACCCGGCCGTCCGAGGTGACCGCCCGGCGAGCCCCGCCGGCGTCCGGTCGTACGGCCAGGGCCCTGCCGAGGAGGTCGAGCAGTCGCTCGAAGACGGCGTGGTCCAGCATGCCGAAGTCGGAGAGCCGCACAGAGCCGTCGGTGCCCAGAACGTCCCAGGCGGCTTCGAGTTCGGCACGCTCCTTCCGGGCCCGCTCGGCCCGGGCCGCTTTGATCCCGCCGATGTCGCGCACCCTGCCGGTACGCGTGAACCGCTCGGTGCGGCCGCTGGTGCGCAGCAGGGCGGACACCTCCACCGGCGGGGCCTCGGCCCAGGTGCCCGACGAGGGAACCAACTCCGGGTCGGGGTGGGCGAGATGGGCGTGGCGGGCCGGGCCGAGACCGAAGGCGGCCGACCACAGACGGTGCAGGTCGTCGTCGGTGGGCGCCGCGGCGAACCAGCGGGCCAGTTCCCGGAAGTCCTGGACCGCGCTGGAGGAGCGACGCCGTGACTCGGTGATCCGGTCGAGGACCTGGAGGAGCGTCACGATCGCCCGCCGCGCCACGTCGTGCAGCTGTTCCACACGGGGTCGTGACCCGTCCGCGGGCCGGAACCAGGCTTGGAGCCCCTCCCAGCGCGCCCGGCGCCGCTCCAACCAGGCCGGCGCGGGATCGCCGTCGGCGACCGGCGGCAGCTCGGCGCCCCGCAGCGCCCGCTCGTACAGCAGGCTCACCCCGCGCTGCTCGACCCGCTCCACGGCGGAGGCGACCGTCTGTCCCCGCTGGTCGAGGTTGACGAGGAACTCCTGGAGATAGGCCACCGTCGCGGCCTTCACCTCCCGGAAGGTCGCCAGGTCCGCACCCTCGGCGCGCAGCAGGCGCTGCAACTCTCCGTTGAACGCCTTGGTGTTGGACAGGAGCGCCTCCAGGTGGCCCTCCAGCTCCTGGAGCGTGGTGAAGACCCGACGGTCCGAGGAGGCGGAGTCCCCCAGCAGGACGTACAGCTCGTCGAGCCGGTCCGTGATCGCCTCCAGCACCGCGGTCTGGAGCGCACCCGTCGACGCGAGCACCGCGAGGGCGTGCTCGACCCCCGCGAACGCGGCCTCGCCGCGCCGGGTCAGCGAGTACTGGAGGTTACGGCGCTCGTACTCCTCGGCGGTGCGGTAGTTCTCCGCGTGGTTCTGGACGACATCCAGCAGCTGCCACTCCCTGAGCCTTCGCAGCGCCTCCCGCAGGTCGTCGTCGTGGATCTCGTCGAGCCATCCGACCGTCCGCAGACGGGCGCGGACGTCATCCAGCCCGAGCGCGGTCTCCAACCGCTCGTTGGCCGCGCCGAAGGCCCTGAGGATCGCACCGTAGAGTTCGGCCTTGTCCCCCGTCGTGAACCGGAACATCTCCGGCGGCACCCTGCGCAACGGCGCCCCTCCCCTCCGTCGGCACCACAGTACGCGGACGCACGGACGGCGCCGACGCCGAGGCCGTCGACGCCAGGGGTGCGGATGAGGTCGGTGTCGCCGGGGTGGCAGCAACCGCAGGGCTCGGTGCACTCCCGCGGGGTCCGACGCGGTACGGCGGCGAGGGGTGCCGGCATGGAGTCCGACGGGCGGAGCATTGGCGTTTCCTCGGCGTGAGGCTATGCGGTCCGCTCCTCGGCGTGAGGCTATGCGGTCCGCTCCTCGGCGTGAGGCTATGCGGTCCGCGCGACCTTCGCGCACGGCCGATACGGGGTGACGTCCCGGAACGAGCCGGAAGTTCACCCAGGTGAACACTTCCCGAAGCGCCGGTGACCGATGAACCGGCCTCGTATGGATGCCCGTAAGCCCTGATGGTCCGACGTCCGGAAAACCGGGCCGACGCCCGTTCATCCGGCCGCCGGCTGGGGCGATACCGCATGCCCAATCGGTCAACTTGACCTGATAAAAGTATCCCTGACCCGACATCAATACTTTTGGGAGGATCTGAGTGGCATCCGCAGCGCGGGCAAGCCTCGCTGACAGTTCCTGCCGGCCCGCCCCTGCCGTTGTGCCCTGAACGCTTCCCGGAGCTCCCACATGTACGACCACCGCCCTCTCGGCCTGCCCATGACCCCGGGTCAGTCGGGCATCTGGTTCGGCCAGCAGCTCGATCCCGAGAGCCCCGCCTACACCATCGGCGTGTACATCGACATCGACGGGCCGCTCGACGTCGAGCTCCTCGGCGAGGCGTCCCGCCGGTTCCTGGCGGAGGCGGACGGACTGCGCGCCCGGGTGGCGGAGCACGAGGGCGAGCTCCGTCAGTGGGTCGAGCCGCTGGGCGACTGGAGTCAGGGGTACGCCGATCTCTCCACGCTTCCCGACCCGGAATCCGCCGCACGGGAGCGGATGGCCGAGGACATGGCCCGGCCCCGGCCGCTGGGCATACCCCCGCACATGACCGCGGTGGTGATGCGGCTCGGCGAGAACCACCACTGGTGGTACCTGAGCATCCACCATCTGCTGACCGATGCCTTCGGCGCCGCCGTCAGCACCCGGCGCATCGCGGCGATCTACACGGCACTGGCCTCAGGGAGCGACCCCGGCGAGGGCGCGCTGAACTCCGTCCGGCTGATGGTGGACGAGGCCGCCGAGTACCGCTCGTCCGAGGACCACCGGGCGGACCGCGCCTACTGGTCGGAGCAGCTGCGCGGCCGCCCCGAGCCGGTGTCGCTGACGCCGCGCAGCGCCCCCGGCTCCAGGCACATGCTGCGGTGCAGTGCCCGGATCGATCCCGCCGTCGAGCGCGGCCTGCGCATGGTCGCCCGGCAGGCCCGGTCGAGCTGGCCGCGGGTGCTCGTCGCGGCGGCCGCCGCGTACCTGCACCGGCTGACCGGCGAGGAGGAGGTCGCCCTCGGCTTCTGCGTCTCCGCCCGGGTCACCAGCGCCGCCCAGAACATCCCGGCCATGCTCTCCAACCTGGTGCCGCTCTGGCTTCACGTCGACCCGGCGGCGACCCTCGCCGAGCTGACCGCCGACGCCGCCGACGCGGTGAAGGCCGCCGTCGCCCATCAGCGCTTCCGCCACGAGGAGATGCGCCACGCACTGGGGATCACCGGAACCGCGCGTCGGCTGTACGGACCCACCGTCAACGTCATGCCGTTCGACTACGACCTCAGGTTCGGCGAGGTCTCCGGCCGGATGCACAACCTCTCCAACGGCCCCGTGGACGACCTCTCCATGGCCTTCTACGGCGGCCGCCCCGGCAAGCACGACGGCCTGCGGGTGGACTTCGACGCCAACCCGGCGCTCTACACGGAGCGCGAGCTCGCCTCCCACCGGGACCGCTTCCTTCACTTCCTCGCCGAACTCCTCGACAGCGGCCGCCCCGTGGGGGAGGTCGGCCTCACCACCCCGGACGACCGCGCCGCGGTGCTCGGCGCGTGGAACGACACCGCGCACGAGGTCCCGGTCACCACCCTGCACGACCTCGTGGCCGCCCAGGCCGCCCGGACTCCGCACGCCCCCGCCGTGGTCTTCCAGGGCGAGACGCTGACGTACGCCGAACTGGACGACCGGGCCGGGCGCCTCGCCGGATTCCTGGCCGCCCGCGGCGCGGGGCCCGAGTCGGTCGTCGCCGTGCGCCTGGAGCGCTCCGCCGACCTGGTCATAGCCCTGCTCGGGGTGCTCAAGTCGGGTGCCGCCTACCTGCCGCTGGACCCCGCGCTTCCGGCCGCCCGGGCGCAGGCCGTCCTCGCCGACTCCCGTCCGGTCCTGGTGCTCGACGCGCAGGGCATGGCCGACGCCCGCACGCACACCGGCTCTCCGGTGCACGCGCCCGCCGACCCGGCGAACCCCGCCTACGTCATCTTCACCTCCGGCTCCACCGGCCGTCCCAAGGGCGTCGCCGTCCCCCACCGCGGGATCGTCAACCGCCTCCTGTGGATGCAGCAGCGGTACGGACTCGGCGCCGACGACCGCGTCCTGCAGAAGACACCGTACGGATTCGACGTGTCCGTGTGGGAGTTCTTCTGGCCGCTGACCACCGGCGCGGCCCTGGTCGTCGCCCGGCCGGGCGGGCATCAGGACCCCGACTACCTGGCCGACCTGATCCGGGACGCGGGCGTCACCACGGTGCACTTCGTGCCGTCGATGCTCCGTGCCTTCCTCGACGACCCGTCCGTCCCCGGCCGGTGCGCCCGGCTGCGCCGCGTGCTCTGCTCCGGAGAGGCCCTCCCGCCGGAACTGGCCGACACCTTCCGCCGCCTGCTCCCGAACGTGCCGCTGCACAACCTCTACGGGCCCACCGAGGCGTCCGTGGACGTGACGGCATGGGAGTGCGTCGAGGGGGCGCCGACCGTCCCGATCGGCGCGCCCGTCTGGAACACCCGCGCGTACGTCCTCGATGCCGGGCTGCGGCCGGTACCGGCCGGTGCCCCGGGCGAGCTCTACCTGGCCGGCGTGCAGCTGGCCCGCGGCTACCTGGGCCGCCCCGGACTGACCGCCGAGCGGTTCCTGGCCGACCCCTACGGGCACGGAGGGAGGATGTACCGCACCGGAGACCTGGCACGCTGGAACCGGGACGGCCAGCTGGAGTACCTCGGGCGCACCGACCACCAGGTGAAGGTGCGCGGATTCCGCATCGAGTGCGGCGAGATCGAGGCGACGCTCACCTCCGATCCGCGGATCGGGCAGGCGGTGGTGACCGCCCATGACAACGGCGCGGGCGTCACCAGGCTGGTGGCGTACGTCGTCCCCGCCGGACCCGGCGTCACCCCGCCCGGCGACCGCGAACTGCGCGACCTGGTCGCCGGTACGCTGCCGGCGTACATGGTGCCCGCGCACGTCGCGGTGCTCGACGCCATGCCGCTGAACGCCAACGGGAAGCTGGACCGGAAGGCGCTGCCGGCGCCCGACTTCGCCGTCGCGGGCAGCACGGACGGCACGGGCAGCACGGACGGCACGGGCCCTTCGCAGGCCGGTGCCGGTGCCGAGGCGGTCCTGTGCCGGGTCTTCGCCGAGGTGCTCGGCCTGCCCGAGGTGGCTCCCGGGCGGAACTTCTTCGAACTGGGCGGGGACAGCATCCTGGCGATCCAGGTGGTCGGCCGGGCCCGCCGCCAGGGCGTGGAGCTCGAACTCCGCCAGGTCTTCGCCCACCCGACCGCCGCCGCACTGGCCCGGGTCGCCCGGGCGACGGGGGCCTCGACCACCACCGCCACCACCACCACCGCACCGGCCGAGCGCACCGGCGCGGTGCCGCTCACCCCGATGGCGCACTGGCTGCGCGAGCGCGGCGGCCCGACGGAGACCTTCCACCAGTGGGTGCTGGTCCGGGTTCCCGCCGGTCTCGACGAGGCCCGGCTCACCGGCGCGGTGCAGAACCTGCTCGACCACCACGACGCCCTGCGACTGCGGCTGACCGTGCGCGGCGACGCCTGGGCCATGGAGGTGACCGCGCCCGGCACCGTGCGCGCGGAACAGCTGATCCGCCGGGCCGACAGCGGCCTGGACGGCTCCGACGGCGCTGCCGGTCCGGACGCCGAGCGGGAGGCGGCCGTCACCCGGCTCGCCCCGGAGGAGGGCGTCCTGCTCCAGGCCGTGTGGTTCCCCGAGGCGGGCAGGCTGCTGCTGGTCGGCCACCACCTCGCCGTCGACGGGGTCACCTGGCCGCTGCTGCTCGCCGGCCTGCGCGCCGCGTACGGGGGCCGCGCCCTCGACCCCGTCCCCACCCCGCTGCGCAGCTGGGCACGGGACACCGTCCTGCGGGCGAACGAGCCGCGTCTGCTCGACGAACTCGCCTACTGGAAAAACGTTCTGACGGATGGGCTGATCCTGGGCGGCCGGCCGCTGGACCCCGCCGTCGACACGCTGGCCGGCACCGGCCGGTTCACCGTCGAGGTGCCCGCCGAGGGTCTCCTGACCACCGTTCCGGCGGCCTTCCACGGCCGTGCCGAGGACGTGTTGCTGGCCGCCCTCGCCCTCGCCGCCCGGGACCGGTACGCCTTGCCGCTCGTCGTCGACGTCGAGCGTCACGGCCGCGACGGCACCGCGGACCTCTCGGGGACGGCCGGCTGGTTCACCCGGACGTTCCCGGTCCGTCTCGACGCGGGGCGGCTCACGCTCGCCGCGGTCGTCAAGCAGATCAAGGAGCAACTGCGCGGCATCCCCGACGCGGGAGCCGGCTACGGCCTGCTCCGCCACGTCAACGGGCAGACCGCCTCCGCGCTCGCCGCCCTGCCCCGCCCCCAGGTGCTGTTCAACTACCTCGGCCGCACGCCCGCCCCGGCCGGAGACTGGTCCCCCGCCGGTGCCACCGGCGCGTTCGGCGGCGGAGGCGCCCCCGGGCTGCCCGTCGCCCACCCACTGACCGTGGACGCGTTCGTGCACGACGGTCCCGGCGGGCCCGTGCTCACGGCCACCTGGACCTGGGCCTCGGGCCTGCTGGACGAATCCGACGTGCGCGCCCTGTCCGACGCCTGGCTGGCGGCCCTGCGCGAGCTCCGGCAGGGAACGGTCACCGGCCACACCCCCACCGACTTCCCCCTGGTCACCCTGGACCAGCCCGGCATCGACCGGCTGGAGGAGACCTACCCGGCGCTGACGGACCTCCTCCCGCTCTCCCCCGTCCAGCAGGGACTGCTCTTCCAGGCCCGCTACCAGGAGGCCACCCGCCGGGACTACCTGACCCGGTGGCGTCTTGAGCTCACCGGCCCGCTGGACGAGACGCGGCTGCGCGCCGCCTGGCAGGCCCTGGTGCGCCGACACGCCGCGCTCCGGGTCGCCTTCACCGACACGTCCGCCGACGGCTCCGGCACCGCGGTCCAGGTCGTCCTCGCCGATGCCGAGGTGCGCTGGCACGCGGGCTCCGGCACCGACGGCGACGACGCCGCATTCGACCTCGCCGCCGCCCCCCTGCTGCGCCTGCGGTACGAGGCCCTCGGTGACGACCGACACCGGATGACCCTGACCCACCACCACCTCATCCTGGACGGCTGGTCCATGCCCGTCCTGCTGGGCGAACTCTTCGTCCTGTACCAGGCCGGGCCGGACGCGCCGCAGCTGCCGCCGGCCGTGTCCCCCGCGGCCTACCACGCCTGGCTCGACCGGCAGGACGCCGACGCCGCCCGCACCGCGTGGCGGCAGGCCCTCGACGGTCTCACCGAGCCGACCCGGGCCGGCGCGGCGACCACCGGCGCCACTCACGAGCACCGACTCGACGCCGCACTGACCGCCCGCCTCGCGGAGCTGGCCCGCAACCGCGGCCTGACCCTCAACACGCTGGTCCAGGGCGCCTGGACGCTGGTCCTGGGAGCCCTCACCGGCCGCGACGACGTGGTGTTCGACACCCCGGTGGCGGTCCGCCCCGCCGAGCTGCCCGGCATCGAGACCGCTGTCGGCCTCTACCTGACCACCGTCCCGGTCCGCGGCCGCCCGGACCCCGCCGAGCCGGTCGCCGCCTTCCTGACCCGCCTCCAGGAGCAGCAGGCCGCTCTCGCCGCCCACCAGCACCTGGGGCTCGCCGAGATCCATCGCACAGCGGGAAGCGGCGCGGTCGCCGACACCATGGTGGTCTTCCAGAACTACCCGGTCGACGTCGACGCGATCGGCACCGCCCACGGCCTGCGGCTGACCGGCGTCGACCACCGGATCAGCACCCACTACGCGCAGAAGCTCACCGTCGTCCCCGGCGAGCGGCTCACTCTCTCCCTGACCGGCGACGAGCCCGCGCTGCGGCTGTTCACCCGGGCCCTCACCGCGCTCGCCGACGGGCTGGACCGCCCGGTCGCCCAGGTGCCGCTGCTGCCCGACGCCGAGCACGAGCAACTGCTGCGCGCCGGCCGGGGCCCGGCCGCCGACCGGCCGCGGACCACCGTGACGGCCCGGGTCGAGGCCGCCGCGGCGCACGCCCCGCAGGCTCCCGCCGTCCGGTTCGGCGACACCGAGCTGAGCCACGGTGAGCTGGCCGCCCGCGCCAACCGGCTGGCCAGGCTGCTCGTCGGCCGGGGCGCCGGCCCCGAGACCACCGTCGCCGTGGCCGTCCCCCGCTCCGCCGACCTGGTCGTGGCCCTCCTCGCCGTGCTCAAGTCCGGTGCCGCCTACGTCCCTGTCGACCCCGGCTACCCGGCCGAGCGGATCGCCCACCTGCTGAGCGACTCCGCGGCCCGGCTCGTCCTCACCACCAGCGGGGCGGCCGGCGCGATGCCCGCCGGCGCCGACGGGCCCGAGCGCCTGCTGCTCGACGCTCCCCGCACCGTCGACGCGGCCGCCGCGTTCGCGGACACCGATCTCACCGACGCCGAGCGCACCGCCCCGCTGAGCCCCGACCACCCCGCGTACCTGATCCCCACCTCCGGTTCCACGGGACTGCCCAAGGTCGTCGTGGTCCCGCACCGCGGCGTGGCCGGCTACCTGGACCACCTCACCGGAACCGCCGGTCTCGGCGCCGCCGACACCGTGCTCAACCTCGCATCGGTCTCCTTCGACCCGTCCGTGCGCGACCTGTTCGGCACCCTCGCCGCGGGCGGCTGCGTCGCCCTGGTCGCCCCCGACGAGGCCAACGACGCACGCGCCCTGGCGCGCGCCATGCGGCGGCACGGCGCGACCGTGCTGCTGTCCGCCGTTCCCTCGCTGCTGGCGGCCGTCGCCGAGGAGGCCGAGGCCCTGCCCGCCGCCGAGCGCCCCGCACTGCGCCTGGTGATGACCTGCGGCGAGGCACTCAACCGGGGCCATCTGGCGCGGATCGCGGCACTCGGTGAGTCCTGCCGGGTGGTCAACCAGTACGGGCCCACCGAGACCACCATGACCAGCACGTACCAGGACGTGGCGGAACCCGGCGCCCTTCGCGCCGACGGCGGCCACCTGGTGGGCACGCCCATCCCCGGCGCCCGCGCATACGTGCTCGACCGGATGCTGCGCCCGGCTCCCATCGGCACGCCGGGCGAGCTCTACGTCGCCGGACACGGCGTCACCCGCGGTTACGCGGGCCGCCCCGGCCACACTGCCGAACGCTTCCTCGCCGACCCCTACGACGAGCCCGGCAGCCGCATGTACCGCACCGGCGACCTGGCCCGCTGGACCGCCGACGGCCGCCTGGACCTCCTCGGCCGCACCGACCACCAGGTCAAGGTGCGCGGCCACCGCGTCGAACTCGGCGAGATCGCGGCGGTGCTGGAACGGCGTGCGGACATCGCACGCGCCGTGGTCACCGTCCGGCGCGACGACGAGGACGCCGAGCCGTGCCTGGTCGCCTACGTCGTACCCGCCGCCGCACAGGACGCGGCCACGGAGCGCGCCGCCGCGCCCGGACCGGCGGCCGCCGCACCGGAGCCCGCCGGGCCCACCCCCGCCGAGCTCCGCCGGCACGTCGCCACCGACCTGCCCCCGTACATGGTCCCCGCGGCCTTCGTCACCCTGGAACGACTCCCGCTCACCCCCAACGGCAAGGTCGACCGCCGGGCCCTGCCCACCCCGGGCGAGGACGCCCTCGCGCTCGCCGAGACCACCCGGCGCTCCCCGCGCACCCCGCTGGAGGAGCTGCTGTGCGGCCTGTACGGGCGGCTCCTCGACGCCCCCGGCGTCGGCATCGACGACAGCTTCTTCGCGCTCGGCGGGCACTCACTGCTGGCCACCCGGCTGACCTCCGCGATCCGCGCGACCGTCGGCGCCGACCTGCCGGTCCGGGCCGTGTTCGACGCCCCGACCGTCGCCGCACTCGCCGAGCGGGTGCAGGCGGCCGTCCGCGGCGCGGCGGCCCGGCCGCCCCTCGTCCACCGCACCCGACCGGAGCACGTCCCACTGTCCGCGGCGCAGCGCCGACTGTGGTTCCTGCACCGGCTCGACCAGGGCCGCTCCGCCGCGTACAACATGCGGGTCGTCCTGCGGCTGCGCGGACCGCTGCGCGCCGACGCACTGCGCGCCGCCCTCGGCGATCTGACCGACCGTCACGAGTCCCTGCGCACCTGCTTCCCCGACACCGACGGCCGCCCCTACCAGCAGGTCCTGGCCCCGGAACGGGCCAGGCCGGCGCTCCCGGCCGGCCCCGCCACCGAGGACGGCCTCGCCGCCGCGGTCGCCGATCTGGTGGAGCGCCCCTTCGACCTCGCCACGCAGACCCCGTTGCGGACCGCCCTGTTCACCCTCGGCGCCGAGGACCACGCCCTGGTCCTGGTCCTGCACCACATCGCGGCCGACGGCTGGTCCTTCGGCCCGTTGGCCGCCGACCTGTCGGCCGCGTACACCGCCCGGGCGGCGGGCCGGGAGCCGGACCGGGCGCCGCTGGAGGTCCAGTACGCCGACTACAGCCTCTGGGAGCAGGAGGTCCTCACTGCCGGTGAGGGCGGCCTCGCCGACGCGCAGACCGCCCACTGGTGCGAGCGCCTGTCCGGCCTGCCCGACCGCATCGACCTGCCGGCCGACCGGCCCGCCGCACCCGGCACCGGCCCGGACATCCCCGGCGGCTCCTTCACCTTCCGCATCCCCGCACCGCTGCACGCCCGGCTCGCCGAACTGGCCCGCGCGCACTCGGCCACCGTCTTCATGACCCTCCAGGCCGCGCTCGCCGCGCTGCTCACCCGGTCCGGAGCCGGCACCGACATCCCTCTCGGCACCGCCGTCGCCGGACGCACCGACACGGCGCTGGAGCCGCTGATCGGCTGCTTCGTCAACACCCTGGTGCTGCGCACCGACACGTCCGGCGACCCGGACTTCCGCGAACTGCTGCGCCGCGTACGGGAGACCGACCTGGCCGCCTTCAGCCACCAGGACCTCCCCTTCGAGCGGCTGGTCGACGCACTGGGCACCGAGCGCACCGCGGACGGCAACCCGCTCTTCCAGGTGATGCTGTCGGCCCAGCCCGAGCTGGTCGCGGACGCGGTGCGCCTGCCCGGGATCGCCGCCGAGCTGATGCCGGTCGGCGCCACCGTCGCCCGCTTCGAGCTGTCCTTCGACCTGACCGAGCGGCGCACCCCCGAGGGCGCCCCCGACGGCATCGACGCCCGCGCCGAGTACCGGGCAGACATCTTCGACGACACCACCGTCCGGCGGCTCACCGACCGCTGGACCACGCTCCTGGAGTCCTTCGTGCACGACCCGGCTCTGACCGTCTCCACCGCCGCCGCCCTCACCGACGGTGAGCGGGATCTCGTCCTGACCGGCTTCAACGACTCGGCCCTGGACATCCCGGCCGCCACCCTGCCCGAGCTGCTCGCCGAGCGGGCCGCCCGCACGCCGGACGCCGAGGCGGTCGCCTTCGCCGACGAGAGCCTCACGTACGCCGAGCTCGACGCCCGCGCCGAGTCCCTCGCCCGGCGGCTGCGCGCCGTCGGCGCCGGCCCCGAGCGGCGGATCGCCGTCGCGGTGCCCCGCGGCCTCGACCTGCCGGTCGCCCTGCACGCCGTGCTGCGCACCGGCGCCGCCTACGTGCCGGTCGACCCGGCCCTGCCGCCCGCGCGCATCGCCCTGCTGCTGGAGGACGCCGCCGCGCTGTGCGTGGTGACCACGGCGGAGTCCCGCGCCGGCCTGCCCGCCGGGGCCACCCTCCCGCTGGTCCTCACCGACGCGCCGGACACTCCGGCGCCGCAGGACGAGAGCGCCTTCGCGGCACCGCATCCCGACACCACCGCCTATGTGATCCACACCTCCGGCTCCACCGGCCGTCCCAAGGGCGTCGCGGTCTCGCACCGCTCGATGCTGAACCGGCTGTGGGGCATGGTCGACCAGTACGGCCTGGCCGCCGACGACCGGGTGCTGCACAAGACCGCGACCGGTTTCGACGCCTCCGTCGGCGAGCTGTTCTGGCCGGTCCTGGTCGGCGCCTGCGTGGTCGTGGCCGGCCCCGAGGACCACCGCGACCCCGCCCGGCTCGCCGAGCTGATCCGGACGGAACGGGTCACCACCGTCCACTTCGTCCCGCCCATGCTGCGCGCCTTCCTCGACGAGCCCGCCGCAGCCTCCCGCACCCCCCTGCGCCGGGTGTTCTCGGGCGGCGAGGCCCTGCCCGCCGAGCTCGCGCGCCGCTGCCGCGAGGTGCTGGACGTGCCGCTGTTCAACCAGTACGGGCCGACCGAGGCCACCGTCGACGTCGCCTGGTACGAGGTCCCGGACGGCATCGCGGAGGGAATCGTCCCGCTGGGCCGCCCCGAGGGCAACTGCCGGCTGTACGTGCTCGACGCCGCCCTCCAGCCGGTGCCCCCCGGCATCACCGGCGAGCTGTACCTCGCGGGCGTCCAGTTGGCCCGCGGCTACCTGGACCAGCCCGCCCGAACCGCCGCCGCGTTCGTCGCGGACCCCTTCGGCGCCCCCGGCACGAGGGTGTACCGCAGCGGGGACCTCGCCCGCTGGACCCCGGACGGCGTCCTGGAGTACCGGGGCCGCGCCGACGACCAGGTCAAGATCGGCGGGGTGCGCGTCGAACCCGGCGAGATCTCCGCCGTGCTCGGCGCCCTCGACGGGGTCGCGGCCGCCGCCGTGCTCGCCCACGACACGCCCGCCGGCGGCAAGCGTCTGACCGGCTACGTGGTGACCGCCCCGGACAGCGCCCTCGACGAGGAGGAGATGCGGCAGCGAGCCGCGCGCGCCCTGCCGGGCTACCTCGTGCCCGGCGAGATCGTGCTGCTCGACGCCCTTCCGCTGACCGCGGCGGGCAAGCTCGACCGCAGGGCCCTGCCCGCCCCCGCCTTCCTCGCCGGCCCCGCCGCCCCGGCCGGGCCCGGCGCCCCCGCGAACGAGCGCGAGCGCATCCTCTGCGAACTCTTCGCCGACCTCCTGGGCGTCCCCCGGGTCGGTGCCGACGACGGCTTCTTCACCCTCGGCGGCGACAGCATCACCTCCATCCAGCTGGTCAGCCGGGCCCGCCGGGCCGGTCTGGTCGTCACCCCGCGCGAGGTCTTCGAGCACCAGACCCCGGCCGCGCTCGCGGCGATCTGCCGCACGGAGGACGCCGGCGGCCCGGCCACCCGGACCGAGGACGGCGTCGGACCGGTCGAACTCACCCCGATCGTCCACCAGTTGAGGGAACGCCGCGGACCGGTGGACTCCTTCCACCAGTCGGTCCTCCTCCAGGTCCCCGCCGGGCTCGGCGAGGAGCGCCTGACCGGCGCGGTCCAGGCGCTCCTCGACCACCACGACGCCCTGCGTCTGCGCCTGACCCGCACCGTCGGCGGCCTGGTCTGGGCGATGGCCGTCGCCGAGCGCGGGTCGGCCGACGCCGCCGGCTGCGTCCGGCGCGTGGACGCGGCCGCCGACCTGCGCGTCGAGACCGACGCCGCCGTGTCCCGCCTCGCGCCCGAGGAGGGCACGCTGCTCCAGGCCGTCTGGTTCGACGCCGGCCCGGACGCCCCCGGACGGCTGCTCCTGGTCATCCACCACCTGGCCGTGGACGGGGTGTCCTGGCGGATCCTGCTCCCCGGCCTGCGCCATGCCTGGGAGGCGCTCGCCGCGTCCGAGCCGGTCCGGCTGGACCCCGTCGGCACGTCCTTCCGGCGCTGGAGCCAGGTGCTGGGCAACCGCGCCCAGGACCCCGACCTGATGGCGGAGCTCCCGTACTGGACCGAGGAACTCGCCGCTCACGAACCGCCGCTCGGCCCGCGTCCGCTGAGCCCGGCCGAGGACACCGTCGGCAGCTCCGCGAGCCTGACGGTCACCCTGCCCGAGTCCGTCACCGGCCCCCTGCTGTCCACCGTGCCGGCGGCCTTCCACGGCGGGGTCAACGACGTCCTGCTCGGCGCCCTGGCCCTCGCCGCACAGCGCTGGCGCGGTCTGCCGGGCGTCCTGCTGGACCTGGAGAGCCACGGCCGCGCGGGCGACCTCGCCGGCGCCGACCTCTCCCGCACCGTGGGCTGGTTCACCAGTCAGTACCCGGTCCGGCTGAGCATCACCGGCGACCACCCGGCCGAGGCCGTCAAACAGGCCAAGGAACAGCTCGCCAGGATCCCCGGCGCCGGGCTCGGCTTCGGCCTGCTGCGCTACCTCAACCCGCAGACCGCCCCGCTCTTCGCGACCTGCGCGAAGCCGCAGATCGGCTTCAACTACCTCGGCCGGATGACGGCCGGCGAGGGCGCGGCCGGCGACTGGTCGATCGCTCCGGACTCCGACGCCCTCGGCGCCGGCGCCGACCCCGCCACTCCCCGCACGCACGCGCTCGACATCGACGCCATCGCCCTGGACGGCGCCCACGGCCCGGTCCTGTCCGCCACCTTCTCGTTCGCCTCCGCGCTGTTCACCGAGGACGATGTCCGTGACCTGGCCGAACTCTGGCTGAACGCCCTGCGCACCCTCGTCGAGGGCGGCGAGCGCACCGGCGGCCACACCCCGTCCGACTTCCCGCTGGTGCCGCTCACCCAGGACCAGGTGGACGGCATCGAGGCGGCACATCCCGGCCTTGAGGAGATCCTGCCGCTCTCCCCGCTCCAGGAGGGGCTCCACTTCCACGCCGCGTACGACGGCGGCGCGAGCGACGTCTACACCCCCCAGCTGCACCTGGACTTCACGGGCCCGCTCGACGCCGGCCGGCTGCGCACCGCCTGGGCCGCACTGCTGCGCCGCCACGGCAACCTGCGCGCCGCCTTCACCGACGCCCACAGCGACCGCCCCGTCCAGGTCGTCGTCGCCGACCCTGAACTGCCGTGGTGCGAGGCCGACCTGAGCAGCCTCGACGACGAGCCGACCCGAGCCGCCGAACTGGCGCGCATCGGTGCCGAGGAGCACGACCGCCGCTTCGACCTCACCCGGCCCCCGCTGCTGCGCGCCGCGCTGCTCCGGCTCGGCGAGGACCGCCACCGGCTGATCCTGACGCACCACCACATCCTGCTGGACGGCTGGTCCGTTCCCGTCCTCGCCCGCGACCTCTTCGCCCTGTACGCCGCCCGGGGCGCCGACGCCGGCCTGCCCCGCGTCACCCCCTACGGCGACTACCTGCGCTGGCTCGCCACCCAGGACCGCGACCTGGCGAAGGCCGCCTGGGCGGACGCCCTGTCCGGGACCGAGGAGCCGACCCTGACCGCCCCCGCGGCCGCCGAGGGCTCCCCGGGCGCCCGGCCCGGCCGGATCGAGCCCACGCTGCCCGCGGGCCTCGGCGGGCAGCTCGGCGCCTGGGCCCGTGCCCATGGTCTGACCGTGAACACGGTGCTCCAGGGCGCCTGGGCCCTGCTGGTCGCCCGGCTGACCGGCCGCGACGACGTGGTGTTCGGCACCACCGTCTCCGGCCGCCCCGCCGAGCTTCCCGGCGTCGAGACCATGGCCGGCCTGTTCATCAACACCCTGCCCGTCCGCGTCCGGCTCGACGAGAACCTGCCGTTGGCCCGGCAGCTGTCCGCCCTCCAGCGCGAGCAGGTCGCCCTGCTGCCGCACCAGCACCTCGGGCTCGCCGAGATCCACCGCATCGCCGGGCTGCCCCGGCTGTTCGACTCGACCCTGGTCTACGAGAACTACCCGCTGGACCCCGAGGCCACCGTGCTGCCCGGAGGCCTCGCCCTGACCGGGGTCGAGACCCGGGAGGCCACCCACTACCCGCTGCTGATGGTCGCCGCCCCCGACGGCGCCACCGGCCTGCGGCTGCGGCTGGACTACGCCACCGAGGCGTTCGGCGCCGACGCGGCCGACCGGCTCGCCCGGCGCTACGTCGCCCTGCTCCAGGAGTTCGTGGACGGCGCGGACCTGCCCGTCGGCGAGCTGGGCCTCCCGGACGCGGCCGAACGACGGCGGCTGCTGATCGGGTGGAACGCCGACGGTCCGGCCGCCCGGACCGAGCTCCCCGGCCCCGGCCTGGCCGGGGCGTTCCTCGACCAGGCCGCCCGCACCCCGGACGCCGTCGCCGTGCGCTGGGACGGCGGCACCTGGACCTACCGCGAACTCGACGCGCACGCCGAGCGGATCGCCGGCCGCCTCACCGGCCTGGGCACCGCCGCCGAGGACCGGGTGGCCCTGCTGATGGACCGCTCACCCTGGCTGGTCGCCGCCACCCTCGGCGTCCTGAAGGCCGGTGCGGCCTACGTCCCCCTGGACGCCCGGCAGCCGCAGGCCCGCCTCGCCACCATGCTCCGCGTGGCCGGGGCCCGTACCGTCCTGACCGACGAGGCCCACGCCGAGGCCGCCCCGACCCTGCTCCCGGCGGCCGACCACCATCTCACCGTGGGGCCGGACACCGAAGCCGCGCCCGACCCCCGCACCCCGGCCGCCGTCCTGCCGGACCAGCCCGCGTACGTCATGTTCACCTCCGGCTCCACCGGCGAGCCCAAGGGTGTCGAGATCACCCACCGTGGCGTGCTCTCGATGGCCTGCGACAGCGCCTTCGGCCCCGCCGAGGGCACTGCGCACCGCTACCTCCAGCACTCCCCGTACGGCTTCGACGGCGCCACCCTCGAACTGTGGGTGCCGCTGCTCCGTGGCGGCGAGGTGGTGCTGGCACCGCCCGGCGAACTGGACGTCGCCACCCTCGCCCGCACCCTGCGCGTGCACGACGTCACCGTGGTCCTGCTGACCTCCGGCCTGTTCCGGGTGGTGGCCGAGGAGCACCCGGGCTGCCTGGCCGGCGTCCGCGACGTGTTCGTGGGCGGCGACGTGGTCACCTCCGCCACCGTCCGCCGGGTGCTGGAGCACTGCCCGGACACCCGCGTCACCAACGCCTACGGCCCCACCGAGATCACCGTCTTCGCGGCCTCGCACACCCTGGCCGCCGCCGACCGCGTCCCGGCGATCGTGCCGATCGGCCGCTCCCGTGACCGGATGCGCACGTACGTCCTCGACACCCGGCTGCGCCCGGTGCCGGCCGGCGTCGTGGGTGAGCTGTACGTCGCCGGTGACGGCCTCGCCCGCGGCTACCGGAGCCGCCCCGGGCAGACCGCCGCCGCCTTCACCGCCGACCCGTTCGGCGCGCCCGGCGGGAGGATGTACCGCACCGGCGACCTGGTCCGCTGGACCGAGGACGGCGTCCTGGAGTTCCTGGGGCGAGCCGACCACCAGGTGAAGATCCGCGGCTTCCGCGTCGAACTCGGCGAGATCGAGGCGGTGCTGAGCTCCTGCGAGGGCATCGTCGACGCGGTCGTACAGGTCCACCACACGCCCTCGGGAGCCAAGCGGCTCGTGGGCCACGTCGTCCCCGAGCCGGGGACGACCCCCGACCTGGACGGTGTCCGCGCCCGCACGGCCGAGGCACTGCCGGAGTACGCCCGGCCCGCGGCCCTGGTCCTCCTCGACTCCCTCCCGCTGACCCCGAACGGCAAGCTCGACCGGGCCGCCCTGACCGCTCCCGACCCGGCCGGGAGCGGTCAGGGCCGGGAACCGCGCACCGAGCGGGAGCGGGCGCTGTGCGAGCTGTTCGCCGGAGTGCTCGGTGTCGCGCAGGTGGGCCCGGAGGACGGGTTCTTCGCCCTGGGCGGGGACAGCATCATGTCGATTCAGCTGGTCAGCCGAGCGCGCCGGGCGGGGCTGTTGCTCACGCCGCGGGACGTGTTCGAGCGGCAGACGCCGGCCGCGCTGGCCGGGGCGTGCCGGACGGAGCCGGACACGGGTGCTCCCGCCGACGACGGGACCGGCGAGGTCACTCCCACCCCGGTCATGCACTGGCTGCGGGAGTGGCGCGGCACCACCGACGCCTTCCACCAGAGCGTGACCGTCCGCGTCCCGGCCGGCCTGGACCACGACCGGCTCGCCACCGCCGTCCAGGCGCTGCTGGAGCGGCACGAAGCGCTCCGCGCGGTCGTGGCCCCGGACGGGCGGTTCACCGTCCCCGCCGCCGACACGGTGGACGCACGGCGGCTGGTGCGCCGGGTGGACGCCGACGACGACCGGGCGGCGGAGCTGGCCTCGGCCGTGGCCCGGCTGTGCCCGGAGTCCGGCGTCATGTTCCAGGCCGTGTGGTTCGACGCGGGCCGGGACGCCCCCGGTGAACTGCTGCTGACGATCCACCACCTGGTGGTCGACGGGGTGTCCTGGCGCATCCTGCTGCCGGACCTGCGGCAGGCGTGGGAGGCGCTCGCGGCCGGTCGACCGATCGCGCTCGACCCCGTCGGCACGTCGTTCCGACGCTGGTCGGCCCTGCTCGCCGAGCGGGCGCAGGCCGCCGACACCGTCGCGGAACTCCCCTACTGGAGCGAGCTGCTGGCGCCGACCGAACCGCCGCTCGGTGCCCGGCCGCTGGACCCGGCCCTCGACACCACCGCCACCCGACGCCGGTACACCGCCGAACTCTCCGCGCCGGCCACCTCCGCTCTGCTCACCACGCTGCCCGCCTCCGTCCACGGCGGGGTCAACGACGTCCTGCTGGGCACGCTCGCGCTGGCCTGGCGCCAGTGGCGACCGGAGGCTCCCGGCCTCCTGCTGGACCTGGAGAGCCACGGCCGCGACCACGACCGGACCGACGTGGACCTCTCCCGCACCGTGGGCTGGTTCACCCAGGTGCACCCGGTTCGGCTCACCGCGGGCCCGGCCGACCCGGTACGGGTGGTCAAGGAGGTCAAGGAACAGCTGCGCGCGGTGCCGGGACGGGGCGCCGGATACGGACTGCTCCGCTACCTCAACCCCGAGTCCGCCGCCGCCCTCGCCGGCGCGGCGCGGCCGCAGATCGGCTTCAACTACCTCGGCAGGACGGACTCCGGGCCGAAGCCCTCCACCCCCGCCGACTGGACGCCCGCCGCTCAACCCGAGGGCACGGCCGACGCTCCGGCCACCCCACTGCCGCACGCCCTGGAGATCAGCGCCGTCACCGTCGACGGCCCCGACGGCCCGGTGCTGACCGTCACCCTCGCCCGGGCGGACGGCCTGCTGACCGAGGACGAGACCGCCGAACTGGCCGCACTGTGGCTGCGCGCCCTGGAGGGCCTGGCCGACGCGCCCGCGACGGCCCCCGGACACACCCCGTCCGACTTTCCCCTCGTCCGGCTCACCCAGACCGAGGTGGAGATGCTGGAAGCCGTCCACCCGGGCCTGGAGGACGTCCTTCCGCTCTCCCCGCTCCAGGCGGGCATGTACTTCCACGCCGGGTACGAGGACCAGGGCACCGACGTCTACACCATGCAGCTCCAGCTCGACCTGGACGGCGACCTCGACGCCGGGCTGCTGCGCCGCTGCTGGACCGCCCTGCTGCGACGCCACCCCAACCTGCGCGCCGCCTTCACCCAGGACGAGAGCGGCACCCCGCTCCAGGTGATCGTCCGTGACCCCGAACTGCCCTGGCACGCCGTCGACCTCACCGGCCTGCCCGAGGACGAACGGACGGCTGCCGCCGACCGCCTCGCGGCCGAGGAGCACACCACCCGGATCGACCTCGGCCGGGCGCCGCTGCTGCGCGTCACCCTGGCCGGGCTGGGCGCCACCCGGCACCGGCTGATCCTGACCAACCACCACATCCTGCTGGACGGCTGGTCGATCCCCGTGCTCGCCCAGGAGCTGTTCGCCCTCTACGCGGCGCAGGGAGCCGACCGGGCCCTGCCCCGGGTGACCCCCTACCGCGACTACCTCACCCACCTCGCCGCCCAGGACCGGGCCGCCGCCCGAGCCGCCTGGAGCACGGAACTGGCCGGGCTGGAGGAACCGACCCTGCTGGCGCCCGACTCCGGTTCGGCCGCCGCCGCACCGCCGGGCAAGCTCGACGCCTCCCTGCCCGAGACGGCCGGCGCCGCCCTGCGCGAACTGGCCCGGACCCACGGCCTGACCGTGAGCACCGTGCTCCAGGGGGCCTGGGCACTGCTGCTGTCCCGCCTGACCGGCCGGACCGACGTGGTGTTCGGCACCACCGTCTCCGGCCGCCCGGCGGAGCTGCCCGGCGTCGAGACCATGGCCGGCCTGTTCATCAACACCGTGCCGGTCCGGCTCGACTCCGCCGACCCCGGCGAGCCGCTGCCCGAGCTGCTGCGGCGCTTCCAGGCCGCCCAGTCCGCCCTGCTGCCGCACCAGCACCTGGGCCTGGCCGAGATCCACCGGCTCACCGGTCTTCCCCGGCTCTTCGACACCCTGGTCGTCTTCGAGAACTACCCCGTCGCCGAGGGCGCGGTCCCGGCCACCGGTCTCACCGTCGGCCGGGCCCGGGTGAGCGACTCCACGCACTACCCGCTGACCCTCGCGGCGGGCCTGCGCGGCGACGAACTGTGGCTGCAACTGCACCACATGCCGCAGCTGTTCACCGCCGAGGCGGCCCGCACCCTGCTGGACCGCCTCACCCGCCTGCTCACCGCCGTCGCCGAGGACCCGGCCCGCCCCGTGGGCGGGTACGAGGTGCTGACCGGCGAGGAGCGGCGGCGCGTCCTGGTGGACTGGAACGACCTCGCCGAGGACTCGACCCGCCGCGAGCAGAGCATCGTGGCCGCGTTCGCCGAGCAGGCCGCCCGCACCCCGGATGCCGTCGCCGTCCGCTGGGTCGGCGGCACCTGGACCTACCGCGAGCTGGACATGCGTACCGACCGGCTCGCCGCCCGCCTCGCCTCCCTCGGCGCCGGCACCGAGGACCGGGTCGCGCTGCTCATGGAGCGCTCCCCGGACGTCGTCGCCGCGATCCTCGCGGTCCTGAAGGCGGGCGCGGTCTACGTCCCGCTGGACGGCCGGCTCCCCGGGGCCAGGCTGGGCGCGATGCTGCGGCAGGCCGGGGCCCGGGTGGTCCTCACCGACGACCCGGCTGCGGCCTCGGAGCTGCCCGGCGCCGCCCGGGTGGTCGCCGCCGACGACCTCGGTTGCGCCGACCCCGCCCCGCGCCCCGCGCTCGGCCCGGACCACGCCGCGTACGTGATGTTCACCTCCGGCTCCACCGGCGAGCCCAAGGGCGTCGAGATCAGCCACCGCGGCGTGGTGAGCCTGGCCACCGACCGGCGGTGGTCCCGGACCGCCGCCGGCGGCCCCCACCGGGTGCTGCTGCACTCCCCGTACGGCTTCGACCCCTCCACCTACGAACTGTGGATGCCGCTGCTGAACGGCGGCTCGGTCGTCGTCGCCCCGCCCGGACAGCTCGACGTCCCCGCCATCGCCGGCACCGTGCGCGAGCACGGGGTCACCTCGCTGCTGCTGACCGCAGGCCTGTTCCGGGTCCTCGCGGAGGAGGACCCGGGCTGCCTGGCCGGTGTCCGCGAGGTGCTGACCGGCGGCGACGTGGTGACCTCGGCCTCCGTCCGGCGGGTCCTCGCCGCGTGCCCGGGCGTGGACGTCACCGACATCTACGGCCCCACCGAAATCACCCTGTTCGCCACCCAGCACACCATGCGGGCCCCCGCCGAGGTCCCCGGCAACGTACCGATCGGCCGCTCCCGCGACGGCATGCGCGCCTACGTCCTGGACCCCGCGCTGTGCCCGGTGCCGCCCGGTGCCGTCGGCGAGCTGTACCTCGCGGGCGACGCCCTGGCCCGCGGCTACCTGGGCCGGCCGGGCCTGACCGCCGAGCGCTTCACCGCCGACCCGTTCGGGGCGCCGGGGAACCGCATGTACCGCACCGGCGACCTGGTCCGCTGGACCGACGACGGGCTGCTGGACTTCCTCGGCCGCGTCGACCACCAGGTCAAGATCCGCGGATTCCGCATCGAACCCGGCGAGATCGAGGCCGTCCTCGGCGAACAGGACGGTGTCGCCGACGCCGTGGTGGTCGTCCACGAGGCGCCCTCCGGCGGCAAGCACCTCGTCGGTTATGTCGTCCCCGAGCCGGGCACCGGCCCGGACCCGGCCGCGCTGCGTACCGCGGTCGGAGCGCGGCTGCCCGAGTACATGGTGCCCACCGAGCTGATCATGCTGGACGTCCTGCCGATCACCGCCAACCAGAAGGTCGACCGCAAGGCCCTGCCCGTACCGGACTTCGGCGCCGCGGCGGCCGGCGGCGGCCGCGAGCCGCGCACCGAGCGGGAGCGGGCGCTGTGCGAGCTGTTCGCCGGGGTCCTGGGCGTGGCCCGGGTCGGTGCCGACGACGGGTTCTTCGCCCTGGGCGGCGACAGCATCATGTCGATCCAGCTGGTCAGCCGGGCCCGCCGGGCCGGACTGCGGTTCACCCCGCGGGACGTCTTCGAGCGGCAGACCCCGGCCGCGCTGGCCAAGACGTGCCGCACCGACGCCGACCCCGCCGCGGCGGTGGCCGACGACGGCACGGGCGCGGTCCCGCTCACCCCGGTCATGCACTGGGCGCGGGACTGGCGCGGCACCGCCGACGCCTTCCACCAGAGCGTCCTGGTGCACGTTCCGGCCGGGCTCGGCGAGGACCGCCTCACCGCCGCGGTGCAGGCCCTCGTGGACCATCACGACGTACTGCGGCTGCGCGCGGACGACGGCTGGAACCTGTCGGTGGCCGAGCCCGGTGCCGTGGCCGCGGCCTCCCTCGTGCGCCGGGTGGCCGCCGGGGCCGACGTGCGGACCGAACTGCGTGCCGCGGCCGAGCGGCTGGACCTCGCGGCCGGGATCGTGCTCCAGGCGGTGTGGTTCGACGCGGGCGAGGACGCCCCGGGCACGCTGCTGCTGACCGTCCACCACCTCTCGGTGGACGGGGTTTCCTGGCGGATCCTGCTGCCGGACCTCCGGCAGGCGTGGGAGTCCGTCGCGGCCGGGAAGCAGGTCGCCCTGGACCCGGTGGGCACCTCGTTCCGCCGCTGGTCCGCGCTGCTCGCCGAGCAGGCACGGGATCCGCAGACCCTCGCCGAACTCCCCTACTGGCGTGACCTGACGGCGGAGCCCGAGCCGCTGCTCGGCTCCCGCCCGCTGGACCCGGTCCGTGACACCACCGGGACGGCCGCCGCGCTGACCGTGGAGCTGCCGCCGTCCGTCACCGCACCCCTGCTCACCGCAGTGCCCGCCGCCTTCCACGGCGGGGTCGACGACCTGCTGCTGGGTGCGCTGGCGCTGGCCTGGCGCCGGTGGCGGCCCCAGGCCCCGGGCCTGCTGGTGAACCTGGAGGGCCATGGCCGGGACCACGACCGCGAGGACGTGGACCTGTCCCGTACGGTCGGCTGGTTCACCCGAGTGCACCCGGTGCGCCTGACCGCCGGCTCCGAGGACCCGGTACGCGTGGTGAAGGAGGTCAAGGAGCAGCTGCGGGCGGTTCCCGGCACCGGCGCGGGACACGGCCTGCTGCGGTACCTCGACCCCGAGACCGCCGCCGCCCTCGCCGGGTCGGCCCGGCCGCAGGTCGGCTTCAACTACCTGGGCCGCTCCGCGACCGCGCCCGAGGACCACGGCGCCCCGTGGGCCCCCGCCGACCAGCCCCGGGGCGTCACCGGTCCGGCCACCCCGCTCGCGCACGCCCTGGAGCTCAACGCCGTCACCGTGGACGGCCCCGACGGCCCGACGCTCAGCGCCGCCTTCGGCTGGGCCGGTGGGCTGCTGGCCGAGGCCGACGTGCGGGAGCTGGCGCACCTGTGGGTGCGGGTGCTGGAGGAGCTGGCCACCGTACCCGCGTCGGCCGCCGGACACACCCCGTCCGACTTTCCCCTGGTCCGACTCACCCAGACCGAGGTGGCGGAGCTGGAAGCCGCGTACCCCGGCCTGGAGGACGTCCTTCCGCTCTCCCCGCTCCAGGAGGGCTTCCTCTTCCACGGCCTCTACGACACCTCGGCCGCGGACGTCTACACCGCGCAGCTCCGGCTCGAACTGGACGGCGACCTCGACGCGGAGCTGCTGCACCGCTGCTGGACCGCCCTGCTGCAGCGCCACCCCAACCTGCGGGCGGCGTTCGGCCAGACCACCGCGGGCGATCCCGTCCAGGTGATCGTCCGCGACCCCGAACTACCCTGGCGGACCGCCGACCTGACCTCCCTCACCCACCCGGGACAGGAGGCCGAGGTCGAGCGGATCGCCGCCGAGGACCGGTCCGAGCGCTTCGACCTCGCCCGTTCCCCGCTGATCCGGGTCACCCTGGCGCGCCTGGCGCAGTCCCGGCACGCCGTGGTGGTCACCCCCCACCACATCCTGCTGGACGGCTGGTCGATGCCCGTCCTGCTGGGCGATCTGTTCGCCCTGTACGCGCAGGACGCCGACGGTCGGGCCCTGCCCCAGGCCGCGCCCTACCGCGACTACCTGGCCCACCTCGCCGCCCAGGACCGCACCGCCGCGCGCAGTGCCTGGACGGCCGCACTGGACGGGCTGGAGGGCCCCACCCTGGTGGCGCCCGAGGGCACCCCCGTCGCCGAACCCGCGCACGTCGCACTGGACCTGCCGGCACGGACCACCGCGGCGCTGCGCCGCCTCGCCCGCGAGCACGGGCTGACCGTCAACACCGTCGTCCAGGGGGCCTGGGCGGTGCTGCTGAACCAGCTGACCGGCCGCGACGACCTGGTCTTCGGCGCCACCGTGGCGGGCCGCCCGCCGGAGGTGCCCGGCATCGAGTCCATGGCCGGCCTGTTCATCAACACCCTGCCCGTCCGGGTGGCACTGGACCCGGCAGCCGGTGTCCTCGACACCCTCACCGCGATCCAGGCCGGGCAGTCCGCGCTGATCGCCCACCAGCACATCGGCCTCAGCGAGATCACCCGGCTCACCGGGCTGCCGAGGCTGTTCGACACCCTCGTCGTCTTCGAGAACTACCCCGTGGACCCCGAGGCCCTGGCCGCCTCCGGCTCCACGCTGCGCCTCGCCGACGCCAGGGGCCGGGACGCCACCCACTACCCGCTCAGCCTGATCGTCCTCCAGCAGGGCGAGGGCCTGACCCTGCGCCTCGGCCACCAGCCCGCCGTGTTCGACTCCGCCGCCGTGACCGCGCTGGCCGGGCGGCTGCACCGGATCCTCGACGCGCTGGCCGCCGATCCCCACCGGCCGCTCGCCGCCCTGGACGCGCTCGACGAGGCCGAGCGCGCCCTGGTCCTGGACACCTGGAACGACACCGCCGTGCCGGTGGCCCCGGCCACCCTCCCCGAGCTGATCGCCGCCCAGACCGCCCGCACCCCGGACGCCGAGGCCGTCGTCCACGGCACCGAGCGCCTGACGTACGCCGAACTCGCGGCACGTGCCGGCGCCCTGGCAGATGTGCTGCGGGCTCACGGCGCGGGCCCGGAGACCCGGGTCGCGGTCGCCGTCCCCCGTTCGACGGAGCTGATCGTCGCGCTCGTCGCGGTCCTCCGTACCGGTGCCGCGTACGTGCCGGTCGACCCGGGCCTGCCGGCCTCCCGGATAGGGCTGCTGCTGGCCGACGCGGAGCCGGTCTGCACACTGGCCGTGGACGGGACCGACCCGACGGCCCTGCCGGGCGGCGGGACCGTGCTCCCGGTCCGGGCCGTCGCCCCCGCGGGCGCCGAGGAGGCGGACGCGGGCCCCGGCCCCGATCCCCGCAACCCCGCCTACCTGATCCACACCTCCGGCTCCACCGGCCGCCCCAAGGGCGTCGCGGTGACCCACCAGGCCATCGTCAACCGGCTGCTGTGGATGCAGGCCGCCTACCGCCTCACCCCCGCCGACCGGGTCCTGCACAAGACACCCACCGGCTTCGACGTCTCCGTCTGGGAACTGTTCTGGCCGCTGATCACCGGCGCGACCCTGGTAATCGCCCGGCCCGACGGCCACCGCGACCCCGCGTACCTGGCCGCCCTCGTCCGGAACGAGCGGATCACCACGGCCCACTTCGTCCCCTCCATGCTCCGTGCCTTCCTCGACGAGCCCGCGGCAGCCGACTGCACCGGACTGCGCCTGGTCGTGTGCAGCGGCGAGGCGCTCCCCGCCGACCTCGCCGGACGCTTCCACACCGTGCTTCCCGGCACCGGCCTGCACAACCTGTACGGCCCCACCGAGGCCGCCGTGGACGTCACGTACTGGCCGTGCGAGCCGGGCGTGACGGGCCCGGTGCCGATCGGCCGGCCGGTCTGGAACACCCGCCTGTACGTGCTGGACTCGGCCCTGCGCCCGGTCCCACCCGGCGTCCCCGGCGAGCTGTACCTGGCGGGCGTCCAACTGGCCCGCGGCTACCACGGGCGGCCCGACCTGACGGCCGAACGGTTCACCGCCGACCCCTACGGTCCGCCCGGCTCCCGCATGTACCGCACCGGCGACCTCGCCCGGTGGCGGGACGACGGCGCGGTGGAATACCTCGGGCGCGCCGACCAGCAGGTCAAACTTCGCGGCGTCCGCATCGAACCCGGCGAGGTCGAGGCCGTGTTGGCCGCCCACCCGGACGTGGCGCACGCGGCCGTCCTGGTCCGCGCGGACGAGCACGGCGAGGTTCGGCTGGTCGGCTACGTCGTCCCCGCCGCGCCGGGCCGCGAACCCGACGCCGGCGGGCTGCGCGCCCACGCGGCCTCCCTGCTGCCGGAGTTCATGGTCCCCGCGGCGCTGGTCACCCTGCCCGAACTGCCGCTCAGCGTGAACGGCAAGCTCGACCGCAAGGCGCTGCCCGAACCGCGGTTCGCCCCGGCGGGCGGCCGCCGCGAGGAGCCGCGCGACGCACACGAGAAGCTGCTGTGCGCCCTGTTCGCCGACGTGCTCGGCCTCGACGAGGCCGTCGGACGCGACGACGGCTTCTTCGACCTCGGCGGGCACTCCCTGCTGGCGGTCCGTCTGGTCGGCCGGCTGCGCGCCGAGACCGGCACCGAACTCGGCATCCGAGCCGTGTTCGAGGCTCCGACCCCGGCCGCGCTCGCCACCCTGGTGCGGGACGGCGAACCCGGTGACGACCCGGCCGAGGCCCTCGGGGTCCTGCTGCCACTGCGCCGGGAAGGAACCCGCCCACCGCTGTTCTGCGTCCACCCGTGGGCCGGGCTCAGCTGGCCGTACGCCGGCCTGACCCGCCATCTCGGGGCGGACCGGCCGCTGTACGGTCTGCAGGCCAGGGGGCTCGGGCAGCCCGAGGAACGCCCCTCGTCCATCGGTGAGATGGCAGAGGACTACCTCTCGGTCATCCGTGACGTACAGCCCGAGGGCCCGTACCACCTGCTGGGCTGGTCGTTCGGCGGCCTCGTCGCACAGGAGATGGCGGTACGGCTGCGCGAGCGCGGCGAAGGGGTGGCTCTGCTGACCCTGCTCGACTCCTACCCGGCGGCCCGGCCGGCCGTCCCGGAACCCGCCGAGCCCGGGCCCGGCCCCGACCAGGAGGCCGACGTCCTGGCCGCCCTGCTGCGCTTCCTCGGCCACGAGGTGCCGCAGCGGCCCGACGGGACGCCACTGGATGCCGCCACCGCGCGCGGCATCCTCCGGCGGGACGGGACGCTCCTGACCGACATACCCGCGCACACCCTGGACGCCCTGCCACAGATCGCCTCCCACCATGCCCGCCTGATGCGGGAGTTCACTCCGCGGCCCTACGACGGCGAGGTGCTGTTCTTCAGCGCCGAGCAGGGCCGCGGGCCCGCGGCCCCCACCCTCGCCGCCTGGGACCCGAACCTGACCGGAGAGCTCCGCGTTCACCGGATCGAGTGCGGCCACCACGACATGACCCTGCCCGAACCCCTGGCCGAGATCGGCCGGACCCTCGCCCGGCGCCTCGGCTGACCGGGGCATCCAGCGCAAGGAGAACCACGACCAACCCGTTCGAGAACGACGACGCCCACTACCTCGTCCGCGTCGACGACGAGAGCCTCGCCGACGCCCTCGCCGCAGCGCAGTGACGGTGCCTGAACTCCCGCTCCCCCATCACCCCGAGGACCTCCCGTGAACATTCCCGCCCCGTACCTCAGCCACGTCGAGCTGTACGTCACCGACGCCACCGCCGCCGCCGAGGCGTTCGTCGACGGCTACGGATTCCAGGTCTACGCCACCGCCGAGCGCACCGGCCCGCATGGCGCCTCCCGATCCCTGGCCCTGCGCACGGGCGACATCGTCCTCGTCGTCACCCAGGGCCTCGACGCCGGCCACCCGGCCACCGCCTACACCGACCGGCACGGCGACGGCATAGCCGACATCGCCCTCACCGCCGTCGGCGCGCGCGCCGCGTTCGCCGACGCCGTCGCCCGCGAGGCGACCGTGCTGGCCGAGCCCGCCGAGGCCGACGGCTGGGTCACCGCCGTGCTGGGCGCAGGCTTCGACGACGTACGCCACACCCTGGTCCAGCGCCCGGCCGGCGCCGAGGCGCACGGCACCCCGCTGCCGCTGCCCGGCTTCGAGCCGGTCACCGAGCCGCTGCCGGTGCCCGCCGAGGCCCCCGCGCTCACGGTGCTCGACCATGTCGCGGTCAGCGTGCGGACGGGTGAACTCGCCGCTTCCACCGCCTACTACGAGCGGGTCTTCGGCTACCACGCCGTCTACGAGGAGCTGATGGTCCAAGGCAAGGAGGCGATGGACTCCAAGGCCGTCCGCAGCCCCACCGGCGACATCACCTTCACCGTCCTCGCCCCCAGCCCCGCGCACGAGGCCGGTCACATCGGCGACTTCCTGGAGCGGCACGGAACCGGCGGCGTCCACCACCTCGCCTTCGCCACCGAGGACATCGTCGAGACCGTCGCCCGGCTCGACAAGCGCGGCACCGTCTTCCTGTCCACCCCGGAGGCCTACTACGACGCCCTGGCCGTCCGGGTCGACCTGGACCGGCACTCCGTCGGCGAACTGCGGGCCTTCGGGATCCTCGCCGACGAGGACCACACCGGGCAGCTCTTCCAGATCTTCACCCGCACCGTCCACCCCAAGCGCACGCTCTTCTACGAGATCATCGAGCGGATCGGCGCCGACACCTTCGGCGGCGGCAACGTGCGCGCCCTGTACGACGCGGTCCAGTCGGAGAAGGCCGAGCACGAGGCCACCGTCACGGCGACCGAGGCCGGCCCGGAGAACGCACGCTGACCCTGCCCGCACTCGACGGGACGACGTGGCCGAGGCCGAAGCGCTGGTGGTAGCCCTCGGCCCGTCGAACGGGCTGTCACCCTACCCGCGCCGGTGATCTGCCAGGTCGTCCAGGAGGACGTCCGTGATCACCTCCTCGGCCACCACGGTGCGCCGTCGGCCGCGAAGCTGTCGCCGCGGCGGACGGCGCTCCCGACTGAGCCGGCCCGGGCCTCGGTGAACCGTTCCTCCGCTGGGGCCGTGCGATCGGGTGGGACGCGCGCCGACCGGCGCGGGGCGATGGAGGGCGCAGACGATGGCCGAACAGCCGTGGATCACCGGGTACTCGTACGGGTGCGAGCACACCGACAACGGCACGCCGATCAAGCCGCTGCCGTACCGGGTCGCCGCCGAGCGCAAGCTGTGCCGGACCGAGCAGCACGCGGCCGTCGAGGCCGAGCGCCGGCTCGCCCTGCTCGGGGCCACTGCGGTCCGGGACCTGCCCGGCGCCGCACCGCGGGCCGCGCTGACCGAGGCGCTGCCGTGGTCCCGGTTCCTGCCGGTCGGCGAGCTGCCCACGCTCGCCGACGATCTCGTCGCCGGGCTCCGGGCCACCGCCGCCACCGGCTTCCTGGCCCCCTTCGCCAATGCCCTGGCCACCTGGCAGGCCACCGCCGAGCTGCTCGCATCGGGCGCCCACGCGGACGCCGACCGGCACGGCCCGTACACCACCGGCCGCGCCGAGCTGACCTGCCCCGAGGAGTACCGGCACGGCCACCGCTCCGGCGACGGTCCCAAACTGGCCGGTCCGGACCTGGCGACGGTCTGGGACCGGCTGCTGGCGGAGCAGCCCGAGCGCGCCGGCGACATCTGGTGCGAGCTGCAGTACGACCCCCTGATGCTCGACTGCCGGCGGACGCCGCTGCGCGGGGCGCTGCGCACCGTCGCGATCGACGGCCGCGAGCTGGAGCAGTGGGTCTACCGCGACGCCGCGGGCCTCCGGTTCCGGTACGCGGTCGACACCGTGGAGCGCGAGACGTGGGTGACCGGCATCGGCGAGCTCCCGGCCGAGCTGCAGGACGAACTGGACGCCCAGGAGCTGCCCTGCCCGGGCGGCTCGGCCTCCGACCGGGCCTGCGACTGCTGGGACGCACCGCCGCCCGGAACGTCGGAAGGCTGGGTCCCGGGGAACTGGGCCCCGGGGAGCTGGGTCCCCGCGACACCGGCCGCCGCGATCCTGCCTCCACCCGACCGGCGGGCGTAGGGCGCCGGCGGCGGCAGCCGGACGGGCCCGACGCCGACGCCGACGGGGACGGGAACCACCGGACGGCGGCCGGGTGGCGGGTCAGGCCGGGGCGCCGCGCAGCTCCAGGGTGCAGCACCTGACGCTGCCGCCGGCCTTGAGCAGCTCGGTGACGTCGATCCCGATCGGTTCGAACCCCCGCGCGCGCAACTGCGCCGCCAGGCCCACCGCCGCCTCCGGCAGGACCACCCGGAGGCCGTCCGAGACCGCGTTCGGACCGAAGACGGCTGCGTCCCGGGTGGTCGTCGTCGGCCCCGAGCGTGCCGGGTCCGGCGATCGCGGGTACGGCCGCGATCTGCACGGCGGTCGGACGGCAGTGGTCCGGCCGGGGTCGGCGGCCCGGGCTGAACCCCCGCACCGGCGCGCTCCGTTCCTCTGCTCGACGAACGCCGGCAGGGGCCGGTGACGGCCGGAGGAACCGGCCGGGCCCGCGAGGGCCGGCGCGGCGAGCGAGGGGCGGGAGCCATGACGGAGAAGCGCACAGTGATCAGCCGGACAGTCCGACGGCGGGCAGGTATCGCCGCGCTGATCGTGGGTGGGCTGGGCGCAGCGGTGGGCGCCGCCGCCACCAGTGGTGGGTCGGCCGATGCCGGGGCGGCGGCCTCCGGACCCGCGCCGGCCCGCCCGGAGGTCTCCGTCAGCGGCGCCGCCGTGACGGCCACGGACCCGGTCTCCGCCTCGCCCACGGCGACGGAGTCACCCACCGACGCGCCGAGCGCCCCGCCCACCGCCGCCGCCTCGACGGCGACCAGCGGCCCGGGTGCCGCGCCGACGGCGGGCAGCCCGGGGGCCGCGCCCGGTCAGCCGGAGGCGGGCGCCGGCCGGCCGCCCCAGCCCGACCTCGGCTCCCCGACCGGAAAGGGTACGACCGGAAAGGTTACGACCGGCCCGGGCAGCCCGACCGGCCCCGGGAACAGCGGTGGCACCGCCCCGACCACCGGCGCTCCCGTCACCGTGGGCGGCGCCGACCTCGACACTCCCCGGATGAAGGACATCGCGCAGCAGCTGGTCTCCAGCGCCGAGAACTCCTCGCTCGACTGGCGCGCCCAGTACAGGTACATCGAGGACATCCACGACGGCCGCGGCTACACCGGCGGCATCATCGGGTTCACCTCGGGCACCAGCGACATGCTCCAGCTCGTCAAGCACTACCAGGCGCTCAAGCCGGGCAACGCGCTCGCGCCGTACATCCCAGCGCTGGAAAAGGTGAACGGCTCCGACTCACACGCGGGCCTGGACCCGTCCTACGTCGGCGACTGGCGCAAGGCGGCCCAGGACCCGGCCTTCCAGCAAGCCCAGAACGACGAACGCGACCGGGTCTACTTCAACCCCGCCGTCGCCCAGGCCAAGGCGGACGGACTGCACGCGCTCGGCCAGTTCGTCTACTACGACGCGATCGTCATGCACGGCCCCGGCAGCGACCGGCTGAGCTTCGGCGGCATCCGCGCGGCAGCGCTGAGCAAGGCCCAGCCGCCGTCCCGGGGCGGTGACGAGACCGCGTACCTGAACGCGTTCCTCGACGCCCGCCGGGCCGCCATGAAGGCCGACCCGTCGCACCAGGACACCAGCCGGGTCGACTCCGTCCAACGGGTGTTCCTGAAGGCCGGCAACCTCACCCTGGCCACTCCGCTGCGGTGGACCATCTACGGCGACTCGTACGGCATCAGGGGCTGACGGCGCCACGGGCCGGGCTCCGGGCCGCGCGCCGGGGAGGCCCCGCACCCGGCCCGGCCGACTACTCGCGCCACGCAACCCGTCGCCGCTTTGGAAGCCAACTACCGTGCATGATGCACGCGATGGGCGGCGGTCAGGTCCCGGCACCACGCGCACTTCGACCAACGCGCCTGCGGGTCCTCGCAGGTCTTGAAGAAGGTGCCCATGCCGCGGGCCAGGGTCCTCGGCGCCGTCGAGGGCTACCGTGGACCGGCGCCGCTACGTCGCGCTCAGCCGCGGTGGTGGCTACGCCGAGACCGGCGGAGGAGGTCGAGCCGATGGCCGCCCTCGGCCTCGCCCACACCACGGTCAGGGCTCGTAGACCATCTCCGGGAAGCTCGCCGAGGGCCCGTCCAGCAGGTGGTCGTCGTGGCCACGCAGCCAGCGGTCGAGGAAGCCGGCGACGTACGTCCGGGTCGCGAGCACCGCTCGGTCGGGCCGGATGTCCCCGACGTCGGTGCGCAGTGCGTGGGAGCTGATCGCGCCCTGGCCGGCGAGCTGTGGCAGCAGGGATTCGGCGTCGGTGTACGAGCCGTGGCGGGAGCCGTCGAGGGTGAAGTCGGCGTGCCATCCGGTGCTGTGGCGCCACAGGGCGTCCCAGCCGGGCTGCTGCTGGTGGGGGCCGGAGCCGTCGTCGCGGGTGCCGAGCAGCAGGAACGGCCGGTCCAGGCCCTTCTCGGCGACGTCGGTCAGGTAGACGCCGGTCCTCCCGTCCGGTCCGGGGAAGTGCAGTTGCCCGTCCATGTTGACGGCGGCGTCGATCCGGGGGTCTTCGCGCATGGCCTGGAGGGCGGTGGAGCCGCCGCCGGAGTGGCCGACCATGCCGATCCGGTCAAGGTCGAGCGCGGCGCCGACGCCGGGCGGCAGGGTGCGGGAGTGCTTCAGACGCGCCAACTCGTCGAGGACGAACCTGGTGTCGTCGACCCGGGTGCCGATCATCTTGCGCAGCAGCGCGCCCATGTCCAGGCCGGGCTGCTTGGCCAGCTCCGGGAACACCGAGGTGGCCAACTCGCCGTTCGGAAAGGAGACTTCGGACGCCTCCCAGGTGTGGTCGACGGTCACCACGACGTAGCCGCGCGAGGCCAGGTCCTCCACCAGTGCGGTCCCCCAGGTTCGCGGGTCCCCCAGCCCCGCCGAGTACAGCACCACCGGCCGCGCCCCGCCGGGCAGCGCGGGCGCGTCGACCCGGGCGTGGGTGCGCACGCCCGCCCAGTCGGTGCGGCCGGGCTCGAAGCCGTAGTCCCCCTGCCCGACGCTGTCGGCACTGCCGAAGTGCGCCGCCGCCTCGGGAGTCATGTACGGCGCACGTTCTCCGCCGAGCGCGGGGCGGCCGGTCGGGTACCAGAGGCTGATCATCAGCTCGCGGGGCCGTCCGGCCTGCCACGGGTCCTCCCTGCCCCGGTCGACCAGGTGCACGCTGGTGGTGCCTACCGCGTACGGTCCGGTGGGCGCCGGCAGCGCCGCCTTCGCCTGTTGCCCGGCCGGGGCCTGCGCCACCGCCACCGCGCCGGGAGCCCCGGCCACACCCAGCACTACCGTCGCCGCCAGCGCCACCGTCGCCAGCGCCCGTCCCCGCCTGCCCATCGCCCGTCCCCTTGCTCTCGTGCCCGGCACGTCCTTCGGTACGGGAGCGACGGTACGGGCGGGGCGAGGGCGAAGCCGTCATACCGGGGAGCCAACTCGCCGATTGCTACCCGGGTATGACACTCCTACGGATGACTGGTACCTACGGAGTTCCCGGCGGGTCGCACCCAGCGCCGGCGCGTCCTCCAACACTGCGGAACGGGTCACGCCGGGGGTGCAGGAGCGGATCCGTTCGATGTCGCACCGTTTTCCGCAGGGCCAGGGCCCTGGCCCGGACAGGGGCGGCGATCTTCTCCTTCGCCCGCCTGCGGTCCGCCTCGGTGGGCTCGGCCCTGCCTTCCAGGGGCGTGGTCGCGAGGTTCTTGAAACCATGCCGGCTCGGGTCGTTCCGGGTTCGGGACGAAGGCGGGTAGCGCGGCGAGGCTGTGGCGCACGGCCTCACCGCCGTACTCGAACATCTGCCGCTCGTAGTCGCCGACCGCGCCGATGAGGTCCTGGCGGCGCCCGACGGCCCCGATCAGGCGGCGGCGCAGCAGGTCGGCGTCGCGCAGGGCGGTGTTGGCGCCGTTGCCGCCGGTCGGGGAGGTGGCGTGGATGGCGTCTCCGAGCAGCGTGACCGGACCGGGCGCCCAGCGCTCGCGAGGCTCGACCACCCGGATGGACAGCAGGGTGCTGTTGTCCGGGTCGGCCTGCTCGATGAGCGCCCGCAGGTCCGGATGCCAGCCCTCCATCCGGGACAGCACGGCCTCCTGCGCGGTCGGGGCGCCGAGCGACCCGTTCGGCGGAAGGATCATGGCCCAGCGCACGTAGTCGCCGATGTCGGGCAGCGTGACTTCGGGGGCCAGTCGTTCGGCGGCCTGCTTCGGCGGGGTACGGAAGCGCATCGCGCCGAGCAGCAGGCTGACGCCGTCGCCCGCGATCTTCGAGCCGTAGGCCTTGGACAGGCCCGCGAACTCGTCGGTCAGCGGGGTGCGGCCGATGACGAACCGGATGCCGGTGTCGGTGGGAGTGGTCTGCGGGGACAACACCCCGCGGACCGCGGAGGCGATGCCGTCCGCGCCGACGAGCAGATCGGCGGTGGCCGGGTCACGGCGGGCGAAGTGGGCTCGGACCTTGCCGTCGGCCAGCACGTCGTAGCCGGTCAGCGCGGCATCGGTGTGTACGGTCAGGCCGGCCAGCAGCAGGTGTCGCAGCACCTGCCGGTCGACCACGATGCCGGTCCGGCCCGCGCCGAGCCTGCCGATCTCGTTCAGCCGCGGGTCCAGGATCAGTTGCTCGGCCGAGGCCTCCATGGCGATCTCGTCCAGCAGCGGGTGCCGGCGCGTCGGCAGGCAGTCGCGCACAGCCTGGAAACCGATCGGGTTCAGCACGAGCCGGTAGCCCTGGAACCGTGCGGTGATCCCCGGGTCACGCTCGTACACGTGGGCCTCGACCCCGGCGCTGCGCAGACCCTGCGCGAGAGCCAGACCTCCCAGACCGGCTCCGATCACGGAAACTCGCATCACACACCTCCTGGACGGACCCTCCGAACCCGGCCCGGGTACCTGGGCGGGGTACAGGCGAACCACACCGAGACGAACTTAGTTCGTCATGCACGATCTAAGTTCTACGAAGCGAACTTAGATCGTGTCAAGCTATCGTGACGGGTATGTCCTCCGATCCTCGACAACGCCGAGCGGCCCGCCACGCCCAGCCCGCCGGGGAGCCCGCGGCGGCGCCCCGCAAGAAACCCATCACGGTCGACCGGATCACCGACGCCGCCCTACAGGTCGTGGCCACCGAGGGCTACGACGCACTGACCATCCGTCGAGTCGCCGCGGTGCTCGGCACCGGGCCGTCGTCGCTGTACGCACACATCGTCGGCAAGGAGGACATCGACGATCTGCTCGTCGGCCGACTGTGCTCCGGGGTCGTGCTGCCCGAACCGGACCCGGCCGCGTGGCGCGAGCAGATCCGCGACGTGTACGCGCAGATCCGCGATCAGTACCTGAAGTACCCGGGGGTCTCCCGTGCCGCGCTGGGCATGGTCCCCACCAACCTCTCCGCGTTGCGGGTCAGGGAAGGACTCCTGGCGATCCTGCTCGCCGGCGGAATCGAACCGCGGAGCGCCGCCTGGGCGCTCGACGCCCTGTCCCTCTACGTCAGCGCCTACGCCTTGGAGCAGTCGCTGGTCCAGCAGCGGCGCAAGCACCCGGACCAGGAATGGGTCCTCGGCCGCGAGGAGCTGATCCACCGGTTCACCGCACTGCCGGCCGACACGTTTCCGCAGACCCGACGCCATGCCGCCGAGCTGACCTCCGGCACCGGACACGACCGGTTCGACTTCACCCTCGGCCTGATCACGGACAGCCTCACCCAGGCGGCACCGGCATCCGGCACCGGGTGAACGCCGCAGCATGAGGCCGGTCGGCACCGAGACCGCCGCCCGCTTCGACACCGTCGGGCCGGACCGGTCGCGGGAGCCGGTCCTCCCGGGCGCCGCGCCGTACGGCCGCGGCGCCGCGGCGCCGTCGCGCGAGGCGGCTGGCCCCGTCGGGTGATCCCAGGGCGCGGGTTCCGCGTCGGCCGGTCGACGGCTCGCATAGTCGGACCGTCACACCCGCCGATCATGGGACGAGCCGACGATGCGATTCCCGCGCCGAGAGATCCTCACAGCCGCCACCGCCCTGCTGCTCGCCCTCGCGGGGTGCGGGGCACCGCAGGCCCGGCAGGCCGTGCCGTCGCCGCCGCGGGATCCCGGTACCACGGCCGCACCGACCCCGCCGGGGCCCCGGGCGTTCACGCTGGTCGCGACGGGGGACGTGCTGCCGCACACCGAGATCATCCGGCAGGCCCGGGACGACGCCGGGGGCGACGGCTACGACTTCACCCGGATGCTCGCCGGAGTCGAGCCGGTCGTCGGCGCCGCCGACCTGGCCATCTGCCACATGGAGACGGTGTACGGCGCCGACGGCGGGCCCTTCACCGGCTACCCGTCGTTCAAGTCGCCCCCGCAGGTGGCCCGGGCGCTCAAGGACACCGGCTACACCTCCTGCGACACGGCCTCGAACCACACCCTCGACGACGGGCCCGACGGCATCCGGCGCACGCTCGACGCCATGGACGCCGTCGGCCTGAAGCACACCGGATCCGCCCGCAGCGCCGACGAGGCCGGGCGCCCCGCACTGCTCACGGCAGGTGGCGCCACGGTGGCCCAACTCGCCTACACCTACGGGACCAACGGCATCCCGCTGCCGAAGGAGCGCCCCTGGGCGGTCAACCTCATCGACCGGGAGCGGATCCTCGCCGACGCCAGGGCCGCCCGGGAACAGGGGGCGGACATCGTGGTGGTCAGTCTCCACTGGGGCACCGAGTGGCAGGACGCCCCGAACGAGCAACAGCTCACCCTCGCCCGCGACCTGACCGCCGGGCAGAGCCCCGGTCGGCCCGACATCGATCTGGTCCTCGGCACCCACGCCCACATCCCGCAGGCCTACGAGAAGATCAACGACACCTGGATCGTCTACGGCCTGGGCGACCAGCTCGCCGGCCACATGTTCAACCCCACCGGAGCGGAGGACCCGCGGGGGAACTGGAGCTCGATCGCCCGGTTCACCTTCTCGCCGCCTACCGGGCCCGGGCAGCGCTGGACCGTCACCAAGGCCGAGTTCGTCCCCCAGCTGACGGACCTCGGTCCGCCCTACCGGGTCCTCGACCTGACCGAGGCCGTCCGCCGCGAACCGGGCCGCGCCGACTACGCCCGGGCCCTGGACCACATCCGGTCGGTCGTGCTGAGCCGCGGCGGCGGCGCCGCAGGGCTGACCATGGCTTCCTGAGCCGCCGTCCAGGTACCGGCGGCGGTACGGACGGCTTCCGGGAGGGGCAGCGACGCGCGGAGGAACCCCGCGGTGTCACCGGTGGCCGCGGCCGAGGCGGCCGTACTTTCCCGGGAGGGGGCGAGGGAACGCATGTGCTGCTCCACGGTCGACCGACGAAGAGGGTCGGGGCGCGTTTCGTGGCGACGGCCCGCACCGCCTCATTCTGTCCGGGTCCGGCGGACTTCCGGTATCCGAGTTTTCCAGGGGGGTCCCGTGCCCGAACGGCCTCCGACCGGAAGGGGGTTGGGAGTTGTGCCCACGGGAGGCCCGGCCTTGCAGATCTGACGGATGCTCTGCATAGTTGCTTCACATCCGGCCGAACGCGCCCCAGGGGACCGGCCTGACGCACATATGTCATGTACATGAATTCTTCTGCCCTTGCTGCTCCGACGCTCCGACGTGCGGCAGATCCTTGTCCCGCCGCGGCCCCGACTGTCACCTGCGCCCAGGGCGGCAAGCCCGCCTCTCGACGCACCAGCCGGCTTCCCGGGAGACGTCCCGCGCCAGTAATTCCTTCCAGAGGAAAAGGGGAAAGATCATGCGTAACGCCACCAAGACCGTGCGCCGTGCCCTGGCCGTCCTGGCCATCGCGGCGTCAGCAGTGACCGCCGCACCGGCCGTCGGCCAGGCGGCGGCCGTGGAGAGCCCCCGCATCGCCGGCCCGGCCCCGGCGCCCGGAACGATCGCCGGCCTCGCCGTCGACGGCAGCCGCATCGGCGTCCTGACCACCGACGGCCGCGTGTTCGTCAAGGACGGCACCGTCGACTCCCGCGGATGGGTCCAGCAGTACGAAGGGGCGACCTCGCTGGCCCTGTCCGGCAACCGCATCGGCGTCATCGACAGGAGCGGCCGCGCCTACGTCAAGGAGGGCAGCCTGTTCGCCGGATGGGTCGACGAGGGCGGCGACGCGCTCTCGATCGTCCTGGACGGCAACCGCATCGGCGTCGTCACCAGCGACCACCATGCCTGGGTCAAGGAGGGCAGCCTCACCGCCGGATACTTCGACGTGGCCGTGAACGGCAACGCCCTCTCGCTGGCCCTGTCCGGCACCCGCATCGGTGTCCTCACCAGCGAGCACCACGCCTGGGTCAAGGAGGGCGCCGTCACCGACGTCTCCCACTGGGTCGACATGGGCTCGGACGCCAACGCCACCGCCCTCGTCCTGAACGGCCGGCGCATCGGCGTCATCACGACCGACGGGCACGCCTGGGTCAAGGAGGGTGCCGTCGGCGACCTCACCAACTGGTTCGACGTCGCCGGGAACGGCAACGCCCTCGCCCTGGTCCTGAACGGCCAGCGCATCGGGGTCATCACCAGTGACCACCACGCCGCGGTCAAGGAGGGCGCCGTCGCCAACTTCACCAACTGGTTCGACGTGGCCGGGAACGGCAACGCCGTCGCCCTGGTCCTGAACGGCCTGCGCATCGGCGTCCTCACCAGCGACCACCACGCCCCGGTCAAGGAGGGCGCCATCGCCAACGTCACCAACTGGGTCGACATGGGCGCCGAAGCCTGACGCCACGACGCCGCCCCCGGTCGGCCCGCCTGCCCCGCCTTCAGCCGTGCAGGCCGGGCCGGCCGGGGTCGTCGGCAGCGCGGCGCAGCGCGTGCTCCGGGGCGGCCGCGTACGCCCCCGAGTCCGGACAACTGCTCGTCGACACCTCCCTGCCGCCGCAGAGCATCGTCCCGGCGGTCACGTCGTACCGGTTCGTCACACAGCGTCCGGAGGTCGTGGGGGACTGGGCGGCGTGGCCGGTCGAGCCGGGCGAGGGCAAGGTTGAGGGTGACGACGTTCACCCGAGGCTGGCCGAGGAAGCCCAGGTCGCGTCCCTGCCGGTGTTGCCCGACCAGCCGGCGGACCACCTCCGGATCCAGGCCTCGTGCCGTGGCGACGCGGTTGACCTGCTCGTCGGCGTAGACCGGGGAGATGTGCGGGTCGAGGCCGGAGCCGCTGGCCGTGACCGCGTCCGGCGGGACCTGGTCCGGGGCGACGCCGTCGAAGCGGGCGACGGCCGCGCGGCGGTCGTTCACGGCCTTCAGCAGGTCGTCGCTGTTCGGGCCGAGGTTGGAGCCGCCCGAGGCGGTCGGGTCGTACCCTGCGCCGGCGGCCGAGGGGCGGGGCTGGAACCACCGGGGATCGGGCCGGGGCTGCTCCTTCGGGTCGGCCGGGTTCGTCCTGGGCAGGTCGAAGGACTGGCCGATCAGGCTGGAGCCGACTTCCTGCCCGTGCTGTCGCAGCAGCGAGCCGTTGGCCTGCCCGGGAAGGGCGACCTGGGAGAACCCGGTGAGCGCCAGCGGGTAGGCCAGCCCGCAGAGCACGGTGAAGACGAGCAGCATCCGCACGGCGGTCAGGTGGACGCGGATCCAGCTGCGGAGCGAGGTCGGCACGGGGGCTCCCGGTGAGCGTCAGTAGATGTACCGCACCACGAGGTCGATGAGTTTGATCCCGAGGAACGGCAGGATCAGGCCGCCGACCCCGTACACGCCGAGGTTGCGCCGCAGCAATGCCGGGGCCGAGGACGGCTTGTAGCGCACGCCGCGCAGGGCGAGCGGGATCAGCGCGACGATGATCAGCGCGTTGAAGACGATCGCCGAGGTGATCGCGGACTGGGGGCTGTGCAGGCCCATGATGTTGAGGTGGCTCAGGCCCGGGTAGACCCCGGCGAACATCGCGGGGATGATCGCGAAGTACTTGGCCACGTCGTTGGCGATCGAGAAGGTGGTCAGCGCGCCACGGGTGATCAGCAGCTGCTTGCC